>CAZDKY010000019.1:0-65352 GCA_964506505.1 uncultured Syntrophomonadaceae bacterium
CACCGGCCCTCAAAACAATAATTTACCTCTTCCTCTTTTTTGAGGGTCGGGCCGAGACCCGAAGACTGAGTGTTGAATGTCGAGGGCAGCCCTGGCGGAGTCCCAAAGGGGAGCTGCTTCACTTCTGCACGAGCGATCGTGAGCGCTACCGCATTGTTTGCCCTTCAACTTGAAATGGTCATAGAAGATGAATGAAAAGCGCGGCCGGCCGTGTTTGACTTTCGTCTCGAGGTGGAAGTAAAATTTTGTTATAGTTAGTGGGGAAATTTTGAAAAGTTTAAATCAGCCTGTGTCGATAAAGCTTATTGTAGAGATTGCGGATTGAAATATCCAGCCGGCGGGCGGCTTCTGCCTTATTCCCACCGCATTCATTGAGAGCATTTAAGAGTATTTCCCGTTCCCATTGCATATGCAGCTCCCTTAAAGTTCCTTCGAGAAGCCGACCTGCATTTTTACCTGACCCGGCAGCCTCTACAAAGGGCATCACCAGATGACGTTCTTCCACAACATTTTCGTCCCTGTTCAGGTTTATGAGGGCCCTGGCAATGACATTCTGCAGTTCGCGTATATTCCCCGGCCAATCATATTCTTTAAGCCGCTGATGTACAGACGGAATAGTTTCCACCGCCGTCCTGCCAAATTTTTGAGTGTAATAGGAAAGAAAGTGGTTGACCAGCAGGGGAATATCGCTTTTTATATCCCGCAGAGGAGGCAGAAAGATTGGAAAAACATTCAGTCGGAAATAGAGATCCTTGCGAAAGAGACCTTTTTCGACAAACTCTTCCAGATCGGCATTGGTAGCGGCGATAAGGCGCACATCAAGCCTCCGCGGACGCGACTCGCCTACCCTGATTATTTCTTCTTCCTGAATCGCCCGTAGCAGACGGGCCTGCGCTTCGCTGCTCAGTCCGCCGATTTCATCGAGAAATAAAGTTCCCCCGCTTGCTTCCTCAAAATAGCCCTTCCGTCCGCCTTTTTTGGCACCTGTAAAAGCGCCGTCACCATAACCGAAGAGTTCGCTTTCCAGGAGAGTATCGGTCAGAGAAGCGCAGTTTACCCTGATAAAAGATTTTTCCGCCCTGTCGCTGGCGTGGTGAATAGCATGGGCAAAGAGCTCCTTGCCCGTCCCGCATTCTCCGCGCAGGAGAACGCAGGCCGGTGTAGCAGCGGCCTGTCTGGCCCTCTCCGCTGTTCTGCGCAGCAATTCACTGCCGCCGATGATATCATCGAAAGTATAGCGTGATTCCAGCCGTCTGACCAGGAGGCGGGTCCTTTCCAGTTCCTCCATTACCCGGCGCAGCTCGGAAATATCATGGATTACCCCGACACTTCCCTTTAAATGTCCGTTGATGATCAGCGGAGCGCAGCTGACGATTACTTCTCGGCGAAAGGGCCCCACCTTCATGCGGACTCCTTTTATCGGTTTTCTCGTCTGCAGGACACGCATATGTACACTTTCGCCTTCTGCAATATCAACGGTCGCCGGCTTGCTGAGGACCTGTTCCTTACTCATTCCCGTAATCCTCGTATAAGCCCGATTAACCATCAGTCCAAGACCATTTTCATCAACCACGGAAACCGCGTCTGACAACGAATCAATAATGGCCTGAAGCAGCTGCCGGTTTTCTTCGTCGGTGGCCAGGGAAGAAATCTTCTTTTCAGCCATCTAACATTACCCCCGTAATCGGGTTAAAATAATAATTATTTTCCATTTCTGAAAAGAGATATTTACATCCGCCAGAACATTTTGACGGCCCGATCGATAACCCATGGCCTATGCTAAAAGAACTTTGAAGTCTTTTTCGTCAATAATTTTGACCCCCAGTTCGCCTGCTTTTTCCACCTTACTGCCGGGTTCATCACCGAGGACCAGGTAATCGGTCTTTCCACTTACTGAAGAACTTACTTTTCCTCCTGCTTTTTCAACAAGTTCCGCCGCTTCACTGCGGGTAAGTTCACTGAGCGCGCCGCTAAAAACAAATGTTTTGCCAGCCAGGGCTGATTTCCCTTCTTTCCTCCGCGGTTCGCTGAAATTAAGGCCCGCATTTCTCAATTTTTCCAGGACAGGCTCCGTTTCTTTTGTTTTAAAAAAACTGACTACTGCCTGGGCAATCTTCAGTCCAATTTCATCAACAGCCATTATCTCTTCTGCAGAAGCTTCATTCAGCTTTTCAAGGGTACCGAAATGCTCGGCAAGCAAGCGTGCCGCTTTCTCTCCGACAAAACGAATTCCCATTCCGAAAAGAAGGCGGCGCAGGGGATTGCTCTTGCTTTTTTCGACCGCCTCGAGCAGATTTTCAGCCGATTTTTCTGCCACCCTTGGCAGTTCCTGCAGCTGTGAAGATGTTAAGTAATATAAATCTCCCACATTTTTAACCAGCCCTTCTTTAAACAGCAATTCAGCCAGTGCCGGCCCCAAACCATCTATATCCATCGCCCGGCGGGAAGCAAAGTGAACCAGTTTTTCCACCAGCTGAGCAGGACAGGATGGGTTCAGACATCGCCTGACTGATTCTCCACTCAGGCGGACAGTTTCTGAACCACAGGAAGGACAGTATTCCGGCATCTGAAACTGTTTTTCTTTACCGTTTCTTCTTTCTTTAATTACTTTTATGATTTCCGGTATTATTTCCCCGGCTTTTCGGACCATCACCATATCGCCAATCCTGATATCTTTTGCGGCAATAAGATCCTCATTGTGCAGGCTGGCCCGCTGGACCGTAGAACCACTTAGATTGATCGGTTCAAGGATAGCAACCGGGGTTATTGCTCCCGTCCGTCCCACTTTGACCTGTATATCGATAACCGTGGTCGGTTTTTCTTCAGGTGGATACTTGTAAGCTATAGCCCAGCGGGGGCTTCTGGCCGTATTACCAAGGGATTGCTGCAGTTCCATCTCATTTACTTTGACTACTATGCCGTCTATTTCATAGGGCAGTTCTTTCCTCTTTTCCCACCAGTGCAGGCAGTACTGCCAGACTGCATCGGGACCCCGGCAGATTTGCCGGTTCGGATTGACCGGGAAATGTAGTTTTTCCAGATAGTCCAGCAGTTCAGACTGCGTTTTCAAGCTTAGCTCGTGTTCTCCGAGACCGTAGACAAACAGCTTCAACGGGCGGTTTGCTGTCAAGCTGGGATCTAGCTGTCTTAATGAACCGGCGGCCGCATTGCGTGGGTTGGCAAAGATCATTAACCCATCCTCTTCACGCTGCCTGTTCAACCTTTTGAAATCCAGGCGGTTTATGTACACTTCTCCCCGTACTGTAATATTGAAAGGCTCAAACAGGTGGAGCGGAATCTGCCTGATCGTACGCAGATTGGCAGTAATATCTTCACCTGAATAACCATCCCCACGGGTTGACCCCCTGCTGAAAGTCCCATCTTCATACTGCAATGAAACGGCCAGCCCGTCCATCTTCAGTTCACAGAAATAATCCAATTCTTCTTTGCCTGTCAGGCGGCGGACACGGCTGTCAAAATTGCGCAGATCTTCTTCGCTGAAAGCGTTGTCCAGACCGAGCATGGGCACCTTGTGTTCAAGTGTATCAAAGGAAGAAAGCGGTTTTCCACCGACCCGCCGGGTAGGCGAATCAGGTACCTGCAGTTCCGGATATTTATTTTCGATCTCCTGCAGTTCCTTCATCAGCCGGTCAAATTCATCATCGGCAATAACCGGTTCGTCCAGAACATGGTAGCGATAGTTATGCTCTTCCAGCAGGCAGCGCAGTTCTGCTGCCCTTTCCCGAGCCTTATTTAATTCTTTTTCGCTCATTTCAACCTCCGGAAACCTCAATGACTATTCAGTCTCTGTTTCTGCCCAGGTCCGCTGCAGCGGTATGTTTTGATACTCACCATTATGACAATTATAAAGTTACTTATCATTCAATACTAATTCCTGTATTTTTTGTTCCCCTTTATTGACTTCTGTGGGGAACGACAGTCAAAATCGCTAAAGGGTTTGATTACTGCTAAAACTGCCGCGCAGGTAATCTATTATTGAATCAAGGGAATCACCGGGAATAAAAATCCGATCGGCATCTCCTCTTTTAAGAAGCTCTGCAGCGTCTTCTTCCGGGATTATCCCCCCTACTACCACCAAAATATCGCCCAATCCTTTTCCCCTGAGAAGGGCTTTAATACGCGGCACCAGGGTCAGGTGAGCCCCGGAAAGAATACTCAGGCCGACAACGTCGACGTCTTCCTGCAGGGCTGTCTCGGCAATTTGTTCCGCAGTCTGATGCAGGCCGGTGTAGACAATTTCCATACCGGCGTCACGCAGGGCCCTGGCCACCACCCTGGCTCCGCGGTCATGGCCATCCAGTCCCGGCTTGGCCACGAGAACCCTGATTTTTCTTCGGTCCATATATGATCAACCCCCAATCAGCTTCCCGCCGGCTATCGTCAATCTTTCTTTCTTTACCGGTACTGATATTTCGTCCATTGAAGATCCTTCTGTCAATCACTTACTGCCACGCCTCTGCAAAAGACTCAATAAAATTTACTTATTATTTATCATTCTTAATTGTTGCCAACAATATCGTCTTCCGTTTAATTTCAGGTGAAAGCTGCCTTTCCTGAATCACTCTCAGCACGCGGTTTTTTTAAAATGACCGGTTAAAAAAGCGGTTTTTCCCGATATATGCCGAATATTTCTTTCAGTGCGGCCACGATCTCTCCTTCAGTGGCATAAACCCTGACCGCATCCAGTATTTTCGGTATTAAATTGTCTCCTCCTCGGGCCGTTTTCTTCAGCTCTGTCAGCATGGTGGAAACCGCCTCATTGTCTCGTGCCTCTTTTAACTTTTGCAGGCGCCTGAACTGTTTCTCTTCCACCGCCGGATCTATCTTCAGCAGCTCAATCTGAAGCGATTCGCCGCTCGTAAAACGATTCACACCGACGACAATGCGCTCCCCGCTGTCAATGGCCTTCTGATAGAGGTAAGCGGCGTCGGCGATCTCCTGCTGGAAAAATCCGCAGTCGATGGCTGCCATTACTCCGCCAAGCTCGTCAATACGGCGGAAGTATTCTTCCGCTTCCGCCTCCATTTGGTCTGTCATACACTCGATAAAGTAGGAACCGGCCAGCGGATCAATTGTGTCGGCAACACCGCTCTCGTGGGCGATCACCTGCTGGGTTCGCAGAGCTATCTTTGCTGATTTCTCAGTCGGCAGGGCCAGCACTTCGTCCATCGAATTGGTGTGAAGCGACTGGGTCCCGCCGAGGACGGCAGCCAGTGCTTCAATCGTGGTCCTCATAATGTTGTTTTCAGGTTCCCGCGCTGTAAGACTGCATCCAGCAGTCTGGGTATGAAAGCGCATTTTCAGGGAACGGGGGTCCCGGGCTCCGTACTGCTCTTTCATCCGCCGGGCCCAGATCCGCCTGGCCGCCCTGTACTTGCAGATCTCTTCAAAAAAATCGATGTGGGAATTAAAAAAGAATGACAACCGAGGGGCAAAGCGGTCCACGTTTAGGCCAGCCTTAATACCGGCTTCAACATAGGCAAAGCCGTCTGCCAGGGTAAAAGCCAGCTCCTGGACAGCAGTTGACCCGGCTTCGCGGATATGGTATCCGCTGATACTAACGGTATTCCACCTGGGAACATGCTCTGCAGCAAAAGTAAAAATATCGGTAATCAGACGCATTGATGGTTCCGGTGGGAAAATCCACGATTTCTGGGCGATATACTCTTTCAAAATATCGTTCTGGATGGTTCCGCCAAGCTGCTCAAAACCGATTCCCTGCTTTTCCGCAGTGGCCAGGTACATACACCAGATTACAGCCGCCGGACCGTTAATGGTCATTGAAGTGGTCACTTTGTCCAGGGAAATGCCGTCGAAGAGAACTTCCATATCGGCCAGGGAATCGACTGCCACCCCGCAGCGTCCCACCTCACCTGATGCCCGCTCATGATCTGAATCATATCCCATGATTGTGGGCATGTCGAAGGCTACACTTAGACCGGTCTGCCCCTGTTCGAGCAAATAGCGGTAGCGGCGGTTGGAATCAAAGGCGTCACCGTAACCCGAGAACTGGCGCATCGTCCACAGTTGGCCCCGGTACATACTGGCCTGAACTCCCCTGGTATAGGGATATTCACCGGGAAATCCAAGCTCTTTTTCGTATTCCAGGTTTTCAATATCGATAAGCGTATAGAGGTCCTGCACCGTCCTGCCGGATACCGTCTCAAAGGAACTTTTACGTTCAGGCAGAACGTTTTTTTTATCCTGCCACTTTTTTAGCCGGGCAGCGATACTGTCCCTTTTTTTCTTGTCGTCCACCGGATTATTCACCCCGCTCCGATAGCTATAGAAAGTCTATCTCCTCGAGCAGTTCGGCCGCGGCACTGTACGGATCCAGGCGGCGTTGAACGATCCTGTTCACCAGGGTTTCTATTTCAATCCCTTCCCTGACCTGCTCCCATATTTTATTTTTGACCAGGTACTCCACCTGTTCGGTCAGTTCCCGCCTGACCCTTTCTTTTCGCACTTCCAGCAGTTTTTCGCTTTCTTCCATGAAATGGCGGTGGTTACGAAGCGCCTGCCACAGCTCATCCATTCCTTCGTTTCGCACCGAGATCGTGCGGACAACCGGCGGCCGCCACTGTGTTTCACTTTTCATATCAAGCATGATATTTATCTCGGTAGTTGTTCTTTCCGCTCCGCTGAGGTCTGCCTTATTAACGACAAAAATATCGGCTATTTCCATTATTCCCGCCTTAAGAGTCTGGACACTGTCTCCACCGGCGGGAGTGAGAACCACGATCGTCGTGTCAGCTGTTTTGACAATGTCCACTTCCGACTGGCCCACCCCCACAGTTTCCACCAAAATGATATCCTTTCCGAAAGCATCGAGAACCTGGATTGCTTCTCTCGTTGAACGCGAAAGCCCTCCCAGGCTGCCCCTGGCGCCCATGCTGCGAATGAATATCCCTTCATCGAGGGCGTGATCCTGCATCCTGATCCGGTCGCCGAGGATTGCTCCCCCGCTGAAAGGGCTGGTGGGATCAACGGCAATAATACCAACCGTAAAACCGTCACGGCGAATCTTTTTTAACAGGCAGTCTACCAGCGAACTTTTACCCGAGCCGGGAGCCCCGGTAATACCGATGACATAAGCATTTCCGGTATGGGGAAACACTTCCTGCAGGAGGGCCCGTTTTTCGGGGACATCGTTCTCAATATTTGAAATGAGGCGAGCTGCCGCCCGCCTGTTTCCCTGTAACAATTCTTTAACCAGCTGATCCATTTATCGATTCTACCCCGTTCAGTATTCTATACCGCGGCAGCATTCCGCTCCCTTTTCGTAATGGTGTTTTATGGCCAGAACTTCGCTGACCATATCGGCTCTTTTAACCAGTTCAGGCGTGGCGTTTCTTCCTGTTAAAACAACCGCTACACCTGTAGGCTTCTGCTCCAGCATTTCCAGGAGCTCCTTTTCATCAATCAGACCGTAATCCACAGCGACGTTGATTTCATCAAGCACTACCAGGTCATATTCGCCGCCCATGATCGCTTTTTTTGCTTTGGCCAATCCTTCAACGGCCAGCTCTCTATCAACAGGATCCGGTTTTTCTCGATTGACAAAAGTATCCCGCCCCGCTCTTATTAATGTTAGGTTCGGCATATTGGCCGTTGCCAGAAACTCACCGTAATCGCGCCCTTTCATAAAATGAATCATGAACACACGATATCCATGGCCGAGGGCCCTGACGGCCTGCCCCACGGCAGCAGTTGTTTTTCCCTTGCCATCGCCGGTATAGACCATTACCAGTCCCGGCAGTTTTTCAGTCATTTTTTTACTCCTTTCGCCTGCATCTTTCAGCTTTTCTTTGCCTGAAATGCGCTATTTCGGCTGCCGCAATTACTCCTTTGACCGAATCATGAAAGTAAATACCTTGAAATAACCAGGCGCTGCACTTCGCTGGTTCCCTCATAAATCTGGGTAATCTTGGCATCGCGCATTAATCTCTCCACCGGGTAATCTTTTGTATACCCGTATCCGCCGAAAATCTGCACCGCATTGGTGGTTACTTCCATTGCCGTTTCGGAAGCGTAGAGCTTAGCCATGGCCGAAGCTTTTCCGTAGGGCATGCCTTCATTCTCCAGGTAGGCGGCTTGATAGGTCAGCAGCCGGGCAGCCTCAATTTTGGTGGCCATATCGGCCATCATGAACGAAATAGCCTGGAAGCTGCCAATGGGCCGGCCGAACTGTTCCCTGGTTTTGGCATAGCTGACTGCCTCATCCAGTGCCCCCTGGGCTATGCCCACTGCCTGGGCGGCGATGCCGTTTCTACCACCGTCCAGCGTGCTCATGGCGATCTTGAATCCTTCTCCCTCATTTCCAAGCAGGTTCTCCTTCGGCACCTCGCAGTTCTCAAAAATCATTTCGGCGGTAACCGATGAACGAAGTCCCATTTTCTTTTCCTTTTTACCGAAGGATAATCCCGGTGCCCCCTTTTCCACGATAAAGCCGCTGATTCCCCTTGCTTTTTTCTCTTTGTCCGTTGCGGCAAAGACAATATATATTTCCGCTTCCCCGGCGTTGGTGGTGAAAATCTTGTTACCGTTGAGGATATATTTATTGTCTTCGAGGACCGCTGTAGTCTGAACAGCAGCGGCATCAGTCCCGGCTGTCGATTCCGTCAGGGCATAGGCGCCGAGCTTCTCCCCCAGGGCCATCGGCACAAGAAATTTTTTCTTCTGTTCTTCAGAACCATATTTATATACTGGCCATCCGGCCAGCGAGATGTGTGCCGACATGGTTGTCCCGGCAGAAGCTTCCACCCGCGACAGCTCTTCCACCGCAATGATATAGCTCAGGAAATCACATCCGCCTCCTCCATATTCTTCCGGCCATGGAATCCCGGTCAGTCCCAGCTGTCCCATTTTGTCAAACAAATCCCTGTTAAATATTTCTTTCTCGTCTCTTTCCGCCACCCCTGGTTTGAGCTCTTTTTCGGCAAAATCCCGGACCATCTGCCTGGTCATTTCCTGCATTTCGGTTAAAGTAAAGTTCATTTCTCCAACCTCCATCATTTTTATATATCAGCTTCTTTAGCTGCCTCTTACTTCCGAGCAGCTCCGGGCTATGACTATCCGCTGAATCTGATTGGTTCCTTCGTAAATCTGAGTTGCTTTGTCATCACAAAATAACCGCACCGGCAGGCTTCCCTGGATTATCCCTTCAAAGCTGCATGTCTCGATGCACCATGATGCCGCTTCCATGGCCAGATCAGTGGCCGCCGTTTTGGCCATCGATGCCTCCATGGCCTTACCTTTTCCTGTGTCCCTGTTTGCCGCCGCCCGGTAAGTTAAAAGGCGGGCCGCTTCCAGTCGGGTTGCCAGGTTGGCCAACTCAAATCTTTTACCCTGCCCGTTGCCTTCCTTCCAATCTGCCCTTTTTTTTAAACACAACATTCCGTAGTCGAGGGCCGCCGCGGCAATCCCCAGTCCCTGGGCGGCAATACCGATCCTGCCACCGTCAAGAAGAGACATAGCTACAGAAAAGCCCTTTCCTTCTTTTTCTAGTCTGTTCGACACTGGAACATAAAGATCCTCCATCAGCAGTTCCGCTGTGTGAGTTCTGTGCAGACCCATTTTACTTTCAATTCTACCAACCGTTAAACCGGGACTGCCCTTTTCCACAAGGAAGGCAGTAATTCCCTTTCGCCCCAGAGAAGGATCAATTGTCGCAAAAATAGTGTAAAGATCGGCTTCTCCGCCGCTGGTGATGAATATTTTCCTCCCAGTTAAACGATAACCACCGTGAACAGGCCTGGCTCCTGTCGAAATGGCGGCTGCGTCGGAACCTGCATCCGGCTCGGTTAAAGCAAAAGCGCCAATATATTCCCCCCGGGCCAGTTTGACCAGGTAACGTCTTTTCTGTTCTTCGCTGCCAAAATAAAGCAGCGGCAAGCTTCCTACTGAAGTATGGACGGCCATGATTACACCCGTCGAGGCGCAGATCCTGGAAACCTCTTCAATAAACAGAGTGTAGGTCAGGAAGTCCTCTCCCAGGCCGCCGTATTGCCGGGGAATGGGCAGACCCATATATCCTCTTTCCGCCGCCCGCTTCAGGTTTGCCCGCGGGTAATCATCGCCGCAGTCAATGTTTTTCTCGGCAAAATAACGGAATTCCGCTGCCTTTTCGCGGTGCTCTTTAGAAAGGATCAATGACATATCCTTAATTCACCCGTCGCGGTTGGATTTTAACTGCCGGATCTGATCCATGCAGGAGATCGGGTAACAGAATCCAAATAAATTCAATCCACCCTGATTATCGTTGCTTCACCCTGAGCTGCCCCGCTGCAGATTGTAGCCATTCCGTACCCGCCGCCCCGGCGGCGCAGCTCGGCAATTAAGGTCATCAAAATGCGGGCTCCGCTGGCCCCGATGGGATGCCCCAGGGCTACTGCTCCCCCATTGATGTTTACTTTTTCCTCTTTCCATCCGCCCAGTTTTATACAGGTCAGGGCCACTGCAGCGAAGGCTTCGTTTACTTCAATCAGAGTCATCTGTTCGGCTGTCATTCCCGCTGCCGCCAGAGCCTTTCCCGCCGCTACCAGGGGAACCGTGGCTATATAACGCGGCGGCAGTGAGGCCATCCCCTGGGCAATAATTTCAGCCAGAGGCTTCCACCCATCCTCACGGGCCAGTTTAGAAGAGGCCAGGACCAGTGCTCCTGCGCCGTCGCTGATCGGAGGAGCGTTTCCCGCGGTAATCAGGCCCTCTTTTTCAAAAGCGGGGGGCAAAGAAGCCAGTTTTCCCAGGCTGGTATCACTGCGCGGCAGCTCGTCTGTTGCAAAAATAAAATTACCACCCTTTTTCTGCGGAACAACCATTTCGACAATTTCCTCGGCCAGCTTCCCTTCTTCAATGGCCGCCGTTGCCCGCTGGTGGCTGCGCAGGGCAAAACGATCCATGGCCGCTCTGGTTATGCCGTGCTCGGCAGGCACGGCCGATCCGTGAACCCCCATGTGCACATTGTGAAAAGGACACCACAGGCCGTCATGGATCATCCCATCAACCAAGGGGGCATCACCCATCCTTGCCCCTTCCCTTGCCCGGGGCAGGAAATAAGGCACGGCGCTCATATTTTCCATTCCCCCGGCGACGACGAGTGAGGCTTCGCCGCACCTGATCATTAAATCGCCCAGATTAACTGCCCGCAGGCCTGAAGCACAAACCTTGTTAATTGTTTCCGAGGGCACCTCCGGTGGCAACCCGGCTTTGACAGCCGCCTGACGCGACGGTATCTGACCCGCGCCGGCCTGGATAACCATACCCATGATCACGTTATCCACCCTGCTGCCGTCAATCCTGCTGCGATCTAGAGCCCCTTTGATTACTGCTGCTCCCAGCTCAACTGCCGGCATCTCCCGCAGGGAACCGAGGAACCTGCCAAAAGGGGTCCGGGCAAAGCCCAGTATAACAGTTTTTCCCATTTGTCCTCACTCCAACCGCAGAGTTTTCATTTAAAACAATTCCGGCACTGGTAGGCTGAAATTAAATTATTTGCTCCCGCAGACCTGGTTACAGGGCCCGATGGGCAATGTCCCGGCGGAAATAACGCCCTTCAAATTCTATTTTATCAACTGCTTCGTAGACACGCTTCAATGCTTTATTCAGATCTTCATCCCGGGCGGTAACGCCAAGTACACGCCCACCTGCGGTTAACAAATGCCTGTCCTTAAAAACCGTACCGGCATGGAAAACGGCCACTTTTCCCTCGCCTTCTTTTACTGCTTCCGCCAAACCGTAAATGGGATAACCTGTTTCGTAGTGGGCGGGATATCCCCTGGAGGCCAGAACGACGCATACAGCCGGATCGGCAAACCACCGTACCTTCATCTCGCCCAGGGTACCTTCCGCCGCCGCCATTAAGAGCGGCAGCAGATCCGATTCCATACGCGGAATAATGGCCTGTGTTTCCGGATCTCCAAATCGCACATTAAATTCCAGGACGTTAATCCTGCCTTTGTCAATCATCAACCCGGCATAAATTACACCGCGAAAATCAATTTTATCTTCCGCCAGCCCCTGCAAAAGAGGTTGGAACACTTCCTCTTCAATTCGGGCTGCCACATCATCCGTATAAACCGGGGCCGGTGAATAGGCCCCCATGCCGCCGGTATTCGGACCCCTGTCACCTTCTCCCACCGCCTTGTGATCTTGAGCCGAGGGCAAAAGGATATATTTTTGGCCGTCGGTTATCGCCAGCACTGATACCTCTTCACCGCCCAGGCATTGCTCGATAACCACACGGCTGCCGGCCTCACCAAAGGCCTTTTCAACCATTATGTCATAGAGGGCCTGTTCAGCTTCTGCCGGCCCCGCTGCTACAGTAACTCCTTTGCCGGCAGCCAGTCCGTCAGCCTTGATCACTACCGGTCCACCGTAAAAACGGGATAGATGATACCGGGCTTCGTCAAACTCGTCAAAAACGGCAAAATCGGCGGTCGGTATGCCCCACTTTCTCATTTTACGCTTGGCCCAGACCTTACTGCCTTCCAGCCTGGCTCCGCTGCTGCCCGGGCCGAATACTTTAAGACCGGCATCCCTGAACCGATCGGCCAGTCCATCAACCAGGGGTACTTCCGGCCCGACAACCGTCAGATCTATTTTATGGTCTAAAGCCCACTCTTTCAGAGCTTCCCAGTCTTCACTTTTCAGATCCAGGCATTCGGCATGATTGGCAATACCCGGGTTTCCGGGCATACAGTACATTTTTTTAATCAGGGGACTCTGAGCCAGCTTCCAGGCCAGGGCGTGCTCACGTCCGCCACTACCGACAATAAGAACCCGCATGCAGCATTCTCTCCTCTACCCTTAATGTTTAAAATGGCGCCTCCCTGTAAAGACCATGGTCAGACCCAGCCTTTCGCACAAAGCAATCGAATCAGCGTCTTTAAGCGATCCGCCGGGCTGAACAATTGCCGTCACCCCGGCGGCGGCTGCCGTCTCAACCGTATCGGGAAAAGGGAAAAAGGCATCTGAACCAAGAACGGCCCCTTTTGCCTTTTCACCGGCCTGTTCCAGAGCAATTCTGGCCGCTCCGATACGGCTGGTCTGACCCGCCCCGATACCGAAGGTACGCCCCCTGCCGGCCAGGACAATGGCATTGGATCGAACATGTTTGACCACAGTCTGGGCAAAATTAAGAGCATCCCACTCTTCCTCAGTTGGAGCCCTCTTTGTAACGACCTTACCCCTTTTAACATCCACCGGTTCCCGATCAACAGTCTGCACCAGCACTCCACCGGCCACTTTTTTGAGGTCCCCTTCTCCTTCTCGATCATTTTTTAGATCCATTTCCAGCAGTCGAATATCTTTTTTTGCCGCCAGAATATCCAGGGCCTCTTTGCTGAAAGCCGGGGCGGCAATGACCTCGATAAATATTTTTATCATTTCCCGCGCTGTATCAGCATCTACCGGACGGTTCAGAGCCAGGACTCCGCCGAAAATGGAGACTGGATCACCTTCGTACGCCAGTTGATAAGCTTCGGCCAGGATTTCAGCCGAACCAACTCCGCATGGATTGGCATGCTTAACAGCCACTGCAGTAGGTTCGGTGAATTCCAGGACCAGTTCCCGTGCTGCGTTCAAATCATTCAAGTTGTTAAAGGAAAGTTCTTTACCCTGAAGCTTGTGCATGGCCGCC
This sequence comes from uncultured Syntrophomonadaceae bacterium, assembly GCA_964506505.1. Lineage (GTDB taxonomy): Bacteria > Bacillota > Dethiobacteria > DTU022 > DTU022 > M55B129. The sequence continues at coordinate 13,661 of CAZDKY010000019.1, forward strand.
AGTCCGGTTGCTTCACCACGACTTCGGTAGAATGCCGCTTTCTGCTGCGGATTTTCACCGTAGCGTAGATCCTGAACTTTACTCAGTGAAAGTAACATGTTATCTGGATAATCCCATATTTCCCCTTTTTGCAGACCTTCAAAATAGGCAGCAATCGCGGCATCATATTCAGCGGTGTGAGCAAAAGCTTCTCCGGCCAGGCGAGCTCTTGTTTCTTTACTGATTCGGCCGTTTTTCTTAATCTCCGCTACCGTTTCGTCGTAGCGTTCTGGATTAACCAGGACTGCGACCCTTTCATGGTTCTTTGCAGCCGCCCTGATCATGGAAGGACCGCCTATATCTATATTTTCAATCGCTTCCTCCGGGGTCACTCCTTCCCTGGCCACTGTCTGAATAAAGGGGTATAAATTGACCACAACCAGGTCGATGGGAACAATACCATGTTCTTTCAATTCTTTCGCTTGATTTGAACGGGCCAGGATACCACCGTGAATATAGGGGTGCAATGTTTTAACTCTCCCGCCGAGTATTTCCGGAAAGCCGGTTACTTCTGAAGCTTCAGTTACTTTTACCCCTCCTTCACGGATCGTTTTCGCTGTTCCGCCGGTTGAAACTATTTCATAACCCAGTTCTGAAAGCTCCCGGGCCAGCTCATATATTCCTCTTTTATCCGATACACTGAGCAGAGCTCTTTTTCGTTCAGTCAATAATGAGGCACCTTCTTCCTTCTACTTTCAACATGTCGCGGCAGAAAAGATCTATTGCCGTCGCGTATATTCTGTGTTCGGCAGCATGGATGCGCTGATGCAGGGTTCCCACTGTATCGCGCTGAATAACCGGCACTGTTTCCTGCAGAATAATCGGTCCGCTGTCAAGTCCTTCTTCAACGAAATGAACAGTACATCCAGTCACTTTAACACCATACCGGCAGGCCTGCCCAATCCCATCCAGGCCCTTGAAAGAGGGTAACAGAGAGGGATGAATATTCATGATCCTCAGAGGAAAAGCATCGATAAACAGCGGCGAAAGCAGGCGCATAAATCCAGCCAGGACTACAAGATCGACCGCTTCATTTTTCAGCAGCTTTACCAGAGTCCGGTCGTATTCCTTTCGGCTTTCATAGAACCGGGGATCAACAAACTGCGCCTTAACACCGTGATTTTTCGCCCTTTCCAGGGCATGCGCTTTTGCCTGATCACTGATCACCATTACCACTTTTCCGGTAATTTCTTTTTCTTCCACGGCTTCCAGGATTGCTTCGAGGTTTGTCCCTTCACCGGAAGCCAGGACAGCAATATTTTTCATTGAGCAACTCCTTATGGCAATTGTTATTTTTTCATATTCGATGCTCCCGGCTAGATACCTCCTCCGCTGTTTTTAGTCGGATTTCCCATTTTATCCTGCCAGTGCAAACTTACCAGTTCCTTTTTCGACTTTTCCGATGACAAATGCTGCGATTCCCTGACTTTTAAAATATTCTTCCAGGGGATGCGCTTCACTTTCCGATACTACCAGGACAAAACCGATACCCATGTTAAAAACGCGGAACATCTCTTCCCGCTTTACAGGCCCCAGTGCTTTAATCAGGTTAAAAATTGCCGGGACTGGCCAGGTTTCCTCTTTTATTACTGCTTTCAATCCGGGAGGCAGTATGCGAGACAGGTTTCCGGGCAAACCTCCTCCTGTGATGTGAGCCATACCGCGTATTGAGAAGCGCTTGAGTGCTTCCAGGACAGGCCGGACATAGATCGTTGTCGGCTGCAGCAGCTCTTCAGCCAATGTCTTATTGAGATCCTGATTCTGCTCCTCAAGGTTCAGTTTATTTTGCTCCAGCAGCACTTTTCGGACAAGTGAATAGCCGTTGCTGTGCAATCCGCTGGAAGCAAGCCCAACCAGGATGTCACCATCAGAAATATTTTTACCGTCAATTATTTTTTCCCTGTCGACCATACCGACGGCAAAACCGGCCAGATCATATTCGCCGGGTGGGTAGAATCCGGGCATCTCGGCCATTTCACCCCCCAGCAGGGCACATCCAGCCTGGCGGCAGCCTTCTGCCACCCCGCTGACTATCACCTCAATCTGTGATGGTTTCAGCTGTCCTACAGCAAGATAGTCGAGCAGGAACAGGGGTTCTGCTCCCTGCACCAGGATATCATTGACGCACATTGCTACACAGTCTATTCCCACCGTATCGTGCCGTCCAGCAGCAAAAGCTACTTTCAACTTGGTGCCCACACCGTCACAGCCTGAAACAAGAACCGGTTCTTTCAATACCCCGATGTCGGGAGCAAAGAGCCCGCCGAAACCACCGATGTCCTGCAGAACTTCCGGCCGAAAAGTGGAGCGGGCCATTGCTTTAATCTTTTCCACTGCTTCTTCGCCGGCGTCGATATTAACTCCGGCCTGCCGGTAATTCATTTCTTCAACCAATGCCAAACCACTCCCATCTTGAAAGAAAGCCCGGCTTTTAGCCGGGCTTTTAATTTCGCCTAGAAAAACAGCGGTGCAAAAACAAGAGCCACTATACTCATCAGCTTGATCAAAATATTAAGGGACGGCCCCGCCGTATCCTTGAAGGGATCACCTACCGTATCGCCTACCACCGCTGCCTTGTGCGCATCGCTTCCCTTTCCTCCCAGGTTCCCAGCCTCAATAAATTTCTTGGCATTGTCCCAGGCTCCTCCGGCATTAGCCATGTTAATAGCCTGCAGCACACCTGTCACCAGGGCACCGGCCAACAATCCACCAAGAGCTTCCCGGCCAAGGAATGGGATTAAACCAACAGCCAGTGGTACGACCACGGCCATCAGACCCGGAATAACCATTTCCCTGAGGGCCGCGCTGGTGCTGATGTCTACGCATCTGGCATATTCCGGACGAGTTTCGCCTTCCATCAGCCCTGGAATTTCCTTGAACTGGCGGCGGATTTCTTCGATCAGGGAAAAAGCGGCATTGCCCACCGCTTCCATGGTCCGTGAAGTAAAGAAATATGTAAGCATACCGCCGATCATTAACCCGGCTATCACCTTGGCACTGATGATATTGATTACGCTCATCTCGGCAACCTGGGCATAAGCGGTAAATAGGGCCAGGGCTGTCAGCGCCGCCGAACCGATGGCAAAACCCTTGCCAATGGCCGCTGTGGTGTTGCCAAGAGAGTCGAGTTGGTCGGTAATTTTGCGCACATCTTTTTCCAGCTCCGCCATCTCCGCAATGCCTCCGGCATTATCGGCCACCGGGCCGTAAGCATCAACAGCGACAGTCATACCAACCGTGGAAAGCATCCCTACCGCCGATATGGCAATGCCGTAAATACCGGCAAAATGATACGATACCAGGATAGCTGCAACAATGGTAAGCACAGGGTAAACCGTGCTCTTCATCCCCACGGCCAGACCGCTGATAATATTAGTTGCCGGGCCGGTGGTTGAAGCCCGGGCGATATCTTGCACCGGTTTGAAATGATCTGAAGTATAGTATTCGGTAATCCTGCCGATGATTACCCCGGCCAGCAAACCGGCAACCACAGCATAGAATGATCCGAAATCAGGGAAAACTCCTTCACCGACAAAGTAACTGACCAGAAAGTAAGATACTATTACTACTACCAGGGCACTGATCCATATACCCCGATCTAGAACTGCTCCCAGTCGGGCCCCTTCTTTAGCCCTCACGAAAAAGGAAGCAAAAATTGAAGCAAGCACTCCTACCGAAGCCACCAGCAATGGCAGCAGTGTACCACCGAAACCGTAGATGACTACACCAAGAGTCATAGTGGCGATCATAGAACCAACATACGATTCAAAAAGGTCAGCTCCCATTCCAGCAACATCGCCGACATTGTCGCCCACATTATCGGCTATTACACCGGCGTTTCGCGGATCGTCTTCCGGTATGCCCGCTTCCACCTTGCCTACCAGGTCAGCGCCCACATCGGCAGCCTTGGTATAGATACCGCCTCCCACCCTGGCAAATAGGGCAATTGAGCTCGCTCCAAGGGCATAACCGTTAATAATGGCCGGCTCGCGGATTAACAGGTAAAGCACACCCAGTCCAAACAGGCCCAGCCCGGCTACCATCATTCCCATGATCGTCCCGCTTGAAAAAGCAATAGTCAGGGCAGGATTGATTCCCGAACGGGCGGCATGGGCGGTGCGCACATTGGCACTTGTGGCCACGGTCATGCCAATATAACCTGCGGTAGCCGAGAAAACTGCTCCCACTACAAAACTGACTGCGGTGAGTATGTCGATGGCCAGGGCCAGGACAATTGTCAAAACAACTACAAAGATCGCCAGGTAAGTGTATTCACGCTTAAGAAAAGCCATTGCTCCTTCGTGAATAGCGCCGGCGATCTCCTTCATTTTATCGCTGCCCGGATCGGCCTGGCGCAGTTTGGACCAGAGAATTATTGCAAAAACAAGGGCCGCCAGGGCACAAATCGGTACAGCATAAAGCATTGATTCCATTATTATTTTCCTCCTGTCGTTTTTGCTTGTTCTGCTTTGGCTGGGGTTAAAACCCAGTCAATTAACCATTCAGCCTTTTCTTCAGACAAGCATCTTTATTTATTTACTGACCTTTACTGATTTGCTCTTTTTTAAATCCACAGGGAAAGACTTTTCAGCTTTTTCAAAAGATCCCTGTTTTCCCCCCAGGATAACCATATTGCCAGGAACGTCTGCCCTTCCAAGGGTTAACTTTTCCAGGGTCATAACTCCTACATACATTACTATTCTTACCAGGTTTTTATCTCTTTAATTTTTGCCCGCTGTAATTTGATCGTTTTAATTATATCTCTCTTTCTAAGCCTTCTGTGGATAGTCACCTGTAAAACAGGCCCGGCAAAAATTACTGGCCGGTAGTCCGATGGCGGCAACCACTTCCTCAAGACTCAGGTAGCCGATTGAATCGGCTCCGATCAGTTTCGGTATTTCCATCACCTCGCGCTGGTAGGCAATAAGCTCATGCGGATCGGGTGTATCAATACCGTAGTAACAGGAACCGATCAGGGGCGGTGAGCTAATCCGCAGGTGCACTTCTTTTGCTCCAGCACGACGCATTATTTTGATCAGCTTAAGACTGGTTGTCCCGCGGACAATGGAATCATCTACCAGGACCACCCTTTTCCCTTCGACGATTTTCTTCACTGCATTCAGCTTCAGGTCCACCCCTTCTTCACGCATTTTCTGGGTAGGCTTGATAAAGGTGCGACCGATATAACGGTTTTTGACCAGGGCCATTTCGTAGGGTAAACCTGCTTCTTCGGCAAAACCTGAAGCAGCGGCGATGCTTGAATCGGGCACTCCAGAAACAATATCAGCCTCAACTGGATGTTCGCGGGCCAGTCTCCTGCCCAGTTCCTTGCGCACCAGGTGCACATTTTTGCCCAATAGATTGCTGTCAGGCCGGGCAAAGTAGATATATTCAAAAATACAGAGGTTGGGATGGCTATTTTCAATGATCTGCCTGCTATGCAAGCCATTTTCATCAAGGATCACCATTTCGCCAGGTTCGACATCGCGGATGAAAGAAGCGCCAATAGTATCAAAAGCACATGTTTCAGAAGCAAGGAAATAGCCGTTTCCTTCAAGGGAAGCGACTGAGAGAGGACGGAATCCGAAACCATCTCGCAGGCCGATGACCCGGTGCCCGTCGCTGATTACAAAGGCAAAGGCTCCCTTGAGACGTGGGATCACTGCAGCCAGAGATTCCTCCAGAGAGCTGCTTCCCTGCCGGGCTATCATGTGAGCAAGAAGTTCGCTGTCCGTATCAGTTTGGAATATAGCTCCCTGACGTTCAAGTTCTTCACGCAGGTCGGCTGAATTAAGGAGATGGCCATTGTGGGCAATGACCAGCTCACCGTGTCGATAGCGCAGTTTAAGAGGTTGTGTGTTCTCGAAACTGCTGCCACCTTCGCTTCCGTAGGGATAACGGACATGACCTACCGCCAGTTTGCATACTATACCTTTCAGGTCGGCGCTTACTGGAAATACTTCTGAAACCAGTCCCAGTCCTCTTTTTAGCAACATCTTGCGACCGTCACCCGGCCCGGCAGCGATGCCGGCGCTCTCCTGCCCCCGGTGTTGCAAAGCATAGAGGGCAAAACAGGTCAAAAAAGCCAGTGGTTGATCTTCAGCATAGCCGCCGCATACTCCACAGGCTTCGTGCAGATTCCGGCAACCGTTTGAAATTACTTCATCAGGCATGAAAAAACCTCCTCGTACGCGGACCGCAAACTGCTAATCTCCAATTTTAATATTATATCATCGCCCGAGCGGATCAGCAAAACCTTGCCCCCTGTTTTTCCCAGGATGGTAAGCGGAACTCCCGCTTTTTCAGCCTCGACTTTCACATTCTCCAGGTTTTCTCCGCCCGTAGATATTAAAACCCTGGACGGTCCTTCCCCGAATAAGGAGCTTATTTTATCCGGCTGTCCGGTAACTTCCACAGCAGCGCCAATATTGTTTGGCAGGCAGCTTTCCGCCAGGGCCACTGCCAGACCGCCTTCCGCCAAATCATGGGCCGAAGCAACCAGCCTGCTGCGTACCAAACAACGAACCAGAGACTGCAATCTTTTTTCCAGTTCCAGGTTAACAGGGGACAACAGACCACCCAATTCTCCGCCGCAGCTCTTCTGCAGCTGGCTGCCTCCAAGAGATACTGCCGGCGATCCCAGCAGACAAATCCAGTCTCCTGGCTTTTTGAAATCCGCTGTTCCCTGCTGTTCATATCTGTCCAGTAATCCCACTGCTCCGACTACCGGTGTAGGATAAATAGCCTGCCCGGCAACCTCGTTATAAAAACTGACATTGCCACCTACCACCGGGGTTTCCAGAACCCGGCAGGCTTCAGCCATTCCTTCAACCGTTGCTTTGAACTGGCTGTAAATTTCTTCTTTCTCGGGATTGCCAAAATTAAGGCAATCCGTAATGCCAACAGGTTCCGCTCCTACACAGCTAAGGTTACGGGTCGCTTCCATTACCGCCATCTTGCCGCCGGCTGATGGATCAAGGTGGCAATAACGACCGTTTCCGTCAACGGTCATAGCCAGCGCCTGTCCTGTTTGACGAATCTTGATTACTGCCGCATCGCCGCCCGGTCCCTGCACAGTTGACGTGCGCACCTGATAATCATAGCGCTGCCAGACCCATTCCTTGGAAGCAATATCCGGGTCGGCTAGCAAATTGAGCAAAACCTCTCCGCAATTTTCGATCCCGGTAACTGGCTTATTTACTTCCCGGCAAACAGAAGTACCGCCATTTGCCGCACAATCCTCAGCATATTCTGGACTTCCTCCGGCCACACTCCAGGCGGGAACGGAAACTACCTTTTTACCTTTATGGTAAACTGTTACAAGACCGTCATCGGTAACCCGTCCCAGCACTGCCATTTCCAGTTCCCAGCGACTGAATATATTTTTTACTTCTTCCTTCCGTTTCGGTTCAACAATTAGCAGCATCCTTTCCTGCGATTCGGAAGTAAGAATTTCAAAATCTTCCATTTCCGCTTCTCGCAGGGGCACCCGGTCCAGATCAATCTCCATACCAGTCCCGGCGCGGGAAGCTGTTTCCGTTAATGCACAGGTTAATCCGGCCCCGCCCAAATCCTGCACTCCAACTACTGCTTTCTCTTCAATTGCTTCCAGGGTTGCTTCAAGAAGCAGCTTGCCCAGGAATGGATCACCTACCTGAACAGCCGGCCTTCTTTCTTCAGAAGCATTCGAAAGCTCTTCCGAAGCGAATGTTACGCCGTGTATGCCGTCTCTTCCAGTCAGAGCACCGACCAGGATAACCAGGTTGCCAGGAGCGTCTGCCCTTCCAAGGGTCAACTTTTCCAGGGGCATAACACCTACACACATTACATTAACCAGCGGATTGCCGCGATAGCACTGCTCAAAATAAACCTCTCCGCCAACTGTAGGAATGCCGACACAGTTTCCGTAACCTCCGATACCGGCAACCACGTTGTCAAAAATATAGCAGGTCCTATCGTTATCTGGCGGTCCAAAGCGAAGCGAATTCAAAAAAGCAACCGGTTGGGCTCCCATAGTAAAGATATCCCTCAGTATTCCGCCCACCCCGGTTGCTGCTCCCTGGTAAGGCTCAATCGCCGAAGGATGATTATGGCTCTCGATCTTGAATACCGCGGCCCATCCTTTCCCAATGTCAACCACTCCGGCATTTTCGCCTGGGCCCTGGATAATCCGCGAACCGGAAGTGGGAAATATTTTCAGCATAGATCGTGAATGTTTGTAGCTGCAGTGCTCGGACCACATTACACTGTACATGTTAAGTTCAACTTCATTGGGCTCTCGCCCCATCTGTTTTTTAATCAGCGCATACTCACCATCAGTAAGACCAAGGCTGCGCCATATTTTGTCGTTCAAAACTTGTTCTTCTCCTCCGTCTCAAGACCTATCCAGATAGCGGCAGATCGATTCAAATATAACCAGGCCGTCTTCCGAACCAAGGGTCGCCTCACCAGCTCGTTCCGGGTGAGGCATCATTCCTGCTACATTCCCCCGCTTGTTGCAAACACCGGCTATATTGCCCAGTGAACCATTTGGATTGGCTTCCTCCGTAATTTCGCCTTTTGCATTGCTGTAGCGAAAAATGATCTGCCTGTTTTCATCCAGCTGATCCAGCACATCCGGTGGAGCATAGTAACATCCATCGCCGTGGGCCACGGGGATTTTCAGAACATCTCCTCTTGCCGCACTGCCAGTGTAAGGTGTATCGCCGTTTTCAACTCGCAGGAAAACCTGGCGGCAACGGAACTGGAGATTCTGATTACGGTAAAGTGCGCCGGGGAGCAAACCGGCTTCGGTCAGTACCTGGAAACCGTTGCATATTCCGAAAACCAGGCCTCCCTGTTCAGCAAATTCCTGTACTACTTCCATAACCGGGCTGAAACGGGCAATAGCGCCCGCCCGCAGGTAATCTCCGTAAGAAAAACCGCCGGGCAGGATTACTGCATCACAGCGGCCCAGGGTCGGCTGATCATAACGAACATAATATGCTTCATGGTTCATAACGTCCTGCACCAGGTGATAGGCATCGAGATCGCAGTTTGAACCAGGAAAAACCAGGACCGCAAATTTCATTTTCCGCCCTCCGGTTCCTGCAGGGAATAGCCAAAATCTTCGATAACCGGGTTGCTCAACAGACGCTCTGACATCTCTTTCACCAGTGATGACGCCTCTTCCCTGCTGTCGGCCTCGATAAAAACTTCCATGTATTTGCCAACCCTCACCCGCTGTACCGTCTCATAACCGAGCGTTTTAAGAGATTTTTCCACCGCCAGGCCCTGTGGATCGCGCACCTCTTTTTTAAGAGTTACCTCAACTTTTGCCTTCCAGATCAGATCATGTACCCCCTTCCAGGCGTTGAAGGACTTCGCGGTATGCTTCAATCACTCCGCCCATGTCACGACGGAAGCGATCTTTATCCAGTTTTTCACCGCTGTCGCTGTCCCATAAGCGGCATGTATCGGGAGATATTTCGTCTCCCAGGATGACCTCGCCTTTATGCCTTCCGAATTCGAGTTTAAAATCCACCAGCACTATCCCTTTTTCTTTCAGATAAGACTGCAACAGTTCATTAATTTTAAGAGCCTCTTTTTCTATGACGGCCATCTCTTCAGGTGTAGCCAGATCGAGGGCGTATATATGATAATTGTTGATCATCGGATCATGCAGCTTGTCGTTTTTCAGGGAAAACTCAAGAACAGTCTTTTTTAGGGTCATCCCTTCCGGTATACCGAGCCTCTTTGAGATACTGCCGGCAGCGATGTTTCGAACAATCACTTCTACCGGAATTATTTCCAGGGCCTTTACCAGCATTTCCCGATCGCTCAGCCTCTCCATGTAATGAGTTTTTACACCCTTCTTTTCAAGGAAACTGAAAAATATTTCCGAAAGGCGGTTGTTCAGGATTCCCTTGTCTGCCAGCTGATCTTTCTTTTCGCCGTCAAAAGCGGTAGCATCGTCCTTAAATTCAACCAGCAGCAACGCAGGATCGTCTGTGCGAAACATCTTCTTTGCTTTGCCTTCATAAAGGAATTCTCCTCTTTTCACCTGCTGCTCCCCCCTTCATAATTATTTTGCCATAAACATTCCTTTTGCCTTAAACTTATTATCCAGCTGTCTGTTTCGTTAACCTCTCAAATGCCCAGCCGTCGGTAAATATGGTCAACACGCCTTAGATAGTAGGCCGGGTCAAAACATGCAGCCAGCTTTTCCTCGCCAAGCCGTTCCCTGATCACTTCGTCATCAGCAAGCAAATCCCGGAAACTGCGGCCGCAGTTCCAGGCTTCCATCGCCCTGGACTGGACTAAATCATAGGCTTCTTCGCGGGAGAGGCCTGTTTCCACCAGTTCGAGAAGAACTCTCTGGGAATAAATCAAACCGCCTGTTAATTCAAGGTTACGGACTATGTTTTCCGGGCGAACCTTCAGCTCCCGCATCACCCTGATCATCTGCCTGAGTAAATGATCAGTCACAATAGTAGCATCGGGCAAGATAACCCTCTCCACCGAGGAATGTGAAATATCCCGTTCATGCCAGAGGGCTACATTTTCCAGCGCCGCCGTGGCATAGCCGCGCAGGAGGCGGGACAGGCCGCAGATTTTTTCACATGTCACCGGGTTCCGCTTGTGAGGCATAGCCGATGAGCCCTTCTGCCCGCTGTAAAAAGGTTCTTCCATTTCAGCCGTCTCGGTACGCTGTAGATTGCGCAACTCCAGGGCCATTTTTTCCAGTGTTGCTCCAATCAGAGCCAGCACCGAGACAAATTCGGCGTGCCGGTCGCGCTGCAGGACCTGAGTCGATACAGGAGCCGGTTCAAGCCCCATTTTACGGCATACATATTCCTCGATAAAGGGATCAATGTGGGCAAAATTGCCTACCGCCCCGGACATTTTACCCACGCGGACTCCTTCTGCCGCCCGTTCCAACCGCCCGCGGTTTCTCCGCGTTTCAGCCAGCCAGAGGGCAAATTTTAAGCCCATACTGGTCGGCTCGGCATGCACCCCGTGAGTGCGTCCCACAGCTGGTATATCACGATAGCGTTTTGCCTGTTTGGTCAGGACCTCTTCCAGTGCGGCTAGCTCCTTTTGCAACAGTGAGGCAGCCTCCGAGAGGAGGACGGAAAGGGCAGTGTCGACAACATCGTAAGAAGTAAGTCCGTAATGGAAGAAACGGCTTTCTTCACCGAGCGACTCCGCCACGCACCGGGTGAAAGCAACCACATCGTGCCGTGTTTCCTTTTCCAGCTCTTCGATTCTTTCCACCGAAAAAGAAGCCTTTTCTGCAATCAGGTTTACTGTATCACTGGGAATAACCCCCAGCTCAGACCAGGCTTCCAGGGCGCATAATTCTACCGTCAAAAATTTTTGATAGCGGTTTTCAAGGCTCCAGATACGGCCCATTTCCGGATGCGTATACCGTTCTATCATTCCTTTTCACCTTGTTCAAGCTGTTGGCAGCTTTTCAATTTTTCCCTCAGACGGCTGTCCTTTTCTTCCACCTGGGCGGCCAGCTTCTGCCGATAACTGTTTAACTTTTCCCTCAGTTCCTCCTCTTCCATGGCCAGCATCTCCACAGCGAGCAATCCGGCGTTGTAAGCTCCGTTGATGGTCACCGTGGCCACCGGGATACCCCGCGGCATCTGGACAATGGAATAAAGCGAGTCAATCCCCTGCAGTGGTTCGATAGCAATCGGTACACCGATCACCGGCAGGGTTGTCATTGAAGCGATCACTCCCGGCAGGTGAGCCGCTCCACCTGCTGCAGCGATAATCACCTTCAGCCCGGCATCGGCAGCGCCACGGGCATAACGGGCTGTTTTTTCCGGGTGGCGGTGGGCGCTTGAAACTAACATCTCGTAGCCGACTCCGAACTCTGACAGCGCATCGCCGCATTTTTCCATGATCGGCAAATCTGAATCGCTGCCCATTACTATGCCTACCTGGATTGAGGACATTAGGTACCTCCGCGTGTTAAGATTCAAACGGTTCGGGCACTTTAAAACGCCTAAGCGGTCTTATAAATGCCCGAACCATGTTCGTCTTATCCTTAAAACTAACACTTCTTACCGGCAGGTGCTGTCGCCGGTTTTCTCAGTTTAACTTTTCCTTTAATCTCAAAACGTTTCTTAGTTCAACTGATCCTTTACTTTATGGTTCCTTTCCTGATTACAATTTCCGGCTTAAGAAGGCCAGAAGAAGTGAATCAAAGCAACAACCGCCAGCACATAAATCAACCAGTGGATTTCTTTGCCCTTACCAGCAACCAGCTTGACAATCGGGTAAGCTATGAACCCAAAAGCAATACCGTCGGCAATGCTGTAAGCCAGGGGCATAAAGATTATTGTCAGAAAAGCGGGCAGTGCTTCAGTAAAATCTTCGAAATTGATTTTAGATACCGCACCAACCATCATCACCCCGACTATAATCAAAGCCGGAGCCGTCGCCTCAGCCGGAACCAATCCGGCCAGTGGGGCCAGGAAAAGAGTCAGCAGGAACAAAATTCCTACTACTATCGAAGTTAAGCCCGTCCTGCCGCCTTCGGAAATCCCGGCGGTCGATTCCACGTAGGTGGTCACCGTACTTGTCCCAAGAATGGCTCCACCCATGGTACCAATTGAGTCAGCCAGCATGGCCTTGTTTACCTTGGGCAGGCGGCCGTCCTTATCGAGGAAGCCGGCCCTGGCTCCCGTTCCCAGCAGTGTACCCATGGTATCAAAGACATCAACAAAGATAAAAGAAAAAATAACGAAGAATGGAATGGCCAGTGCGGCTCTCAGATCCAGCTTAAAGAAAACTGGTGCCAGGCTTGCCGGGGGTCCAAAGATATCACCCAGGCCACCGGGCAGAGGTTGAATGCCCATAATAAAGCTGACAATAGTCGTCAGCAGGATACCGATCAGAATCGCTCCCCGTACTTTGCGGGCCATGAGAACAGCAATAATGAGAATCCCGATCAGTGAAAGCATCGGGCCGGGAGCAGTCAAATCGCCCAGGGCCACCTGGGTCGCTTCACTGCTGACAATTATACCGGCGTTCTGCAGACCGATATAGGCGATGAACAGTCCGATCCCGGCTGCTACCGCGCTCTTCAGACTGGATGGCACCGCCGCATCAATATGCGAAATTGCTCCGGAAATAGCAAGAATAAAGAATACGATACCTGAGATTAAAACGGCACCGAGAGCAGCCTGCCAGCCAAATTGAGCGGCAACAACAAAAGCAAAAAAGGCGTTCAAACCCATTCCGCTGGCCAGGGCAAAGGGATAGTTGGTCATCAATCCCATTAAAATAGTAGTCAGGGCCGCAGCGATAATCGTAGCTGTCATCACCGCACCGAAATCCATTCCGGCGCCTTCTAATATGGAAGGGTTAACAAAGATAATATAGGCCATAGTCATAAAAGTGGTAATGCCTGCGGTGATTTCAGTCTTCACATCAGTCTTATGTTCTTTAAATTTAAAAAGATTTTCCATCTTTTACCTCCTAACTGTTTTTGAATACTGAGTTTATTCAAGTGAAATTAAATATTTCGTTTGCCTTGCAGGTTAAGGCTCACCTCCCGGACTATAAATTAAAAAACCCTGTCAGATAGGTATCGAGTGAAACCTACCCGCCTGGGCTTTTATCCCTCCGGTGTGACACCCATGAAGATAAGTTCTGCAGCAGTGGATGTCTGCGCCACTTGGACCAGCCCGGCTATGATCCTGCTCCGGCGGAACCCTAGGCACACTTTCCCTCGTAATTATTGATTACCCAACAGCCGTCCTTAACAAAACAAGCGGCCAGCTGGATCGTTTATCTGCTCTGACAAACGATTATCAACTCCCTGCTTTGCTGTAGAACTGTTACGGTAACGATTTATTCTTTCGCCGTATTGACTAATAATCCTTCAAAAAAAGATAAATATCTTCTCCCATATTTCAACGCTCAAAATAATTTAATAGTTATGTGGACAGTCTTGATATCTTAAACTTGTTTCGGATCAGGACCTGTTAAAAGCAAAGCAGCCCTGTCATCATGGACAGGGCTGCTTTATTAAATTATTATTTGCCTTACATCATCGGCATTCCGCCGGGCATTCCGCCGGGCATTCCGCCGCCACCGCCTCCATTTTCTTCCGGTAGATCGGTTACCACTGCTTCAGTAGTCAGGAAGAGAGCTGCGATGCTTGCTGCATTCTGTATCGCTGAGCGAGCCACTTTGGTCGGGTCGACAATACCTGCTTCCAGCATGTTTTCAAATTTTCCGTTCATGGCGTTGAAGCCGGTGCCTTTTTCCATGGACTTGATCTTTTCAACAACCACGGAACCTTCCGCACCTGCATTGTTAGCTATCACGCGAACCGGGTCTTCCAGGGCTCTTTTGACAATTAACATGCCTGTAAGTTCATCGTCTGAAAGATCTTTTTCAGTTGTTGCAAAACCTTCTGTCACATTCAGGTAGGCAATCCCGCCACCTGGAACAATTCCTTCCTCAACAGCAGCCCGGGTTGCCGAAAGGGCATCCTCGATGCGCAATTTTTTCTCTTTCATTTCTGTTTCAGTTGCCGCTCCCACTTCAATTACAGCCACGCCTCCAGCCAACTTAGCCAGACGTTCCTGCAGTTTTTCACGGTCAAAATCGGAAGTGGTATCTTCGATCTGAGCTCTGATCTGGGCAATCCTCTTCTTGATAGCATCGGTATCGCCGGAACCGTCAACAATAACGGTTTCTTCCTTGCTGATCCGGACCTGGCGGGCCCTTCCGAGCATCTCTACATCAACATTTTTCATTTCGATACCCAGATCTTCAGATACTACCTGCCCACCGGTCAATATGGCTACATCTTCCAGCATGGCCTTGCGGCGATCACCGAAGCCAGGTGCTTTTACTGCCACGCAGGTAAAGGTACCGCGCAGTTTGTTGACTACCAGAGTGGCCAGCGCTTCGCCTTCCACATCTTCAGCGATCAGCAGTAACTGCTTACCTTTCTGGACTATTTTCTCCAGCAATGGGAGCAGATCATGGATATTGCTTACCTTGCGGTCAGTCAGCAGAATAAAGGGCTCTTCAAGCACTGCTTCCATTTTTTCTGTGTCGGTTACCATGTAAGGTGAAATGTAACCACGGTCGAATTGCATACCCTCGACCACTTTCAGATCGGTTGTAAATCCTTTCGATTCTTCGACAGTAATAACACCGTCTTTGCCCACTTTTTCCATCGCTTCGGCGATCAGTTCACCTATGGCTTCATCGTCAGCTGAAATCGCCGCAACCTGGGAAATAGCTTCCCTGGTTTCCACAGGCTTGCTCATTTTTTCCAATTCATCCAGGGATACTTTAACTGCTTTTTCAATGCCTCGTTTCATCATCATTGGGTTTGCTCCGGCGGCAACGTTTTTCAAACCGTCGCGTACAATCGCCTGGGCTAACAGGGTAGCTGTGGTAGTGCCGTCACCGGCAATATCGTTTGTTTTGGTGGCTACCTCTTTGACCAGCTGGGCACCCATGTTTTCGAAAGGGTCTTCAAGTTCAATTTCGCGGGCTATAGTTACACCGTCATTGGTAATCTGTGGTGAACCAAACTTTTTATCAAGCACGACATTGCGGCCTTTCGGCCCGAGGGTTACTGTTACAGTATCAGCCAGGGCGTTTACACCTTTTTCAAGCGCCCGGCGTGCTTTCTCATCATAAATGATCTGTTTTGCCATTTCTTTTTACCTCCTTATGTCCTCAGGGACAGATTAGTTAACCACTGCCAGTATATCGTCCTGCCTTAAAATCAGGTACTCTTCGCCTTCAACTTTCACTTCCGCACCGGCATAACGGGAAAATATTATTTTTTCTCCCACTTTAACGTCCATATCCATTCTGTTCCCGCTGTCAAGTACTTTTCCGTCGCCTACTGCCATTACTTCACCCTCCTGGGGTTTTTCCCTGGCTTTGTCGGGCAACACGATGCCGCTGGCTGTTTTTTCTTCCGCCTCCAGGACCTTTACTACGACCCTGTCTGCTAATGGTTTAAGATTCATCTAACCTGCCTCCTTTGTGATTTGTTTCTTAGCAGCACTCTCCCTTAACGAGTGCTAATATTACTGTAAATAATATTACTGTAAAGCATTGCCTTAAGCAAACACAAAGGCAGGCCTTCTAAGGCCTGCCTTTGTGTTTAATAAACAATTTATCTATTTTACTCGATATTTCTCTTTATTGCTTCTTCATACGCATTATTTCATGCCTTAGAAACAGCCCAGTTGACAGCCGACGAGCTTTACATCCAGTTTATTACATTCATTGCCCACTTCGATAGGCAGGCAGTCCAATTCGGAGGCAATCCTTAAAGCTTTCTTACAGGTCATCTTACTATTTTCCGCTTCAGATAGTATTCTTTCCTGCAATTTTTTCTCTTTTTCCTGATCAACAACCATTTTAAAACCCCCATTCAGTTTATTTAAAAAAATATAATTCTACCGCTTATCTTCTTACCGGTGATACTAAGCAACCCGCAACTGGGAGAAAATCCGTGGCGCGGATCTACTGCCGAACCGGGGTTAAAAAACAATATTCCATCATACTCCCTGTTTACAGGTTCATGAATGTGTCCGAAAACAATAGCTTGCAATTTACGCGGCGCAAACAGGGAAGAAACCTGTTTAAAGAGTACCTGTCTGCCCGTTACATCACCGTGCAGCATGCCTATGGTTATTTCGCCAATCCTTAATAATTTCAACCGGCCCAGTTTATTTTTCAGTTCCGGCGGATCCATGTTGCCTCCTACTGCTTCCACCGGAGCAATGGCTTCAAGTTCTACAATAATCTCAGCCTTAACCAGATCTCCACAATGTAAAATCAGATCTGCCCCATCCAAGGCCCTGAATAATTCAGGAGGCAAAAAACGTGCCCTGCTGGGAACATGAGTATCGGAAACCACCCCGATTGTTTTTATTGTTTCGTCGTATTCTACCGTGATATATTGTTCTGTCATTTCTATTTCCCTCACAATTTCACCGGGGCTACTATACAATATCATATCACTTTTTGGCATATAATAAATATTATCAATTTAAACCGGCAATAAGTTAATAAGTTAATACCCAGGGTCGCGTTTTTTTTCGTGAAGGAACCCGCCGGTGCAGCGGCGAAAATAAAATAGTTATAAAGGAGAGCAACCGTGATCGTCAAATTGCTGCAGGGTTTATTGATTGGAATAGCCTTTATCTTGCCCGGTCTGAGCGCCGGGACAGTTATTCTCATCTTCGGTTTCTACCGCCAGTTTCTGGACGATATTGCAGTTCTGCGCCTTAAAAAATACTGGCCCATGATTGCCGGCGCTGCTGTTGCTGCCCTGGCCGGTGTATATACTATCGGCTATCTACTGGAACATTTCGATAAACCCTTAATGGCTTTCCTCTTCGGTATGCTCCTTGCATCTGTCACTGCTGTTGTCGATATCCGTCGCGGCATGCGTATCCAGCCACTGCCACTTCTTTTCGCCGCAGCCGGTTTTGCCCTCGTCTGGTTTGTCGTCTGCGAGCCCACCAATACTTTTACCGTCCTTCCTCCGGGAGGCCTCTTACACTTCTTTATAGGGGGCACCCTGTCCAGCGCAACGATGCTGCTTCCCGGGGTTTCCGGAAGCGCGGTCCTGATCATAATCAATCTTTATGATGAGGCCATTTATGCCATCAGTAACTGGCAGTGGTTAAGGATATCTGCTTTAGGCGCTGGATTTATCTTTGGGCTGCTGGGCCTGGCCCGGCTGCTTTCTGCTCTTTACCGCCGCTACCAGTCCGAGGTTTCCTACCTTTTAGCCGGCCTGATTCTCGGCTCCACCAGAGCCCTCCTGCCTGCCAGTTTCAATCTTACCTTTATAGTGTTAGCAATCTGCGGGTCTCTCCTCGTTCTATATATCACAAACCGCTTACGTTTAAGGGTTTTTCGCTAATTCGTTCAAATCCCTGGTTATTTCGCTAAACTCTTCCAGTAAAACTTTTCACCATTGTCGCCAGCCCTTCTTTGAGATCGGTATGCGGTAAGAATCCCAGTTCCTCGCGGGCCCGGCTCGTATCAGCGTAAGTATGGGGTGGGTCACCGGCCTGTACCGATTCTCGTCGGATGTTTATATCTTTCCCGATCAGGTCATGCAAAATCTCCAGCACCCCGTTCACCGAGATCCTTGTTCCTCCGCCAATGTTGTAAACCCGTCCCGCAGCCCTTTTTGCCTGCACTGCTGCCAGGTTGGCGTCAACTATGTCATCCACATAAGTAAAATCGCGCGTCTGCTCCCCTGTGCCGTAGACAACTACTTCTTCATCATCCAGGATGGCCCTGATAAAACGATGAAAAGCCATATCCGGCCGCTGTCCGGGCCCGTAAACTGTAAAGTAACGCAGGCTCACTACCGGAATGTTAAAATTATGGTGGTAAAGATTGCAAAGGTGTTCGGCGGCCAGTTTACTGACTCCATAAGGAGAAACAGGCCGCGGTAGATCATCTTCCGCCATTGGCAGTTTCTCGGCCACCCCGTAGACGGAGGATGAAGAAGCGTAGATAAAACGCTCCGGCTTGCTGCGACGGGCCCACTCGAGCAGTCTTTGCGTGGCCAGGATATTGTTATGCGTGTAATGAGCAAACTCCCGCCCCCAGCTGGCCCTCACCCCGGCCTGTGCTGCCTGGTGGAATACCCACCTTACACCAGCAGGCAGAGAATCGGCCGATTCCACAAGATCTTCCCGGTGCAAGGTAAAGTTTGGATTGCATAGCAATTCGGCAACATTTCTTTTCTTGATCTCAATATCATAATAATCCGTAAAACAATCAACCCCGATTACCCTGTGCCCTTCCCGTATCAGTTTTTTAGCAAGATGATAACCGATAAAACCAGCTGCCCCGGTGACCAGGCACAAACAATTAGCGCTCTTTTCTGCAGTCATCCTGTACACTCCCACCTCCTCAAATCATCAAGCTCCTACCCTGTGTATTAACTTATTAACTTATTGATTATTGTCCCGATTTACCAGCGATAATTTTCAGAATTTCTTTCAGCGATTCTTCGTCCAACCGCAAACAGTAGGTTTGCCCTCCATCGGTGGTAAAGTAATCACCCTGCAGTGAATAATCGGATATGGCATCCGCCTCCAGCCGCTCCGCGGCGAAAAGAGTGAGAGCAACAATCTGGTTGAAGCTAAGATCGGTGTGAATATGCTCGCGGTATGTCGAGTAAGCCGGTATGAGGTAGCGGAAAAGACCCATTTCCTGGAAATAGTCGAAAGTAGCCAGGAGCAGCGCTTTCTGGCGCTTAATTCGGTTCAAATCATCGCGGGCGTCAGGTTCGCGATAGGTCAGATAAGTTATGTAGCCCTGACCGTCCAACATCTGCGGTCCGGCATCGAGCGATTCCCTTGGAGTAAAACCGACCAGGGGCCTTTCCACGGTATAGTAAACTCCGCCCAGGGCATCGATGAGCTGCTTCAATCCCTGGATATCCATGGCCAGATAATGGTAAATCTCCAGCCCTTCAAGGAGCAGATTGACTGTTTCTACCGCGCTTTCCAGCCCGGCCTCGTGTCTTTCTGCCTTTTCAGCGTCCTCTTCCAGGGCCTGCCTGTAGCCATAGCTGTAGGACTGGCGAATGCGATCTTCGCTCTTCTCACCGGCAATCTCCACGTAGGAATCCCGCGGCACGGCGAGCAATGTCAGTGTATTCTCCTCAAAATTTACTGAAGCAACCAGGATAGTATCAACATAATATATTTCACCAAAGGTATTGTCCTTGTTGCGATTGTGCAGACCCAACACCGCAATATTGATTACCCGGTTTTCGAATTCCTCTTCCACCGTTCCGGCATTGCTGTAATCAGTCTGAAACAGCGAAGCGGGTTTATAATAAACCTGGTAGACACCATAAAAAATGACAGTCAGGGAAACGACAATTATCAACACAATAATGGCCAGTGAAATATAAAACCTGCCTCTGGCTGTGATCTCTTCCATCAATCTTCTCCGCCATCACTGCTGTCGTGTGATTCCGGTCCTTTCGAAACGACCAGGTTGATCACTGTTCCCGTGGGCACATTCTTGCCGGAAGGGGGATCGCTGTAAATAACCAGCCCTTTCTCCAGGACCTCGTAATAGCTCTCTTCAATTTCGCCCGGGTCAAGGCCGACATCTTCGAGCAGTGACCGCGCTTCTCCAACAGTCAGGCCGCGAAGCTCCGGAATGCGGATTAGGGCAGCCTCGTCTTCTTCTAATGTGACTTCTTCCTCTACGTCCTGCTCCTCGTTGTCAAAGGGATGGTAAAGCTCTCCGAGCTCTTCTTCCCGGCGCCGCTTTTCCTGCTCAGCCAGGTATTCGGGACTGTCCTTTATCTCTATAGGCGGCCACGTTTCCACGTCAATACCAAACACTTCCTTAATAATCTGGACCCGTTCATTCTGCCTGATAATCTGCAGCCAGCGCCCGTCTTTCATCGCCCCGTCACCCGGAATGGTATAAAAATCAAAATTATCGTCGCCTATTTCCAGGTCCCTGGCATAGTAAGCCAGGGCAGCGATCTGCTTGTAGCTCAGGTCGGTCTCCACGTAATCCTTGTAAATCCGGTAGATGGTGGGAACATCGGTCAGTTTGCCCTCTTCCTTCAGGTAAATGATGGTTTCCTTCAGCAGATTCATCTGGCGGTCGATTCGCCCGATATCTCCCCCGGTTGAACCATCGCGATACTGCAGATAGCGCAGGTAAGTCTTGCCGTCCATGATCTGCGGCCCTTCCGGCACCAGTAGTTCGCCCACATTCCAGTACTTGTCGTAAATCGGCTCTTCCACTTCGTAATATATTCCGCCCACAGCATCAACCAGGGCCACAATTGAATACATATCAACCGAGGCGTAATAATGAATTGGAATGTCGCCAAGAACATTACTAACAGTCTGCAGGGTATAGCGGATTCCGTCTGCATCGGGGTCTTCGCTTTCTCCGGAGCGGTAGCCGAAATAGAAAGAGTGATTGATCTTTTCATAAGCACCACCACGGTTATAGATGGGTACGTATGAATCGCGGGGAATACGGACTACCGATATGCTGTCCTCATCAAAATTGATCGAAAATACAGCCAGCATATCGGGGCGGAACAGATATTCACCCATATTTTCACGGTTCCAGCCACGGTCAAAGCCGATCAGGGCAATATTAACAATATGGTTCGGGAAAAGTTCGTTTACATCATATTCTTCTGCAAATTCTGCATCGTCTAGCAGCACCCGCTGCGGCTCTTTAACTTCTTCTATGAAAGCCAGACCGTAACCCACCACCGCCGTCGCGGCCACCAGGATCACGGCAGCGCTAATCAGCAGGGCTTTTTTCAGTCTGCTCCAACCTCTTTTCTTTTTATTCAAAACCTGGTTATTTGCCGTCCCATTTTTCTTTTTATCGGACATCCCGTCGACCTCCCGAAAGCGGAAATAATTTCCTATCCACCCTTGCTCAAGGTTTATTTATTTTCAATTATAGCACTGCCAAATGATCCAGGACCCTTCTGCCGCTCAAAAAACACTGATCGGACCAGAGGTAATCCCACTCCCCGAAACGCCCCACTGAAAGAATACCGGATTCTCCAATATATTTGAGGGCACAGTGACGTCGTTCTACCATATCCCTGTCGAAAACCACATTGCCGTATGGTAAAACGCGATAATCACAGGCCACAATATCTTTTTTCTCCGCCAGGCCAAGTTTTCCCACCGTATTGATAACGTGTTCCACCAGCTCTTCACCTTCCAGCGGCAACGGCTTAATGCGTGAAAAATAGGTTTCAAACTGCAGCGAGCTGCAGCCCGGCGGCGCGTTGTCAGGCGACTTGCGGTAAGGAGCATGAACCCTGGCCGGCAAAATATCGCGGTCGTAAATGTAAAACCAGAGATGCTTTCCGGCCCGGGGAACACGAAAACCCAGCGAGACGAGTGCTATGGAGGTTGCCCAGAGGCCGGCAGCTGCCTCCTTTACCGCCTGCGGCACACCTTTAATCATAGCAACCAGCTCGGGCAACGGCACACTGCTTACCAGCAGATCATAATATTCCCGCGAACCATCTGCAAAATCGATATATTTTTTCTGCGGATCGATACTCACTGCCTTTTTCCCCGTCCTTATATCCACTCCCCGGGCCAGTTTCTCCAGGATAGACCTGAAACCTCCCTGCTTCGGATAGAGCATTTTGGGCAAATAATAAGTTGAAGGTGTTTCATCGGTCATCGCCCCGTAGAGAACTTCCTTCAGGGAAGGTCTGTATAGACGGTTGCCAATCCAGTCAGTGCTCATTTTTTCCGGGGACACTGTCCAGTATTTTTCAGTATAGCGACAGGGATAGCGTTCAGCGATAACCGTACCGAACTGCTGCTCCAGCCACTCACG
Source organism: uncultured Syntrophomonadaceae bacterium (assembly GCA_964506505.1). Classification (GTDB taxonomy): domain Bacteria; phylum Bacillota; class Dethiobacteria; order DTU022; family DTU022; genus M55B129. The sequence goes on from CAZDKY010000019.1 coordinate 36,077, forward strand.
GTAGTTGGCATCTTCTTTCCTGGAAGGCCGATCCATGAAGCTGAGAATTGCTTCAACCTTTTCTTCAGCCGGCAGGGGGTATAAATTGTTCTGAACCGGATGCTTGAGCCAGCGTCCTCTTTCATAATTATAAGGTTCGGGATAGTGGATGTGACAGTCAATACTGTCCAGAACTCTTTGAAAAGGTTCGTTGTTGCTAAAGGCAAAATGGACCGCCCGGTCAAATCGATACCCCTTCACCGTAAAATTGTCCAGCAGGCCGCCCCACCGCTCCGCCGCTTCAAAAATAACCGCTTCCCGTCCGGCCTTGGTAGCGTGCCCCGCCGCCGAAATACCAGCTATTCCGCCTCCCAGGATCAAAATCTCCGCCATTGCATCCTCCTTTAATCCTGCTGCTCATCTTACTGCAATCGCAGCACCTTTAAAGGTGCTGTTTTTGTTCTGTTAATGCTGTCTTTGTTCTATTGGTGCTGCCCTTTTCTTACCGCTGCAGCCATAGTCTTTAAAAAACATTTAGGATATGGCTCCTCCTTCCTCCTGGTTTTAGTCATTTATTCAAAGGGAGCCAAATCTGCCCTATCCTCAATTTCTTTGCGCAGCCCTCGGGCCGCTTCCCTGTTAAAAATCGTCGGCACAGTCAGCAAGAGAATCCTGAAATCAAGGAGCAAAGAGTAATCCGCTACATAGTGAAGGTCATAACGCAGCTTGTCCTGCGTGTTGGTGGCATAATATCCGGCCACCTGGGCCAATCCTGTAATTCCCGGTTTGACCAGGTGACGCAATCCGTATTCGGGCATTTCCTCCTGGAATCGCTCCACGAAATAAGGCCTTTCCGGACGCGGGCCCACAATGCTGAGGTCCCCACGCAAAACATTGTAGAGCTGGGGCAATTCGTCGAGTCGCGAAGCGCGCAGGAAACGGCCCACTCTCGTTACGCGGTCGTCTTCCTCGTTCGACAGGACCGGACCGCTTTTCTCCTCGGCATCTATAAGCATAGTCCTCAGTTTATAAAGAATGAACTTTTTCCCACGCAGGCCGACCCTTTCCTGGGTATAAATTGCCGGGCCCGTTGAATCCAGACGGATTACCAGTCCCATAAACAATTGGATGGGCAAGGAAATCAATCCCAGGACAAGAGCAAAAATTAGATCGCAAATCCTTTTAATCGCCAGCTGCAGGAAATCAAGCTGCATGTCGTGGCACTCAATTACCGGGGTATCGTCAACCTGGGTCATCGCCGCCCTGGTTAGAATAATTTCATAGAGATCGGGAATGATAAAAACTTCTCTGCTTCGGTTAAAACTTTCCCGCACCACCAGGTTTTTCTCTTCCATGTCCAGTGATCCGGCAATCATTACCGCATCGGCTTCCTCCAGGGCTTCAGGCAACTTACCCAGCTCCGCCGGGGGCAAAACCCTGATTACTTCGAAAATACCCTTCGGCAGGGACATAATTTTCTCCAGGGCTCTTTCCGCATCACGGCGGCTGCCGATGACCAGAAGCCTCTTCTGGCCGTGTACCCATATCTCCAGGTGCCAGAAGAGTATCCGCCAGCCCAGGAGCAGCAGGAGCTGATAAAGGGGCGCCAGCAGGAAAATCAAACGATCCAGGACAAACGCTCTGGTCCAGAAAGCCAGCATGACCCCCAGCAGGTCAATAACAATCACGCCGGTTGTCAGAGACCGCACGATGGGCATGATCCCGCTTCGCTGCTTCGAGTACAAGCCAAGGTTGCCAAAAAGGATAACAGTTATTGCCAGAAGCGGCGGAAAAAGAATGATCAGCGACTCGATCTGCATTCCCTGCAGCTCGCCCGTGACACTGACAAAAGCCAGATAAAAGCCTAGGCTTACCAGAGAAACATCAACTATGGCCACAAGCCAGCGCGGTATTGCACCCGGTTTGCCATTGCTTTTTCGTTTTGCCATTTTCTCTTCATTCATCCTGAATCATCCTCTGCCCAACATTTGCCCGTTAAAACGCTATATTTATACTCTATCTCGGTCAATCTCTTCTCAATTAATCAGGCATTAATGCCATGTAAAACTTTCTTGCAGCGGCTGCTTCTTTCCTGCCTTATTATACACCCCGATCAGTGAAATGGTCATGATCAGTCCAAATTTTCCCTGCCTTCATTCCTCTTATGTAACGGTCACGTTCTTGTGAAAAAGTTTGAGAGCTTTTAAAAATTTTACTCTGCCAGCTCCCGATACTGGGGGATTACAGGGCGGTAACGGGTTATACCGTAGAAAATCTGCAGAAGATTGCCCAGGTAGACGAAATAAAAGTACCATTTTTTAGAAACACCGATCCAGGTAGCAATGGCCAGATTGAGAAACAGAGCCACTGCAGGACTGAAAAAACAAAGCGGGACGGCGGCTGCCAGACCGGCCAGGATGATAAAAGGATAGGGGTAACAGCGAATAAAATGCATCAGTCTGCCTTCGAGCAGGCAGGCGGCTACCACCTGTCCGGTCCCGTAAAACTTTTTGCCTCCGCTCCGCGGAAGAAAATTCAGGACCAGTTTATCAGCCAGGTTCAAAAATGGGGTGTAATGATCAGCCATGGGCAGATCAACCGCCCTCAAAATATAACCGGCGGCACGAACCCGGCAGAGCAGATCGATCTCTTCAAGCTGGTATACAGCCGGGTTCCAGTTGCCTGCTTCCAGCACCGCATCCTTTCTGTAGAGCACCGCTCCCCCGTGGTAGTCTGCTTCCTTACCCCATCGGTCAGCCGGTCCGTACTTTTGCGGAGTCAGGACAACATAATCCCTGGAAGCCACTACTTTACCCAGCCGGTCCAGGTAGCGGTTGCAGGTTCGACCAACGAATGCTGCCGTTTGCGGTGGAAGATTATCTCCTTTACGCACCCGCTCCAGGAAAGGTAGAAAGTCTTTCCGCAGGGCCATATCGCCATCCAGATAGAAAACCCATTTGCCCGAGGCTTCCCGCGTCCCTATATAGCGTCCCGTTCCCGGCCCGCAGACCGATTCGGGCTCTACCCGGAAGACCCTGGCCCCTAATTGCAGGGCGATCTCGGCACTGTAGTCCTCCGAAGCTGAATCAACATAGATCCATTCAATACCTCTGCCTTCTGGCAGGGATTGAAATAGCCGGGGCAGATTATTCGATTCATTTCGGCCGATGATTACTATAGAAAGATCAATTTTTCCTTTGTGCTGCGGTTTTGCTTCCTTACCTTTATTCCCTTTTTCTTTCTTAAAATTTTCCATTTCCGTCCTCTTGATTCATTCAGTTGATATTTACGAATCGCCTATAAATTTTCCTTTAAAATTACTCAAATGCTCGTTCAAAAACCTTTTTATCAGGCCAGTTTTATAAACTATAATTATCAAGGCCCTTCTTTCCCAGGAGCTCCATTATTGATTTAAACCGGGCCCGCCAGGTATGGCCGGCGGCAAAGTCGATCCTTTTTTTCTTGACGTCCGCTCCCAATTTTTCATTCTCTGCCAGCGCTTCGCGGATAGCTCGGCAAAAATCTCCACCGTCACCGGCCCGGTAGGCCTGCAGCGGCCCGTTCATGCTCTGCAGTTCCCTCAGGGACGGGGCCACCACCGGCAAGCCGCAGGCCAGGTATTCGTAATACTTAATCGGATTTACCGCGTCAGTCAGCTTATTATTATGAAAAGGGATCAATCCGATCGAAGAATGCTGCAGGTAATCCGGAGCCTGTGAATATTCCTTGGAGCCAAGCCAACTGAAATTTTCCTTTTCCTGCAGGGCGGATATTTTTTCCCTTAAACCCTCACAGGTAAGTGGACCGATCAGCACAAAATGAACATCCATCATCTGACGCACTGCTACATCAAGCGTTTCAAGGTCAAAACGGTTATCCAGAGTTCCAAGGTAAAGGGCCACCGGCCGGCCGTCAGCCGGGAAGTCATCCGGCATCTGGCGGCCGGCAGTGAAAAATGCATCACTTACCCCGTTGGGCATGTAATAAACCTCCCGGCCCCCGCTCTCTTCAGCCCATTCCTGCAGGGCCAGTGAAGTAGCCAGCACAAAATCAACCTTCTCAATCAGTTCCTGCTGAATAATACCCACACTGGGTGGAATCATGGCAAACTGGTCCAGGCGATCAGCAAGCCGGTAGCAACTCATTCGGTGTGGGATAATATCGAGCAAACTCAGGGCAGCCGGCCCGGCGCACCAGAGCAGATCCACCTGCGAAAAACCGATTTTCTTGAGCTGTCCGGCCAAAGACGGCAGGCAAAAACGGTACTGGTTCCGTCCGGCATACAGGCTGCGCATGAACGGTTTGTTGTAATAAAAAAGCAAAGTCAGGGGCACCATCCAATGAATACCGTCAACAAGGCGTCCGCCTTCCCGCCAGACCCGGTAGCGATGGCGGTTTAAATGATCCGGTTTTCCGATATGCATGGGACTGATGGCCGGTCCCAGCCAGAGGCAGTCGTTTCCTGCTTCCCGGAAGAGTCGGATGTAGTGGTGCGATCCCAGCGGGTCGGGCCGATCCAGATTGTGCGATTCGGCAAAAATTATTTTCATCGGCAGCAATCCTCCACCAATAAGTTAATAAGTTAATACCCAGGGTCACGTTTTTTGATCATTTTCCAGGCCTCCCGAATGCTGACCCCTTCCGAACGGCTAATAATTAGCATTACAACCGTTAGAACCGCAACCAGCACAACCATCTTCAGCAGAAAATTGATCACCGGGTCCGGCCCGTTCAAAGCAATCATGGCAATTAACCCAACGGCAACAGGTGGAATAGCCAGTAAAGCCGCTACCGTCATTCCCGGGTAATGAACAGGCCATATCTTCCAGGAAGCAATAGCATAGCCGAGAGCAAATAGCATATACGCTGAACCAGTGGCCGCAGCTGCTCCGGCTATGCCAAAGCGAGGAATAAGCAGTGTATTCAACCCTATATTGATTACCGCGACAAGCCAGCAGGAAATCATAATATATACAGTCTTATCTTTAACCATTATCCCTACCACCGAGACATGGGCAGTGGTGAAGAAGTGAAACCCGATTGCCAGAAAAGGTATGGCCGCAAAAGCACCGTAATAGACCGGCGGCACCAGGATGAAAATAACCTCCTGGGCCAGGGCGGTAAAACCGGTCACTATAACAGCCGAACCAGCCAGGAAATAAACCATCGTCCTGCTGACAATTGCCTCGGCCCTCCTGTTTTCCTCCTCGTAGACTTTAATTGCATGCGGCAGCCATGACTGTCCGACGGCATTCTGAAGCAACATTAGCACCGCCGCCATGGAAGCAGCAATGGAATAAAGGCCAACCGCTTCCAGGGAAGCGAGGCGGGCCAGCATGATGCGGTCGGCATTGCTGAGCAACCAGAATGCAATGTTCATGGGCACCAGGGGCAACCCGAACATCAACAGCTGCTTTAAAAAAGTCATCGAGAACCTGAACCGAAGCAGATCGCGGACCAGCCACAGGCGGACTGGAATCATCAACACCGCTGCCGATGCCGCTCCCAGCAAAGCTCCTGTCACACCCATCTCAAAGGTGAGCACGAAAAACACAGCCAGGATCAGAGTCAGGGCAGCAGTCATCACATTCAAAGTGGCGAAAGTCCTGGCCTGGAAACGATTTCGCAAAACCTGGGAGAGAATCAGGTTAATCATAGCCGGCGGGGCTGAAAGAAAACCGATAACCATGGCCGAACGATACTGATCTGTGCCAAGCACCCATCCTGCCAGGGTGCGGCTGAACGGCAACGTTACAGCAATCACCACCACGCTCCAGACCGCCAGGAAAGTAAACCAGGTTGTTGTAAGAGTTTGCTTCTCCTCTTCGGTCCGGCAGCGAAAGAAATAGCGGGTATAGGCATTATCGCCGCCGAGCATGAGAATACCGGTCAGGAAAGCAACGGCAACATTGATAAAACTCCAGGCTCCATATTGGTCAGGATCAAACAGGCGGGTGAAAATGGGTGCCGAAATTATCGACATCCCTTTAATCAGCAGAGTGCCCGAGCTGTATACAGCCAGATCGGAAAATAGTTTACGGAAACTAAAGCCGGACACTGTTGCATCCCTTTCGCCGGCCCGGTCCTCCGAGTCCCTCTCCACCGATGTCTGCAAATAAAACTCCTCCCCCAAACCGCGACCCTGCAAACTGTTACCCTGTGTATTAACTTATTAACTTATTAACTTATTGATTGAGGATACCTTCGATTATCCGGCAGATCCTCTGCAGCCTTTTTTCAAGATCATCCATGAACATTTTCTCAAGCTGTTTTTCACTGGCGGCATCAATCCCGGATTTTTTCTGCTCTTTCAATACCCCTGTTATATCCGGTTCCCTGTCCTCAACAAAAATATCGTCCGCTTCCACCAGTGCTGCCTTCCCGCTGTCAGCAAAGTGTCTGTACTGTCTCTCATCGGAAAAGATCAAGACGTCAACCGCTCCGACCAGTCCTTCTTCTTCCTCTAGGGGCACCTTCGCCCCTTCCGGCGAACCGTAATAAATAACCGGCACCTTTTTTCTACGGAAGTACTCGGCAAAACAACGGGCAAGAGGATCGCCTAACCAGACCAGGTCCGGATCAAAATCTTTTTCCAGCAGGCACATAATCACCTGGTTCAGGCGGCGCCAGTCGTTAAACCTGTGCAGGGCCGGCAGGGGCAAAAAATTGACCCCCGGCCGGTAGATTGTCAAATTCACCCTGACCGGTTTAAAATCAGGCAGGAGATTGCCGTTCAGTGATCCGAAGGGGCTGACCCAGACAATGTTGTTGGCGCCGGCCAGCATTTCCATGATCACAGCTTCTTCACCTGCTCCCTCCCAGGACCAGCTGCTAATGAATAATATATTCTTCCCCTCAAGCAATTTAATCCCTACCCTGTGTATTAACTTATTAACTTATTAATTCTTTCATAAAAAAAGATACCATTTTACAGCTTATTTCGCAAAACCACAGCTCATACATGCAGGTTTTTAACATTTTGTGAGTAATATTTAGCAATATAGTTTATTAACCAAAAATAATCTATACAGATTACTGTGACAAAGGAGCTGAAATGGTCGTGGTTATGAAACATCGCGAACGTGTAAGAGCAACCCTTGCTCATGAAGAACCTGATAAAGTGCCTGTGGATTTCTGTGCTACCCATAACAGCGGGATAAATGTGATCGCCTACAACCGGGTCAAAAAAATGCTGGGCATCAATCAACCCACCTACATGCGCGATCCCATCCCCATGCTGGCCTCTCCAGATCTGGAAGAAAACCTCGAAACAACCAAACTTTTCGGCGGCGATATGCTGCCCCTGCACCGCCATTTGAATTTCGGGGTTCCAGCGGAAGACTGGCAGACATGGACTCTAAAAGACGGTTCAGAAGCCCAGGTGCCCGGAGGATTCCAGCCCCAGATCAAAGACAATGGCTCTGCCGAATTGCTCCTGTTGAATGGACTGGCCAGACTTTCCATGCCGTCCCGCGGCCACCACTTTAACCTGATCAACCGCCCCCTGGGCGCTATTGAAAACCTGGAACAGCTTGAAAACATCCTTCCCTTCCTCAGGCAGAGCGGCGCTTTCTCCATCAGCGACGAAGAGCTGCAGGTACTCGCCGCCCGCGCCTCCGATCTGCACAATAATACCGATTATGCCCTCGTGGCCACCGGTGGTCCACTTTTCTTCTCCCTTTACCAGATCAGCCAGGAACTGTTCGGCTACGAAAAATTCTTTACCTATATGGCTTCGGAACCCGAATTTATTCACTGCTGGAATGAATTTCTAACTTCTACCTGCATCGAAAAATTGCAGAAATACTTGAGAGTGCTGGGTCCTTATCTTGATGTTATCTTGATGGGCGATGACTACGGATTCCAGAATTCGCTCCAGATGTCGCCGGCCATGTTCCGCAATTTATTCAAACCATACCTGATCAGGGTCTGCCGGGCAGTTAAAGAAGCGGCTCCCGGGATCAAGATCCTCCTTCATTCCTGCGGCAGCATCGCACCCTTGATCCCCGATTTCATCGAAGCGGACATCGATGCCCTCAATCCGGTCCAAATCACGGCATCGGACATGGAACCCGCCCGCCTAAAAAAAGAATACGGCCGGGAAATCACTTTCTGGGGTGGCGGAGTGCGCACACAGACCACTCTTGTCAATGGCTCTCCCGATGATATTACCGCCGAAGTGAAGGAGCTCATTGACATTTTCAAACCCGGCGGTGGCTACATTTTCTGCCCCATCCACGATATCCAGGAAGAAGTACCCCCGGAAAAAATCATCGCCATTTACCGGGCAGCTGAAAAATATGCTTCTTACTAATTAACCTGATCAATCAACTTCATCATGGAAAAGAACCAGGGTCTTTATGTTGCCACTCCCTGTCTCTCTGAATGCTTTTTCAGTTTCTGCAGGACTTATAATGGCAGTAACCAGCGGTGAAAGGTCCATCCTGCCACCGGTAATCATATCCACTGCTTCCCTGAATTCTCGTCCTGTTTTTCCGAAAGCAGTATTAATTTTTACTTCCCTGGTTACCAGGCTCAAAAAATTTAAGGTGACCGGCTGATAACAGATCGACGGTACCACGACCATCGACCCGGCCGCCCCGAGGCTGCAGGCCTGGGCAATTGTTTCAGCATGCCCTGCGCAATCGAAGACCAGACTCATGCCCCTGTTTTCCGTCAGATTTTCAACCTCCCTGTCAAGGTTTACTTCCAGCGGATCGAGAACCTTCTCGGCCCCCATTTTCGAAGCGGTTTCTCTCCTGAATTGGTTCGGTTCAGCAACATAAACAGAACCAGCCCCCCTGTGTTTGAGAACAGCCAGAATAACCAGGCCAATTGTTCCCGCTCCTATAATTAACACTGGCTGTTTATGATCAAGCACAGCCCTGTTTACCGCATGCAGTCCCACGCTCAGCGGTTCGGCCAGAGCCGCCGTGGCGAGGGATCTTTGATCCGGCAACCTGACCAGATCTTTTGCCGGCACCAGGACATATTCAGCCATGCTGCCCTGATCGGTAATCCCCAGCCGGCGCATCTCCAGACAGAGGTTATCCTCACCCCTCAGGCAGTAACGACAGCGTCCGCAGGCTATAATATTGTTGCCTGTGACATAGTCTCCCGCCTGCCAGCCATCGACTTTTGTCCCAAGGGCGGCAATCGTTCCCGAAAACTCGTGGCCGATGGTCAGCCCAGGCTGCAGGAAACCTGTTTCATAGGCGTGCAGGTCTGAACCGCAGATGCCGCAGTATTTGACCCTGACCAGAACCTCCCCGGGCCCCGGAACCGGCACCGGCTTATCAACCAGGGCCAGACTGCGCGGGCCTTCAATGACAATTGCTTTCATAATTCTTCCTCGCTTTTTCAGCACAGATTAAAAACGGCGCGGACCGATCAACCGGAACAATTTCAGCAGAACAAAGGATAAAATCATAGCTCCGGCATAAACAGCTACTACCGCCTGCACACTCCAGCCCCACCAGAGCGGAGCATGCATCAGCAGCATGTAACTTAAGACAAATGGTGAAGCGAAGATAGCCTGGATACCAAGCTCCAGGGCCACCGGTGTTTCAAATTCGGGATCAGCAATTCGCAGCAGGAGCAGGCCCGTAGTAGCTGTGCCGGTGGCAATCCCATACATGCCCATCATTCTCTCCAGACTGTAGCCCCAGGTCCGGCGTCCTAAATAAAAGACCACCAGGGTGGTAAAAATCCCGCTGACCAGACCGATTAGCAGTATGGGCACAATATATTCCCAGATAATAACCAGCTGGATGGCCATGATCGTAGCCACAATCAGGAAGTCGACAGCCCAGCCGGTGATTCTTTTCTGCACTCCGGCATCAAGCAGGTAATCGATCCCAATCCTGCCGATAAAGGCTTTGACCAGCAGGGCAATAACCACAGCGAAAAAGAAGAAAAAAGCCCATAAACTTTTGGCTACATCCACAGAAATAAATTTTCCTATGGCCAGCACCAGCAGGTAGGTAAGAATGTAAACCAGACCCACCAGGGCGGCGTGAAAGGCCAGGGTATCAATGTTGCCCGAATGAGTAGTAAGTTCACCGGCCGCCTCTCTTTTGGTATCTTTCTGCATTATACCCCGCAAAATTTCCAGGGGGAGAGCCCTGGGGGTCAGGGCGGCGTAGCCCTTCCTGATGCCCCAGTTGACCAGGGGCACACCGACGAAGAAAGCAAAGGCGAAACCGAAAACGGCAAACGACAACCCCAGGGTGGCCGCATGGGCAAAACCGAATTCCTCCCAGACCTTGCCGACGGAGAGGGCCTGTCCCGGTCCCTGGGTAAAGCCGAGAGGTGACAGGAAACCGAACAATGGGTTTAAATTAAAACCCGTTGCATTGAGAAGAAAAACAATAAGACCTCCCACAATACCCTGCATGGCCATCACTACGCCGCTGACCAGACCGATCCAGAGGGGTCCCCTGATTAAAGATTTAAAAGAATTATCGGCATTTCTTTTAATGCCTGCTGTCAAACTGAGAGAAATAAATGAAATTATGAATAGGTGATAAGCAAAGGTTTCCAGTAAATCCACCGAAACATCGATCAACCCCGTGCTAATTAAAATCAGCCCAAGGGTGCCACCGATAAAACAGCTGGGAATGAGAAAATTTTGAAAGAACTTGATCCTGGCCCGCAATATCATTCCCACAAGAATCATTATCGCCATAATACCGAAAACAAGGATCGGTTCAAATGGAAAAGGGGTATCCATATATTGATCTCCTTTACTTTTTAATTCATTCTGAACCCATTTGCCTGTTTCGCATAATCCCGCTTTACCATGTTTCTCAGTAAGCCGGCCTGGCAGTAGCATTGCCCAGGCCGTAGCCGCCGGTCACATTGATTACTTCCCCGGTCAGGTAATCCGAATCGGGAGAAACAAAAAAAGCTACCGCAGCGGCAACGTCTCCCGGTTTACCCAGCCGGCCCAGGGGTGTAGCCCCGGCAATCTCCTCTTTTAGTTCAGCGGCCGTTTTACCCTTCACTCGAGCTTCCATTTCCAGACCCCACTGTTTAAGCTCCGTCTCAATGTCCCCTGGACAGAGAGCATTGACACAGATGTTAAAGGGCGCCAGTTCTACAGCCATTGAATAGGTCAGGCCCAGGATCCCCGCCTTGGCAGCACTGTAGGCATGCATCCAGATGGCTCCGCGCCGTGCCGCCCGGGAAGAGATATTGACTATCTTGCCCCCGCCCTGTTCAATCATCAGGGGGACAACCTCGCGGCAGCATAAAAATGTACCCGTCAGATTTATGGCAAGCGTCTTTTCCCAGGCAGCCAGAGAAAACTGGGTCAGCGGTGCCGGTCCCGGCGATCCGCCGGCATTGTTGACCAAAATATCAATGCGACCCATCTTCTCTTTGGCCTCCCGCACCATGATACCCACTGATTCTTCGTCCGCCACATCGGCAAAAAGAGGAAGCGCCTTAACTCCCATCCTGCCTATCTCTTCAGCCACTGACGCCAGTTCTTCGCCGGCTCCCACTTTATAATCGGGAAACTCGGCAAAATTTCCGCCGATATCGGTAACTACCACCGCCGCCCCCTCGAAAGCCAGGCGCCGTGCACAGACAGCCCCGATTCCTTTCTGCCGGCCGGCCCCTGTCACCAGGGCGACTTTTCCTTCCAGTCTTTTCATAGCATCAATCCTTTCCCCCTCGAATTCTTTCCCGGGATTAGTTTATCTTCCAGGGCAACTCCATACCCGAAAAACCGGTATCGGGATCGGTCCGCACATTGATTATAGACGGCTTACCGCTGGCAAAGGCTTTTTCCAAAGCCGGTTTCAGTTCGGCTATCTTTTCCACATAGAAACCCTGACCACCCATGATCCGGGCCAGCTCATCGTAGCGTGTTGTCTGCAGCTCCACACCCACTGTCTGTTCAAAATCGCGCTTCTGACCGCGCCGGATCTGGCCCCAGCCACCGTCATTGGCAATAATGCAAACCACCGGGATGTTATGCCTGACAGCTGTATCAAACTCCATAGCCGTAAAACCGAAGGCCCCGTCACCGGTGAGGACAGTCACCGGCCGATCCGGGTGAGCAAGTTTACCGGCCAGTCCGAAGGGCAGACCCACCCCCAGGTGGCCGAAAGCGCCGATCCAGATCAGCGAGGAAGGACTGAGGGCTTTCATAGTCAGCACGGCAAAACCGGCTATATCACCCCCGTCCACGGCCAGCATGTTTTTATCGGGCAAAATTTCGTCCAGTTCCCGGCAGAGCCTGGCCGGGTGAATCAGTTCGGCTTCCTGATCAGTCCCCTGAAGAGCCGAATCCCTGGCCGCTTCTTTCATAACCTGAATCGTCACCGGCCAGTTTTCTTCCATCTTCATTGCTGCTCCTGCCATTTCCTCCTGCAGCTGCTGCAGGACAGCCTTAACATCGCCGATTATACCTATTTCCACCGGTCGGTTCTGGCCCATTTCGGAAGGTTCAATATCAACCTGGATCGTTTTAGTAGACATTTTTAAAAGCGGCGGCCTCCCGTATCCGACCGTCCAATCCAATCTCGTTCCCAGGATCAACACGACATCGGCCTGCATAAGGCCAATGGGGAAAAAACCGCCGGCCAGGGGATGATTTTCCGGAAAACAACCCCGCCCCATGTTGCGGGTATAGACAGGGATACCCGTCGATTCGGCAAACTGGCGCAGCTCGACAGCCGCTCCGGACCAGAAAGCACCGCTTCCTGCCAGGATGACAGGATGTTCCGCTTCCCTGAGCATGGTAGCGGCGAGGGTTATATCCTTGCTATCAGCACAGGGCCTGCTTTCGCAGTAATAGGCTGAAGGATATCGCACTTTGGTTCCGGAAACATCCTCGCCCACCAGGTCCACCGGTATCTCGAGAAAGACAGGACCGGGCCGTCCGCTGACGGCCTGACGAAAAGCTGCAGCTACATACTCCGGGATCCTCTCAGCCTGGTAAACCTGACGCGCCCACTTGGTCAGGGGCCGCATCAGCTCAACCTGGTCAATATCCTGCATCGCTCCAATATCCCTACGGGCCAGCGAACTTCGACCGCCGATTAACACCAGGGGCACACCGCTCTGACTGGCCACTGCCATCCCCGGCAGGGCATTAACCACCCCCGGGCCGGCCGTAACCGCCGCCACCCCGGGCTTACCCGTATAGCGGGCCCATCCCTCTGCCATATGCACCGCCGCCTGCTCGTGCCGGGTATCGATGATGCGGATATCCCTATTCCGGCAGCCATTGTAGATAGGATTAATATGCCCCCCGCTCAGACTGAAGATTAACTCCACCCCTTCACGCTTCAGCATCTCCGCCACCAGGTCACCACCCAGCAGCTTCTGTTCTTCCGCCAATGAAAACCTCCCCTTTCCAAAAATCAAAAACTCTATCCTGTGTATTAACTTATTAACTTATTGAATTTTGCTACAAATAGCTCAGGTAAGTTTGATAAAGTTTCGCCGCAAATTTATCCGTGGCTGTAAATTCCTCACCCCTCCTGACCCTTTCCCTGAAATCGTAGAGCATCCCAGCCAGCTCCCCGAGGGTAACCCGGTATTCCAGATCTTCCGGCAGGCGGTAAAAACCATCCGGGTCTGGTTCTACACTGCCGTGCAGCTGTTGTAAAAAAGATTCTATGACGTCATCGATATAATACAGGTGCATCTCTCGATCCGGATCGCTGATGACGATGGGCAAATCCCGGGCAATGTTGTAGCAAAATGTGGCTACCACCGAGTGGCTGTTCGGCCGGGCGTAACGGCCAAAGGTATTGGTTAGACGATAGATTATCGCCTTCCCCCCGCTACCTGTGGCATGCTCCCGCACCAGCTTTTCTGCCGCCCTCTTGCTCCTGCCGTAGGCGCTATCATCGACAGCCTGGATCGATGAGGTGAGCAAAACAGGGCAGCTGTTGCCGTGTTTTTTTAAATGGGCCAGCACATCGGCCAGGAACTGCCGGTTGACCCGGTCAAACTCAGCATCGTCACCGGGACGGTGCACCGCGGCCAGGTGAAATAGAAAATCACAGCCGACCGTGTAATCTCGCAGAAGTCGTGGATCATCTGCACTGTTAAACTTAAACACGGTATGCCCTTCTTCCTCTTCCAGGGCTTTAACCAGGTTGCGGCCGATAAAACCTCCGGCACCGATTATCAGTATATTCATCGCCGCCTACCAGCCTTTCCATGAAGCCAGTTCTTCCTGTATGTAAAGCAAGCCCAGCAGCTTCTCTTTCAGTTCGGCAGGGCTCATGATCTGCGTATTATTGGAATTGTATTCCACCGCCCGGGTAAACTTTTCAGATCCCTTTTCAAAATACAGGGCATAGTTAAGGTCCCGGTTGTCGGCCGGAACCCGGTAAAAATTACCCAGATCGACAGCCTTGGCCGACTCCTCCCTGGTCAGCAGCACTTCATAGACCTTTTCCCCGTGGCGGGTGCCGATTACATCAATCTTATTGTCGGCTCCGAATATTTCTTTCACCGCTGCAGCCAGTTCCCCGATATAGCAGGAACTGGCCTTTTGGACCAGGAGATCGCCGCTTTCTCCATGTTCGAAGGCATAGAGGATCAGGTTAACTGCCTCATCCATACTCATCATGAAGCGAGTCATCTCCGGATCGGTGACAGTGATATTCACCCCGCTCTTGATCTGCTCGACAAAAAGGGGAATCACCGAACCGCGCGAGCACATCACGTTGCCATAGCGAACACCGCAAATCAATGTTTTCTCTGCCCTTACTGTCCTTGACTTGGCGATAAACACCTTCTCCATCATCGCTTTGGAAATACCCATAGCGTTAACCGGATAAGCGGCCTTGTCAGTGGAAAGGCAGATCACCTTCCGCACCCCTGCCTCGATGGCAGCCGTTAAGACATTATCCGTGCCTATTACATTCGTATTCACCGCTTCCAGGGGGAAAAATTCACAGGAGGGCACCTGTTTCAGAGCAGCAGCATGGAAAATATAATCAACTCCATGCAGGGCATTTCTGACACTCTGCAGATCCCTGACATTGCCCAAATAAAACTTAAGGTTACTGCAGGCAAATTTTTTGCGCATATCGTCCTGTTTTTTTTCGTCGCGGGAAAAAATGCGGATTTCACCTATGTCGCTTCCCATGAACCGTTCAAGCACGGCATTGCCGAAACTACCGGTCCCTCCTGTAATAAGCAGTGTTTTGTCTTTGAACATCAACTCTTTCCCTCCTCGAAAAAAACAAAAACGCCAAAAAAGCTACCCTGTGTATCAAAAAAGCTACCCTGTGTATTAACTTATTAACTTATTTCCCCCTGCCAGAAAGAAGGCGGATCGGCTCCCCCCGGAAAAGTTTTCCCAGGGCCAGCCAAACGAAATAAGCCAGGCTCGCCGGCAAATGGTAGAGAGCCGACAGCGGGATCTGGCCCAGGTGCTTCATGGCAATCTTAAAGCGCCCGCGGGCCAGGCAGGCCAGCATGAATCCGACCGAATCGTTAACCAGGTTATTTTTGATCTTCTCCACCTGCCACCGGTTCAACTTTACATTATCATATATTTTCAGGTTCTTATATCGAATCAGGTAAGCTTCGCTGAAAGTATCACCGCTCAACGTGCTCAGGGCCTGCCCCGAATCGCTGTGGTAACCGACACTGGTCAGCGGTTTATGAACATAGGCCAGATCATAACGATTGAGAATGCGGTAAAACAGCTCGGCATCAGCATGGAGCAAGTCAGTACGAAAACCGCCCGTCTCCCTGTAAACAGCCCCTGGAATTAAAACCGTGGTTGGGGAAAAGATGGTTGACCGTGCTTCAGGTTCGACTAGCATTTTGGCCAGAATTTTAGGGCCGCTGATCAGCTCTATCCCCTCCGGCACCGCTCCTTTAACCAGCTGCTCGCCATTGTAGTAATAGGAACAGACTAAGCCAATCCTTTCTCCTCTTTCGCCCGCCCGGACCATCTCGTCAAGACACCCCGGCAACAGGCTATCGTCATCGCCGACAAACTTGAGCCAGCGGCTCTCCGGTGCCGCCGCATCGAAAGCCAGCCGGAAATTAAACAGCCGGGGCACCGTTTCCTTATTGCGGATCACCCTGACCCGCCTGTCGTTTTTGTAGTCTTCAATAACCGCGGCGGTTCCGTCAGTTGAAGCATTATCAACGATAACAAACTCGAAAGGTTCATAGTCCTGGGCCAGAATACTTTCGATGGCCTGCCGGACATAAGCTTCCCCGTTGTAAACGGGCAACAGCACACTGATCATTGGGTTCAAAAATCACGCAATCCCTTCTCATCCGAACCCTGGGTATTAACTTATTAACTTATTTCAAGAATAGGGTCTCGGATTGATCTTTTCCCGAAAGATATAGGCGGCGCCCCGCAAACGTTCATTCAGGTAAGCACTGGGTCTTTTGCCGAGACTGCATAGTTCGGGCCACAGCTTTACGGTTCCGAAAAAAGCGGCCGGAAAGGCCAGCCAGCCATAGCGACGGGCGTCGTAAGCACCCTTGAAAATATTGTGGACTTCCTCATAACGGCCGATCGATCTGATGGTGCTCACCGCCGGATGTTCGACAATATACTGCGGAATATATTTGACCCTGAGGCCGGCCTTAAGGCAGTCGTAAATAAAAATCGCCTCTTCGCCAAAGCTGTTCAGTTTGCTGCCCAGGCCAAAGCGTTCGTCAAAATAGAGTCCCTCTTCCTTGATCCGGTCCAGTCGGAAAACTATCTCCATGGTCGAGATATAATGATGCTCCTCTTCATTCAACAGGTAAGACCGGTCAGCATACTCTTTGTACTCCGGTTCTCCCGGAGGGGTATCAATTTTAAAGCAGGCCACGCTCAGATCCGGGTCGTCGGCAAAGGCAGCCTGCACATTGTTGATATATTCGTCTCTGTAGCGGACATCATCGTCGGCCAGGATGATAATATCACCATCGGCCAGGGCCAAAGCATTGTTTCTGTTGCGGCAGAGCCCCCTCCCTTCAATCTGGACTACGCTGATGTCTTTTCTGTTCAGTTCAGAAGGAATCTTCCTGTATTTTCTGCTCGTTACCTGGTGCGAAACTATATACTGCAGATCATCGCGCTGTGGCAGCAAAATGTTAGGAACGCGCTTAATGCCCTGGTCCAGGGTGGCCACGAGTATGTTAATCCGCATTGGCCAAAAACCTCCTGTACCAATCGACTGTCAGTTCCAGGGCCCTCTCAAGGTTGTAAATAGGAGCCCATTTCAGAATCCGCCGCGCCTTTTCAGCACTCAGATACTGCCGGCGGATCTCGCATGAGGCTTCGCCCAAAATTTCCGGTTCCAGGTCTGATTGCATCACGTTCAAAATTTTCTCCACCATCTGCAGGACAGTAAGTTGATTTTCTGTTGAAAAATTAAATGCTTCCCCGGCCAGGGAAGGATTTTCAGCCATTTTCTCGGCCAGCAGCATATAGGCCGCCGCACCATCCTCGATATAAAAATAATCGCGCACATACTGCCCGTCGGAACGGATCAGCGGCCTCTCCCCCCGCAGAACCGAGCGGATTGTCCCTGGAACAATGCGGTTCCAGTTTAAATCGCCGCCGCCAAAAAAATTACCGCAGCGAGTAACCGCAACAGGTAAATTAAATGTTTCATGATAGCTGTATGAGATTAAATCAGCACAGGATTTGCTCACATCATAGGGATAGTGCCCCTGCAGCGGCAAATCTTCATGATATGGCAGCACATCGTGTTCACCATAGGCCTTATCAGATGAGGCAACGATAATCTGTTCCACCAGGGGGCTGCGCCGGCAGGCCTCAAGGATAGACCAGGTGCCGCCGATGTTGCTTTCGAAGGTCGAAACCGGGTTTTTGTTGGCAATGGGGACGATGGTCTGGGCAGCAAGATGAAAAACAGTTTTTACCTCATACTCACCGAGGATCCTCTCCAGCAGGCAGCGGTCTGTAATATCACCGCGCACCAGATTTACCTTCTCTATCAGTCCATCCCGTATGAGCCTCGCTCCCGGGACCCAGTCCCGCACCAGGCAGACTACTGCAGCCCCGGACCCAATGAGCCGCTCCACCAGCCAGCCGCCCAGGAAACCGCTCGCCCCGGTGACCAGCACCGGCCTGTCGCGCCAGAATTTATTCGTTTCAGTCAATTTTCTCCCCTGCCCGCCATTCAATATTTTTCCATGTCACATCAATCATAATACCGATAATTTCTGCCTCTTTCCTTTCGGATCAGTTCATCAGATCACAGCTATTCAAATCACTTTATATCTTTTTACTCTATATCATTGCCTGACAGATACACTTTTTAAAATAACCCTGCTATTAATTTTAACCGTAAATAGAGTTGCCTTCTCACAGCTTCAGTTCACGAATGCAAGTTTATTTCCCAAACTACTGCCCTGCAGGCACCAGGTAAAATTTTTACCATATCTTCCACGGTGCGCTGCCGCTCTGCCAGTATTTCTCCAGGATCTTCAGCTCGCGGTAGGTATCCATGCACTGCCAGAAGTCATCGTGCCGGTAAGCCACCAGCTGTCCGTCGGCGGCAATATTGCGCAGCGGCTCACTTTCCCAGGGCTGATCGCCTTCGATATAATCCAGGGCTTCCCTTTCCACAACAAAAAAACCGCCGTTGATCCAGCCTCCACCGCTGAGCGGCTTTTCCACGAATCGGGTAATCAGGTCACCATCGGTAAATTCCAGGCTGCCGAAGCGGGCCGGCGGGCGCACCGCCGTCACCGTCACCAGTTTGCCGTTGTCGCTGTGAAACTGCAGCAATTTTTGCAGATCCACATTGCAAACACCGTCGCCGTAGGTCAGCATAAAAGTCTTTTCGTCCAGCCAGGAACGCAGCTTCTGCAGCCGTCCGCCCGTGTTGGTCAACAGGCCTGTCTCCACCAGGTGGACCAGCCAGTCCTCCTGGACATCATCGTGCACCTCAACGGTCCCGTCGGTCAGGGAAATTGAAACACTGCCGTTCATGCAGAAATAATCGTGAAAATAACGCTTAATCATCTCGCCCTTGTAGCCCAGAGCGATGACAAATTCCTTGAAGCCGTAATGGGCATAATGCTTCATGATATGCCAGATAATGGGCCGTCCGCCTATTTCGACCATCGGTTTCGGCCGGGTGACCGTTTCTTCGGCCAGCCGCGTGCCCATTCCGCCGGCCAGGATAACTACTTTCATACTGTGACCTCCCAATTACAAATCAAAACTTCTACCTTCCGCAGGCCCTGAACCGGCCCGTTCCAGTAAAATCGATTTCTTTAGCCAAATCATAAAATATTAATTGCCATTTTCATCTTTCATCTATCGGACAGTGTTATTTTATAAAGCCTTGCTGTCATTTTTTCTATGCCGCTTCTCTCTTGCCATTCCGCTGAAATTATCCTTTCCCTCAGCGGAGCATCTTCCGGTAAAGGCTTAATGTCTTGTCAACCATCTGCTCCAGATTAAAAAACTGTTTGTAGCGCCTGCGCCCTTCCGCTCCCATCTTCCGACGCAGCTCAGGACCGCGCAGTAATTCGGCCAGTGCTTGCTTAAGCTTCTCCACACTGCCCGGCGGGAATAGCAAACCGCTCCTGCCGTCGGCTACCGCTTCTTTTACCCCGCCGATATCTGAAGCAACCACCGGCAGTCCGGCCCGCATCGCCTCGAGAATGCCCAGGGGGAATCCTTCCCGCCTGGAGCTGAGGACAAAGATCTGGTTACGGGCCAGGACCACCTGCACGTCCAATCTCATCCCCAAAAATTCCACCCTATCGCCGATGCCCAGATCTTCAACCAGCTTTTCCGCTTCAAGCCTGCCGCTTCCATCGCCAACAAGCTCCAGGGACCACTGCAGATCCTTCAAACCGCTTAAAGCTTTAAGCAAGGTCAAGTGGTCCTTCGGTGCGGCAAAGCGGGCCACCATCACTATTCCCGGAGGTTCAGCACCCGGATCCGCCTGCCAGTTTTCTTTAATATCTGGCAGCCCGTTGTGGATAACCGCCATCTTTTCGTCCGCTATAACCTTCAGGGCATCCGCCGCCTGCCGCTCACTTTCGGCTACCACGATCACCCGATCCCCCATGCTGGCAAAAACCTTCTCAATGAAGCGGTAAAACAGCCCCGCAGTGCTCTTCTCCCTGCCGGTAAAGAGGAATCCGTGTGAAGTGTGAACCACCGGCAATCCCAGGGAACGGGCAGCCCACCGGCCCAGCAATCCGGCCTTGTTGGAATGGGTGGCCACCAGGTCCGGCTGTAGCTCTTGAAGAACAGTTTTTATCTCCCGCAGGGCCTGCCAGTCCTGCAATGGCCTGATGGGATGAACCAGTTCTTTCAGCAGCCGGAAGGGCACTTTTCTTTCGTTTAGCTGCTCAAAGAGCACCCCTCCAACACCGGCCAGAACAGCAACCTGTTCTCCCCGTTCCTGCAGGGCAAACGCCAGGTCACGGACATGAACCTGGGCCCCACCCAGATCGTCAGCCCTGGTAATAATAAAAACTATTTTAATATTTTTTCCTCCCCATCAACATCTTCCTGTTTTCAAAATACCATCAGTCCAAATATTGAATCCCGCTATCTATTTTTATGAAAGGTGCTTCAAACTTACATCTGTTCCGAACGGACGCCAGTTTCTATCACCTTCAAAAACGGCAAAATAAGAGCAAATTTCGATTTCGATCCCGAACCAGCTATCAATTATGCTCTAACGGCCGATACCGCTGTATTTGAAGCCATAATCCGTCATTTCTTCACCATCCAGCATGTTGCGGCCGTCGACCAGTACCTTACTGTTCATCAGGGAGCCGATCTCCGGCCAGGAGAGATGGCTGAACTGTTCCCAGTCGGTGAGAATGACCAGGGCATCGCTCTCCCGGGCCGCCTCCTCCACCGTCCGGCAGTAAACTACATCCTGATCGGGAAAAGTCTGCCTGTATTTATTTTCGGCCACCGGATCGTAGGCTTTGACCCGCGCCCCCATATCCAAAAGCAGGCGGATCACCTCGATGGCCGGGGATTCCCTTATATCATCTGTATTCGGCTTAAAAGCCAGTCCGAGCACCCCCACGGTACTGCCGCGGATCACCTTGAGCATTTCCTGCAGTTTCTCGATCACCCGGACCTTCTGGCGATTGTTGACCTCCAGGGCTGCCTTGACCATCTGCAGATCACAGTTATACTGCCCGGCAGTAAAAAGGATCGAGCGCACATCTTTGGGGAAACAGCTGCCGCCCCAGCCAACACCGGCATTGAGAAAACCGGGCCCGATCCGCCGGTCCAGGCCGATCCCCTTGGCCACTTCGTTGATATCGGCCCCCACCTTTTCAGCGATAGCCGCAAATTCGTTAATAAAAGATATCTTCATTGCCAGGAAAGAATTGGCCGTATACTTGATCAACTCGGCGCTGGTGGGACTGGTGGTCACCAGGGCAGGCATGTTGTAACCCTCCGGACGCGGCACGGCCTGCGGCGGAATGAAAGTCTGTTCCAGGATAGGCGCATACATCTGGCGGATCAAATTGAGGGCCTGCATATCCTCCGCCCCCACCACGATGCGGTCAGGGTAGAGAGTATCGTGCAGGGCGTTGCCCTCCCTTAAAAACTCGGGATTGGAAGCAACATAAAAGCAGCAGCTTTCGCCCCTTTTCTGAAGCTCTTCTTTGATCACCGTCTCCACCCGGCGGGCCGTTCCGATAGGCACCGTTGACTTGTTGACAATAACCGGTGGCCCCTCCGGATCCATATCCCGGCCGATTTCGCGGGCCACCGCTTCCACATAGCTCAGGTCGGTATCGCCGTTGCTTTTCGCCGGCGTGCCCACGGCAATGATCACAATATCAGCACCGGGCAGGTTCGAAAGCAGGTCTTCAGTGAAACTGACTGTCCCGTCGTCATCCGTAATCAGCTCTTCCAGGCCCGGTTCATAGATAGTCGATATCCCTCGCTCCAGCTTATCAATAATGGCCCTGTCCTTATCCACACAGGTAACCCGGTGGCCAATATATCCGAGAGCCACCCCCGTAGTAAGACCCACATAACCGGTGCCCACGATAACAATGTTTAGTTTTTCTGCATCCTTCAAACCAAGTTCATCCTTTCCAAACAAACTTCAACAAAGAAAACTTTTCTTTTTTATTCTTCAGACCAGCAAACAGTGGTTATGATTAACAATACTGAACCTCAATTTTCCACTTCAACCAGCAGTTATAAATTATGCTTAACTTCCATTTATAATATTTTTGACCATTGTTTTTATGCTTTCTTTAGCTTCGCTTTCCACCACTTAACCGTCTCTTCCATTCCTTCCTGCAGGCTGCAGCGGGGCATCCAGCCTACCTCCCGGTTCAGCCGCTCAGTATTGGCCAGCAGCAGGGACGGGTCGTCCTCGGCCGCCGCTATCGCCCCCAGCCTTATTTTCCCCTTTTTCCCTATAAGTTCACCGGCCAGCATGATCAGATCCTTCAAGGCAAGAGGGCTGCCGGAGGCAATATTAACCGGCCCGGTCACTTCGCTTTCCAACAGGGCCACCAGGGCCGCCGCTGCATCCCTTACATAAAGATAATCGCGGATCTGCTCGCCGTGAGTGCAGAAAGCATCTTCATTCTTAAGCAGGGCTGAAATTACCGAGGGGACCAAACGGTCTTCATGCTCGCCCGGCCCGTATAAAAAAAAGAGCCTGCCCCAGGCCGTGCTTAAATTAGCCTCGCGCCCGGCGGCAGCGGTAATTTCATGGAGAGCATTCTTGCACACTCCGTAGAGCGTAGCCGGCTTCAGCGGGGTGAGATTTTCGGTGCAGTAGCCATAATCCCAGTCGTATTCAGCACAGCTGCCGACCATCACCGCCCGACTTCCGCCGGTTTCGATAAAATCATGCAGCAGGCCCAGGCTGGACTTGACCCAGCGCAGATTTTCCAGCGAACTCCAGTAAACCCCGTGGGTCACATCCCAGGCCAGGTGCAGCATGTACTCAGGCTGCACGTCGGCCATCAACCGTAGAACATGTTCCCCGTTGTGCAAGTCGGCATGGTGCCACTCCACGTCCTCGCGGTAATCGTTCCACCGCCCCCTGGAGCTAACCGCATGGACATTAAAACCCCTTTCCAGCAGCGCTTCCAGACAATGTGCACCGATAAAACCTCGCGCTCCCGTAAGCAAAACTTTTTTCATCTTCGAAAATCCGGCAGTTGCCTATCCTTTTTCGAAATAACCGGATCGGATAAGGGCCATTTAATGCCGAATGCCGGATCATTCCACCTCACTCCCCGGGCATATTCTGGTGCATAAAACTGCGACATGAGGTAATAAACCGCCGTATCATCCTCCAGCGTCTGAAAACCGTGGGCAAAACCCTCCGGTACATAGAGCAGGCGCCTGTTAAAAGCGCTCAGTTCCACCCCCAGCCACCGGCAACAGGTTGCCGACTGCGGACGCAGATCGATAATTACGTCATACAGCGAACCGCGGACACACTGGACCACCTTTGCTTCGGCCATCGGCTCCACCTGGTAGTGCATCCCCCGCAGGGTGCCCCTTTTTTGGGTCTGGGATAGATTGGCCTGGGCTACCGTAAAATTCAATCCCTGATGGGCAAATTCCTGCCGGCAGAAAGTGCGGGCAAATGAACCTCTTTCATCTTCCGCCGCCTCCAGTTCCAGCAGATAAGCCCCTGCCAGATCTGTTTCCCTGAACTTCATTAATATCCGCTCCTTCAAAAAAAACAGCCAGTCCGCTTAAAACAGACAACCGGTTCTTATAAAAAACGCCCTGCCGGCCGGTTCCTTAATTAATAAAACCGTATTACCTTCTTAAACGGTCGCCTGACAGGCACCCTCCTCACAGATCCCCGTTATATATCCTTTACCTGAAAAGGACCGCCCTTATTTCCTCCACCTCCGGCTCTAATTCATCAATAAGGGCCATGACCTCCTCGGACTGCTCCATATTAAGCTCACCGCCACTTGTTTCAATCATCTCGATCGCTCCGCTTACTTTCCCTTTCAGCTGCTCCAGTTTATCCAGGGCTCCCAGCACCTCTCTTCCTTCCAGCAGCCATTCCTTTTCCCCGCGCACCACTACCACCTCCCAGGAGGTAATTTCCTCTTCTGTGGGGAAATCACCCTGCCTGTAAAGGTTTTCGATCTCCGCCAGCCTCTCCTGTTGTTCCTTCAGCCAGCCGATTCTTTCTTCATCGTAGCGCAGCGGCAGGTCCTCCTGGTAGGGTTCCCTGATCCATCCCTGTAGATCGGGCTTAATGTCGAGCAACGCTTCGGTCATCTCTTCTATGTATTCATCCACCGCCACCAGGTCAGACTCGTCAAACTCTTCCTCCACGACCTCTTCGCTGCACCCACAGAGCACAGCTGCAGTTGCAACAAGGACCATGATCACAAGAACTTTTTTCATTGGGCCACCCCCGAAAATATTTAAAACACTTCCACCTGCGGGATAAAAACGACAAAACGGCCGCCCCAGTCCCGTATTCCCCTGATCTGCCCGGCAATTTCTTCCCGCAGGTTCCAGGGCAGAATGAGCACATAATCCGGTTTCGTCTCGAATATCTTTTCCGGTTCGTAGACTGGAATGCGACTGCCCGGCAGGTAAAGACCCTGCTTGTGCGGACTTCTATCGACCGTGTAATCGATAAAATCGGTTCCGATGCCGCAGTAATTGAGCAACGTGTTGCCCTTGGCCGGGGCCCCGTAACCGGCAACACTTTTACCTTCATTCTTGATCTCGATCAAAAATTTTAGAATTTCCCTCTTGACCTTTTTTACTTTCGTATCAAAGGCCCGGTAAGTTTTCAGATCCAGAAGGCCTTTTTCTCTTTCAGTTTCAAGCAGATCTTCCAACCTGCCGGTTGGCCTGCGGCCATTATTTTCAGCATGAGCGGCAAATATGCGCAGCGACCCACCGTGAGTGGGCAACAATTCGACATCAAATAGAGGAAGGCCGTGAGCGGCAAATATCCGGGCGGCCGTGCCCAGGGAGTAATATGAATAGTGTTCGTGGTAGATGGTATCAAACTGGTTCTGCTCCATCAGGCTCAGCAGATGGGGGAATTCCATGCTGATTACCCCGTCGGGCTTGAGCAGCTCTTTCATCCCTTTGAGGAGATCGTTGGTCCCGGGTATATGGGCCAGCACATTATTACCGATGAGCAGATCGGCCTCTTTCCCTGCCGCCACCAGTTCTCCGGCCAGCCTGCTGTTGAAGAAACTTACTACCGTTTCAATACCCCGCTCCCGGGCAGCCGCAGCAATATTGGCCGCCGGTTCTATCCCCAGGGAGGGGATACCGGCTTCCATAAAAAAACGCAGCAGGTAGCCGTCGTTACTGCCGATCTCGACAATCCTGCTGTTGCTGTCAAGGGCGAATCTTTTAATTGCTTCTCCGGCAAAATCTGCAGCATGTTTCAGCCAGCTGTCGGAGTAAGAAGAAAAATAGGCGTATTCACTGAAAATATCCTGCGGCCTGCTCTGTTCGGTCAGCTGAACAAGGAAACATTCAGAGCAAACATAAGTGTGCAGGGGGTAAAAAGGCTCCATCTGATCAAGGTCGGCTGCTTTGAGGTAAGAATTAGCCAGGGGGGAAACCCCGAGGTCGACAAATGTATCTGCCAGCGGTGTTCCGCAAAAGCGGCACCGCCTTTCTTCTCCACTGCCAGCGCCCATCGCAGCCTCCGATCTCAATTCCACCCCTTTTGTTCCGCACCAGGACTCTATCCCTGCCGGGCCAAAGACAGTTTTTCAGTCTCCGCTCCCGCTATCATGTGGAAAGGGATTAAAAATATTCCGTGCCTGAATAAAAGCAACCACCGATCATTTGCAAATATTAGTATGCTGCTGCATTTAACCCCTGTTTTAATTGACCAGCGGGGCCTCCACGGGAACGGGAACAACCTCCGCCAGGGCACCCCTGACCATCAGCCGGTAATCGGGGTTGGAAACATGCGGCGGCTCGCAGGTCTGCAGGGTAATAGCCGGATAATCGGTACTGTAGATTGGCGACCAGTCGTATTTATCAAAAACACGCACCCATTCAACCTTGTAATGGAATCGGTAACCGTCCGTATCAAGATAAATATCGTCGCCTTCTTCAAGCTTGTCTATGTTCAGGAAGAAGTTCCAGCGGCCGGCGCGGTGTCCGGCAAAGGCTATATTGCCGCTTTCGGTATTCGGAAGATCGCTCATCTGGAAATGAACCGGCCCCTGGTCAAGGAGCTTTTTATCGAAAACATCTCCACCTCCAACGGTCATCAGATCAACATCGATGGCCGGGATAACCAGGCGCATCGGTTCCCATTCACTGATCTCAACTACTTCTTCTGTTTCTTCCTCTTCCCGTTCAATATTCCGGAAGCCCGCGGTTGCTTCGTAGGCTTCACGCAGCTGGTTCTGACGGTATTTAACCATCAGGTGCTGTGCTCCCGTATAGCCCAGGATCCCGAGGCCGGCGATAATCAGCACGGTCGCCGCGATACGGTAAAACCTGTTCGAACCATTAGTCTTCTTCTTCTTTTTCTGGTCCTTTCTTGATTCAGCCATAATCTTTCCTCCCTGTGCTTATCTTTATCTATTTATTGTCTCCTTCAGGCAGGAGACAATCGTAAAAAGCTTTTAGTTCCTCTTCGCTCTCCTGTCCTTTAATAACATTCACTTTTTTCTTTTCCTTCTCTGTCAGCTGACCCTCTATTCTTGCGGCGACAGCCTTCCCTTCCACTGCAATGACTTCCGCTGCGTCCAGCAGTTTTTCCTCTTTTCTTAACCGGCTGCGGGCGAATAAACCGGCTAAAAAGCCCCTTCTGGCTTCCTTTTTATCCAACCCGGCCCGTATTTCCAGGATCAGAGGCACCTTCAACTCACTGCTCAGTTCCTCCGCTGCCAGGGCCGTGCTCAGCGGCGGGGCCACCGCCAGAATCAGATCGGGCTCAGGAAGCATCTTCCCCTGGCGGTTAAGCAGGCTGGCAAATTTCCTGTTTCCCTTTTTCCTGTTCCGCTGATCATCCTGCAGCATCTCCGGGGTATTGAAGGCAACCAGCACCAGGCCTCCTTGTTCCGTCAGACCGATCTTTTTTTCTTTCAGGTTTAAATTCATTCTGTCAGCCGACAAAAAAACTATTACCTTATGACCCTTTCTGACCCAGTGCCGACCGATTTTGATTAACCGGTCTTCTCCCGGACCCGGCGGGTTCAGGTGCCGGCCCGTTATATAAATATGCATATAATCGCCTTTCCGGTTGAACTGTGCTGTTTTACCTGTTAAACAATATTATACAGTATACTGGCAATACCTGCTGCAAAAAATAAACAGTCTTAGGACTACTTTTCAATTTAATCATTCAAGCCTTTTTCGTTTCAAAAACCTAAGACTAGCTATAAAACCTCTTAAAGAGTCTTCTTTCACCAGTAGGAATTTCACTCTTTGCGTCGAAGATTCTTAAATTAAACAGTCATTTGGGCTTCGCACTTCAATTAAAATTACCTGCCGGTTCCTTGCGGCCTCAGCCAGGCTTAAATTAAAGGAGATTGAAATTGCCTTTTTCCCCATCGACTAAAAGAACTTTTAGCGCCGCCTTAACTGCGGCAATTTTGCTGTTCCTCCTGTTCAATCTTTGCGGGTGTACTCCAGAACCGATTTACAATGGTGAATTAAAAGAAGGCCAGCCGCACGGTTTCGGCACCCTTAAACACCCGAACGGGGCTTATTATGCCGGACAGTTTGCAGAAGGCCTGCGCCACGGCCGCGGCACCTGGATCCACCCCGATGGCATCCGCTACGCCGGAGAGTGGCAGGAAGACCTATATCACGGACGGGGCATCCTTATTACAAACGGCCAGCAGTACACAGGCCGCTGGAACGAGGGAGTGAAACAGGGCCCAGGCGTTCAGCTGTGGGCAGACGGCCGGATCTACAGGGGCAACTGGCACGACAATCGACCCCAGGGATATGGAATCATGGAAAAACCGGACGGCTCCATTTACCGCGGATACTGGCAGGACGGCTGCCGCCAGGGCGAAGGAACCGCCTTTTACCCCGACGGCTCCCGCTACAGCGGCCGGTGGGAAAAAGATAACCGCCACGGCTACGGACGGTTAATTAAGGCAGACGGCACAACATATGAAGGGGAGTGGATTGACAACCGCCTGGAGGGTGAAGGGATCCTGATCGACACCGACGGCACTGCGGTCAGCGTTATCTGGGCCGATAACGAACTGCATAAAATACCGGTCGAAGGTATTGAGCTTGACTCTGAAAACCTTACCCTGTTCGCCGGGGAAGAGGAAGTTCTTTTAACAGCCACAATCCTGCCGGCTGAAGCAACCACCAGGGAAATCACCTGGACCAGCAGCAATCCCGATGTGGCCACCGTGACAGACGGCCTGGTGAAACCTCTATCACCCGGTACCTCCCTGATTACCGCCACCACCGCGAATGGCGGCTTCACCGCCGCCTGCGAGGTAACTGTTCACGAAATAGAAATCAGGGTCAGCGGCATTGAGCTTGATCGAACCTCTCTCAACCTGCGGATCGAGGAAACAGCAATCCTCATTGCTGAGATTACGCCATACGATGCCCTGGATCAGACCATCTACTGGCATTCCGAGGACCGGTCGATTGCCCTGGTTACCCCTTACGGCCCCCTGCGGGCTGTGGTAACCGCAGTTGATACCGGCCAGACCTGGGTAACTGCAACTACCGCCGACGGCAGCTACAGCGACCGCTGCTCCGTGAGCATAACCCCGCAGATAAATATTGAAGAAAGGACTATCGTCCCCCGCCTGCACGGATTAACCCTAAACGAGGCTAAAGAAAAGATTGAAGAAATTAAGCTTGGTATTGGTGAAATAACTTATGAAACCGACAGCAGTGCCCCTGCTGACCAGGTAATCAGACAGGATCCACCCGCTGGCTCTTTCGTCAAACCGGGCCGGGCCGTGAACCTTGTTGTTTCCAGCAGTCCACCGGAATAGAGATTGGTCGATTAACTTTTAGTTAGTTTGCCCGCCATCTAAATTCTATCCAGCAAAATGTCTGTTTTTGGGGTATTATATATTAATTTAAACTGGAAATTATAATTTTGTTTCTATAAGTTTAAAACCAGCAGGGAGATTTAATTTGCCTTTTAACTCTTTTAGCTCCACTTCCACCACTTCCTGTTCCAGGGCGGTATCGGGAGCAATAAAGATGCGCTCATGCCTGGTAAGGGCAAAATTTTCCCGGTCGTTAAAAAGCTCTTCATACAGCTTTTCTCCCGGCCGCAGACCGACAAATTCAATTTTAATATCTTTCTCCGGCTTCAAACCGGAGAGAATAATCATATCCCTGGCCAGATCGA
>CAZDKY010000020.1:0-4588 GCA_964506505.1 uncultured Syntrophomonadaceae bacterium
GGTGGGTGAAGGTCGACGATCCAAAATTGATTGGGAACTGTCGCAGTTTCTGGGCACTGAAAGTATGGGTTGTCTTTCCATGATTGTCAATATAAGCATCAAAGACATACATGCGGTCATCAAAACCGGGTATTATCTCCTGGACCATTACTTCCAGCCCGCTTGTAGAGGCTGTATTTAAAGCTTCCATTAGTTTTTCCCGGTCGGTGGCATAGAGACATTTCTGGCGAAAAACCCTGACAAATTTATGAGAGAGGGCCGGTTTGATTATGCAGGGATAGTTGATATTTGTGGCGATGTGATCAGTATTGCTTCCGGGCATGACTGTATAGGTGGTCGGTATACGCAACTGAAGATCGCGGGCCAACTCGCTGAGCCCTTTTTTATCTATTATTTTTTCAAGCAGCCCGGGGGGCAATGCGGGAAACCGAAAATAAGGGGCCAGTTCCTCCGCGTAATGAGAAATCATAAGCGCATAATTATCGGCGGCTGCCATCAAGACCGGTTTTACGGAAAAGCCTTTGCCGAATGATATTAAAAAGTCGGCCAGCTCTTTTTCATTGTAGTTTATATCCGGGCAGAGCACTTTTTCGGTAACATAACGGGAAGAAAGAGCGTAAGCTGTTGGAAAATGATAATCCAGAGCATAAACCGGGACACCCCTCCTGCCCAGTGTGCGGATCGCTCCTAGTGCGCTGTAAAAGTTAGCCCCGAGTATGACTGAAGGTATATTTTGCAAGTTTGTTTTCTCTCCTTTAATAACCATGTAATTGAGAGGGATGTTAGTTAAGATAGACAGTCTTTAAAGATTTCACAATGTAAACTGTACAGCTACTGGTCGTAATTTGCAAGTGAATATGAATAGATTCCCTTCGGATGCCCATATCTCTTTTTGGTCAGGCCTGTCACCTAGTAATAATGAAAGCGCAGGAAGCTGCTGGTTCTATTTCCCTCAGGGATATAGGGTTTTCTCCTTTTGACAAGGTTATTTTAGGGTAGAAGTAGAGGCGGTATTATAACTTAATATGTTATACTCTTTATATCCGAAGCTTGGAAACGGTAGATGGAACTGGAGCTGATTTTATATGAGACGCAAAAAAGTTGCGCTAATTTTTGGCGGCCGTTCGGGCGAGCATATGGCATCACTCAGGTCAGCGGCCTCCATAATGGAAGCTATTGATAAAGACATTTATGAAGTTGTGTTAGTAGGCATCACCAGAGAAGGCTGCTGGTTTTCCGGGTCGGACATTTGGTCCGCTCTTTGGGATAATTGTTCACCTCGGCATTCTGCAAGAGCCGCATTGCTCATCGATCCCACTTCCCCCGGGCTGTTACTGCAAAAGACAAATACTTTAACAGAATGGTCGTTTCAACCGCTTGATCTTGCCTTTCCCGTTCTGCATGGCACCTATGGGGAAGATGGGACAATTCAGGGACTGTTGGAGATGGCCGGCCTCCCTTATGTCGGCTCAGGTGTGCTTGCATCTAGCGTTGCCATGGATAAAGTGGTAATGAAAATTCTTTTTCAACAGCATGGGCTGCCGGTTACTCCTTATCTGTATTTTAATCGGACTGAGTGGGAAAGCGATAATCAAATCTGGTTGGGAAGAATTAAGGGAGAGATCGGATTTCCTTGTTTTGTCAAACCTGCCAATCTCGGTTCCAGTGTGGGTATAAACAAAGTACATCGCTCTGATTATCTGGTAGAAGCCGTTAAAGAGGCTTTACTCTATGATGATAAAATTATTGTCGAAGCCCATATTGATGGTAGAGAACTTGAATGCAGTGTAATTGGTGATATTGATATATATGTTTCATGCCCTGGTGAAATTATCCCCTGTAATGAATTTTACGACTATAAAGCAAAATACTTGGATAGTCGCACGAGATTAATTATACCTGCAGAAATTGAAAATGCTTTTGTACAGCAACTTAAGAAATTATCTATCCAGGCCTTTCGTGCGGTTGAAGCCTGCGGTCTGGCACGGGTTGATTTCTTCCTGCGATTGCGGGATAAGCAAATTCTTGTTAACGAGATTAATACAATGCCCGGTTTTACATATACTAGCATGTATCCCAAGTTATGGGAAGCCAGCGGGATCAGATACAGCGAACTGATTGACCGTCTGCTGAAAATAGCCGAAGAACGTTTCCAACGCAGACAATCTCTGTTCTTCTCACCTCCGGAGTAATGGCTGATCTGCTAATGATCAGACTGGCTATCTCGGTGCCGAGGACCGGTAAGGGAGGAAATAAAAACGGCAATGTTGAAGTAATCAGGCAGTTTCCCGATGGCTCTTTAGATACCTGTTAGCGGGGTGATTAATATTACTGAGGAACAGCAGTCCCTTTTCGAAATTCTGAACAGCGACGGAGAAAAAACGGATGATAACACAGATCCTGTTACCAGGTTGCAAAAATTGGAAAAGACCTGCCTGGAATGCCAGAAATGCGATTTAAGAAAAGGTTGCCGTCAGGTAGTGTTTGGCGGTGGTGATCCACAGGCTCGTCTTATGCTGGTCGGGGAAGCCCCCGGAGCAGATGAAGACAGACTGGGCACTCCTTTTGTCGGCCGTGCCGGACAGCTTCTTGATCGCATACTCAATGCAGCGGAAATTGACCGGGCTGATGTGTACATAACGAACATTGCTAAATGCCGTCCGCCCGGCAATCGTCTTCCCCTTCAGCCGGAAGTCGATGCCTGCCTGCCTTATTTGTTCGAACAGCTGGAATTGATCAATCCAGACATAGTGGTTTGTCTGGGAGCGCTGGCAACCCGGACATTAATTGATAAAAAGGCTTCTATCACCAGGATGCGCGGAACCTGGCATGAAAAAGATAAACGGCGTTATATGGCCACTTTTCATCCTGCTGCCCTGCTGCGTGATCCCAGTAAGAAAAAGCAAGTATGGGAAGATTTTAAAGAATTAACGCGTTACTACCACCACCTTGGGGAGGCTCAGCAGGATCGATGAATAAAGATCTGGTCCTACTTGTTGATGACGAAAAAACTCTGGTCAAAGCTCTTACCTTCAATCTGGAAAAAGAAGGTTTCAAGGTAGAGCAGGCTTATGACGGCGAGGAAGCCCTGCAAAAAGTTTTTACCCTTGCCCCAGATATCGTGGTCCTTGACCTGATGCTGCCGGGCCTGGACGGATTCGAAGTGTGCCGTCGCATTCGAAAAAAACTTGATGTACCCATTATCATGCTAACCGCCAGGAGCGAGGATATTGACAAAGTCCTGGGTCTTGAATTGGGAGCGGATGATTATCTGACTAAACCTTTTAACGCAAGAGAACTGGTCGCCCGTATCAAGGCAATTTTACGACGCAGTGTCGTTCGTAATGAAAGTACCAAAAAATTGATCCAGATTGGCGATCTGCAGGTGGATCTCCTCCAGCACCGGGTTCGCCTCAGGGAGCAAGAAATCAGCCTTACTTCCAAAGAATTTGCCCTGCTCAGTTTTCTGGTAGCAAATGCCGGGAACGTTTATTCACGGGAGCAACTTCTCGAACAGGTGTGGGGTTACGATTATTACGGTGATGTGCGGACAGTCGATGTTCACATCAGGCATCTCAGGGAAAAACTGGAAAGGGATCCGGGCAGCCCTGATTACATTTTGACCGTCTGGGGAACCGGTTACAAGATCAGGGAGGACCTGTAATGGCCTGGTTTTATAGTATTCGTTTCCGTCTTACCGCCACATTCCTGGCCATTATTCTGGCCGTGATGATTATTATCAGCCTCTTTTTATATAACACCCTTGAAAATTATTATTTGAACAACTTGCGGGAAAGTCTTGAAATGTCCGGTTTTCTTGCTTCTGATTTTTTGATCGGCCATCTCAGTGGGCAGATTGATTCGGTGAGGCTGAGTACTCTTGCTGAAAATATGAGCCGGCAGGCCCAGGCCAGGGTTATTTTTACCAACCAGCAGGGAGTTGTTGTCGGGGATTCGATCCGGGTTGGCGGTTTGCTCAATCAGACCCTTGATCACGAGGACATAAAAAGTGCACTTACAGGAGAAACAAGCAGCAGTGTCAGCTACAGCAAAGCCACCGGACATCAGGTCATGCAGGTATCCATTCCGGTCAGAGACGAGAATGACAGCATCGCCGGCATAATTTTACTATCCACTTCCCTGGAAGATTTATATACAACCCTGGATGATATTCGTTCTTTTCTGCTCCTGGCCACCGTCCTGGCTATGGCCATTGTCGGAGGAGGGGCAGTGGCACTGGCTCACCGGTTTACCGGACCCCTGGAAGAGCTGACTACGGCAGCCAAAAAAATGGCCGAGGGAAAACTTAACCAGCATATAGAGTTTTCTTCTGATGATGAAATTGGCAGGTTGGCCGATCAGTTCAACATCATGGCCAAACGGCTCGATTATTACACCAGCAATCTGAAAAAATTTGCTGCGGATGTGGCACACGAAATACGCACACCACTGACAACAATGAGCCTGCTGACAGGTTCGCTGAAAGAGCATGACATGGAGCCCCAACAGCAAAAAGAATTTATTGAAGATCTGGATAACGAGCTTGAAAGGCTGATCGCTCTGGTTAATGATCTGCTGACCCTGTCAA
>CAZDKY010000021.1:0-68080 GCA_964506505.1 uncultured Syntrophomonadaceae bacterium
TTGTTTGGAGAACCAGGAGCAGCAAAGAAAAAGAAGAGGAGAATCATTAATACAAAGATAAGCTGTCTGAGAGGGCGAAAAATAAATGAACTACGATGATCTGATCAAGTATCTGCCTTTATTCATGATTGTTTTTCCTATCGTCGGAGCACTGATCACAGGAATAACCAAAGAAAACAATGATCGCCTGCGCAACCCGCTCGCTTTCATAATCAGCCTGATCAGCGCCGCCACGATGGTCCTCATTATCTTCAATTATTACCATTTTGGCGGGTGGGAACTGCCTCTGCACCAGATTGCCCCCGGCCTGGAAATTAAACTGCGGGTCGATCCCCTCGCTGCTATTTTCGGCGGTACCGCAGCAATTTTATGGTTCTTCTCCGTTACTTATTCTATCGGGTATATGGCCCATGAACACAATCGCAGGCGCTATTATGTTTTTTACCTCCTGTCCCTGGGCATGACCATGGGCATCGCTCTGGCCGCCAACCTGCTCACTTTATATCTTTTCTATGAATTCCTGACCATTTTCACTTATCCACTGGTGGTCCATGAAGGAGATGATGAAGCGAAAAAATCGGGGGTCAAATATCTCGTTTACAGCTTCATCGGCGCCGGTTTAATTCTCATCGGACTGATCATCACTTACGGCCAGATGGGAACGCTTGAATTTGCCCGTGGTGGTATTGTCGATCTCTCCACCGGTTCTTTAACCTTGTGGCGATTCACTTTTCTCTGTTTTTTGTTCGGGTTTGGGGTCAAGGCAGCGGTTATGCCTCTTCATGCCTGGCTTCCGGCAGCAATGGTTGCTCCGACACCGGTCAGCGCGCTGCTGCATGCAGTGGCTGTTGTTAAATCCGGCGTTTTCGGCACTCTGAGGGCAATGTATTCAGTGTTTGGCATCACTGCTCTTCTGGGCCTGCAAATGGGTTATTTTGTCGCCGGTTTTATCTCCCTGACCATTCTGGTCGCTTCAATTATCGCCATGCAGCAGGACGAGCTTAAAAAAAGGCTGGCTTATTCCACAATCAGCCAGCTCGGTTATATTACCCTCGGAGCAGCTTTATTCAATGTCATCGGATTGACAGGGGGTCTTCTTCATATCATCAATCATGCCCTGCTCAAGATTACTCTCTTTTTCTGTGCCGGAGCCATTATTACCGTAACGGGCAAGAAAAAGATCAGCGAACTTAACGGGGTAGGTAAACGTATGCCCCTGACCATGCTTGCTTTCGCTGTCGCCAGTATCGGCATGATCGGTATACCACCGGTAAACGGCTTCATATCAAAATGGTACCTTATCCAGGGAAGCCTGGAAGGAGGCACCTGGATATTCGTTGCCATTTTAATTGGCAGTGCTCTTTTAAATGCCGCTTATTTTTTGCCCATTGTCACAGCGGCCTTTTTCAAAAAAGGTAATTTTCTATCGCCCGGTGGTGTTGAGGCCCCTCCGGCCATGCTGATCCCGATTCTCGTCCTGGTAGCAGGCTGTTTGATCGTTGGTTTTAATCTGCAGTGGACGGTCCCTTACTTCGAAAATATTGCTGAATACCTGTTCTTTACAGGAGGTAATTAGATATGCACCAGGAAATCGTATCATATCTGCCAGTAATCGCTGTAGCCATCCCCCTGTTTTCATTTGTGATGATCGCCTTTGCACAAAATCTTCCCTGGTGGCGCAACAGCTGGTCGGTACTCGGCTGTGCAGGATCTCTCATTGCCATAGTAATGCTTTATCCCCTGCTTTCATCCGGCCAGATACCGGTTTTTGAACTGCCCATGATTGTTACTCCCTATAACCTGACCTTCCGCGTTGACTGGCTGGGTTTTTTGATTGCCCTGATCACTTCATTTATCTGGCTGATGGCCACTATTTTTGCCATCGAATACATGAACCACGAACAAAACAGAGGAAGGTTTTTCCTCTTTTTTATGCTCACACTGGTGGGAACTGTCGGGGTGCCGCTTACCGGAGACCTGCTTTCACTGCTGCTATTTTTCGAGCTGATGTCCCTCTCATCCTATATCCTGGTTGTTCATAACCAGAGCAAAGAGGCTTACAGCGCAGGTAATCTCTATCTTTATCTCGGTGTTTTTGGCGGCATGTGTTTGCTAACCGGGATCGGATTGATTTATTTCAACTGCGGTTCACTGGCCATTGCTCCCCAGGAATGCATGGTCACCGGTTTTAACAATTACCTGCTTATTGCGGGTATCCTGATGATTATCGGCTTTGGTATTAAGGCTGGTATAGCCCCACTGCACATCTGGCTGCCCCGGGCCCACCCGGTGGCACCGGCCCCGGCCAGCGCCCTGCTTTCAGGTCTAATGATTAAATCAGGGGCCTACGGCATTATTCGGACCATCAACATGATTTACACACCGGGTCAGGACATGCTGTCTGTAGAAAACCTTTCCGCCAGGGTAAGCATTTTGTGGCATACCCTTTCCGGTGGTGGTTATGTGATCATCTGGATCGGCATCATTACCATGTTTCTGGGGGTCTGCCTGGCCCTCCTGCAGAGCAATATCAAGAAACTGCTGGCCTGCAGCAGCATCAGTCAGATCGGCTATATTATCATGGGAGCCGGTGTGGGTGCCTACCTTGGCTATGAAGGAGCAATGGGCATTGCCGGTTCTGCCTACCATATCCTTAATCACGCCTTTTTCAAATCCACCCTCTTTTTAGCCGCCGGGGCCGTAGTTTACCTGACCGGTGAACTTGATATGTTCAAACTGGGCAATTTGAAAAAAAAGATGCCTTTTACGGCTGTTGTTGTCCTGATCGCTTCTCTCGGTATTGTAGGCATGCCTCTTTTTAATGGTTTTGCCAGCAAAACGTTACTTCACCACGCTCTAGTTGAGGCCTATGAACATCATCATCTCTACTCACTCTATATCGCCGAAAAGATATTTACTATAACCGGGGCCGGGACAGTCTGCTACTTTCTGAAATTCCTTTACTACACTTTCTGGCGTAAAGCTCCTGCCGGAATGCCTGAAGTAAAAAAAGAACCTTTATTGATGAAAGCCAGTCTTGGTATTCTGGCCGCAGTTATGCTTTTTATCGGCTTATCTCCCAGCCTGGTGATGACAAAATTGATCACCCCGGTTCTCAACACTTTTGTTCTTGATGCGCACTTTATAGAGCATCACATCATGCACATTAGTTTCTTCACCTGGAATGATTTAAGTGCTGTAGCTCTGGCCCTGATCATGGGAGCGTTTTTCTTTTACCTGGCCCAGCGGACAAATGTTTATCACCTGCGGATACCGTCATGGCTCGGACTTGAAACAATGGGCAACTTTTGCGGCAAAATTGCCGTCATCGTGTGGCTGATCATCAGTCTGCCTTTTGCCGCCCTGCAAAATATTATCAACAGGCTAACTGAGCGTTTATACGAACGCACCTTTGTCCTGCTGCAATCTGTCGATTATCGCCCAGGGCAAAATTCTATTTTCAGATCCATCAACATCAGCAACATCGATTTTGACATGCTTATTGTCCTCGTATCTTTTAGCTTGATTTTAATTATCGTCTTTTACCTGCGTTTCGGTTTAAAAATATTTGGCTTGTAAAAAAGCAGATCTTGCCTGGTAAAAGGTAAAAATTGAAAGACTTCTATATTGAGCTATCGGAGTAAATGTAATTGCCCTGTCCTTATAAAGATCATGTCAGCTCGTCTTATCTCACCTTCAAAAATCACATTTTAGCAAAAACCTGATATAGTAAATGTGTCAATTCCTCCATCCCCCGGTGATATTTAAAAAAGAAGAACACCACAGGTGTTCCCCTTTTTTACCATCTATCATTATTTTACTACTGCAGTGTGCCGGACGGCCGGCCGTGCTGTCTCTGCAGTATTTATTATTTCTGCTCGGCCATTGGCACCGGAACAGCTTTAATTTTCCCGAAATGCGACCGAGATGTTTTCCGCTCGATATACGGAACGAAGAAATTCATAATTAATATCGAGTAGGCAACGCCTTCGGTGATGGAAAAACCGACCCGGAATATAACGATCAACACGCCAATTGTAATACCAAAAATTATTTTACCCTTTTCGGTAAAAGGACTGGTAACCCAGTCGGTAGCCATGAAGAATGAGCCGAGCAGCAGCCCGCCGGTTACCAGGTGATAGAGCGGGTTGCCACCTGAGAGCAAAGTCAGAACCACTACCGTAGCCAGAATTGATACGGGTATCCTCCAGCTGATATGTTTTTTATAAAGCAAATAAGCCGCGCCGATAAGAATCGCCAGGGGCGATACTTCTGACATGGCCCCTCCCGGAAAAGCCAGGAATAGCTGGCCCAGCGGGGGCATTTCCAGGCCCATTTTCATCATGGCCAGCGGTGTGGCCTGGGTCATCACATCAATTGGGCCAAAGTAAACATTCAATGGCTCAAACCAGCTGTAAACAAAGGCAAAGAGCGGTGCCAGCAAAATCAGGGCCACTCTTCCGAAAAGAGCCGGGTTGAAACGGTTCCAGCCCAGGCCGCCAACCAGTTCCTTGGCCACCCCTACAGCAAGAAAGGTAGCCAGCACACCCTGCCACCACGGCGTAGAAGCGGGGAACAACAGGGCAACAAAGAGACCGGTGAGCAGTGCACTCCAATCTCCAGGCCTTGCTTTCCTGTTCATCAGGTTCCTGAACAGAAGCTCGGTTAAAATAGCGGTAACCAGGCAGACGGCAATAAAGAATACCGCATAGAGCCTGAAAAAATATATGGCTACCAGCGTGACAGGTATCAGGGCAATAAAAACATCACGCATAGCTTTCGATATCGTCCCCTCATCTTTAATGTGCGGGGACGACGATACTATGAAATTTCGGGCTTCATTCACCACTTATCTCCTCCTTTTCCCCACTTTCGCTTATTTCTTGCTCTGCATTTCGCGGATCAGCGGCTTGGTCCGCTGAATTAACTGCACGATTGGCCGCTTGGAGGGACAAACATAGGCACAGATACCACACTCTATGCAGTCCAGGGCATTCCACTCGTCTGCTTCCTCGATCATTTTTGCTTCACAGAATATACTCAGCTGATTGGGATAAAGCAGCATCGGGCAGTGCTCCACACATTTACAACAGCGGACACAGTCATAGTATTCCATGTCTTCGATGGCCATGTCCGGCGGCAGGACAATTACACCTGTTGTCCCTTTGACTATCGGAACATCAAGGTTCTGCTGCGCTTTTCCGGTCATCGGTCCACCAATCACCACTTTGGCCGGCTCTTCCACTATGCCGCCGCATTCTTCAATCAGGTGGCCAATTGGAGTACCTATTTTTACCATCAGATTCTGAGGATCATTCAGGTTTTGACCGGTCACCGTGACCACTCTTTCGATCAGTGGCTTCTTATACCTGACCGCCTCGTAGATTGCCACACAGGTACCCACATTCTGGATAATTGCCCCCACATCAAAGGGTAAGCCCCCGGAAGGGATTTCCCGGTCGAGGGCCGCTTTAACAAGGTGTTTTTCCGAACCCTGCGGGTACTTGGTCGGCATTCTGAGCAGTACTATCTGGGAATTGGTATTTTTTTGTCGAACTGCTTCGATGGCGTCATCCTTATTGTCTTCAATGCAGAGATAGGCCTTATCCACACTGAGCATCTTCATTAACAGCTCGATGCCCTGCAGCAGTTCCCCGGGTTTTTCCAGCATAAGGCGATGATCACAGGTTAAAAATGGTTCACATTCACAACCGTTTATAACCAGAGCATCGATTTTTTTATCCGGTGGCGGGCTTAATTTAACTGCCGTCGGGAAAGCGGCACCACCCATCCCGACGATCCCCGCTTCTTTGATAGCCTTGCTCAGATCTTCTCTGGTCACGGTCTCAATATCGACGTCGGCAAGCTCAAGCTCATCCTGTTCCTCATCAACAGCAATGACAATGCTGTTCACCATCTGACCGGTTAAGTAAGCGCGGGGCTCAATTGCTGTAACCGTTCCTGAGAGGCTGGCATGGATAGGCGCACTGACAAATTTGTCAGTTTCACCGATCTTTTGCCCGGCCTTCACTTTATCGCCCACTTTAACCAGCGGTTCATTGGGAGCACCGGTATGCTGAAGAAGCGGGATGACAAGCTCCCCGGGAAGAGATGCTTTTTTAATTTCTTTATGCTCGGTAAAGCTCTTATAGTGGGGGATACTGATCCCACCGGTAAATTTTTTCACTTCCATTTGCTTTCACCCCCCGGTTTATTTAGTTTCGCTTTTGGCCTGCTCAATTTTCTTCGAATGTGAACGATTTACCCACAATCCGAAAGCTACCGCGATAATAACAAGCACGCGGAAGGGTTTAAAGAGAGCACTCCAAATACGGGTTTGTAGTGATACCTGCGGATCGACCGGCAAGCCGTACTTTTCCGGTTTATCGGCCAGGACATAGAGCATGGCCGTTCCATCTACCTCATCCAGGCCGTACATGGTAGCATTGGTTTTACCGGCCGCTTTGAGTTCTTCCACTCTACTCTGGGCCTGATCGATCAATTCACGGTAATCCCCAAACTGGATTGAACCTGTAGGACAGGCATTGGCACAGGCCGGCTCCAGGCCGGCATTGAGCCGGTCATAACAGAAAGTACACTTCTGCGCCTTATTGGTCAGCCGATCAAAACCGATCACGTTAAACGGACAGGCCGCCACGCAGTAGTTACAACCGATACACTTTACCGTGTCAATATTAACCGTCCCGAATTCAGTGCGGTACAATGCTCCGGTGGGGCAGGCCTGCATGCAGGCTGCATCAGTGCAATGCATACAGCCCTGCTTGGACATGAGAAAACCTACTTTACCATCTTCTTCCTCATGTTCCCTGTAGACCACCCTCATCCAGGTCTGGGCCGAAAAACGGGGCGGGTTTTCATAACTTCCTTCAAAGGTTGTCGCTTCTGCAGGCAGCTGGTTCCACTGCTTGCAAGCTACCTGGCAGGCACGGCAACCGATACACTTGGAGGCATCAATTAAACAGATTAGCTGAGCCATTTATCCTGCCCTCCTTATATTGCACAGGAATGCTTTTGATTCGGGGATAGCCGTATTGGCATCACCAACCGATGCCGTCAGGTCGTTGGCTACGGCACCGGTACTCATTCCCTTGAAACCCCAGTGCCAGGGCAATGCGACATAGTGTTTTTTCTCACCGTTGATGATCAGCGGTTTAAGACGCTTGGTAACACAAGCTTTTGCCTCTATACTTTCCTGATTGCCATCCTTGAAGAGGCGCTTGCTTTCGATGGCCACGACGTCGCCATTGTTTATACCCAGTTCTGAAGCCAGTTCCTCGCTGATCTCGATGAAAAGTTCCGGCATCAGCTCGTTCAACCAGGGGATATTACGGGTAACGATACCCGACTGGTAATGTTCAACAACCCGACAGGTTGTAATGATGTAGGGGTATCTTTCCCTCTCTTCATCGGTTTCCACGGTGTGATCTTCGTAGAAACGCTGGCTAACCGGGTTATAAGTAGCATTGGGATAGAACAGGTTGGGAACCAGGCTCTCCGCCGGCTCGTAGTGAGTAGGCATGGGCCCGTCTTTCAAGGCACTGTGTGAATAAAGCCTGCCCACACCTTCCGGCAGCATGATAAAGGGATTCTCCGTAGACTGTTCAAGAGTCCAGCTACCGGGAATATCGGGAATGTCGTTGCCAACCCACTTCTGCTGGATTTCATCCCACCATATAACGGGGGCATCAGGATTCCATGGTTTTCCTTCCAGGTTGGCAGAACAACGATTGTAAACAATGCGCCGGTTCAGGGGCCAGGCAAAAGACCAACCCAGGTTAGTGCCAATACCGTCTTTTTCTCGATTCCGGTTCTTAGTAGCCGGTTGATCATAGTTGTTATAGTACCCGCTGTATAACCAGTTTCCGCAGGCCGTCGATCCGTCATCAGCCAGGCCTACAAAGTTGGTAACCAGTGAATCGTCAACCACCCGGTAACCGTTGATATCTTTACAAACCTTGACAATATCCACTTCACCGTCAGGACCGTCATAATCCCAGAACATT
Organism: uncultured Syntrophomonadaceae bacterium; assembly: GCA_964506505.1. Lineage (GTDB taxonomy): Bacteria > Bacillota > Dethiobacteria > DTU022 > DTU022 > M55B129. The sequence goes on from CAZDKY010000021.1 coordinate 8,025, forward strand.
TTTGTGATCTGTTCTGGAACAACGCCACCCTCTGCTTCATAGAGGGACTGCAGTCTCTTAAAAAGTTCATTAACAATCCACAGGTCTGATTTTGCTTCGCCCGGCGGATCCTGGCACTTCCAGGTCCATTGGATCCAGCGGCCGCTGTTGGCCTTGCTGCCTTCCCTTTCATAACCGGCCGCGGCTGGGAGGATAAAGACCTCGGTGTCAATTTCAGCCGGATCCATGCCGGGACCCTGCCAGAAAGAAGCAGTTTCGTTTTCAAAGAGATCTACTGCAACGAGCCACTTGAGGTTCTTCTGGTAGTTACGCTTGTTAGCGGCACTGGGACCGGATACGGCCGGGTTGTCAGCCCAGCAGATCATCCCTTCCACTTTTTTTTCTCCCATATCTTTATACAGGGCAATGTGAGAGTGATCACGCCCGTCCAGCTTCGGCATCCACTGATAACCGAACTCATTATCTGAAGTAGCGTTATCGCCATAGAAAGCCTTCAGGAGGCTGACAAAATACTTCGGCTTGTTACTCCACCACCCGGAGGCCGGGGTTTCTTTTACCAGGTAATCATCAAGAGTAGGATGAGTCGCCTGCTGGGGAGTAGACATGTAACCGGGAACAATGTGATAGAGTATACTCATATCTGTTGAACCCTGCACATTGGACTGCCCGCGCTGGGCATTCACTCCACCACCGGCAATTCCGATATTCCCCAGGAGCAGCTGGACAATGGCACAGGAACGGACATTCTGTGAACCGTGCGTGAACTGGGTGATACCCATGGCATAAAGCAGGTTGCCTGCTTTACCGGCTTCACCTGTGCTGCTGTAAAGCTCATAAGAAGCTTCCAGCGCTTCGGGATCGGCACCTGTTATCTTGCTCACATTGTCGATGGTGTACTTAGCATAATGCTTTTTCATTAACTGCAGAACACAGTTGGGATCCTGCAAGGTGGGATCCTTTAGCGGCTTGCCCTCTTCATCCTGCTGGTACTGCCATGTTTCGGTATTGTATTTCTTCGCACTGCGAGCAGGATCGTCTTCGTCTCCGGAAAAAAGTCCTGTTGCCTCATCAAATGAAAACTCTTCGTTAACAAGGTAAGATGCATTGGTGTAATTTTCTACATACTCCTTGTGATAACGTTCGTTGCTGAGGATATAGTTGATCATTCCGCCCAGGTAAGCAATATTGGTCCCGGGGCGAATGGAAACGTGCAGATCAGCAACCGCTGCCGTTCTGGATATGCGGGGGTCGATTACAATTAACTTCGCTCCCCTGGTCTCCCGGGCCTTTTGGATCCATTTCATAGAAATAGGATGGTTCTCAGCTGTGTTCCCACCTATATTGATAAAAACATCGGTATGTTTATAATCAATCCAGTGGTTGGTCATGCAACCTCTCCCGAACGTGGCGCCGAGACCGGCGACCGTGCTCGAGTGTCAGAGGCGAGCACAGTGATCAATATTAATCACACCCATGGCCCGGGCCATCTTGTGGAAGAGGTAATTTTCCTCGTTGGTACAGAAAGCACTGCCCAGCCAGGAAATGGCCTCGGTCCGGTTGACGGTAACCTGCCTGCCGTCTACATTGACCGATTCAACATAAGTTTGATCACGCGTGTCTTTAATTTTTCTGGCGATCGTATCCAGAGCCCAGTCCCAGTCTTTTACTTCATAGCTGCTGCTACCCGGAGCCCTGTATAGCACGTGAGTCAAACGGTTCGGGTTAGGCTTCGGTTTTCCTTTCTCATCGTAAATATAAGAAATGTTGTAATGCGAGCTCCCTTTACTGCAAAGGGTACCCTCATTAATGGGGTGGTCCGGATCTCCTTCAGCATTGACAATTACGCCGTCCCGGACATGACAAACCACACCACAGCCAACTCCGCAAAAAGTGCAAATTGTTGTATACTCCTTGGTATACTTAATGCGCAGCGGGTCAATGGTTGACGCAGAAGCCTTATTCAGGCCAACACTGGCCAGCGTTGCCGCAGCGGCAGTTGCGCCAGTCAATTTTAAAAAACTGCGTCGTGTTAATTGCATAAGAATTCCACCTCCTAGTCGTGTCTGTCTACTATTTCGCTCTGGTTAACCCACTCCAGGCCGGAGCCGGGAGTGAAACCTTCCCGCCTGGCCAGTAAATCATAAGGCAGAGTGGCAAGGTTGTGGATGGTTAAGATTTCTGCTCCATCCATGTTTAATTTTCTCCCATCAAAGATCTTGTAATACTGGCAGCATTGGCGACAATAGTAAACCCTGCATGTTTCCATCCCTTCAACACTAAAATAACCGAGTTCCTCTCGCTCTTCATTTCCGCAGTACGGGCATTTGACGCGGCTATACACCCAGCGGGTGCCACAGAGCCAGCATTCGAACTGTTTTGCGCCATCACTGCTGCGAAGCATACCAAAATGAGGCTTTTCACCGCATAACGGGCAATTCCCTCCTTCCCAGATGTCAGTCCGCAAGACCTCACTTACCGGCTGTAGGTACTGCCGGTAAAAGGAAGATACTATTATCGAAAAAAGAAACGTGGCCATGTCCTGCTCCAGGACGTTTTCTTTGACCAGATCGTCTCTGAACTCCATGAACTCGTTTCTTTCCATTTTTTCTGGTTTTTCAGCCAGGAACCGGTCACTTGCTTCTTCTAAAACCTTCACAGTAGTTTTTAAAGTTGGATTCGTTTTGTTCATGGCTATACTAACTTTCTTTAGCATTCCGATGACAGCGCTGGTATCCAGCGGGGGATTGCAGTTAAGCGACTGGCCCTTCTGCAGGGTTTCGTATACTTTCATTTCATCAAGCGGCGCTGCAGCTTCAATCGGGTTTTCCAGAATATACTCATTAAGAGCAGAATATGCCTTTTCGACAAAGGTAACTGCTTCGCTAAAATTGTCATAGAGGCGGATGCAGCGGTCAATTTCTTCCCTGTAATTATTGTGCGGCAGGATAGTCAATTATATATCCCCCTTTAATTTAAATTAATACCAATTATTAGTATTAGGAATCACATATATTGTGAATTTATTAACATGTACTTACATAAAAAAATGCCTTCCTCATATTTAAGCATTATGGCACATATCGTTTTCTGTGTCAATAAATACTGACACCTTATTAATCAACCCTTATTAATCATTTTACTTTAATAAAATTTCCGGCTCCTCAAAGATTTTAAACGATATAAAACGGATATGATATAAACTTAATATCAAATACATTCATTCTATAAAAAGGCGGCTGATCCTTTTTTTTAAAACATTTTTTTTCTGCCGCTTTTTCAGTCTCAAATGGTCCAATTCTTTAATTCAAATGTTAAAAATGGCCTTCCATTCGATAAATTTTTCTCCCTTTACTTAGTTTCAATTCAGCAGGGCAAGTCGAACTGGATCATTACTTCGTTAGTAGTTTCACATAATCTTGAATTTGATCACGGATAATTCGAAATTGATCCAGTATTTCCTCCTCCTTTCCCTCAGCCCTGGCCGGATCTTCCAAAGGCCAGTGCCTCTTTTCAACTTTTACCGGGACAACCGGACAGTTTTCCCGGGCATCGCCGCACAGGGTAATCAACAGGTCAGTCTTATTCAATAGCGCACCAGTTATACGATCAGAAGTCTGATTGCTGATATCTATTCCCACTTCGTCCATTACCCTGACTGCCCGCGGATTCAGCCCAACAGGATTTATACCGGCGCTAGAAACTGCGAAGCGATCCCCGCCGAGCTTTTTTAAAAACCCTTCGGCCATCTGGCTGCGAGCAGAATTGCCGGTGCAGAGGAAGAGTACCCTTTTTGGGGCAGCTTTCTTATTCATTTGTTGATTCTCCCGTTTGGATATTTTTTAATTGTTACTATTCCATAATTAATTTGAGACAACATTACAAAACTTCTTCGCTCAATCTCAAAAATAATGTGGCTTTTTACCTTACAACCTGCTTCATGGCCGGGAACCAGCTGCGGGTCTTCAGGCAGATCCGGACCAGGACCAGCATGATCGGCACTTCGATTAAAACCCCGACGACCGTGGACAGGGCCGCCCCTGAAGTGAGGCCGAAAATTGTCACCGCCGTAGCTATGGCCACCTCAAGATGGTTGCCGTCGCCTATATTTCATGCCGGTATCAATACATTGGTCACCATACAGGAAATAGTTTATATACCCCATTTATTTTTAAATCCAAAACTGCTTTGTACAGACAGGTGCTGGTTAGCCTTTATAATCCCATGCTGCCAAAAATCATCCCCGATATTGTAGCCATAACAACAACCAGCGCAACGAAAACTATCGTTTTTTGGGTGCCGAGAACTGAACGTATTACAAGCATATTTGGCAAACTGAGGGCCGGTCCGGCGAGCAGCAGGGCGAGCGCCGGCCCCTTACCCATGCCAGCTCCAAGCAATCCCTGTAGAATGGGAATTTCTGTTAAGGTGGCGAAGTACATAAAAGCACCGACTACTGAGGCAACAAGGTTGGCCTGCAAACTGTTACCACCAACCAGCGCTTCTATATAGCGAACCGGAATTAACCCGGCATCGCTTCCCGGACGCCCCATCAGCAAACCGGCTACCAGGACACCGGCAAAAAGCAGGGGCAGAATCTGCTTGGCAAAATCCCAGGTGGTATTAACCCAGTCCTTTCGTTCTTCCTGTTTAAACCACCGGGCGAGTATAAAGAAAAGGGCAACCAGTAAAGCTATTACTACCGGCCATTTTACCGCGTATATCATATTATAGAAACCAATTGGTTCAGCCGGTTTACCCCAGGTGGCAAAAATCAATATCAACACGAGGGTCAGGAAAAAGAGGATATTCTGCACCGGGCTGCGTGTTTCAGTCATATCTTCATCCAAACCAGCCATCTGTGAGGCAAGCCTTTTTTGATCATCTTCCCGATATAGAAAAGCCATAATCAGCCCGATCACCACTGCAAATACTATTGCACCAACTGCCCTGGCCATGCCAAGTTCCCAGCCCAGGACCCGTGCTGTTAAAACAATCGCCAGGATATTAATGGCTGGCCCTGAGTAAAGAAAGGCCACGGCCGGGCCAATACCTGCTCCACGACGGTAAATACCACTGAACAGGGGCAATACCGTGCAGGAGCAAACAGCCAGGATTATGCCGGAAACTGAGGCTACAGAATAGGCAACAATCCTGCTGGCACCGCTCCCAAAATACTTGATCACTGCACCCTGGGAAACAAAATTGGCAATAGCCCCGGCTATAAAGAATGCCGGGATCAGGCAGAATAAAACATGCTCCCGGGCATATTCCTGCAGCAGGTGAAAAGCTTCAATAATAGCCGTGCTTATCTGCGGACTGCCAAAAGGCACAAAATAGGCAGCGAGAAAAACGGCTACGATAACAATAAATTTTTGGTATTCTTTCATGGACAGGTTCAACTCCTCGATATAAATAAACTTGTTGGAATATTGTTTGTGTTAAATAATTACAATTCTTCCTGGATCATTTTTTTTATTGCTTCAAGGCTCAGCACTTTACCGGAAGATTTAACCTTTTCATTAATAACAAGAGCCGGCGTCATCATCACATTATAGTCCATTATTTCATCCATATCCGTAACCTTCCTGACATCAGCGGCAACATTTAGTTCAGCCAGAGCATTTACTGTTTCCTTTTCCAGAGCCTGGCATTTGCTGCACCCGGTTCCCAATATTTTAATGATCATTTTTTTATTAACTCCTTTCGATTATTATTTTATTCGAGTGCTTCCTGCGGTTCTATATCTATGCATATACTCTGCAACATCACCTGTTCTTCATCATCCAGGGCGACAATAATCTTGCCCATTGAAGGTGCCCCAAGCCGGGCTTGCTCCTATCTCCCGCATATAAGAATCTACCGCCCGGCAAACGGATTCCGTCTTGGTATACAATGTTGCGGCATTGTCAAAATAAATGTTCATAGAAAAATCCTTTTTAAAGCCCGGGTATTTTTAAAATACTAGTAAATACTCAGCCTTATAAATTTTTGTTAAGGCTGAGCCGTGCCAGCGGGGACGGTTCGAGCGTCACCGGAACGAAGCAGAGGTCCGAAGAAAAGACAATGGAACTGTCCTCTTGACACGCAAATACTATTAAAAGCAAAAATACAATTTTAATTCATACATGTCATAATAGTTATATAGTAATACAGTTTCTCTAAATAATCAACTGGGAATCGAGATCTCCAAAATATTCCCCCGCTAAAACCTGCAGTAGCTTTACAATATGTCGAGATCTCTTTTTAAGCTTTCCTCCTAACCCTCAGCACCCGTTTTAAAATTTACTTCAATCTTTCACTGCCCTGATTTCCCATTTTTACAATGAATTTTTAGTTCTTAAACTGCACTCGAACAACATTTCCAACCAAATATTGTATACAATAACTTGAAATTCACACAGCAATTCATGTTATAATGTTACGGTTAAATATAATATTTTTAGACCGCAAAATGGGGGGTGGCAAACTTGTCGCTTTCGCACAAACGGTCTGGAAAGGTGTTCTATGCTTGGAAACTACGTAAATACTCTGGCAATTATTGTCGCAAGCCTGCTTGGCCTGTTGATCCGGAAAGGGTTAAAAGAAGAATATAAAACAATAGTTATGCAGGCTATCGGGCTGTCGGTTATCTTTATCGGAGCGGTCACCGCCCTCGGGGGGCTGATGGATCCGGCAAGCGAACCAATACTCTTTATTCTCAGTCTGGTTATCGGTGGGGCAATTGGCGAGATGCTACGCCTTGACAGAGCCCTCAATAAGCTGGGCACGCTGCTGCAGGAAAAAGTAGGCGGCAACGGCAGCAATGTTGCCCGTGGCTTCGTAACAGCAAGTCTCATATACTGTGTGGGGACAATGGCCATTCTGGGTTCCATTGAAAGCGGCCTGCGGGGAAATCATAACATGCTTTTTGCCAAATCAGTCCTTGACGGCGTAACTTCCATGATTCTTTCATCAACACTGGGTGTGGGGGTTATTTTTTCGGCGGCAGCAGTTTTTATCTACCAGGGGCTTATTATTCTCTTCGCCGGATCAATTGAGTCTTTGCTAACCGAACAGATCATCCGCGAGATAACAATTATCGGGGGAATCCTCATTTTCGGAATTGGCCTTAACCTGCTGGAAATCAAAAAAATAAACACAATTAATCTTCTGCCGGCCATTTTTGTGCCTGTTGTTTACTACCTGCTGATTATGCCACTGTACCAGATCCTGTTTTTTTAAACCCCGGGTTTTCCCGCCGGCAGCCGGGCCATGGTTTAAACACTGCTGCCAGAGGCCGGGTAAACCCGGCCTCTTCAGCCGGAAAAAGAAAAAAAGGTTTAAGCTATTGCCGAACAGAGGGGAAATAGTTATAATACAGATCAGAAAACAGGCGCCTGTAGCTCAGGGGATAGAGCAACGGATTCCTAATCCGTGTGCCGCAGGTTCGATTCCTGCCAGGCGCACCAGTAAAAAAGCCCTAAAACTAAACGTTTATAGGGCTTTTTTTCTATCAACAGGCTGTAAAAAAAGACTTGGGGTGCGTATAGTGTGCGTAAACACCCGGCAAGGCAAAGATAACCAGATGATCTCCGGGCTTTAAACCTGTTTCACCAAGCGCTATTATGACTTCTTCTCCACGAACAACAGAACCAACGAGCATTCCCGGGAAAAATGCGCTTCTTTAATCTTGCTGCGGCAGCTGCAGCTTCTGGTGATAATACTATTTCAAATACTTCTGTCCATTTCCCCGGGTAGTATGAACAAATCAAGCAGTTCTTCGCCTCTGGTGAGGCAGTTTATCTGTGCAGCCACCAGCAGGCGCGGGCTAATAAGACTGTCAAGACCCAGCGTTTTATAAACAGGAATATTTTGCTGTTTCTTTACTTCGCAAATTATTTTCTTTGGGCCAAATTCACGAACCAGCAGAGCAGCGACAATATTGGTCCGGTCATCACTGGTTGCAGCTATTACAGCGTCTGCAGCATAAAGCTCTTCTTCCTTGAGCATGGAAATTTCTGTCACGTCACCATTTAAAACCAGAGTTTTCTGCAATTCTAAATCAAGTTTTTTACAAACCTTCATGCTTTTTTCGATTAACTTAACAACAAAATGCTGCCGGCTTGATTCAAGCAGAAGAGCCAACTGATATCCCAGTGCTCCTCCACCGAAAATGACAACATGTCTGATCCTGTCTCCGGAAAATGATTTATTTACACCGGCATCTGAGAATTGCAGCATTCTTAAAATCTCCAGGGCGGCAACTTTTTCTGGATTGATTACCATGTCAATACCGAACTGTGAAATTAAACTTGAATCTTCTTTCAGGAAACCTTTTCCCCTGATACGACAAACAGTATGTGGAACATAATATTTTTTTGCCAGTAGGCAGGCAAGGGTATTTACTTCATCCATATCTGTTACGGCTACAAGCAAATCCGCTTTTTTAATCCCGGCCTGCTCTAAAACCAAAGCCTGGGCACCATTTCCTTCAACTACTTTCAGAGCAGGGTTTTTCTTAAAACGCTCAACCCTGCCCTTGTCATTTTCAATGACTACAACATTTTGGCCTTGATAAATAAGGTGGTGAGCTAATTCGTAACCAACCTCGCCACCACCAACTATGATAATATACATTTTATTCCTACCTTTTATCTAACCCTTTTTTGCTGCGCGTCATCTCTGAGAAACACACACTAACTGAAAAAGCCGAAGCGTAAGATACTAATCGATTTTATGACCATCCCAGTTTTTTCAAAGATTTATTCTGACCTATTGCCACTATCAAGTCATTGGCTCCAATGGTGTCACTGGCAATCGGTGCAATAATGGGATGGCAACCATTGTTAAACCGCCGTAAAGCTATAACTGTTATCCCAAAGCGAGCTCGCAAATTTAAATCCTGCAAAGATTTACCAACCATATCACCGGGGGCTTCAACCTCGACAATGCTATAATCAGCAGACAACTCAATCAGGTCGATTATTGAAGGAGAAATCAAGCTGAGAGCTATTTTCTGCCCTGTATCTCGCTCGGGGTAAACAACCCTGTTGATGCCAACTTTTTTGAGCACCTTGCCATGTAGATCATTTTGAGCTTTGGCTACTATGTGCTGAGCTCCCATTTCTGTCAACAAGATCGCTACCATGATGCTGGCCTGGATATCAAAACCGATTGCTAAAACTACAGCATCAAAATCCCTTACCCCGAGTGCTCTCAGGCTAGATTCATTTGAAACATCAGCAACAAGAGCATTTGTAACCTCATCGCTGATGTGCTGGATAATAATCTCATCATTGTCCACCACCATTACATCATGACCTAGTTTGAATAATGTTCGAGCCACACTGGTTCCAAATCTGCCGGCACCGATTACCAGAAAAGATTTTTTCATTTAACAACCTCCGGCGTGCTAATTTAACCACATATTTCCAACTGTTGTCATTTTTTTAGTTCATAATATAAAAACAGACTCTTCAATTACTCTTACTGTTCTTTTTTTTGCAGGTCGCTCTCAATTAGCAATACACGTTTAATTTACCAATTTTGAAATAAAGATAGTATTAATATTCCTGCTTATGTATAAAGATTTCATTAACAAACTGCCAAAATTAAAGCGCCTGCATTTTGAGATGCAGGCGCAGGATTATAAACCGTCAACCCCGGATTCATTCATCAGCCAGGCGGTAGCCAACACCTATTTCTGTGATTATGTATCGTGGTTTGGCCGGATTCTCTTCAATTTTTCTCCTGATGTTAGCCATGAATACTCTCAATGATTGAACATCGTTATCAAGTGATGAACCCCATACTTCTTTCAATATATACTTATGGGTCAATACTTTGCCGCAATTCTTTAAAAGTAGAGCAATAACTTTAAATTCAATGGGAGTAAAATGTATTTCCTCCCCCTTCAGCATCACCCTGTATTTGGCCAGATCGATTTCCAGATCGGCAAGTTTGTAAATAGATGGTGTCTTGCCCTTTTGGGCATCAGCACGTCTAAATACAACTCTGATGCGAGCTAATAATTCTTTAATGCTGAATGGTTTGGTCAGGTAATCATCCGCTCCGGCATCAAGCGCTTCGACCTTTTCAATATCCTGATCACGGGCAGAAACAACTATTATAGGAATGGTAGAAAATGTGCGAACCTGTTTGATTATTTCCAACCCATCCATGTCGGGCAAGCCAAGATCCAGAATTATAGTTGAAATAGGCTCAGTGGCAATGGCATTTAGAGCTGCTTGTCCAGTTGATGCTTCCAGGCAGTTATATGCCTGCGACTGTAAGGAGAACTTGATAAAATTCCTGATCTGCATATCATCTTCGACCACTAAAAATAAAGGTTCCATCTCCGGCCTCCTATCGGTTGAGGAAAAAACTAAAAGATGCTCCACCATCAATGTTGTTTTGAGCATAAATTTCGCCGTTGTGCATGTTTACTATCGCTTTACATATAGCAAGACCAAGGCCGAGGCCTCTTTTGGCATCGGTCCTCTGGCTGTCGGCTGTATAAAAAATATCGAAGATCCTCTGTGGATCACCAGCATCAATCCCTGTCCCATCGTCGGAAACCTTAAACCAGACTTTATCATTTTCCAGTGTAACGGCAAGGTCAATGCTACCTTCAGGTCCGGTATGTTTGATTGCATTGTCCAACAAATTAATCAATACCTGGACTATAAGCTTGCTATCCATGGGAACAAATACCACGTCATCCGGAATAGTAACAAATATTTTGTGCTCGGGCGAATACTTTTGAACACGTCTGAGAGATTCGGCAATTATTTCTTCAACAGCTTCGAGCTGGGTAACCACCTTGAGGCGACCTTCCTGAATGCGGGTTAAACTTAGAATGTTTTCTACCAACCGGGTAAGCCAGATAGAGTCTTCTAATATTCCAGCAGCAATTCCTTTTTCTTCAGGTTCTTTAAGACGCTGCTGCAGCATTTCTGCGGCACCGGCAATTACCGACAGGGGCGTTCGTAAATCATGGGAAACAGCTCTCAGAAGGTTGCTCTTAAATCTTTCCTGTTCGGTTTCGATCTTCGCAGTTTCTTTTTCTTTAGCAAGATATTCACGCTCCATGGCTACAATTATCTGAATAAAGGCAGATTCCATAAGATATTGACGCTCCTGATTATCGTAGGCCAATTCAGCAGGCAGGCAAAAAATACACACTTTATTGCCCTGTATTTCAATGGGCACAGAATAATACCGGGCAGTAAAATTGTCTAACTGATTTTTCACCAACTCACCTTTGATAGGAGACAACTTGCTTCCTGTTAATTTAATTGTTTCCAATTTATCTGTTTTCTCATTTATGAAACTGTCAGCCATTATACACAATACTTCGCAGGCAAAAAGGTCCGACAAACACTGCATAGAAACTGTAATAACATTTTTTAGCCCCCGGGTTTTTGCCAGCGAACTGGTGATGATGTACAGTGTACGTGCCTGTTTTTCCTGGGCATTGGCTCGTTCCTTGGCATTAATCAAGTTGCTGGTTATTGTACTCGAAAATATTGCTGCCAGCAGCATGATCATGAAAGTAAAAATATATGATTTATCATATACTGTGAATGTGTAAACAGGCTCGGTAAAAATAAAGTTGAAGCACAGAGTAGCAACAAGCGAAGATAAAATACCGTAAATAAATCCTCTCGTATAGCGTGAAGCAAGTAGCACTGACATAATGTATACAATAACAATGTTTACTTCGGTAAAACCAAAATACTTAATTAAGAAAGAAAGCATGGTCGCCAGCAAAATCAGCAGTACAACAATACTTACTTGCCGAAAGGCTGAAATATAAGTTGAATTTTGATTTGCTATTTCCACCATTTTATTCCACCAAGTTTCAGTTATTATACATGACAACCGTATTATCAATATTTAAGAACAATATAACACATAGGATCAGGATCTATCTACTGTGAAATATAACCGGAATGGGTCATACAATCATCATTTTCCATCAAAATGCAGCAGAAAAAGAATTTGTATCGGCATACAGCACTCCAGTTTAGATTTCGTGCACAGCAATATGTTAGCAGAATCATTAACATTACAGTCAGCCATACTCTCGACAATAACCTGCCAAACATTGCGTGCTCAATGGATTCTTCGGTGTGAACTCCGAATTAAATCAGGATTTACATTATTGCCGGACAGAAAGAGAAAATCCATTATATGGCTTAAATAACAGGTACCCTTATCTTTAGATAGAGCAATGGATTCCTACTCCGTGTGCCGCAGGTTCGATTCCTGCCAGGCGCACCATAAAATAAGGCCTTCCGGGGCTATAAATATATAGCAGGAAGAAAAAACGCACAAATTGAAGGAAGAGGCCGTCCGGCCTCTTCCTTTTTATTTGACATCACAATATAATACTACATCCCAAACTACCCGTAAATGTGCCAACTCCAAGGGTTCCACCCTTCACAGCAAACGTCGACTGTTATTGCTAATATAGCTTCATCTGACTCCTCACGATAAATTTTAGATCAACTCCCGCTACCGGGCATGTTCGGGACTTTTACCCGTTAGACTGCGCCCATGCCGCAAAACAATGAGGCTGCCCCATGGGGGAGCCTCATTGTTAAGCTGCTTTAGATCTTCATATGCTTATCTCAGCGAATCCCTTGCTTCCAAAAGATGTTCATAGACATCCCAGGCTGGAAGTCCGCCGGCTTCAAGCTGATCAAGAAAACCTTCTACTACAGGGTTTGCCACTTCCAGCAGGTCTGCTGCATCTTGCTCGGTCCACTCATACACTTCTATACCATTCTCTTCCATTTTTTGAATACCGCGCAGTTCTGCTTCAGCATAAATCTCGGAACCCTTCAGGGCCAAGTCCAGTCCACTGCGCTCGTCGAAGATAGCCTGGATGTCTGCAGGAAGTGAATTCCAGGTATCCTCGTTCATAAAAATTGCTTTGGTCGCATAAAACATGCTCATACCGCTTGTAGCATATTCCAGGACTTCGTAGAGTTTGTACGTATCAATAGCGGCATTGTCGGTTAAAAGTCCGTCGACCACTCCACGCTCCAGAGCATCATAGACTTCAGGCATTGGAATGAGAGAGCCCATGCCACCGAGGGCGGCTATAGTGTCCTCCTCCAGTTCGCCTGATACCCTTAAATCACGACCATCAAAGTCAGCTATACCCTGAATGGGAGCATTGTTGGTATAAGCATTTCCTTCGGGAAGGCCATAGAGGGCAAAGACCTTGTAACCGGTCCATTCTTCCTGAAAATCTGCATTTTCAGCCAGCAGGATATTAAGGGTTCTGGTTACTTCTTCCATAGACTGAAAATGGGCCGGGAATCTGGTCATATCCGTCAGCGGGAAACGGCCGGGAGTATAACCAAGCATAGTAAAACCAATATCTACTGCTCCGGTAGCAACGTCGTCTACGACAGCTGTGCTTTCAGACAAGGTTCCACCAGGATAGAAATTGATTTCCACCCGTCCATTAGATGCTTCCTCAATAGCCTCAATCCATGGCTCGATTACATTTACATGCTGATGGTGAGGTTCGGGAAAAGGAGATGCAAAATCAAGGGTGATAACTTCTACGTCTTCACCCGATTCTTCATCTACCGGCTCTTCATCTACCGGTTCTTCGTCTACAGGCTCTTCATCTACGGCTTCTTCACCACCGCAGCCTGCAAGAGCAAGCCCCAGCACAAAAACCAGCAATACGGGGAGTAGAAACATCTTCCAACGTTTCAAGTTAAACATTCCAATCCCTCCATTTTTTATTTTTAATTCTTGCAGGACCCCACACTACATATACAAACACTAAAACTTTCGTTAAAGCATAAGCACCCCCTCCTTTAATGCTTATATCTATATCTCAATACATTAAGCTTGGTAGGAAAAGGGCAATATCCGGGAAAAGGGCTACAATAATTGCTCCAATGATCAGAGTAATCCAAAATGGCACCTGGTACCTGAAAACCTGGCCGGTAGGTACTTTAGTAACCTGTGCTACAACCAGGCTGGCCACTCCTACAGGTGGAGTGAGCAAGCCGGTTAAATTCATCATGGTGGTCATGACTCCAAACCAGATTGCATTGTAACCCAGTTCCAGAATAATAGGATAGAAAATCGGGGTCATAATCACGATTGTGGCCAGTTCATCCATGAAAAAACCCATAAGCGTATAGATTAAAAGTATTATCAAGATTATTATAAAAGGGGATACTTGCAGTGAATTTATAAAATCAGAGAGCCCAAATGGGATGCGGCTTCTTGTTAAGAAAATTCCGAACATTTTCCCTCCTATAACAATGGCGAATACCATTGCTGTGATGGTGGTCGCTGAGCTTATGGATTCAACAAATTTTGACCACGAAAGCCGCCTCATAATCAGTACCAGCACCAAAGATAAAAATGCCCCTGCTGCACCGGCTTCCGTCGGCGTAAAATATCCGGCGTAAATACCGCCAATACTGATAACGAAGATAACCGGCAAAGGCCAGACATATTTGGCTTTCTCCAAATTTATATGAATCCGCTCCTGCGTACCTGCTACAGGAGGTCCCAGGCTGGGTTTCAATAGAAGCAGTATATAGGTGGTGATCATTAACATTACCGTCAGCATAATACCGGGCAGTAACCCGGCGATAAGGACCTGCCCTATAGATTCTTCCGTAATTACACCGTACAAAATAAGAGTGGTGCTCGGTGGAATAATTATACCCAGGGTGGCCCCAACTGAAGCTATGCTGGCCGATAAACCCTGATTATACTGATGCTTAGTCATTTCAGGAACGGCTATGGAGCCGATTGTAGAGGCAGCGGCAGTTGCCGAACCGCAAACGGCGCCAAAGACAGCTGCTGCCCCAAGAGTGGCAATGGCCATCCCCCCTCTGACCTTTTTAAATATTTCGCTCATAACATTGTAAAGATCTGCGGCCACCCCTGCTTTAGATAAAAATATACCCATGAGCACAAAAAGCGGTATAACACTTAAAGAATAATTGTTAACCATAATGATGAGATCGCTTCCCACTTTACTCAACGCAGGTCCGGCATCTGTCAGCATGATATTTCCGAGAATGGCAATGCCAATCAATGCGAAGCCCACAGGCACTTTGAGAGCGATCAGTATTAACATCAATACAATGCCCAGAATCCCTATTTCAACTGGCGCCATCATTTTTTCCTCCTACAGGCTGTGAAAAAATTAGATCGGAAAGAACAACCAGCAACAATCCAAGCAGTCCTAGAAATGCCAGCAATATCACAGGCCAGCTGGGAATTTGCAGGCTTGCGGTTCTGGCACCGGTATCCATCATGTAAATTCCATGAGCGAAGACCCTCCAGGCTATAATCGCTGCAATAGCCACAAAAATCACCTGTTTAAGATAATATACAATCACCCGGACAGCTGTTGATTTTAAATATCTTGAATAGTAGCTGTAGAAAAAGTCAATTTCCACATTTTCTTTGTTTCTTTCAGCATTACCAAAAGCAAAATAAACAAGTATAACAAGAAAAATCCCTGTTAATTCATATATTCCGCGAAATCGGAATTCAAACAAGGCTCTCCCAACTATGTCGATCACGGTTATTGCCATTAAAGCGACTAAAAACATACAGCTGATGGAGTGAAAAACACGATTAAACTTTTGAAGCGCTTTCCTCATAACTATGCCCCCTTTTGAGATGAGACAAAAGCTGAATAATTAAGACGCAATAGTCATGCCAGATAAGTTTTTTATTTTATTATAACATTAAGTTTAATATAAACTAATGATCGTTCTTAACATCTTCTTTTATAATGCTTCAAAAATTACATGCATTAAAAAATATACCCCATTGTGTTTCTGAATATTTACTGCATGATGTTTTGTATTTTTATTTTTCTAATTGCAATATAATTTCATTCTGGTATTGCATAATAAACTATTTTAAGCAACATTTATATTCAGTTGATCCCGTCGACTGATTATAACTCTCTAATAAGGTTATCGTCCAAAGCTCAAGATTCATAAATTAATAGTTCGATTTCCGGATATCAATCTGCAAATGATATAACCGCTTAACAGATCGAAACCTCAAGGGCCAAGCAAAAGGCTATAAATATGCCTCAGTTATGGATTCAGACCCCACAACTGCTTGAACAACTCAAAAACGTCGTTGTCCAAATACCCACAGCATAGACTACCAATATTTGTTTTCTTTTTAAAAGAAAAGAGCATAAAAAAGAGATATCATAACATTAAACAATTACCATATATTTCAAAGCAGTTAATGTTGCAATTTCCCTTTACATATGTCTTATTCAAAATGAATTGACATTGGATATCTTGTTACTTTTTTCGTATCTGTTGTTGGGTTTACTCTAAAATAGTCAAAAAAATAGTCTGGATCGGTAATATTAAAATTTCCTGGCATTCTAAAATTTAATTCGAAATAATCTTAATTCTTTGCAGGATTGCTTGATATTTGATAGTGGATCCTTTATTATGGAAACAGTTTATAGTAACCTAAATTCGTTTATTTTTCTTTTTATGAAAGGGCCACTTGAAAAATTCAATTTACTCCACAGTAATAAATCCTCTTTTAAAACCGGCACTTTGTCCAAGAAAACAGTAATCCTGGATTGCAATTCTCTATTTCAAGGAATCCTATATTTTTACAAAGGGTGAATAGTAATGAAAAAGTTAGCGCTGGCCATCTTGATTATCTCCATAGCGGGTGTTTCAGTTTTTATGGTTTATCAGGCAAGTGTTATTGATCTCGTTATTAATGGTGAGCTAATCGAGCTGGATAACCCGGTAATAGTAGAGGATGAAGTAATATTTGTTCCCGCGCAGCCTGTCTTTGAAAGATTGGGCGCCTACACAAGGTGGAATCCCGGCAATAAAGTATTCTCCGCAAGCCTTGGCGAATTCGCTGTTCACCTCCCCACCGACAGCCATGAAGTAAAAATTGACGGTGAAACTGTTACCTGGGAAACATCAGTAAAACTGATCGATGATACAGTCTATACACCCGTAGAGCCAACTGCGGAAGCGCTGGGAGCCTTTGTGGAGTGGAATGAAGAAACAAGAGAAGTAATCATTTCCACCCCGCAGGAATTTGATCCGGAAATAGACGAAGAGCAAGAGGAGCCACTATTACATGTTGCTTATCCACCTGAACAACAAATCAGTTATTACGCCGACTCTTTATTTGTATTCGGAACAACAAAGTCTTATTCGCAAATTGATGTTACAGTAAACGGGGAACCGGTAGACTTGCTAAACAGGAGAACGGGAAACTTTCTTACGATGGTAGATCTTCCCCGTGGCGAAGATTTCATTGTTAAAGTGGAGGCCAGTGACGGCGTTGAAATCACTACGGTTGAAAGAACGGTGATTTTTCCCGAAGGCTTGCGGACCATGCCTGAGGAACCACTAGAAATTCATTCCTCCCATTTAATCCCCAACCAGGATCAGCTTTTAAATCCGGGAGACACCTTGCTAATAGTGGTCCGGGGAAGTCCGGGAGCTAGAGCACATTATCAAATCGGCGAAGGCCGTAATATTGCAATGACAGAATTGGAATATTCCACAGGACCCGTGGGAAGAGGCGGCATTTATACCGCTACATACACAGTAAGCGCGCACGATGCGCCGGATTCAGGATTATCTGATACCATGCCTGTTAATGTAACTTTAGAAAGAGAAGGGGAAAAGATCAGCCGCGAATTACCGGGCCGGGTGGCCTTCCTTTCCGATCTTCCCTATAAAGTGTTAGAGGTCCAGGAGGAGTCTGAACTGAAATTCACAGGCTGGTTTTGGATTACCCGTGATGATTCTTATCAGCTTTATTCCGACACCCGGGGCGGCACCGGTTACCCTGATGACGTTGCCAGTTATCTTACTGAAGGGACCCGCTTCGAAGCTGTAGGATCCTCCGGAGACTATTACCGGGTAAGGCTTGAAGAAAACGAGACCTACCTGCTGCATAAAGAAGCAGTTCGAGAATTAGAAGACAAAGATTCCCTTGAACCTATCTTGTCGGAAATAGAATTGTCAGAAACCGATGAAAAAGTAAGCCTTCGTCTGAAGGCTTCTGAACGGTTCCCCTTCCTTATCGATAGCAGCACAAATCAGCTTGAGATTAAACTGTACGGAATAGAAAAAGATGAGGATTTGATCCTACCGGAGATACCTGGTTCGGTGCAAGAGTTGACCCTCGAGCCCATGGCAGGGGAGCCCAATACGCTGGTATTAAAAATAAAGCTTAATCAAACCTTTACCGGTTTTACCCCGTCGTGGGAAGACACCGCCCTGACATTTGAGCTCGACAAACCGCCCCAGATAGATGAAGGAAAACCCTTACAAGGCAAAACCATAGTTATTGATCCGGGACACGGAGGAGAAGATCCGGGAGCAATCGGACCGGGCGATATTCATGAAAAAGATGTAGTGCTATCCATAGGTTTGCATCTCAGGGATCTTTTAACAGAAGAAGGCGCAAATGTGATCATGACCCGCACTGAAGATATAGATGTAGATCTCTATGAAAGGCCCAGAGCAGAACATCTAGATGAAACCGATTTTTTTATCAGTGTTCACGCCAACGCTCACGGCCCCGGTACAGATGCAGTTGATACTCACGGGATAATGACCCTCTACAACTATGATCATAACGAAAAACTGGCAGATATTATGCTTAACACGGTGGCCGAAGAAATGGACCTGCCGGCCATGTACACCTGGAGAAGGAATTATGCTGTAACCAGGTATACTCAATTTCCCTGTGTTTTAGTTGAAGCCGGGTATATGATGCATCCTGAGGATAATTGGCATATTTTTCACCCCAGGGGACAGAAAGAGTTTGCCATGGCGATGAAAGATTGCATCAAAGAATATTTCCTTTCCTTCGATCGATGAAAAAAATAACGGTGGAAGGTAAAGACGGTATTATTTGCCAGACGGCAAGTTAACGGCCATCACGGCAGTCTGTAGATCTCTTAATAGAGGAAAGTTATGAAGATTTGCTCTCACAATAAACTATAGGGTCTTCATTTCCGCTGTTCTAAAGCCTTTAGCGGTTTTTCAGCCTTGATTTGTTGCACTTCTGTTGCACTAACCCAAAAAAGCCCCTATGGTTAAAGGCTTTCCGGGTGTAAAAATAACATTCAATTAAAATGGTAAATAATATATTCAACTCAATTAATGACTTTCATAGAGGATGTAGCCCAGTATTTGCCGGGCATAAATTAAAAAAGTGCTTAGATGTGAACAAAGACAATATACCTTTTATTGCCCTGCCTCCTGAGATGATAATTACTCCTCTTCGATCAAATCGATGGCTCCCCGGCTGCATACTTCATAGCAGTCCCCACACTGCTGACATTTATCCTGATCAATATAATAAAGAGGATACCCTTTCACAATCGCTCCTGAAGGGCAAACCGTTATACAGGTATCGCAAAAAACACATTTATCATTGATAACATATTTAGCCATATTGCTTCTCCTTCTATCACCCTGCAGTAAGGATTTTATTTAGATTAAATGACAATTGCATAGATTGGAAATGCTTATCGACAGGGCATATTTAAAACCCTGTCGATTCATTTTAGAAGCAATCTCTTCAAGTAACGAAAATATTTTACTACTCTCACCGAATACAATTGTCGACATGGCTCCCGTTTCATATTGAAGATCGCTGGCAACTATAATCTTTAGCACTTCCTTTACCTCTTCATTAACCCCGGTAGTAGCAAGGGGGTAATAACTAAACTGGCAGGAAATTATTGTTTGATCTTCCATAAGATACAGAAAAAGCCTCCTCTCACCCGACCGGCGAACCTCTTTTCCTCTTCCCATGAAATTTCATCCTCCGGAGCATCAGGAGGAATGAAAAGGCATTCTTGTGTGGCCACAAGGTTGGGACGATCAATTTTTTCAAGCTCTTCGGGGATCCTTAAAATGGCATGGTGGAAAACCGATGTTTCACTTCTACTCTGCTCTCTGTACAGTTCTCCCCAGGTAGAATCACGGTTAATAGTCCCAATTAAAATCTTTCCACCTGGTTTGACAACTCTTTTCATCTCCTGGTAAGCCCTCTTAATATCGGGCACGAATTCAACAGCAGCCATTGATATTACGCCATCAAAAAAATCATCTTCAAATTTCAAATCTATAATATCCTGCCTGTAGAAAAGAATATCAAATCCCCGGGCCGATGCTTTAAGACGGGCTTTCTCCAACATCGGTTCCGCTACATCAACCCCGGTCACCCGGCAGCCTTTTCCAGCCAGTTTAATACTGAAATTACCTGTGCCACAACCAACATCGAGGATTTTCTCTTTGGTAGACGGCTGGAAAAGTTCAAAAGCGGTTTTCGTCTCTATTTCATCTACAATATTCCCTTTTTTTGTGTTATACCAGCTGTCATAATTATCCGCCTTATGCGAATTGAAAACCAGTCTGTCTTCCTTTTCTGAATACGATTGCCGCTTCTCTTCAGACATACTGCTAAAACCTCACCTTCAATCATTATCATGCATTCCAGATCATTAAATCTGTTTATAGTTCAAATATTTATTAATATATTTCTTTCCACCCTATATTTATTACCCTATCCTTTTTTAATTTTATTCACTCATCTAGGTCTCGTCAGGAGGCCTAACTCTTATTCCTGCGTTAAGGTTTAATAGCCTTTGGTTCTTTATTTACGGATTTTACTAAACACAGCGATGGGAAAATGCTTTCAAATACTTTAAATATTTATTCTTTTAATGTTAAAAGAAGCGTTCAAATTTTATTATAACCAATTAACCATACAAATCAAAATAGCGGTTAATCACGTTTATGTTTTTTCTTGTTGATTATCATGCAAATGTCTTTAAAATATTATCAATATTGTGTTATAATAGCAATAGAAAGTTAGTAAATACTAACATCATATTAAAAAGGAGCGGCTCAAAATGAAAATTTTGGCTTGTACGGACGGTTCAAAAAACAGTCGGAAAGCCCTGGAAAAAGCTTCATTAATTGCCGCCGGATGTAATGTCAGTGAAGTAGCAGTAATTCATGTTTACCAGCCAACCTTTAATTTTTCCACCAGCTGGGAAGGCAGACAACGTACCCTCACGGAAGGAGAGATAGAAACCCTTCGTAAGCTGCACGCTGAAGAACGAGAAGAAAGAAAAGAAATTATGAAAGATGCTGTTGATTTATGTAAGGAAAAGGACATTATTCCCTGCGAAATAATGAAAGAAGGTCCCGTCGCTCATACTATTGTCACGACAGCCCGTGAAGAAGGTTTCGACACCATCGTGATCGGCAGCAGGGGACTGGGTGGATTGAAAAAATTATTCCTGGGTAGTGTAAGCAGCGCTGTAGTTCAGGAAGCACAAGATTGTTCTGTCCTGGTCGTTAAATAAACTCAATAAACACAGGGAAAGGTTCTTTTGTGTCAGTGAACACGATAAACACAAGGAAACGGTGCCGACTCCTCCAGGAATAACGATCATTTCCTAATTACGATAAAAGGGCCGACCTTCAACAAGGCCGGCCCTTTCTGGTTAATTGATCAAAACAGGATTACTATTCGGTAACAACGGGAAGTCCTTCTTTTTCAACCCAACCATCACGGATACCAAACTGCACTGAATAAGCATCAAAACCGAGCAGGCGAAGGACACCTACTGTCTGACCGGCGGTCTGGCCGGAATAGCAACCCACGGCGATAGGCCGGGTGCTGGGCAGATCTTCGAGCAGATTACTCACTTCGCTCCAGGGGCTGTGCACAGAACCGGCAATATGGCCTGCAGCATAGTCATCGGCGGAGCGGATATCGAGCACATAGAAAGAATTGGGATTTGCTTCCAAAGCATCATTAAGCTCCGGACCGGGAATAATATTGTTATCCGAAGCTACAGCGGCGAAGAATTCTTTAGCCGCTTCCCAGATGATCTCTTCTTTTTCAGCTGCCGGTGAAGATACACTGTCCAGGTCGCCTGCAGCGTTCATACCCGTTTCATCAAGGGGCAATCCGGCCGCTTCGACCCAGCCCAGGCTGATCCCCGACTGCAACGATTTAACATTGTCAAATCCGGCCATTCTCAGAACTGCAACGGTCTGACCGGCGGTCTGACCTGAATAGCAAGTCACCACTACCGGCTTATTCTGGGGAATCCGATCCATTATATTCCCTACTTCAGCCCAGGCGCTGTGAACTGCACCGGGGATATGTCCTGCCTCAAAATCTTCAGCACTGCGGATATCCAGAATAAAAATGGAATTTGGATTGCTATCCAGCATCTCTTTAACATCTGCCGGAGGCATTATGTTGTTATCTGTAGCTGTTTTAGCAAAATAATCTTTTGCCGCTTCCAGCAAAACTGCTCCGGCATCGAGAGCCTCTTCAGGCTCATCAGTTTCCTCCTCGGGTTCTTCCACCGCCTCTTCATCTGCCTGTTCTTCATCTACTACCTCTTCTTCCGGCGTTTCGACAGCTTCTTCGGTTTCACAGCCAACCAGGCCGAAAACCATAACCCCCATGAATAATACGACAAGCAACAAACTAAAAAGCTTCTTCATAATTTTTCCTCCTTTATTAATATATCTTCTTAAAAACAGGTATTTTTGATTTTAGCTTGTGTATTGTAACTTATTATTTATGAACTTTCAAGGTATTATTTAACATATATCTTTTTAATTTATTATTTTCAGATCACTAATATCAATTTACTTATGGTATCAGCTTATGAGTATACAACATGTTATACCTGGAATTTATTAAAAATAGGCAGCAATCCCTAAACATAACTGCTGCCATTCCTGATTATAAATTTATCTTGTTATCACCTGGCCATCAGGGTCCCACATTTGGGGCACTTAATCTGATTGCATGGTGTTCCTGCCTGATGAGCAATGCGGTGACCACAGTTCGGGCATACACATTCACCACCCACGCCAAACCCGGCTCCGCCCATGCGGGCTTTTCCACCACCCTGACCGAGGCCACGGCCTGTTCCCGGCCCTTCTCCCCTCGGTCCGCTACCATCTCCTCTGGGCATAATAATCACCTCCTCTTCGGGATAAAAAGGCCGACCTCTTGTAAGGCCGGCCCCTTTTTATTAACTTGCCAAGTATTATTATTCAGTAACAAGAGGAAGTCCATCATTTCCAATCCATCCGTTACTTATGCCAGACTGCACGGAATAAGCGTCAAAACCGAGCAAACGAAGAACGCCTATTGTCTGACCGGCAGTCTGACCGGAATAGCAACCCACAACAATGGGCTTGGCACCAGGTAAATCTTCCAGCAGGTTGCCCATTTCAGCCCAGGCGCTGTGAATTGCACCGGCAATATGACCCTCAGCATAATCTTCGGCCGAACGGATGTCGATTACATAGAAGGCATTTGGATTGGATTCCAGTGCTCCATGTAACTCCGGACCGGGGATTATATTATTACCTGAAGCCACAGCGGCAAAGAATTCTTTGGCCGCTTCCCAGATAATTTCTTCTTTTCCATCAGCCGGTGATGAAACACTGTCCAGGTCGGCGGCAGCGTTCATGCCCGTTTCATCCAAAGGCAGTCCGGCCGATTCTAACCAGCCCATGCTGATTCCCGACTGAATGGATTTGACATTTTCAAACCCGGCCATCCTCAGAACGGCAACGGTCTGAGCAGCGGTCTGACCAGAATAACAGCCAACCACTACCGGTTTGGTTCGGGGAATGCGGTCCAAGATGTTACCCACTTCAGCCCAGGCACTGTGAACGGCACCGGGAATATGCCCCGCTTCAAAATCATCTGCACTGCGGATATCCAGCACAAAAATGGAATTCGGGTTACTATCCAGCATCGCTTTAACATCTGCCGGAGGCATAATATTATTATCTGTAGCTACTTCGACAAAATAATTTTTTGCAGCTTCCAGCAAAACTTCTCCGGCGTCGATAGCCTCTCCCGACTCTTTGTCTTCTTGATCCGACTCTTCACCCGATGTTTCTTCCTGAACTATTTCTCTCAACACATCCACCTGTGGTATCGATCTGACAACCAGATTCAGATTGGCCTTGCTGTCATTTTCTACTAAATCGCTTTCCCCCAGGAAGAGGTATTCATTACCGTGACAGGCTTCGCAGCTTTCGTTCTGCATGGTCAGCCGCTGGACATTATGCATTGACGAATATTTCCAGTTAGGAATTTCGTCATAATTTGGCAGTTCACCATCAATTGCAGCCAACGTATCCGGAGCTGTTGGAACATGACGCAGGGAAATATATTCATAGGGACGTTCTTCTGTCCGATCGGGGTTTAAACCGATTTTAAACATAATCCTTTCAGTACCTGTGGTACTGGCCAGCGCTCCATCTTCAGTCATCATTACGTGGCAATCATAGCAATTGTTATTAGCAGAACCATGGCAGACCTGGCAGTTCATTGTATCTTCAGAATGGGCTTTGTGAGCCAGAACATCGCTATCTTCATAAACATTGCCATGGCAATCAGAGCAACTGGGCAAATCAGCTTCAAAACGGTTATTTTCCGGCTCCCCGCTGCCGTGGAAGTTGCTCTGGTCATGACAGTCGGTGCAGGTCATTCCCGCATCGAAATGAACATCCGATGTGTAGCCAACCAAACCCATAAATTCACCGGCTACACGGGCACCGTGGCATCCGTAGCATGTCTCTTCAACCGGCGGGTTCTCAGCAAACATGTGCTCAGAATGAAGTCCCCCGGTATAAACCTGCGGCCTGCTGACATGGCATGAGCCACATCCCGAATGGCAGTGAGAACAATTGTCATCAAAGGCATACTGATATGGGCTTCCTTCCTCCATGGTAGAACCATCGTAGGTAAAGGCTTCCAGCCCTTCCCTCATGCCCTGGACTGTATAATGAATAGACCCGGCAAAAGTAGCACCCTGTTCTTCGTGGCAGGTCGCGCAAAGAGCTCCCCCTCCCTCCGCGGAAGGTTGAGTAATCAACCCCTGGTGTGCTTCCTCCTTGTTGGTAACATTCTGTCCGCTGTGGCAGGTAATGCAGCCTAATTCGCCGTGGGCGGTTTCAACAAAATCTGGATTAACATAGAACAGTTCCTGACCCCCCAACTGGGGTCCGGCGACACCTCAACCGGCACCAGCAGATGCTTCAGGAATTTCGTACATCGATTCCATTGTTCCAGCATCCAGGTGACAAGCCATGCAACCATCACTGGGTGTGGCTCCAAGAGCCGGAGCTGTATTAACATACCAGATTACTACTGCAAAAACTAAAACCACTGATGAAACCAAAAATATTAATGATTCCTTTCTACGTTTTGCCAAAACCCCACCTCCTAATGCTGTTTAAACGATACAACCATATTTTACATATGCCAGATTAAATGATAGCTTATAACTTTCAATGTGATTCTTATTCATAACCGCTTTTTATTATATCATAATCGTGCCGGAGAGGCTATAGAAATGGTTATTTAAATTACCATCAAAATTACCATCAAAATTAAAAATTTCAAATATAATTTGATATCTAATCCGTTTGATTCCCTCAGGTTGTGAAACGCCTCCAAACGGCAATCGCCGTGCCGGCAACCAGCAGAACCGCACCAATGGCAAGGATCGAAATGAGTGGCTTTATTTTGACCTCGGCAATAAATATTTCTTCCTCCTCTA
Organism: uncultured Syntrophomonadaceae bacterium; assembly: GCA_964506505.1. Lineage (GTDB taxonomy): Bacteria > Bacillota > Dethiobacteria > DTU022 > DTU022 > M55B129. Next base: position 33,658 of record CAZDKY010000021.1, read on the forward strand.
CAACACTCTCGCCACCCTCAAAGGTAAGCTGCACCATACCACTATCAGCATCGATCTCTTCCATGATAATTCTTTCCCCCCCGGGCAGGATAGCAGGATTATTGATTCGCTCCGCCGGATTCTGAACGATCGTAGGCATGTACTCGCGGAAACCATCGCCACCATCCACCTCCAGCAGTGCACCCACCTCAATTACTTCGGCCTCGGAATGGGATGCAAAAGAAAAATCGCGGAACACTATCAGGTAATCTCCGACCCGATATTGTTCATCTTTAGCCAGGATAAACGTTTCTCCGCCTCCGACAATCTGCAGCTCCATGGGACTGATGTATAAATCACTTAAAATGTTGTGATGAATTGCCGGTGAACGCATCACTTGCTCTCCAGCAGTATAAATATTGGGCCTGGCAATGATCACCTGTGTTCCGTCTTCGACCTGGACCACCGGGTAGTTGTTTTTCCCCTCGACAGTGAGCCCGAGATAGGTAAATTCCAGGCCCAATGCCTCTACCGTCTCTCCCTTTTTGAGATTAAGAAGCTGCGACTCAGTGTAAAAAGTGGAAGCAAGGACCCCGATAAAAAGCAGAGCAAGTCCGACATGGGCCAGGTAAGCCCCGCTAAATTTCAAGCCCGCCTTCACAGTCCTTACCAGCCAAACGACATTTACGGCAAGGGCCAGGGTCATTATCCCAATGAAAAGTAAATCAAAAAAAGAATTAACGCCGGCCAGGTAAGCAACAATCAATGCTACAGGGAAAATAATGAGGATCTTTTTTAACCTGGTAAAGACAACTTTAAACACCGCGTTTTTCCAGCCCAGCAGCGGGCATACAATCAAAACAATAAAAAGAAGTAAAAACAAAGGGCTATTGGTCTGAAAATAAAACTGCTCATCTACACTGGCCGGGGAACCGAACAACCCGGTCAGAATAGGAGAAAGTGTGCCCAGCAGGACCAGCAGAGATGAAAGGCAAAGCACAACCATTGTTATTACGAAACTGCCCTGGCGGGAGAAAAATCCTTCCGAAGAGCTCTGAACCGGCATAAATTTAAACCTGGCTATATAAAGTACCAGACCCGGAACCAGATAGATGAGAACAAAGATTCCCAGTACATAGGTCAGGGCTGTTTCGGCAAAGGCGTGCACGGAATAGTCGGCCATAACCCCACCGCGAGTGAGGAAAGTAGCGGTAATTATAAGAACAAAAGTGATAATGGCCAGTAAAAGATTGCTTTTTACAAAGCGGCCTTTTTGCTTCTGGCCAACAAGCCCATGCACAAGAGCCGTAGCCGTCAGCCAGGGAACCAGGGATGCGTTTTCCACAGGGTCCCAGCCCCAGTAACCGCCCCAGCCCAAAACCCGGTAGGCCCATGCCGCTCCGATAAATATTCCCGCTCCCAGGAAAAGCCATCCAGCTCCGGCCCATGGAAGAGCGCGCAGGAAACCCACTGACCAGTCTTTTTTCCAGAGAGCAGCAACTGCATAGGCAAAAGGAATAGTAAGCAGGGCATATCCGATAAAGACAATCGGAGGATGGATAACCATCCACGGATCCATCAACAAAGGATTCATTCCCATACCGTCAGCCGGAACCCGGCCGAGGTCATAAAAAGGAGTTTCCAGGAAAAGAAAGATCATCAGGAATAACTGCCCCAGGAGAATAAAAGGCATCACCGCTGGCAACAGCTCTTTTTCTTTTTTCATCAGCAAATAACCGGCCAGGGCAGCCATCAAAGCCCATAGCAGAAAAGTGCCTTCCTGGCCGGCCCAGAAAGAGGAGACCAGGTACTTTAAAGGCAATTCGAGGTTGGTATGTGCAAAAACATAGTAATACTGGAACTGGTGAGTCAGCAGGACATACATCAGGTAAACGGAAGCGATTATAATACCCGCCGTATGCAAATGGTAAAAGACATAGGCATAATCAATACCAGCCGATTTGCCGGATTGCGATGAAATTGCTTTTTTCAAAAATAGTATTGCCGCCGCAAGTGCGGATCCAAAAGCAATCAGAATACCAATATTACCGATCATCAGCGATTATCCTCTGCTTCTTCATATTTTGAGGGACATTTGACAAGAATTTTTTCGGCCTGGAACACTCCTTCGCAGTATTCTCCAACCACGACAACATTTTCCGAATGTTCCATGTTATTCGGTTTTACCCCACTGTAGGTAACAGAAGCCCTGGTTCCCTCTTCGTCAACCAGGTAAAAATGGAGTTCACCGGCAGTACTATCATATTGAATGGGCTCTTCCTTGACAAGGTAACCGAGCACCTGGACCTGCTGCAATGTTTCCGCCGCTTCGGCAAATGAAACATAAGGATTGAGAGCAGAGCGAAATGAAAAGAAAGCAAAACTGGCAAAGACGATAATCACCGCCAAGCCGATTATCCATTTTGTTTTATTCTTCATCTTTTTTCTCCAACTTTCTGATCCGCAGATCAATCCTGAGCAGATAAAAGAAAATTCCACCCCAGGCAATCAGGGCAACAATGAGAACAATATATAGATCAGACATTTTCTTCACCTTCCATTCCAGTTGTCACCGAAGAAATACGTGAAACAATATTTGCTATCCAAGCGTAAAGGCCGGTAAATCCCACCATGGAAGCCATAAAAACCTGGAACATTTTCGCATCCATCTGGAATCCTGATTCGACACTAATAATCGGATCTGGATGGAGGGTGGCATAGACCCTGGGAATGATGAAAACCAGAAAAGGGACGGAAATAAAAGCAATTATACTGAAAACTGAGGCCATCCGGGCCCGTCTTGTTTCATCTTCCACTGCCGATCGCAGCACAAAATAGGCGCAGTAGATCAAAAGAAGGACAAAGATAGAGCTCTCTCGGGGATCCCAGTTCCAGAACATGCCCCAGGTGTAACGGGCAAAAATTGACCCGGTTAACGTAGCCAGAACAGTAAATATTAATCCGATTTCAGCATTGAGAGCCGCCTTTCGATCATCGATCATCATTCCTTTTTTTAAATAACGAATGCTGTAAATCATGGAGATGAGATAGGCCAGGACACTGACCCAGGCCAAAGGAACATGAAAAAATATTATCCGGGCCAGATCACCCAGGCCAAGGGCGGGCGGAGCATAAATAAAGGCGGCAATAGTGACCAGCGCCATCCAGAGGGCAAGAATAATTTTCAGGACCAGTAAAACCATTTTTATACTCCTTTATATTCCTTCACAAGAACCGCCGCAGATATTTTCCGCTTTATATACTTTGCCACACCTTGCCGTTTTGGTCAATCCTCCCAGACAAAAGAAAATAGTAAAAGTGAAGCGGTGACGATAATCACCAGGTAAGAAAAAAGAAAGGTCAGTTCGGACAAAACACTATCTGCATTTCCACCTGCCAGAGCAATGCTCGTCCCCCTAATGGCCGTAAGCAAAACGGGCAGCAGAACAGGGAAAGCGATCACGGGAAGCAGAGAATTTTTCGCGCCGGCCCGGGAAACCATTGCTGCCAGGATAGTTGTCGCTCCGGCCAGGCAAACCGAGCCGAGAACAAGAAAGGCAACAACCAGCAAATAGTTACTTCCGGGAGGAAGATTCATCAAAAAAATGTAAAGTGGGAAAACAACCACCAGCAGGCCAAGCAGGAGAAGTACATTATAGAGAAGCTTACCGGTGAAAATAATCTCCGGGGAAGCTGAAAGCCGCAGAGCGGCAGCCGTCCCCTTTTCTTCTTCCTTGATAAAGCTGCGAGCCAGGGCCGACATGGAAGAAAAAAAGATGATTATCCATAAGAATGAAGCGTGCAATCCCGCATCCAGGGCAAAAATGCCGGTGGAGAAGCTGACCATCACCAAAGTAGTCAGGGCAAATAGACCCATAGAAGTAATGGCATAGCGGGTGCGCAGTTCGTCTACCAAATCTTTTTTAACCAGGGCCCATACTCCCCGGAGCGAGTTGTAAAATATCCTGCCCAAAGCGTTCTACCTCCGATGGTTCATTGGTAGCCATGAGAACGATCCCTTTGCTGACCTGATCCCCTATAATGAGGTTAACCATATCCTTACCTGCCCGATCGAGATTGGTAAAAGGTTCATCAAGAAAGAGAAAAACAGGTTCGTGTAGGAGAGCAAAAGCCAACCTGAAGCGCTGTTTCATGCCTGAAGAAAAGGTAGCCAGGGGACGGTTCATTTCCTCCCTCAGCTGGACCTTTGCCAACAGTCTCTGCAGAAAGTCATTGCCCTTATCAAGCCCCCGCAAAGCGGAAAAAAAGACAAGATTTTCCAATGGCGAAAGCTGCCCATAAAATTGCAGATCAGGGGAAACCAGTCCCATACTGCTGCGCATGCAGGACGGATCGATAATATCTTCCCCCATATAACAGGCGATTGTTCCGGCAGTCGGTTTTTCCAGGCCGCAGAGAAGCCGCAGCAATGTCGATTTTCCGGAACCGTTTGGCCCGGTTACCACATAACTTTTTCCCTTTTCCAACTGCCAGGAAAGATTTTTAAACACATTATTTCGCTGATAACTTTTCGCCAAACCTTTTAGCTCTATGCGCATCTTCCTGATCTCCCCACAAAATACTCTTCTTTAAACCCTTTTAATCTTAATCATCCTTTTCTGAAGCGTCAAGCCGGCTTCAAAAAAACAATCCTTTCCCTGAATCGTTTAGGCCTTGAAATTGGCAAATACGGAAGAACGATTAATTCTAAACCTCTCGTAAAAACAGCGAATTTAAACCCGGTTGAGACAGTCTTAAATGATATAATTGATTAACCCGGTTAATTAATATACTCCAATGGCCGACGGAGGAGATCCTATGAGAATCATTGCCGGTTCGAAAAAAGGAATGAAGCTGAAAACTCCCGGCGGAACATCTGTCCGTCCCACTGCCGACCGGGTCAGGGAAGCACTTTTCAATATCCTCGGTCCCCTGGTCAGGGATGCTGTTTTTATTGATCTTTACGCCGGCAGCGGCGCAGTGGGTATAGAAGCGCTGAGCCGCGGCGCCCACCAGGCTGTATTCGTGGAAAAGAAAAGAGAAAATATTTCTTTTATTAGAGAAAACCTGGCAAAAAGCGGTTTTAAAGACAGGTCCTTTCTTTTGCACCGCGATGTCAACAGGGCTCTCCCACACCTGGCAGAGAAACAGTTCAGGGCGGACCTCATTTTCATGGATCCGCCCTACCTCAGCAAGGAAATCCCCACTGTGATCGAAGCTATAAACGGGCTACCACTCCTCTCACCAGATGGCCTGATCATAGTAGAGCATGCCTGTTCCAACGGGGAGTGGGCTGCAGTTTTTTCAAACCTTCGCCGGAAAAAGTACGGCCAAACCTGCCTGAGCATCATTAAACCTTAATTAATGCTTGTCTAAGAACTGCCCCCTCCGGAAAGATCCACCAATTCGCCGGCAAGTCTAAGCCTGTTCCGCCAGCACCTCTCCCAGGGCAGTTAAAAACCGCTCGTTTTGCTCTTCGGTACCGTAGGTTAACCTGATGTGAGTTGGTTGACCAAAAATGTCGCCGGTGCGGACAATTACCCCTTTCCTGAGCAAGGCTTGAAATACCTGCCGTGAATCTGTTTTTACATCGATAAAGCAAAAGTTGGCCTGATCGGGAATTGGCTTGAGACCCATTTTCCGCAATCCCTCTTTTATCTGGAAACGTGCTCCCGCCACCAAAAGACGGCTGCGGACAACCTGTTCGTCATCGTCCAGGGCGGCCACCGCCGCTTTCTGGGCCATGGCATTGACGTTAAAAGGTTCCCGTACGCGGTTCAGATCAGCGATGATTTCAGCGGGTGCAATTCCATAGCCAATTCGCAGTCCCGCCAGACCATATATCTTGGAAAAAGTGCGCAGGGCCACTACAGGATAACCCTGTTTGATATAGTTTAATCCGGAAATTTGCTCCGGATCCTCGCTGTACTCTATGTAGGCCTGATCGAGAATCAAAACAATATTATCCGGCAGGCGTTCAATAAAGCGTTCCATATTTTTCCTGTCCACTACCGAGCCCGTGGGATTATTGGGATTGCATATAAAAATTAATTTTGTTTTCTCACCGATTACCTCAAGCATGGCATCCAGATCGTAGATAAAGTTTTCTCCTCTGAGCGGCACCGTTTTCGGAATGCCTCCCTGCATGCGCATGGCAAATTCATACTCCGAAAAACTCGGCACCGGCATGACTGCCTCTTCTCCCGGGCTGACATAGGCCAGACATAACATGGCCAGAAGTTCATCCGAGCCGTTGCCGAAAATTAACTGATTTGAATCTACGCCAACCTTCCCGGCCAGTTTCTCTTTCAGGTAATAGTTATTGCCATCCGGATAAATATGCATTTTATCAACATTGTCACGCATTGCCCTGGCAGCAAGTGGCGAAGGTCCAAGTGGATTCTCGTTGGAAGCCATCTTGATAACATTTTTTAAATCAAGTTCCCTTTCCACTTCTTCAACCGGTTTCCCAGGTTCGTAGGGTTTGATCAGCTGAAGGCATTCGCGTATTTCCGGTTTTTTCAATTTATATTCCTCCATATTCTGTGTTAGATGTTGCCGGCAAATATACCGGATGATGATTAAAGTAGTCTCTTAAGAACCGGCCTGAAGAAAAACATCTTCAACCCGGAGAGATGAAATTACTTTTTTGACCATAATTTTATATATTTATTTTACCATACCCCTTGTAATCTCCTTTCAGGTCTGCTATAATTCCAAAACAATAAGAGAATGAAAAAGGCTTTGATGGGGTAAAACACTTTAACTTCCCGCTCAGAGAGGGGCTTCGCCGGCTGCAAGAGCCCCCGGTCCGTTAAAGGAATAAGCCGCCCCGGAGCTGCTGTGCTGAAAGTTTTCCTAACCTTTAAGTGCAGCCGGTTGCAAAACCGTTACTGCGTTGAGAGGCTCCGAAAAGGGCAAAAAGAGTGGTACCGCGGGAATAAACCCGTCTCTTCCAAATAAGAGGCGGGTTTTCTTATTGATCAAAAGTAACTACCACCAGAACCGGCCAGATAAGCTCGGACAGCCGGGATAAAAATGTAATTCAGATCAACGAACTTACCGGACTGCGGCATCAATTAAGGGAGGGAAAAAGATGAAAACGAAGTGGGATCAGCTGTTTGCAGAAAGAACCAGAAATATCTGCGGTTCACAGATCCGCCAGTATTTTGCCCTGACAGAAAGACCGGAGGTGATCTCCTTTGCCGGAGGGTTCCCCGGCAATGAATTCTTCCCAACCGCCGAAATCGCGGCAGCCGTGTCCGGACTGATGCAGGAAGAAGGAAATCGGTCTCTGCAGTACAGTTCAACGGAAGGCAGCATTGAGCTACGTTCTCTTATTGCCGAAAAGATGAACCGGCAAAAGGCCCAATGCAATCCGGAAAATATTATCATAACCGATGGCTCTCAGCAGGGGATCGATCTGCTGAGCCGCATCCTCATCAATCCGGGTGATCCAGTTCTGGTAGAGGAACCGTCTTATATCGGGGGCACAAGCGCTTTCAAATCTCACGGGGGTATACCTGTAGGCATAAAAATGGACCAGGACGGTCCACTCCCTCTTTCAATGGAAAAAGCTATTAGTATGCAAATCACAGAAGGAAAACAACCGAAGATGTTTTATACGGTATCCAATTTCCAAAATCCCACCGGCGTAACCACCTCATATGAACGGCGGCTCGAGATATTGGAAATTGCTTCACGCCATAATATCATCATAGTTGAAGACAATCCTTACGGTGAACTTTGCTACGAAGGGGAAATACCTCCAAGCTACAAATCACTTGACAGGGAAGAACGAGTCGTCTACCTGGGGTCTTTCTCGAAGATTCTCACACCCGGCATCCGGATAGGCTGGATGGCCGGCCCCGGCCCCCTGATCGAAAAAGCAATTTTAACCAAACAATCAACAGATCTTTGTTCCAGCTCACTTGGCCAGCAACTGGCTTACCGCCTTTCAAGGGAAGGCTTTGTGGAAAAACACACCCGTAAGCTGATCGATCTATATCGCCGAAAAAGAGACATCATGATCGAAGCAATGGATCATTACTTCCCTCCGGACATTGTGTATAATAAGCCCAGAGGAGGTTTCTTTATCTGGGTTGATTTCCCGTCTTTTTATCCCACCAGTAAAGAACTTCTCGAGCTGGCCCTGCAAAATAATGTTGCTTTTGTCCATGGAGAAGGATTTTCAAACAGCGAAGACGGAGGCACCCACAGCGCCCGCTTTTCGTTCAGCCAGCCCCTCCAGGAACATATTGAAACCGGTATCAATAAACTGGGAAAACTGTTCCGGGAAATCGAGACCAGGCAATCTCTCAAAACAGTGGAAAAAGTATAACAGAGTATGCCGCATAATGTTATTCAAGACAGAGACAGCTGATTTGAAAGGGAAATATTATGCCCTCGCTTGTAATAATAGACAGTGAATGCGCCAATTTAAACAGTGTCTACCGGGCGACAGCAAAGGCTGGCCTGCAACCAGTGATATCAGGGAATCCTGACGTGATTACAGGTGCCAGGGCAGTTATCTTTCCCGGTGTTGGCTCTTTTGCCCATGCCGCGCAGGTGTTGTCGAAAAAGGGATTGGATAAAGTAATAATGGAAGTGATCTTAAAGAAAATCCCCTTTCTTGGCATCTGCCTCGGCATGCAGCTGCTCTGCAGCGAAAGCGAGGAATCCGTCAATACTGCAATAAAAGGTTTGGATCTGATACCTGGTCGGGTGAAGCGTTTCCCCAGCGGATTGCCCGTACCTCATGTAGGTTGGAACCAGGTCGTGCCGGTTGTTGATCACCCTCTATTCTCGGGTTTGCCGGCAGGAAGCTATTTTTATTTTACTCATTCCTACTACGTTGATCCCTGCCATGCGGAAGAAACCCTTGCCCGAACCGCATACGGATTTTCTTTTACTTCAGCGGTATTTAAAAATAATGTATTCGGGGTACAGTTTCATCCCGAAAAAAGCGGCCCGGCAGGCTTGCGCCTGCTCAGCAATTTTGGTAAGATTATAGACGGGCAGAGGCAAAAATAACTTGCTATTATAAGGAAATAATAATGCTCGCCAAAAGAATAATCCCATGTCTTGATGTCCATGAAGGTCGGGTCGTTAAAGGAACCCGTTTTATCAACCTGAAAGATGCCGGAGACCCCGTTAAACTGGCCTCTTATTACGATTGTGAGGGAGCGGACGAAATAGTATTCCTGGACATCACCGCTTCCATCGAGGGCCGTAAAGCTATTCTCGACGTGGTCAGAAGAACAGCAGAATCGGTTTTTATACCCCTCACTGTTGGTGGAGGGATAGTTTCAGTGGAATTGATGCAGGAGCTGCTGCACTGCGGAGCTGATAAAATTTCTCTCAATACCGCCGCACTGCAGGATCCCTTGCTGATCCGCCTGGGGGCGGATCGCTTCGGCAGCCAGTGCATTATTGCCGCTATTGATGCCCGGAGAAAAAATATTATCTCGGAAGGCAATCCGGCCTGGGAAGTGTATTCACACGGGGGAAGAAAGGCAACCGGCCGTGACGCCGTAGAATGGGCGATAGAAACTGAAAAACTTGGCGCCGGTGAAATTCTGCTTACCTCCATGGATGCCGACGGCACCAGGAAAGGTTATGAAATCGAACTTTTAAAAGCTGTTACCGAAGCGGTTAATATTCCGGTGATCGCCTCCGGTGGCGCCGGGAAAATAGAACATCTATTTGAGGCGCTGACTGCCGGCGGGGCTCATGCTGTGCTGGCCGCTTCGATTTTGCACTACGGGACCTGCCGGATTTCCGAAATAAAACAATATCTTGCCGAAAATGGTCTGCCGGTGAGACCTGTTACCGGCAATGAAGATTATGATTTGTGAGAGGAGATAGTTATAATGAAAGAACAGGGCACCTATCGGGTTAAAAAAGGAATGGCCCAGATGCAAAAGGGCGGTGTAATCATGGATGTAACCACCGTCGAACAGGCCAGGATTGCCGAAAATGCCGGGGCGGTTGCTGTAATGGCTTTGGAACGTGTTCCAGCCGATATCAGGGCGGCAGGTGGAGTTGCCCGGATGGCCGATCCCGAAATGATCTTGAAAATTATGGATGCAGTGACAATCCCGGTTATGGCCAAGGTCCGGATCGGCCATTTTGCCGAGGCACAGATAATTGAAGAGCTTGGAGTCGATTACATCGACGAGAGTGAAGTGCTTACGCCGGCTGATGAACAGTACCATATCAACAAGCACCTTTTCACGGTCCCCTTCGTCTGCGGGGCCAGAGATCTTGGCGAGGCGCTGCGCCGTATCTCCGAAGGAGCTGCGATGATCCGCACCAAGGGCGAACCTGGAACAGGCAACGTCGTTGAAGCGGTCCGCCACATGCGCCGGGTAATGGACCAAATTCGCGAGGTCCTGAGTAAGAAAGAAGACGAGCTTGTCGATCTGGCCAAGGTAATGGGGGTTTCAGTTGAAATGCTAGAAGAGGTCCGCAAAGAAGGCCGCCTTCCTGTGGTCAACTTTGCCGCCGGTGGAATCGCTTCCCCGGCAGATGCCTCCCTGATGATGCAACTTGGTTCCGACGGGATTTTTGTCGGCTCCGGCATCTTCAAGGCTGCCATCCCTGAAAAAGTAGCCGAAGCTATCGTCCAGGCTACCCTGCACTACGATGATCCAAAAGTTTTGGCTCAGGTTTCAAAAGGCCTGGGTGAAGCAATGCCCGGTGTGGAAATGTCGACACTGACCTCCGCCGACCGGATGCAGGAAAGAGGAATCTAAGGTTAATGAAAATCGGAGTTCTCTCTGTTCAGGGTGCCGTAACGGAACATCTGCGGCACCTTGAACAGTGTAATGTAGAAAGTATCGCCGTAAAAAACAGGAAAACCCTGCAGCAGGTTAGTGGCCTGATTATCCCCGGTGGAGAGAGCACTACTATCGGTAAACTGATCTCCATCTTCGGCCTGGCCGATTTAATCAGGAAGCGAAGCAATGAAGGTAACCTTGCCATTTTCGGGACCTGTGCCGGCATGATCCTCATGGCCAGGGATATTTCAGACGGCCTGCCCGGACAGCCAAGCCTCAACCTGATGGATGTTCAGGTAAAACGTAACGCTTTCGGTCGCCAGCAGGAAAGCTTCGAGATGGAACTACAGTTTAATTCACTGGACCACCCCCTGACTGCTATATTCATCAGGGCACCGATTATTGAAAAAACAGGATCGGGAGTAACAGTCCTGGCTTCTCTGCCCGAAGGCATTGTTGCAGCCAGACAGGACAACCTGCTGGCCACTTCGTTTCACCCGGAACTGGTAGAAGATCTGCGCATTCACCAGTATTTTATTGACATGTGCCACAATTTAAGTTTCTGAAATGAAAGTGAACAACAAATCTACAGGTTTTTGCGGTTTAATAGTGATCCGTCTAAAATTATAGCCCGCCAATCTTCAATCATAGTGGCGGGCTATTTATTTCTTATTCCCATTCTATCGTTCCGGGAGGTTTGGAAGTAATATCATAAACCACCCTGGCCGCTTCGGGGATTTCACCGGTGATGCGGGCAGACACTTTTTCCAGAAGATCATGAGGCAGACGGGCCCAGTCGGCAGTCATAGCATCCTCGGAAACAACCGCCCGCAGGGCAATTACCGGGCCATAATGGCGGTCATCCCCCTTCACTCCAACCACATTAATCCCCGTTAAAACGGCAAAATACTGCCATAATTCTCCGTCCTGCCCAGCTTTGCTTACCTCTTCACGAAAAATAGCATCTGCTTTCTGCAGCAGGGTTAATTTTTCAGCAGTTATCTCACCGATTATGCGCACAGCCAGTCCGGGCCCCGGAAAGGGTTGTCTTTTCAAAATTGATTCGGGCAATCCCAGTTCGGCACCCACCAGCCGGACCTCATCCTTAAAAAGTTCCCGCAGCGGTTCGATGAGATCAAAACCCAGTTCTTCAGGCAGGCCGCCAACGTTATGGTGCGATTTTATGACGGCAGCACCTTTTACCGTACCGCTCTCGATAATATCCGGATATATCGTCCCCTGGGCCAGGCACGAAATATCGCCCATGGAAAGGGCCTTTTCCTTGAAAACCGCAATAAATTCTGCACCGATGATTTTTCTTTTCTCCTCCGGATCAGTAACCCCGGCCAGCTTCTGCAGGAAGCGCTCCCGGGCGTCAATATGCATGAACCGACCACGCAGCCTCTCACTGAAAAGCCTGCTGACCTGCCGGGCTTCATCAAGTCTGAGCAGCCCGTGATCGACAAATATATATTTAGCTCTCTCTCCAAGAGCCCGGTCGAGCATAAAAGCAACCACCGTCGAATCAACCCCACCGCTCAAAGCACAAACGACTTTATCCTTTTTGCCAACAGCCTGCCTGATCTCGAGCACGGCATCTTCGACAAAACTGCGTGGGCTCCAGGTTCGGATGCACCGGCAAACATTGTAAAGAAAGCTCTGCAGAATACTGCCTCCTCCCGGGGTGTGAAATACCTCGGGGTGAAATTGAACTCCGTATATCTTTCGGTCATGATCGCCGATGGCCGCAATGGCACCGTTTTCGGTGCGGGCCAGTACCGAAAATCCGTTAGGCGCTTCCAGGACTTCGTCCTGGTGGCTCATCCATCCATAGAGCGATTCCCTGCTTTTGAAAAGGTCATCTATAAAAAGTGGTTCAGCCTCGATTATCTCGAAAGTAGTCCTGCCAAATTCCGAACGGTTACCCTTTTTTACTGTTCCGCCAAGATCCCGTGCTAACAGTTGCATGCCATAGCATATTCCCAAAACGGGAATTCCTCCCGTATATATTTTAGGATCGCACTGCGGCGCATCGGGACCGTAAACGCTGGCGGGACTACCCGAGAGGATGATGCCGGCCGGCTCGGCCTCTTCGATTTCATTCCAGGGAGTATTGTGAGGCATCAGTTCACAATAAACCCCGGCTTCTCTTATCCTGCGGGCTATGAGCATGCTGTACTGACCGCCAAAATCAAGGATAATTACTTTCTCACGCATACTGGTTGATTTCTCAGAAAGAAAATGTTCCATAAGTGGGTCTCCTTCCTTTTATCTAATGACCTTCATCGGGATAATGACCCGTAAAGCAGGCCGTGCAATAATTTTCCGCACCTCTGCCGGCAGAGCTGTACAGATCTTCCGCCCTGGCAAAGGTCACTGAGTCAGCCCCAATTGAAGCAGCAAGGTAAGACAGGCTTTCTCCGGGCACTGCCAGATCAGATGCCACGGGAATGTCAATACCATAATAACACGGGAAGCGATAAGGTGGTGAAGCTATGCAGAGATGAACTGTAGCAGCGCCGGCAGCGCGGAGAAGTTCAATCAGCACCCTGGCCGTGGTTCCCCGCACCAGGGAATCATCAACAAGGGCTACCCGTTTACCCTTGATTAAAGCAGTAATGGGATTGAATTTCAGACGGACGGCCTCTTCACGCCCGGCCCTTGTGGGCTCAATAAAAGTACGCCCCAGGTATGGATTACGGTGTATCGCCCATTCCAGAGGGATCCCCAGTTCATCGGCCAGGCCGATCCCCGCCGATATTCCTGAATCCGGTGATGGAACTACCAGATCCACGGAAGCAGGAATGCGTCCGGCCAGTTTCCGCCCCACTTTTTTGCGGAAAATGTGAACGCTTACCCCATCGATGACGCTGTCAGGCCGGGCAAAATAAACATATTCGAAGATACAGAGGGAAGCTTTCTCGGCCGCGGGAACAGAGAACGAACTTAAAACTCCACCGGCCGTGGAAACTATTTCCCCGGGTTTGATATCTCTTACAAAGGAGGCCCCCACCGTATCAAGAGCCGCCGTTTCAGAAGCAAAAACCGTGGCTCCATTCAACCTGCCGAGAACAAGAGGTCGAAACCCGCCCGGATCGCGAAAGGCAACTACTTCCCGGCCGTCTGTGGCCACGGCAGCGTATGCACCTTGAATAAGAGGAACCGCTTTGCGTACCGCCTCACCCAGACCCCCGCGGCGATATTGGAAAATATAGGTCAGAATGATTTCACTGTCCGAGGTGCTGTGAAAAATATGACCTTCTTCAAGTAATTTTTGATGGAGAACTGCCGTATTGGTCAGGTTGCCGTTATGAGCCAAAGCGATTGCACTCCCGTCGCGGGAACGCGCCAGCAATGGCTGGGCGTTGGCCGGTTTGTTTGAACCGGTAGTGGAATATCGGACATGGCCGAGGATCGTATCGGCCGTGATTGATGTAAGAGAGCGGCGGGTAAAAACCCGGTCAACCAGCCCCATACCTTTCAGCAGAACCAGCCCTTCCGGACTACCATATGCCATACCGGCGCTTTCCTGCCCCCGGTGCTGCAACGCAAGCAATCCCAGGTAAGCAAGAATTGCCGCCCTTCCCGGGCCCCGGTAACCGGCAAGGGCAAATATCCCACACTTTTCCCGCGGTTTTCCCGGAGCTTCTTTTACAAAACCGGCGTGATTATTTACGGTTTTATCGATCTGCGGCATTCCCCAATCCGTAATCTCTTTTCAATCGTTTCTAAATACTCTGGTCAGCAAAGCTTCGACCCGAACCATCCAATTTAATCTTGTACAATGTATCATCTTCGTCGTGATCAAGATAATAGATCCAATCACCAGCCACTACTATGTATCGTACCGCTTCCGGGGTAACCTGTTCCAGGCCGCTCCCATCAGTTCTTATCCTGGTCAGGGCAAAACCTTCATCTTCTGCAGCATAATAAAGCCATTCGCCAACCAGGTTGACAAACCAGGCCGGGTAATCAGTCAACACTTCTTTTTCCGTTCCGTCAATACGAATCCTGTAAAGACGGGAATTATCATCCATATTGTTGTAATATATCCAACCGTCATCTGATACGTTTAGCCCGCCGGATGGTTCAGTATTAACCTGCTCCTTCTCCGTCCCATCAGTCTTCATCCGATAGATAGTTTCATTGTCGTCGACATTAACATAATAAAGCCAGTCGCCAACCGCATTGAGGAACCAGGCTGCATCGTCTCCCAGGCGCACCTGCGAGCCACCATCAGCATTGATACTGTAAATCCTGTTTTGATCATTTTCATTGAGATAAAAAAGTTGACTGTCAACAAGAGTGACAAACCAGGCCCCTTCGTCAGTCATGGACGTGCGTTCACTGCCATCAGTCTTAATGCGGTAAAGACGGTTACCATCGTCACGGTTGCTGTAAAAGACCCAGCTCCCGATGCTGTTGATAAACCAGGCGGAATCGGCGCTGAGTAGACGGACGCCTCCTGAATAATCGGCATAAGCCAAAGCCCCACCCTCGTTGCTGCGGAAAATTATCCCATTTGAAACAGAAACAGCCAGACCACCATTGATAATATTACCGGCTGTGTTTCCCCTGCCCGAAAGAAAGAGTGAATCGCTTTCTTCGACCGGTTCCTCTACGGGATCCCACGGAGATTCTTCAACCGTTTCCTCCACCTGAGTAGCCGGGACTATATGATCCTCTTCAGCCTGTTCGGCACCATGGTAAAAAACAAAATAGTAGATCGCTCCCGCGGCAACCAGCAGGAATAGTACAGCGGCAATAACAATAACAGGTCTCATATTTTTCTTTCTGGCAGAGCCCTTTCCTGCTGCCTTCTCTGTCCCGGTTCCAGCAGGTGGAGGCGGTGCAGAGTTCACAAAATCGGGGATGCCGGTAAGCCCGGGCACATGATCAGCCCTGGTCCAATCGCCAAGTGCCTGATGCCAGACCTTGTCAGCCGGCTCGATCTTGCCAGTCTTTGATTTCTCCCAGAGCTGTTGCCAGCTGAAAGGACCGCTCTGTTGATCGTCTTTATACAAATACCAGCCTTCAGTCATTTAAACCGCCTCCCGATTCTTTGTCAACCTTATCATTTTATATAACCAGCAAGTAAATATCAATAAAGCCAGGCCGTAGACCAGAGGCCCGCGGACCAGGTTTGATAAATGGCTGGCCTGGGAAAAGTCGCGAAAAAAATAAGTAATAAACCGTCCCATCGTAAAAACAAGACCGAATACGGCCGCCGCCACCCCATCACCGGGCCTTCTCCGGTAAACCAGCCATGAGACCAGAGCTGCCAGCAATCCAGCAGCCATTTCGTAAAGCTGGGTCGGATGAACAGGCTGCGGTATTAATAAAAAAGGTGATTCTGAAAAATAAACCTGGTTGATATGAACAGGCGAACCGATAGGGAAAACCACTGCCCAGGGTAAATCAGTTACTTTCCCGTAACAACAACCGTTTAAAAAACAGCCAATTCTTGTTATCGCCGCTCCTATACCAACATGGGGAGCCAAACGATCAGTCAATTCCAGGAAAGGCAAAACTAATATTTTGGCTATCAGCCACCAGGAAAACAAAGCGGCAGCAAGACCGCCAAAGAGAGTAAAATTGCGAAAACTGACTTTACTCAACAGGGCGGGATTGGCAATAATTTCCTCAAAATAAAGCAGTCCATAGAGCAATCGTGCCCCAATGAAAAAAGACGTTATTAACACGACCAGGATGGCAGTTGTTTTAAACAATCCCAGGCGGCAATGGCGAAAATGGTACACTGCGGCCACTACCAGGTATAAGAGTGTCACCATCCCAAAAAAACGGTAGGCAGTGACGGGAATAACGCTGCCGTCACCCAGGCTGATAGTAAAAAGAACAGGGTGCATTGATACTCCTTGGGCTGCTAAGAACAGTCCTTCCGGGACCAATTACGGGCTGACTCGCTGAACCCGCCAGACTCCGGACATAACATCTGGTTTATTGTTGCCTGCAGGTACCGAAAAAGTACCACTCAGGGTATCCTGGCCACTCGGCTGGCCGGTAAAGATCATTTCCAACCCTTCATCGGAAAAACTGAATCTAACCGTTCCATTCTCATAAACAGCCTCAATGTAATGATCCTCCGATGCCTCAGCAGCATTTTCTTCCGGCAGAACTGCATCAAATTGAATCAAAGCTGAACCGGTATAGAAATTTTCTGTTTCCGTCTCCTTGAATTCCAGAACCATGGGAACATCATTATCCAGGAGGGTCTGCATTAATTCTTTAATCGCTTCGATCATCATCTGGAACATCGCTTCACCAAGATTTTCCTCGCAGCCATCCACTGCTTCTTCCGCTTCCGGTGAGGGGTTTGGACTATCCATTTCGAGAAAAGCGGAATAGGTGAGCATCCAGTTCCCTTCCCATCTGCCGGCAAGCTCGGGTGCTTCCATATCAAAAACAACTTCAACCACTCCGCCAGGATCCGGAAGCTTCAGATCAACTTCCATCTCGTCTTCCCCATCGGGCCCGAGGCCGGAAAGGACCACTTTCCCTGAAGGCTCTGCATTCATCAATCCTAAAAGGGTGCACTGCATTTCCCAGATCCCGTCTTCATCAGTAAATCCGGACCAGAGATCCTGGTTGCGACCCATATCAATGGCCACCGGCAGTTCTTCGATTTTAATCGGCGCTTCTGATTCTTCCATTTCTTCAGGAACAACCACCCGAACCCTGATTTTATAAACGCTGTTCAGCATGCGGGTTATACGACGCGCTTCGTTGTTGTAGAAGCTCTCCGTCCGTTCATATCTGATCTGGCGGGCCAGACGTCGAAATACCGGCTGCAGTGAATTGACCAGCTCAGCCTTATGATTCTCGGCAATACTTTTTTCCAGGGGAGGATTGTCACCGCCCGAGTAGCTAAAACCCTGACCCATATCGCCAAAGACAAAACTCATCCCCTGGGGATCATTCCAAAAGGCGTAGACATAACTATCAATTGCTTCGGCAATCTTCTTTTCGGCCTCGGCGGGAGAAGAAGAATCTTTAGTGATCCAGTAAAAAGTTTTGTACCAGCCAACATTATTTTTTACTTTAAAACCGGGAAGGGTCGAATATTTCGAGTTCCGGTAATAATACTTTTTATAGGCATCAACATACATCTGCTCGCGACCGGCAATAGCCGTGGTGGCAAATTTGTTGAGGCTGTAATCAATGGCAAAAACGCCTACCGAAGCAATCTTCATTGCTGAAGTGCCCCATTTACCCAGGGCATAATTACCAAGATCTTTGGTAAACCCAAGAACGGCCGGTGCGGTATTGTCCTGATCGAGATTAATGGCCAAATTGACAAAGGCTAAACCGAGCCCCATCTCACCCATGGCACTATTGATGCTGTTAAGGGTAGAGACTGCAAGTACTTCTTCCAGGAAGGTAGACCCGGTTCCGATTATCCCAAACATCTCAGTCGCCGAGTCCCAACCCATTTTGACCGCACCATCGCCGGGAGTACCTCCTGAACCCATTTCAGAAAGAAGCTCAGCAACTTCATCCGTTTCAAGACTGTAAACACTTGCCGGTAAGAATATCGGCCGGCTTACCATGGCCATTGGCGAATCGGGATCGCTCGATGAACGCTTCACTTTAGCAAAATCTGTCAAATGATAAGTATATAGAGTGAGGACATTTTTTGCCGGATCCAGATCATGAACTACCTGATCCCAGGTTCCGCTTTCCTCATTATAATAGAGGGCACCATAATAATATTCAGCGCTTTCACCCTGGGGAATGTCCGACAGCTCATAGGGCATTTCAATCTCCAACACTCCGGGAAGTTCCTGATAATCACCCAGGGTTATTTTGTAAACCTCTTCCAGTTCTGCATCTGCAGGCCTTGTTTCGTAATCACCGAGGAAGGTCACATTGAGATCGGTCGGCTCTTCAAGCATATCTCCGGGTATTTTGACCATCACAGAACCTTCGCGGCCAAAAATTTGTTCTTCTTCCGAAGGCTCGACAGTGGTGGAAATAAGAACCTTGTCCCTTCCGCCAAAAGAAAGGAAAGGAAGATCAAGAAAGGTCACAACGATAAAAAGCAAAGCAGCCAGCATGATCACTCCCCCGCCGATTAAACCTATTATCAACAGGGAATTTTTCTTTGGAACCTCTTCTGCCTGTCCGGTATTATTCGATTCAACCGGGTTGTAATCGGGCGCAGGGGGAACATTTGAACCGGTAAGCTCCGGAATACGGTTTGCCCGCTGCCAGCTTCCCAGTTCACTGCTCCAAAGATAATCGTCATCCCTGATATTGCCCGTATGATAAAAATATAGAATTTCTTCCCAGCTGTAGGGTCCCTGTTTTTCCCCGGAACGACTGAAATACCATTGACCTGACAACGGCCTTCAACTCCTTTGCCTGAAGGAATATTTAAGATTGAACTGCTTCATTGACATATTTAACTCTGCACCACTTGCAGTTGCCAGAATGATCTTTTGTTTGGATTGATGTTTAATCATAGCAACATTTTTCCGCTCCTGTCAATTACCTCACTCCAGTATTTTTAATTATGATGCGACAGGTTACCATGTTTATATAAAAATTTTTGTTGACAAAAATTAAAACACCCTGTATACTTTTTTCGGGCAAAGACGCCCGCTTGAACAGCATTAAGTGCTGTCAGCGGGCGTCTTTACTTTTATTATCTAATCTATTTGAAGGAGCTGTTAGTTATGGGAATGACCAGAGACGATGTCCTGGCAATAGCCAGGGAAGCGGGAGTGAAGTTCATCCGGCTGCAGTTTACCGACCTGGTAGGACAGTTAAAAAATGTGGCAATCACTAACGAACAATTGCCCAAGGCCCTTGACGGAGAGTTGATGTTCGACGGTTCATCTATTGAGGGCTTTGTGAGGATCGAAGAATCAGATATGTACCTGCGGCCGGATCTCGATACTTTTGCTGTTTTCCCCTGGAGCCCCCAGGAAAACGGTGTAGCGAGGCTGATGTGCGACGTTTATACTCCCGAGGGGGAACCCTTTGCCGGCTGCCCTCGCAGTCAGCTACAGAAAATGATTGCCCTGGCCGCCAAAGAAGGTTATACCATGAATTGCGGGCCGGAAGCTGAATTTTTCATGTTTCATACAGACGAAAACGGGGCTCCAACTCTCCATACTCACGACCAGGGAGGATATTTCGACCTGGCGCCTACTGATCGCGGCGAAAGCGCCCGCCGTGACATGGTTCTCGGCCTTGAACAGATGGGCCTTGAAATTGAAGCTTCCCACCATGAAGTTGCTCCCGGTCAGCATGAAATTGACTTTAAATACAGCAATGCCCTGCGCACTGCCGATGATCTTTCAACGTTTCGGTTTGTAGTAAGGACAATTGCCCAGAGGCACGGGCTATATGCCACCTTCATGCCCAAACCGATTGCCATGATCAACGGGTCCGGGATGCATACCCACCTTTCGCTATTTAAAAATGGGAAAAATATTTTTTACGACCCCTCCGCTCCCGATGAGATGAGCCAGGAGATGCTCTGGTTTATCGGAGGACTGCTTAAACATGCCCGCGGTTTCACCGCAGTGACTAACCCTCTGGTTAACTCATACAAGCGGCTGGTACCCGGTTATGAAGCTCCGGTATATATTGCCTGGTCACACCGCAACCGCAGCCCTCTTGTCAGGGTCCCGGCCAGGAGAGGAATCGGCACCCGGGTGGAACTGCGCAGCCCTGATCCTTCCTGCAACCCTTACCTTGCTTTCGCCGTAATGCTGAGAGCCGGACTGGATGGTATCCTGAATAAAATTGAGCCGCCTGAACCGGTAAACCTGAATATTTACGAGTTGTCCGATGATGAAAAGATCGATCACAATATTGAAAGTCTTCCGGGGACCCTGCACGAAGCAATCCTCGAACTGGACAATGATATGATAATTCGAGAAGCGCTGGGAGAACACATATATGATCGTTTCCGCTATGGACGGGTGAAGGAATGGCTGGAATACCGTATCCAGGTCCACAACTGGGAAATTGAACATTACCTGGCCCGGTTTTAACAGGCATCGGGATAACTAATAAGTATCGGCCGAAAACCGCCCGCCGGGGCGGTTTTCCTGCTGTCCGGACCGATTAATTCCCGTAGCTAATACTGACCATGGTATAATATAACAGTGAAAAACATCTTCAGGATGGAAAGGTAAATCATGACCAGGTTTTATTACGATTTCTGTATCGGCACAGCCAATCAAAATCTAAAGAAGTCCCTCATTACCATACTGAATGAAGCGAACTTTTACTCTTCCGGTGAAGGGAAAAGTATTCCCCTCCTGTTGCGCTCTTTGCACACCGTTCAGCCCTGGCTTGTCGTTGTCGACACAGCTCTTCCTCCCGGCAATATTATCGAACTGGCCGACATAATAGAACAGGATTGCCTTGCGGCAGCTCTCTATGTAAATACAACCGGTATATCGATGAACAATTATGTTGTCTTGGAATGGCCTGTGAAAAGTTCAGTCCTGTCGGAGGTTGCCAAAGCCCTGTGCAGTGAATTCACCCATAAAAAAAAGCTACGTCGTGAAATTATCGCCCTGCGTGAAAAACTAAGTGAACGGAAAATTATTGACCGGGCCAAGGGTATTGTAGCCCGTGTCTTTTCTATCAACGAAGAAGAAGTTTACAATTACCTGCGTAAAAAAAGCATGGAACGCAGGATCACCATGGCCGAAATGGCCGCGTTGATTATTGCAAATCCCGATTCTTTTTATAAGCAATAGCCGCGCCGATAAAATCCTTGAACAGGGGATGAGAGCGGGTAGGCCGTGATTTGAACTCGGGATGGAACTGGACAGCAATAAACCAGGGATGATCTTTTAATTCGACCATCTCCACCAGGTTATCCTCTTCATTGATCCCGCTAAAAACCATGCCGGCTTTTTCAAGAAGGGGAATAAAATCATTGTTGAACTCGTAACGATGCCTGTGCCGTTCGCTGACAATCTTTTCCCCGTAAGCTTTTTCAGCCAGGGTGCCGCTTTTGATCGTACAGGGATGGGCTCCGAGGCGCAGAGTCCCGCCAACCCGGGTTATTTCTTTCTGACCGGGCAGGTAGTCAATAACCGGGCCGGGAGTATCGGGATTAAATTCGGTGCTGTGAGCACCGGTTATCCCGGCCACATTGCGGGCGAATTCGATCACCGCACACTGCATCCCGAGACACAAGCCGAAAAATGGTATTTTGTTTTCCCTGGCCAGGCGAACAGCGTTGATTTTCCCTTCTATGCCCCGCTCTCCAAAACCACCCGGCACCAGGATGGCATCCATATTTTTCAATTGATCGCCGCCCTGGCCTGATTCCAGGCTTTCAGCAGGAATGAGAACCGTTTTTACATTGACATTGTGGGCCAAACCGGCATGGGACATGGCTTCATTAATGCTAATGTAAGCATCACGCAGGGATACATATTTGCCAACAAGACCAACGTTTATTTCCTCTTCAAAATTATGGGCCTGATGGACCAGGTCTTCCCACCGCTGCATATCTGAGCGTTGACTGGAGAGGTTCAGCTTCTCAAGAACCATCTGATCAAGATTTTGCTTTTGTAATAGCAAAGGCACCTCGTAAATCACTTTGGTGCTGATGTTCTCCATTACTTCATGCGGCTGGATATTGCAAAAAAGGGCTATTTTCTTTTTCAGTTCGTCCGAAAGGGTATATTCTGTCCGGCAAACGATAATATCGGGCTGAATACCGATACTGCGCAGTTCCTTAACACTGTGCTGCGTCGGCTTAGTTTTCAGTTCCCCTGACATGGGCAGGTATGGGACAAGGGTCACATGAATGAATATTACGTTTTCCCAGCCCAGGTCATATCGAAGCTGGCGAATAGCTTCCAGGAAGGGAAGGCTTTCGATGTCGCCGACTGTTCCTCCGATTTCTGTTATAACCACCTCGAGGTCGCGATGGCGATCCAGCTTGGTAATACAGTTTTTTATTTCATCAGTGATATGGGGAATAACCTGAACGGTGTTTCCATCGTAGAGACCATCCCTTTCACCCTGGATCACCGACCAGTAAATGCGACCCGCTGTAACATTGTTGTCACGGGTCAGGTGTTCATCGATAAAACGTTCGTAGTGACCAAGGTCAAGGTCTGTTTCCGCTCCGTCTTCGGTAACGAATACTTCCCCGTGCTGATAAGGGCTCATGGTCCCCGGGTCGTAGTTGATGTAGGGATCAAACTTCTGAATGGTCAGTTTTAATCCCCTGCTCTTCAACAGACATCCCAGGGAAGCTGCAGTGATCCCTTTGCCCAGTGATGAAACAACGCCGCCGGTAACAAAAATATACTTAGTCATAAGCGCCCCCTTGCCTTAAGGATCCCTTTCAAACATTATGGTCTGCTCAGCAACTGCTGGAGCTGCTTAACGATCACCCACCGCTGCTAACCGGGGAAGAAAAACTTCCACCGGAAGCTCCGCTGGTTCTGAAAGTGGAAAACACTCTTGCCGATTCTTTCCCACAGTCAGGGCAACATACCTTTTTAACAGAGCTGCTACACAGCTCTTCAAACTTTTTATCGCACCTTGAACAATAAAATTCATATAGAGGCATGACTGCACCTCCTTCACTTATTTGTCATTGATTTATCCAGGGATGCCTGATATGCAATCCGGTGGAAAAGTTTCTGTAAGCTGAATGAGAAACAACTAGTCAGCTTCCACCGTTTTTATTTACTTAAGTCCGGCCTTTCAATCTCTTTCTTTTTTTAGCCCGTCTTCTTTTTTTCCGCTGTCTTTTAAGTTGTTTTCTCGTTTTTTCATGTGCCATAGTATGTAGCATTCCCCTCCTTTGCTTTGATTTCAGGTATTATAATGGCTGTAAAGCCTTAAAACCCATGTGTAATTATAACACTGCTTAGCCGGTGAAAAAAGAGTTATTTTTTTTAACTCGAAATACCATGTTATTTAGAAAGGAAAAAAAAGGCCAACAGAGAAAGATTAATAATATAATAAATTATAACAGTTAAGTGGGGAGGAACAAGTTGATGGAAATAAGCCAGAATGCCCGGATTACTTATGAAAAGCGTTATTTAATCAAAGATGAAAAGGGCAACCCGGTTGAAACTCCGGAAGATTTGCTACGCAGGGTAGCGTCCAATATTGCCCTGGTGGAAAAAGAATACGGGAAAAACGAAGATGAAATCAAGGCGATAGAAGAGAAATTTTTCACCATTATGTCCGAGGCTCTTTTTATGCCCAATTCTCCCACGCTGATGAATGCAGGCCGAGAGCTACAGCAACTGAGTGCCTGCTTTGTCCTCCCACTTGAAGATAGTATGGAAGGCATCTTTACCGCACTGAAAAATATGGCCCTGGTCCAGAAAACCGGCGGAGGGACAGGATTCTCCTTCGATCGCCTGAGGCCCAGTAATGATATTGTCAAGTCAACCAACGGTGTGGCCAGTGGTCCCATATCCTTTCTAAAAATATTTGACGCCGCTACTGAAGCAGTTAAACAGGGCGGAACTAGACGCGGAGCTAACATGGGATCTCTTATCTATAATCACCCAAACATAATTGAATTCATTTGCTGCAAGGAAAAAGAAGACGAAGTCAACAACTTCAATTTATCAGTCACTGTATCCGACGAATTCATGCGCAAAGCAACCGGTGAAGATCCAGACCCTCTCTATACCCTGATCAACCCCCGTACCAGGCAGCCCTATCTCGATCCTGAGAGTGACAATGAGGTCCAGCTCGATGCCCGTGAAATCTTTGATCTGATTGTCCAGAAGGCCTGGGGAAAGGGCGATCCAGGAATTATTTTTATTGAACAGATGAACCGCTTCAACCCCACCCCACAAATTGGCCTTTATGAAACAACCAACCCCTGCGGCGAACAACCGCTGCTTCCTTACGAAGCCTGCTGTCTTGGTTCCCTGAACCTGGGCAAATTTGTTAAACAGGATCAACGGATTGATTTTGAACACCTGGCAGAAATAGTTCAAATTGCCGTCCGATTTCTGGATAATGTAATTGATGCCAGCAATTATGTAATTCCAGAAATCGCTAAAATGCACAAGGAGGGCAACCGCAAGATCGGCCTGGGGATCATGGGCTGGCATGATATGCTGGTCCGCCTGGGCCTTAATTACGATAGTGAAGAAGCACTTGAAACAGCTGAAAAAGTCGTATCTTTCATCAACAGCGAGGCCAAGAAGGAATCGGTTAAACTTGCTGCAGAAAGAGGCACATTCCCCAATTTCAAGAACAGCGTATACGACACCGGCAGGGAAGAAGATCACGTTCGCAATGCGACCAGGACTACCATTGCTCCTACCGGGACCATTTCCATCCTGGCCGGAGCCAGCAGTGGTATTGAACCTTATTTCAGCATTGCTTTCATTCGTAAAAATATCCTTGGCGGAGTTGATTTACCCGAAGTCAATCCGCTATTCCTTGAAATAGCAGAAAAAGAAAGTTTCTACAGTGATGAACTGATCCGTGAGATCGCCGTCAGCGGGAAAATACCCGCCGATGCCAGTGTTCCCGAAAAATACAAGGACCTTTTCAAAACAGCCATGGATATCGATTACAGTTGGCATGTCAGACATCAGGCTATATTCCAAAAATATACAGACAATGCCGTCAGTAAAACAATCAACCTGAGCAAAGATGCTACGGTAGATGATGTAAAAAATGCATACATAACAGCCTGGGAAGCCGGTTGTAAAGGCATAACTATCTATCGAGACACTTCGCGGACCAAGCAGGTGCTAAATGTCGGAGACGGCAACCCTGAAGAAAACCTCAAACCGATCGAGCGGCCAAAAACCCTGAGCGGACGCACCACAAGCATTCGGACAGCCCTGGGCAATCTCTTTGTCACCGTCAATACCGCCGATGGCAAACCTTTTGAACTCTTCGCCCAGATCGGCAAGGCAGGAAGTGATGTCATTGCTTTTACCGAAGCGATCGCCCGCCTCATTTCGCTGGCCCTGCGTTGCGGTGTAAGCGTCGACGAAATTGTTACCCAGCTTGAAGGAATCGGCGGTGCCCGTTCAGTTGGATTCGGTCCGAACCGGATCATGAGTGTACCAGATGCTGTTGGCCAGGCTCTCCACAAACTGGCCAGCGCTGAAAGCAACAATGTTATTCAGGGTCACAGCGAAAATCGTGAAATCTGTCCTGAATGCGGCACATGCGCCCTCGTCAGAGTTGAAGGCTGCCTGAAATGTGAAGCATGTGGTTATAGCGAATGTTGAGAATGTGCAAATATTTAATAATTATTTACGTATAAAAAAAGGAAATTTGACCTATATGTAGAATTACTGGTAATTGACAATTGAGATACTGCTTTTCAGTAATCAGACCGATGATCGATTTGCAGCAACAAGCCGGATCTACCGGCTGAAGTTTACTGCGGGAGAACTGCCATGGCCAGTGAAAACGAGGATAAAGTCAGGAAAATTGAAGGGATTATTTCACAAATCCAGGGAGTTGTGTCCGGACGTCTGGTTTGTGAAGATGACAAGATTATAGAGATTCACGTTCTTGCCGATTCGACCAGGTCCCCAAAACAGGTTGTCCGGGATATTGAATCGGCCGTTCTGATAAAACTGGGTATTGAGCTCGATCGTAAACAGATCAGCGTAGCCCAATTGGAACCGGGAGTGGCTCCTCCTCCTTCCAGCGGGATCAGACTTCTGCTGAAAAGTATTAATTACAAGACTGAAAACGGCCAGGCCACGGTGAATGTAGTAATAAGCAGCGAGGATGCCCAGTTTTCTGCAACGGCTGCCGGTCAAAACAACCGGCAGAATCGTCTGCGTCTGACAGCATCAGCGACACTTTCAGCAATTGAACAATATCTCAAAGTGGACAACATTTTGTTTGTCGGCGACATTCAGGGGACTGCCCTGTACGGTTGTGAACTGGTTATTGTCGCCGTGTGCCTGCATCTGGATAACCGTGAGGAAATTCTGCTGGGTACAGCTCTGAACAGAGGTGACGATCTCGAATCGGCTGTCCGGGCCTCCCTGGATGCTATAAACAGAAGGCTCTCAGTATTTACCCATAGTTAAAAATTTGAAGCCGGCGGCGGTTATAACACAGGGATTATTTTTTATACGAACGGAATCATAGCGGAGCGTTGCCAGCGGCTATAGCGGAAAACCGCTGAGCACCTGGAAAAGGGGGCTATCCCATGAAGCTCACCCTGATAAAGGCGCTCATCGCACTGTCCGGCCTGATTCTCGCCGGTGCTGCGGTTTATAAGTGGTAATAAGAGAAAATTAACTGCCGGCCGGTTTCAAATATATCATCAGCAGGAGAGCCTTATAACAATGGATAATCATATTCCCGTAAAAGCTCAGATTTTCATCACTTTACTTGCAGGAAGTACCGCTGCCATAATCGCATACGCGGCATCGGTAATGGACTGGAGCAAAGTAGAGTGGTTCCCGATTTTGGTTTTCCTGCTGTTACTTATCTTTTCTGATGTTTTTCCCGTTACCCTTCCCCGCGGTGGAAGTGTAACGGTAAGTTTTGCCACAATTGCTGCTTCTGTTCTTCTTTTTCAACCCTTGATAGTAATTGGAATTGCTGTTTCCTATGAATTATATTTATTAATAAAAGATCAACCCCGTATAAAACATATCTTTAATATTTCTCAACTGGCAACCTCTACAGGGATCGCAGCGTTGCTTTATCAACAGTTATCACCGACAACTTCCAATCTCTCTTTAAATCATTTCACCGCTTATATTGCTTCAGTGATCGTTTTTTTTATCTTAAACAGTGCTTTCGTTACCCTGATTTTAGCACTTGTTCAGGAAGAAAAACCTCTTAATGTCTGGAGATTAAACCTTAAATGGAGTGCACTAACATTCCTGAGCATGGCTCCCCTGGGAGGGTTGATTGCTGTAATTTATATTAATATTGGTTTCTGGGGCCTGGTTCTTTTCCTGCTGCCGTTAATCCTGGCCCGCCATTCTTTCCAAACATACATGAATATGAGGCAGACCTTCCTTGACACCATTAAAAGTCTTTCTGTAGCCATTGATGCCAAAGATCCTTACACTAAAGGCCATTCCTCACGGGTAGCAGATTATGTTGTCTCCCTGGCCCGCGAACTGAAATGGCCGGAAGATCGGGTTGAATTCATACAATATATATCCCTCATTCATGATGTGGGCAAGGTGGCCGTTCCTGAAGATATCCTAAAAAAATCCAGCCTGTTGTCCAAGGAAGAATTTGCCGTGATGAAAACCCACAGTGAAGCAGGAGCCAATATTTTGAAAGGGATTAAATATTTTTCCACAGGTGTCGATATCATCAGGCATCATCATGAACGCTGGGATGGAAATGGCTACCCCGATAAAATCGCCGGAGAAGAGATTCCCGAAGGAGCTCGAATCCTGGCCGTGGCTGATGCTTTCGATGCCATGACCAGCGATCGACCCTATCGTAAATCGCTTAGCTACGAGGTGGCTCTGCGGGAACTGCAGGACTGTGCTGGGACCCAATTTGATCCTAAAATTGTCAATGCTTTTATTAAGATATATCCACAAATCAAGGACAACTTGTCTGAAGAACCCGACGAAGAAAAATATGAAGAGTACCTGACAGAGAAAAATATCTGTGCCAAAACCACCTATCACTAAGACTTACCTTAAATATTCAGGGGAGGCTGATTATTGCTCTGGGAAGCAGTTTTACTGGGGTTGGCTATTGGCTGGTTCCGGAAAGGTTCATCCAAAAATTTAAACCATGTGAATCTAATAGGATGGCCAATAATAATTTTAGCTCTTTTGATTCAGGCAATCATTCGCCTTGACTTCGCTTATTTTGATGGTACTTTCGAATTACTCTATTCATACTTCTATGTTTTTTCTTTTGTTTTTCTTCTTGTTGTTGTATTTTTGCAAGAAAAGCAGACTGGAATCATTATTTTTGGGCTTGGCATTCTTCTTAACCTGCTGGTGATAACTGCCAATGAGGGCAGAATGCCCGTAAATCCTTCTGAAATGCCACTCCAAAAAGCTAATGAATTAAGTTCGGGAACAGCAAGTCCCTTCCATACAGTCATGGATGAGGATTCGTGGCTGGCATTCCTCGGTGATCACATTTCTTTGCCTTACAGTAAAAACAGATTAATCAGCATCGGTGACATTATTCTCGGGGCCGGCATTGCAATTTACATTCAGCATAACATGCTGAAAAAAAATAAATTAAGAAAATGGCGTTAAAATTGCTCCCCAGTTGCCGTTATTTTTGCCTTATTCAAATCGTACATTATTCTCAATTGGCAAAAAGTTTAACTAAAATAGATCATAAAATTATGTATGTTGGTAAAAATTGCATACAAAAAATGGCAGGGAACGCTCAATTAGGACAAAAAATGACCACCCGAAGGGGTGGTCGTTATCTTAAAAAGCCTTATTTCATGGTGCCGGAGACCCGTCCCCTATAGTTTGCACTGAACATGGACCTAAAATATTACTACAAGTTTAAACAAGTCAGGAGGGAGACTTGGTTTGAAATGTATAGTTTTAATTAAATTTTGATTCTGTTTGTTTCCAAGAACTAACCATATCGCTTGCAATGATTATTGAGCAAATCATACTTATTAACTTAATTTATATATTATTAGACTTCATGAAGCCAGCTTCACCATCCGATGGATGTAAATGGTAATTTGCATTTTCAGGATAGTTTCTAAGTTTATACTTAAATTCATTATCAATAGGTCAATCTATATTTTTATTTTCTCTTTTAATTTTTTTTACTAATATAGGCATATACTCTTCTTTATTTTGATATTTAATACGTATTGAATATCTTCCTAATTCTTTTATGCCAAAATTCGTTAGACAAACTATCAGATTAGCTTCTGAATCTATATCACTATTTATCATTTGCTTTATATCTATTTTTGCTTTTGCAATCTCATTTATTACTTCATTATCTTCTCCCATTAAATCAATTATAACATCATTCTTCCCTCTATCTGACTCTTCAAGCTTAAACTTGAGAACAATATACATCTTAGCATGTTTTGCTGGCAAATTACTCACATGTATAGTATCAAATATTCCTATTATACTTATTTTCCCACTATTATCCGTTAAAGCATAATCACAAGTTAATGCTATTCTAAGCTTCACAGTTTTCATCCCCTTCGTAGTTTACTTCTATTATTTCTTTTTTAAAATCTTTATCTTTTAAAGCTGTATCTACCGTATCTATTGAATCAGAATAACTTTCAGCTTTTATATTCTTTATTTCTGATCCTAAAACATACCTAAATATACAAAATAACAAAAGAAACAGTATTGTAAAGACTAAAACAATGTCATGCATGAAATTGTAATACTTAACATTTTCTATTTCTGCTAACAAATATTTTGCCGGTAAAAAATATGACAGGTAAACTCCTAAAAGAATCATAAATATTGATAGAAATATTTCACACCAAATGTTCTTTTGACTTATACTATTTATTTCTGTCTCTAATATTTCATATTGCTTAATGTTTCTAGTTAATTTTTTTAAATAAGCCATGAAATAGTCCTGCTTTCATTTATTAATCATATTAGCTTTAAAAATATATTTCGTTTTTAAATAACGTATTCTAATTTTTGTGTTTCCATCTATTCAGTTTTCTTCATCACAATATATTCATTAACTTCTATGAGTATTTTAGTGATGGCATCTGGCTATCTATTTCAATTAAATATAAACTTACCTCTATTTATCTTTAAAACCACCTAAAAGAGTACTATTGAAACGTCCTGTTTTTGCCAATAGCCCCAAAGGGAATGGTTCATCCTGCCTCTTATTATCAGGACTACTCCATTTTTCTGCCAAGTTTTTTAGCTCCTTCGCTGTAATTAAAACAATATTCCTATTAATATTATCAGCGGTGTAGCTTAAAGCAGTTCTTTCAGATTCTTCAGTAAACCCTGGGGCAATAACCAGAAATATTGGTACGGGCTTGTTAGCTTTTTCCATGTATTGATGAAATTGATTAATGTGCTGTTTTAAATCAACAAGACCGGGATGTTCTTTACTTTTGTTATCCCACATAACATACATATCTTTGAAACTTAACAAGCCATCAGGATTGTTTGAACCAGCTTGTTTCAGAGGTGTATGATTCAGTTTATTTTGAAACAAATAGGAAGTTGCTTCCTCAAACTTTGATTCTATCTCCAGGTCTTTTGAAATAATGTTATGTGCACGAAGCACTGAATGATCGCGGAATGCAAGCTCTTCAAACATCTCGTAACAGACTACTCTTTCATCTTCACGTACAGGTGCTGTTTGTCTAAGTGAGTCATAATATGAGATTATTCTTTGAATGCGCTCCTGTTTTGTTCCTCCCACCGGTAAATCTAAGCTTGAACACCATTTATGTAAATCGTCATTGCTAAGACCATCCTTTGGCGTAACCCCTCCTATGAGCACACTTGGCTTTATATGTTCAATTACTTTGTCAGCTAAAACTTCTAATGAATCACTGTTATTAAATGATATACTGGCTTTTTCGAGGGCAGTTTGGAGATACTTTTTCTTATATACTAATTTATTGCGTATTAATATTGAATAATTAGGTGTTTTTATTTCTCTTTCTAATACTTCATTCATCACTGTTGCAAGTTCTTCAGGAATTAGATCTAAATCATTTCCTTTCTCATCACGAATAGGAAATAATAACCCTAATGTATGTAAATACCTGCGAACATCAAGTATTTCACTCCTACTATGAATATCATTGTTCAGTTTAGGAAACTTACCAAGCTTAGCTTCTAAAACCTTATGATTCGTCTCACTTACATTAAGCTTATCACGGAATTTCCTAAGAAGATTAACTTCATCAGGACTCTTTGAATCCTCATATTCCCATGCGACTTTTAAAATATAAAAATATAGCTCCAACTCTTTTTGTCGATGGCTATCTTTATGAGAGACAAGGTCTGAGATATCTATTTCATTTGACATATTTACTATATTCTGTTCAATCGCCATAACTTTTTCTTCTAATTCTCCAGCATTTATTATATAACCATCTTCGTTAAGCATAACATCCTCAATTATAATCTGGCTTATCGTTCTATAATCTATACATTCGTTTTTATAGAAAGCTGTATCAAGGTTTGATTGAACAGTTTCAAGATGAAGGTACTGTGGCTTAACTTTTATGAGAGCTTTTCTCAACTCTTCTTCATTTAAGTTGCGATGGTCAACTACATGAGCAGAAGCAACCCTACGAAGATCCAAAACCGTGCCAATGGCCATAACAGCATCATCAAACTTCATGTTACCCCCCCCAAATCGATTTAAATCATTACCTATTAGAACAATATCAATATTACAAGGGTGCTCATATTCTGTTCGTGATCAAAACCAATATTCCTTTTAAATATTTTTAATAATTCCTTTATTATGTAATATATGGAGTTACGACATCATACAATAATTATTTTAATAAATATTATATGACGTCGCCGGGCTATCCGCTCCAATCGAAAAACAGATCGATTCCGCTTCTATCCCTAACTCACTATACCGTTAATATCTATTATTCTATTGAAATAAATAAGTTAGCTTTTCAAATATAGCAAAACCCGCTAAATTTAACAGCTAACCTATTTTTATATGTTTCTTGATCATTTTTTATCTATGAAGATAATCTCAAATTACGAGAATATCGTTTAATACTAAATTCCTTCCAGCTTTTTTAAATCTTTTAAATAGCTCATCCTTCTTTTCTGAACTTCATTTTTGAAGCTTGTATTTTTAAGCTTTAACTTAGCTTCAGTATTGTTTTTAATATATTTTTGGATATCGTCTATGTTGCTTTTATTCATGTAGGCACCGATCGAAATTAATAAACCGTTTACCTGGTTGGTTAATTTTTTCAGATCTCCCTGCTTTACTTTTTCTCAAAATAATGGTTTTATATCCGGGTTTATAGGTTTCTTAATTACTGTCCATTTTGGATGATTCATTTTTAACCAGTTTGTAGTTAAATAGTGCCAGAGCTGATCTTCATTTTCTCTGATATCTTCAACCTGTAATATTTTAAGCTCCTTTAATGCTGCTCTTCTTAACTGAGATTCTATACGCCATACATCTTTATTATCATCCCAACCATTTTCTTTCCAGATCGCTTTAAACCACTCTTTACCTTTTGTTTTTATTTCCTGTGTTTTATTATAGATCCTGGCCAGCATCGGATTACCCCTGCCGATTGTAAAGCCTGAAAAATTCTTGCCGTAAGTGTAAGAGTCATCTACATAGTGATTTGCTTTCGCCCTGGCCCTGGTTATGAATAGCTCTCTATCTTCTTCATTAAATGCTATTTCGTCGGTATCAAGGCAGATATCAAGTCTTGATAATCTTGTTTTCTCAATTTCTCCCGGGAATATTTTAAACCAGTTAAGAAATCTGCTATATGCTTCTTCATAACCATATGACCATAAATAGCCGGAATAAAATATAACTCTGATTGGCGGGTTTTCATTTGTTGTTTTTTCAGTAAAGGCCATCATAAAATACTTGCAGGTTATTTTATAGGCATAAAATCTAATACCTTTAAGCCTACTTCAAAAAGTAAATTATTATAATCTATGTGATACGCTATGCCGATCTCCTGACCGTTTTCTTTTTTATCTCTTAACTCTAACAGAATCGGTTTAAATTTATTTTCATAATCTATAATATCTATTCCAAATTCTAATCGATCAATTCCTCTGATATTTATATTAATCACCACCTAATTAAATTAGAGCCTAGCATGTTATATATAATGCCCCGGCAGGAGCAACTCGAAAAAGTAATTATCTTTTAACTGGCAAAAACTTTTTAGGCGAGCCAATGTTTATCTGTTGTAATTGCAATGGCAATGTAGTGAGCTATGGCAACTCATCTAAGAACTGGAAAAAATATATATGCGGTGTAAATAGATCAAAAGGACCCGATGGATGCAGTAGTAAATGGTTTGTTGATCAATATTGGCTTGAAGAATTACTGGTTAAAGAAATTGAGCAGCGTTATACTGCTCCGGATAAACTTGATAAGATTATCTCTGATCTATCAAATAAGATCAGAGATAATAATTTATCTGTTACAAAAGATATTAATACCGTAGAGAAGAATATAAAGCTGCATAACCATGAGATAAAGAACCTTTTAAATGCAATCAAGTCAGGTATTGATGCTTCAATTATTTCAGATGAAATTAATAAAATTAATGAAGAAAAAGATAACCTTGAAACACAATTAAAAAATCTGAAGAATAAACATACATCTGATAATAAAATTAATCCAGATCTACTTAAAAGCTTTTTTATTAATTTCAGGAAATCTTACGACCTTGCTTCTATCCAGGAGAGAAAAAAATTAATAAGAACATTTATAAAACGGTTAGAATTAGATCCTAAAACAAAAGAAATCAGGGTAGAATTTTACCCTGATGACATAGTGAAATCTATTGGTGCCGGAGACCGGAATTGAACCGGTACGGGCATTGTATGCCCGAGGGATTTTAAGTCCCTTGCGTCTGCCTGTTCCGCCACTCCGGCTAAAAAATGGAGGCGACACCCGGATTCGAACCGGGGATGAAGGATTTGCAGTCCTCTGCCTTACCACTTGGCTATGTCGCCAAAAAAATGGAGCGGAAGACGAGA
>CAZDKY010000022.1:0-45425 GCA_964506505.1 uncultured Syntrophomonadaceae bacterium
AACAATAAAACCGAGGATAAAAAGGACCGGTCCCGCCACGACCAGGCATAAGAGCGGGTTGATACCGAAACTGGTATAAAGCATCCAGGTGATAAAAGCCCCAACCATGATAAATTCTCCGTGGGCAATGTTAAAGATACGGGCTACCCCATACTGCATACTCAGTCCGACGGAGGTCAAAGCATAAATACCCCCCAAAATCAAGCCGTTGACGAGTATATTGATGATAGATGTCATATAGTCAACTCCCGTCCGGGCATTATATAAAGGGCAGGCTGCCCTCTCGGATGTCTGCCGGAACCACCGGCGGTTCCAGTCTCTAAAGAAGCAGAACCTTCAGGCAGCCTGTGTGAAAATCATTTTATTGTTACCCTGTTATTTAAAATGTACTCAGCTTCTTACTGGTCGGGCCAGGCCGGTTTGGGAATAATCGGTTCAGCAGTAACCTGATCGGCGGGGGCAACCACTTCAAAGATCCCGTTCTGCCACTGGCCGATTTGTCCGGGATAACATTCAGCAGGAATACCACCGTTTTCAAACCAGACTTCACCCATTACTGTATCGAATTTTTCAGTAGCTATAACGTCCTTCAGCACTTCATGGTCGATTGTGCCGGACATCTCGATAGCCTGCTCGAGGATCTGCAGCGATGCATAGTAGGGAACATGACCCCACCAGTCAATATTGCGACCACCTTCATGTTCGATTAGCTTCTGGGTCAGTTCTGCCGCCTCGGGCGAGCTCTTCTCGTTCCAGGCTCCCCAGCCCATGACTCCTTCTGTAGCCGGACCAAAAATATTATAAAAGACTTCGAAGCAGGCGCCGGGACCGAGAAGCATCAGGTCCGGGTTAAAGTCCATCTCCATTGACTGACCCACCAGGAGAAAGTTTTCATCCGGATAAGCATAGCAGAGTACGGCGTCGACTTCGGCTTCCTTGGCTTCGTTAATCAACGCTGACATGTCGTCAATACCCAGCGGAACGCTCTTGGAGAATGCTACGTCAATTCCGTTCATTTCGAGAACCGGAATGGTATCACCGGAATACTCAATACCGTGCTGGTCGGCAATGAAAATAATGGCCACTGATTCGATCCCGTTCTCTACAAGCATATCGACTAGAGCCGGAATCTGGTGAGTTGCATAATTGAGAACAGAGAAAAAGTAGGGCAAACTGGCCATCATCGGTTCCAGTTCTTTGGCCCCACCTTCGGCTCCCATCAGAAGGTAACCGTGTTCATCGGCAATCGGAGCTGCGGCATGCAGAAAAGCAGTGCTGATTGGGGCAAGCAGGAAATCAACTTCGTCCTCAACCATCAGCTTCTCCAGCAGCCTGGTCATGGTCCCCATGTCGGAAGTATCGTCGTAAACTAGCAGTTCAACGGGTAGCTGTTTACCGTATTCTTCAACATAGATACCACCACGGGCATTCACTTCTTCCGCCCACATCCGGTAAATAGGTCCGAAGCAGGCCTCATCCTGGATTGCCAGCGGGCCAGTCAGCGACCTTGCCCCCCCGAAAACAAGAACATCCTTGTCTTCAAGCGGGCCTTCATCTTCAACTTCTTCCCCATTTTCAGGGGCTGCGCCTTCTTCCGCACAACCACCGACAACGAGAAAGACTGCCAAAAAAGCAACCAACACCAGAAATAGAAAACCTTTTTTTATCATCTACTATACCCCCGTTAAATTTAAAATATTGGGAAAGCCTTTCCTGTAAGACATCTGTCGTCTATATAATGAAACTACACCTCCTTTCCCTCATTTTACATTATTCTATATCTTACTCTTATAAAAATTCCGAACTTAAAATACTCGTCACCAAAAGCTCTAAGATTCTAATCTTATATATATATATATAAATCATTTAGTGTTTTTTGTCAAAACTATTATTGCTATAATATACTTTATATAACATTTATTGCATATGAGCAGTTCGAAGAAACCGCCCAATTCAGCACGTAATCGCAAATCAGATTATCAAAAAATTTCGTACATTTTTAATCTAAGGAAGCAATAACTTTGACAAAAGAGATTTCATTCATGTAGTATGAAAGAGAAGTTTCAGCCGTCTAAAATCGGGCAGTACCAATTCGGCTACAAAAAAGCTGTCTTGTCTGTTCATGGTTTTTAAAAGTTTTCAACACTATCAAAACTGGATGTGATCTTTTGCCCTTTAAGTGGAGGGCCCTGCAACCTCGGCTGGCCAACCGACTATTATATGTAATTATTTTAACTTTTATTCTGGTCATGGCCGGAGCCGTCCTGGGTAGTATTTTCCAGGGAGGAAAGAACCTTATTATCAATGAAGTAATGACCAGCAACCGGTGTACGATCAGCGACGAAGACGGTGATTATCCTGACTGGTTTGAAATTTATAACCCCGGCGACAAAGAAGTGCTTCTTGACGGTTACTGGGTAACAGACGACCCGGCTGATCCTTACAGGTGGGCATTTCCAGCTGCAAGCATCGGCCCCGGTGATTATTTAACAATTTTTGCTTCGGGAAAAGACAGAATTGATCCGGGCAACCCATACCTGCATACCAATTTCCAGCTCAGCGCTTCCGGTAATGATCTTTTGCTGATAGATCCTGAAGCATCTGTAATCGACAGCATATCAGTTCCGGCGCTGTTCTCCAATGTTTCCTTCGGCCGGAAACCGGGGAACGTGGAAACCTGGTTATACTTTCTGGATGCCACTCCCGGTGCTGAAAACAGCAGCTCCTCGTACGAACAAGTTGCCGAAATCCCGGCAGCAGAAGAACAGCCGGTCCTGATTAATGAATTTTTAGTCGTGAACCGCACTTCAATTCCCGACGAAGACGGCGATCTCTCCGACTGGATAGAACTGCATAATACAGATGACAGCCCTGTCAACCTGGCCGGATGGTGGCTGTCAGACAAAGACGACAATCCTTTCAAGTGGCGTTTTCCGGAAAAGGTTCTCGAACCGGATCAGTATCTGGTTGTCTTTGCTTCGGGGAAAAACCGCACTGCCCCCGACAGTGCTTTTTTACACACAAATTTCAGTCTGAATGACAGGGATGACACCTTGATCCTCAGCATGCCCAACGGGGCAGTAGTTGATAAGATGGAAATCAGGAATATGGAGCGGGACGTATCCTACGGCCGCGATCAAAAAGATCCCGAAAAATGGCTTTACTACCCCCGCCCCACTCCCGGTGAACCAAACTATACCCGGGGTTTTGACGTATTCAGCGGCTCACCGGTGCCCGATCTCGTGATCAGCGAAGCAATGGCTGCCAACTTGACAACTATTGCCGATGAAGACGGTGACTACAACGACTTTATTGAGATTTTTAACCGGGCTGAATATCCGGTTAATCTTGGAGAATACGGGTTATCGGACAGCGAAGAACAACCTTACCGGTGGCAGTTCCCCTCTGTTACCATTGAACCGGAAGAATACCTGCTGATCTTTGCCTCGGGCAAAGACCGCCGCGACCCGGAAGGTCTTTTTCTGCATACCAATTTCAAAATAAGGTCAAATGGCGAAACCCTTGTCCTCAGCCATCCATCCGGAATGACGATTGATCAGATGCCTACCGGTAAACAGCACGGCGATCTCTCCGCCGGCCTTCTCCCTGGTGATTTTACAAAGAGATACTTCATGGAGAACCCTTCACCGGGAGAAGAAAACAGGTCCCCCTTTTTTGATGGCTACACCATGGCGCCACAGATCTCACCGATTGGCGGTTTTTATAATCAGCCCTTCGAGGTAATAATTATCCCCCCGTCCTTGGAAACTGAAGTGCGCTATACTCTTGACGGTTCCGAACCAACACCCGAATCAACCCTTTATACTGCTCCCCTGCATATTGAAGATACATCAATCCTGCGGGTACGGGCCTTCAGCGAAGACGCAATGCCCAGTCCCGTTACCAGCTGTTCCTATTTTTTAAATACCGACCACGAACTGACAGTTGTATCGATAATGATGGACCCCGATGATCTATTTGACCCGGCCGACGGCATATATGTCCGGGGTTATAACGCTTCCAGCGAATTCCCCTATAGAGGAGCCAACTTTTGGAAAGACATTGAGAAACCGATACACATAGAAATGTACGAACCGGACGGGACCCTGGGCTGGGATATGGAAGCGGGGATCAAAATTGGCGGCCAGTACAGCCGGGCCATGGACCAAAAAATTTTCAATGTTTTTTTTCGCAATATCTACGGGCACAACGAAATGCGCTATCCTCTCTTTGGAGATAAAGACTTGACCCGGTTTAAGGCTATCACTCTCAGAACATCGGGCCAGGATGCCGTTTTCAGCAAGATCAGAGATATCATGACGACTAGCCTGCTCGAAGAAACCGGCCTTGATTACCAGGCTCACCGTCAGGCGGTCCTCTACCTGAACGGCGAATACTGGGGCATATACAACATAAGGGAACGGGCCAATCGCTACATGGTAGCCCATAATCACGAACTGGATCCCGACAAGATCGACCTGCTGCAGGGCAACTGGCGGGTGCGGGCCGGATCAAACGAAGAATACCTGGCTCTACTGGATTTCGTCAGGAACAACGACCTCTCCCGGAACGAAAACTACGCTTACATCCAAAACAAAATGGATGTTACGAATTATATCGATGCCCTGATCGCTCAGGTTTATTTTGCCCAGACCGACCAGGGTAACATCCGTTACTGGCGCGAACAGAGCGAGGAAGGTAAATGGCGCTGGCTGATTTATGACCTGGATTGGGCTTTCTGGCCAAGCCACCTGTACAACAATACCCTGGCCAGCATGACCAGCCCCGCCGGCACGGGAGTACGGCAAAGCGTAGATACTACCCTGACAGTGAACCTTTTGCGGAACAATGATTTCACCACTGAATTGATCGAGAGATTTGCTTATCATATAAACAATACCTTTGCGTCTGAAAGGACTGTTGACAGAATAACCATCCTGGCAGACAATATCGAAAGCGAAATGCCCCGGCAAATTGATCGCTGGGGCGGATCAATGGAACACTGGCGAAGGGAAATAGAACAGTTAAAAGAGTTCGCCCGGCTACGGCCATTGATCGTGATGGAGCATGTTCAGAAAAAGTTTCAATTGAGTGATGAAAAAATGGCCATTTTTGAACAGTGGCCGGACCGCTAAAGTTCATTTTGGGAGGGTTTATTATGTGGCAGCAGATCGTCGAATCGTTTATTATCCCGGGAGAACTGACCCTGAGCCTTTTTACAGCCATCATTACAGCTCTGGCGCTCTCATTCTTTATTGCCCTGGTTTACCGCAACACTCATCGCGGACTGAATTACGAACCGGCTTTTCTAACTACTTTGGTCCTGATCGCTCCAATAGTAGCACTGGTTATGTTCTTCATTCGCGGTGACCTCGTTTTATCACTTGGTTTGATCGGCTCCCTGGCAATCATACGTTTCCGCACACCGATCAAGGATACACGCGACATGGTCTACCTTTTCTGGGTCATTGTCGTGGGCCTCGGCTGCGGAACGGAAAACTGGAGTTTAGCCCTGCTGGCGACGATTCTGATCGCTATAATAGTTTTTCTCCTTTTTGCTTTTGAATACGGGAGACCCCGCCACTCCGACTTTGTCCTGGTCGTTTCGGGCAGGGGCGAACGGCTAACGGCAGAGACTGCTGGTATGATAAAAAAATACAGCACCCGTTCGCGGATCCGTTCACAGGATCTAATTGACAGCGACTGGGAAATTGTTTATGAGCTGCGCTTTACCCTGGAACAGGAAAAAAAGGCAGAAGAGTTTATCCGAAGGGTAAAAAACCTGCCGGGAGTAGAAAAAGTATCTCTGCTGGCCCCACAGCTGGCCCTGCCCATGTAATTTATTGGAGGTTCCTTTATGCTGATCAACAATACCACCCAGCAAACTATTCCGTGGCGGTTTGAATACAAGTACCAGCTGTCAACGCTGCAGTATTACCGCCTCAAAAATGCATTCCGACCGCACCTGGAACCGGATAACTATACCCGGTCTGCTTCAGAAAAACGGTATCTTGTCCGCAGTCTTTATTTTGACAACGCCAGCTTCGAGGCTTATTACGAAAAAATTGAAGGTAATTTTGGCCGGATCAAATGCCGCTTGCGGACTTACAATGAAACGATAAGTGACCAAACAGTTCTGAAGGTGGAACTTAAAAATCGGTGGGGTGAATCTATAGAAAAGTACAGCACGGTCATCTCCGCCGCAGAGTACGGCCACTTTATGAAAACCGGCCATTGGCCGGCCGTGAACGATCCTGTCCTGGAAGAATTTGAAAGGGTATATCACCTCCGGTCTTTAAAACCAGTGGTTCTTGTCCAGTATTACCGCGAAGGATACCGCCCCCGAAACCGTGAGGACCTGAGAATAACTTTTGATCACGATGTCAAAAGCTGTTTGGCAAACTCTTTATTTCCCCCCTCAACATTCTTTAAAAGACATTTATTCCACACGGTTATCCTGGAAATAAAATGTCGCCGTAACCAACCGCTCTGGCTCAGCCGGTTGGCTCGTTTACACGGCTTGAAGTATGTTGCCAACAGCAAGTATACCCAGGGGATCGAGGCAGTCCGCCCGGATCTGCTTAGTCCATATTAATAGTTCATGGCCGGTCGTCGCTGTCATACTGGGCACTTTAATTTTGCGGGAAGAGATTACCATTCAAATTATTATCTTGGCACCGTTGATTATCGGAGGGGTAATCCTTGTTCAAATGGCGAGAGTCCGCCCAATAAAAAAGAGGGTCTGATACAGATCCCTCCTGTTGTATTTTTAGATATTACTTGGCAGGAGCATTTTAATGAAGTTCGTCTTCGCCACCGTCTTTGGCAATAATATCCTGGTAGTCGTACGTAAACTCGATTAATTTCGTCTCCATGTAAATCGGAGCTTCTAAACGCAAAGCCAGGGCTATGGCATCGCTGGGCCTGGAATCGATAATCAGAGTTTCCTCATTCTGCTTAAAATAGATTTCCGCGTAAAATGTACTTTCTCTAATGTCAGTGATGACCACTTTTTCCATAACAGCTCCCAGCCTTTCACACACCGATTTCAGAAGGTCGTGGGTCAGCGGGCGGGGCGGTATCTCATCCTGCAGGACGAGGGCAATTGCCTGAGCTTCAAGAGGGCCGATTGATATGGGAAGCACTTTTTTTTCATCTTCATCCATCAGCAAAATCAGAAAATTACCCCCATGATCAGCAGTTACTGTCTTTACATCCATCTTAATCATTTTGCAAATCCCCCCCAGAGCTTCCTGTTTTTATTTTACCACAATCATAACAATGGTTAAACCAATGACACCAAAAGAAAGCGAATCATTTTCGTCACAATAAAAGGCACAGCTGCCGATACTGCTGTGGACCAGGCCATTTTTCGCTTAAGGACATGCCAATTTCCAATTGCCTGTAAAATATATTTGGCATAGATGCAAAGACAAAACATACAGGGAGGCTTTGACATGGAAGCAATAAGAAGTTAAAATCAATATAGAATGTAATAAAATTCATGGAAATACTATAGAATTGGGAGGTAAAACCAGTGCAGTTTTCAACTAAAGTGCGCTATGCTGCACGAGCAATGATCGAACTGGCTGTCAATTACAGTGAAGAAGCCATACAGCTCAATGACATCGCCTGCAAACAGGACTTATCGGTTAAATACCTGGAGCAAATTATGGCCCCCCTGAGAGCACGCGGATTTGTCAGAACCCGCAAGGGAAGTCACGGCGGGTATCACCTTTCTGTAGACCCCGCCACAATAACCCTTTTTGATATTGTGGAAAGCGTCGAGGGTTCCATCTCTCCCGTTTCATGTGTTAATGATGATTTTTACTGCGATAGGGCGGATAAATGCGTAACCCGTGACGTTTGGATAAGGGTAAGAGATGCTGTTAAAAGGGAACTGCAGTCAAAAACCCTGATCGAACTGGCTGCTGAACAGAAAAAGATTAATCAGAGCAAAAGCGCTCGTTCATAAAACCCGGATCGTATTCTTTTCCAGCGCTGCATGATGATCAATATTTCGGGCAATTAACATAATAACCTTCCTCCGTAAGCAGTTGGAGGGCTTTCTGTTGCTGATCTATGGTTTTAAATCCCAGCCTTATGCTCCCTCCTGAAAGCTCCCTGATATGCATAATTTCGATAGCATCGATGTTAACCCCGGCATTACCGAGAATACCGGTAACCCTGGCCAGAATACCCGGAGTATCACGAACCAGGACGACGAGCGTATATATTTCAGGTAGAATACCGCGGCCGCGGTACGGAATGGAGGAACGATAATCCCTGGCCTGTAAAAGGTATTCTTGAATTCCTTCAGCATTCGGTTCAGCCAAATATTTTTCCAGTTTATTTATGCTGGCTTTAAAAGATTTTAGAGCGGCCAAAAGGGCCCAGCGATTGCTGATGCAGATGTCACGCCATATCTCAGGGTTTCCCAGAGCAATCCTGGTGCTGTCCCGAAAGCCGCCTGCCGCCAGAGTGCGCACCAATTCCATATCTTCTGTCCCGGCAACACTCTGGACCAGCGATGCGGCAGCAATATGAGGCAGATGGCTAACCATGGCAACGATGCGATCATGTTTCAAAGGATCGAGAACGATCGGCTGAGCACCAATATGATCAATTAGAACGCTCAGTTTATCAACAGCCTGCTCGGAAGTCCCCGGTGCCGGTGTTAAAACGTAGATCGCATTCTCAAGAAGAGCCGGTTCAGCACTTTCAATGCCGCTTTCTTCGGACCCGGCCATCGGATGACCGCCGATAAATGAGACCCCGGCCGGCAAAATCTGTTCCACAGCGGCCATGATTGCACTTTTCGTGCTGCCCACATCAGTGATT
Source organism: uncultured Syntrophomonadaceae bacterium (assembly GCA_964506505.1). Classification (GTDB taxonomy): domain Bacteria; phylum Bacillota; class Dethiobacteria; order DTU022; family DTU022; genus M55B129. The sequence goes on from CAZDKY010000022.1 coordinate 8,842, forward strand.
ATGGTTCCTCTGCCGATTACCGGCATTAACTCGCGCAAGACCTCCACTGCGCTGATCACCGGAACGGCCAGGATTACCAGATCTGCATCCTGCACCGCTTCCGCTGGTGATTCTACCGCCAGGTCAACTGCTTCCCTTTGCACCGCTTTTCTGCAGGTTACCCCATCGCGATCGAAACCAATTATTTTACCTACCAGACCTTTTTCACGGAGGGCCAATCCAATACTCCCCCCGATCAAACCGGTGCCAATCAGTGCTGCCTGCCGGAATAAAACCTTGCTGTCAGATTGTTCTTCCCACACTGGCCGCCACTCCTTTCAGAGACCCGACCAGTTCGTTAAACTGCCGGGGATCTAACGATTGCGGTCCATCGGAAAGCGCTTCCTGGGGATTAGGATGGACTTCAATCATAAGGCCGTCGGCACCGGCTGCCAGTGCTGCCCTGCTCATGTACGGAACAAGTTCAGCAATCCCGGTACCGTGGCTCGGATCGACAATAATCGGCAGGTGGCTTAGCTGCTTAACCAGCGGGACTGCGCTTAAATCAAGGGTATTTCGCGTATAGGGTTCAAATGTACGTATTCCTCTTTCACAAAGAATTACTTCGTAATTACCTCCGCTTAAAATATATTCCGCCGCCATTAACCATTCTTCAATGGTTGCCGACAACCCCCTTTTCAGCAGGACCGGCTTGCGGATCTTGCCCAGTTCCCGAAGCAAATAATAATTTTGCATGTTTCGGGCGCCTACCTGAATAATATCGGCACATTCGGCTACTTCAGCTACAGTGAATTGATCCATTACTTCAGTGACAATATATAGACCGGTTTCCGAGCGGACCTGATCTAAAAACCGCAATCCTTCTTTTTCCAATCCCTGGAAACTATAGGGGGAAGTGCGCGGCTTAAAAGCACCGCCCCGAAGCACCCTGGCCCCTGCTTTTTTAACAGCAACAGCTGCTTCCATCAGCTGTTCTTCATTTTCAACAGCACAGGGACCGGCCATCAAAACAAGCTTTTCTCCACCGACCGTAAGATCGCCTATTTCAATAACTGTATTTTCCGGATGAAATTCACGGCCGGCCAGTTTGAAAGGCCTGCTGATAAAAACAACCTTCTCCACCTCGGGCATGGCCTCCATGGTCTGAGCCACTTCCTCCCGACGCTGGCCGATTACCCCGATTACAGTGCGGTTTTCACCGGTCGAAAGGTGCACCCCATAGCCCATGTTCTTTAGTTTGGTTGTAATCCTGTCAATTTCTTTTTGTTCGGCTCCGGGGTTCATAACTACAATCATTGTTGGGACCTCCTTAAAACATGTTACCGGCATCAGGGATATATAACGCACAACAAGAATGCTATACGACAGAAGCCACTCCCTTTATCAACCGGAATAGTAACTTTTCAGATAACACTGAAGGGCTGGCGCGGGATAAACCGGCCGTGCCCCACGGCACCGGTATATTTCCCATGTTCAAAAATTAATGTTCCGCGGGAAAAAACCAGCTCCGGCTTTCCCTTACCCCTGAATCCCTCATAGGGATTATAATCGACATTCTGGAACTGTTCTGTACTGCTCAAGGTAAATTCAGCTTCCGGATTGAAGATTACCAGATCGGCATCGCTGCCGACAGCAATAGTCCCTTTTTGTGGATAGAGGCCAAAAATCCTGGCCGGTGCGGTGCTGACCAGATCGACAAATTTATGAATGTCAATATGCTCTTTAACAACCCCGCCCGCAAACATCAGCTGGACCCTGTTCTCAAGCCCGGGAGCACCGTTCGGAATTTTGGTAAAATTATTCATGCCCAGTTCTTTCTGCTCCTTCAAGTTAAAAGAACAGTGATCGGAAGCAACAACCTGCAGGTTCCCGGAACGCAGGCCGGCCCAGAGATGATCTTCGTTGCCCTTTTCACGCAGGGGTGGAGACATAACATATTTTGCTCCGTCAAAACCAGGCTCATTGTAACGATCAATCGAAAGAAACAGGTACTGGGGACAGGTTTCTGCGTAGACCGGCAGTCCCCTCAACCTGGCCGACGAAACAAGGCGTAGAGCACCTGCCGTGCTCAAATGAACAATATAGGCCGGAGAACCGCTCAATTCGGCCATGGCAATATAACGGTTTACCGCTTCTTCTTCCGCCAGGGGCGGCCTGCTCAGGGCGTGATAGCGCGGAGCAGTTTTCCCGGCAACAAGGAGTTCTCCGGTCAGTACCTCGATAACATCGCCGTTTTCCGCATGAACCAGAACCAGCCCTCCCGCTGCTCCCGCCTTTTTCAATACTTTCAGCAGGGCAGCATCGTCGATCTGAAAAACTCCCTTGTAGGCCATAAAAACCTTAAATGTAGGATAACCTTTTTTTACCAGGTCAGGTATTTCATTTAGCACTTTTTCATTAAGATCGGTCACTGCCACATGAAAACCATAATCGACGGCGCATTTCCCTTCCGCTTTTTTATGCCAGGTAACCAGGGCTTCCTGCAGGGTGCCGCCGGGAGTCTGAATGGCATAATCCACAATACAGGTTGTTCCTCCCGCTGCAGCGGCAATAGTGCCGGTGGTGAAATCATCGGCCGTAACTGTACCACCAAAGGGCATATCAAGGTGAGTATGCACATCGATAGCCCCTGGCAGAACCAGCTTGCCTGACGCTTCAATTGTTCGATCGCCGAAACCGGGTGAAAAACTGCCTATCGCTGTTATTTTCTCTTTCTCAATGATGACGTCGGCCCGGGAACTGCCGGAAGCGGTAACCAGAGTCCCATCTTTAATAACTGTCCGCATAATGCCATCTCCTTTTTAATTATTAAATCATGGAGTGCAGATCCGACCGTAGGTCTCAGGCCGGCGATCCCGGAAAAACTGCCAGACATTTCTCACTTCCCTGATCACGTCAAGATCGGCATCACCGATGACCACTTCTTCATTCTCTCGGCTGCCTTCGGCAACAATCTGGCCGCGGGGGTCGCACAGGTAGCTGCTCCCGTAAAAATGTCCCATATTCCAGGGTGCTTCCGTCCCAACCCGGTTAATTGCTCCAACATAGTAACCATTGGCCACAGCATGAGCAGGCTGCTCAAGTTTCCAGAGATGCTCGGAAAGGCCGGCCACCGTAGCCGAAGGATTGAAAACGATTTCTGCTCCGTTGAGCCCGAGAATACGGGGACCTTCGGGGAAATGGCGATCGTAACAGATATAAACTCCGATCCTGGCAAAGGATGTCTCGAAAACGGGATGTCCAAGATTACCCGGACGGAAATAATATTTTTCCCAGAAACCGGTATATTGGGATTCTCCGGCCTGGACATGGGGCAAGTGTATTTTACGGAATTTGCCCAGATACCGACCGTCGGCATCAATAACTGCCACCGTGTTATAGTAAAGACCGGTGATCTCTTCTTCATAGAGGGGGACAACCAGGACCAGGCCGTGTTTTTTCGCCTGCTCCTGCATCAGCTTTGTAGTCGGCCCCTCCGGAACCTTTTCCGTCGCCGCATACCATTTGCTGTTCTGTTCAGCACAAAAATATGGTCCGTAAAACAGTTCCTGGAGACATACTACCTGGGCCTTTGCTTCAGCCGCCCGGGCAATTAATCGCAGGTGTTTCTCCAACGCCACTTCTTTGTGTTTCTCAACCGGTTCATCTCCATGGACTTCATGACTGGCCTGAATCAGGCCCACCCGCACCAACCTGCTCATGGCAAAACCTCCCGCTTTAATTTGATTATACCCTTTCGGCAGGCAGAAAATTCCTCCCTTTACGGGCGGACTATCTGCCGGTTTCCTTATCCTTCTCTCAGCTATCAGGCAGCTGTAACAGTTTACAAGCGGATTCGTTCACCAGCCATAAAGATAAGACCCATTAAAGCAGAACCGTTTCCGGAACGGAAAATATTCTAAAATGTGAGCACGGCATTGTAAGCAAAGCGATCCCCGGTTAGAAATATTCACCGAAATACGGCAATTAATTTTTCAATAAAAGCTCGGCAATCTGAATTGAATTGGTGGCTGCTCCTTTTCGAATATTATCAGAGACAACCCACAAATGCAGGCCATTTTCAATGGTGTGATCTTTCCTGATACGGCCGACAAAAACAGTATCGTCCTCTTCAGCCTGCAGGGGTGTGGGATAAGCAAGAGTAACAGGATCATCAATTACTTTCACTCCTGGAGCAGCGGCAAGCAGATCACGGGCTTCATCCGGAGTCAGCGGATCGGCAAATTCAATATTCAGGGCAATGGCATGACCCTTGACAACAGGCACCCTTACCGTGGTTGCTGTAAGGCGAAGTCCGGGCAGCCCCATTATTTTCCTCGTTTCCTGGACCATCTTCCTTTCTTCTTTACAATAGCCATCTTCGACAAAAACATCGATCTGAGGAACAACATTATAAGCAATCTGATAAGGGTAAGAAGCGCCCTTGTAGGGAATGCGTTCTGCTTTCACCGGCCGGTTATTGAGGATAGCCCGGCACTGTTCGTGAAGCTCTTCCACCGCTTCCCTGCCGGCCCCGGAAACAGCCTGATAGGTAGCGGCCACCACCCGCTTTATGGCTGAGGCTTTCTGGAGAGGCTGCAGAGCAACAACCATCTGGATAGTCGAACAATTGGGATTGGCGATGATGCCATGGTGCCCGAACACCGTATCCGGGTTTACTTCCGGCACCACCAGGGGTATATCGGTTTCCATTCGGTAAGCATTGCTGTTGTCGATAACAACTGTTCCTCTCTTCACAGCTTCCGGTGCGAATTCATGGCTAATCGACTCACCGGCGCTGAAGAAGGCATAGTTGATTCCGGTAAAAGAATCAGCAGTTAGCTCTTCCACGGTGTAATAACGGTCTTTTATTTTTACCCGGCGATCCGCCGAACGAGAGGATGCCAGCAGCCTGAGATCGGCAAAAGGGAATTCTCTTTCCAGAAGAACGTCGATCATTTTTTGTCCGACAAGTCCAGTTGCTCCAACCACTGCTACATTGTACTTTTTAACCATTTAGTCGCCTCCTGATGTCATTAATAAACTCTTTCAATCACTGAAATCCGGCTCTTCAGTAATGAGGGCTGTGATTACCGGTTTGTATTTCGGGTCATCTTTCACCCGTCGATCCCAAATTCTGATCAGGATAAAAGCAAACGCCATTACTCCAAAGCCGATGGCCATGGAAATCAGTTCCTGGTTTTCAGTAATCCCCAGAGAAGTTGCTGCTTTCAACCAGGCGAATATGCCGGCCACCAATCCTCCCAGTGGTACTACATAGAGTATAAAAGCAATAAAAAGGATCTGCCGGTCATTGGATTCCAGCATCACCCGCTGGCCGGGCTGGGCCTTGATGGGATTGAGGGCTTCGATGACGGCATCCTTTTTCCCCGAACCGCTTAACATTCCGCATCGGCCACAGCTTTCACATGCCAGGTGCCGCTGCAGGCTAACCTTTGCCCTTTCATCATTAATTTGGGTTACCACTCCATACTGTTCCATATAGCAGCACCTCCTGAAAAATAAGCCAGCCGGAAATATCATATTCCCGACGGCCTTTCCGTACCCTGTAAATTAATATTTAAGTAAATATTAGCACAAGTAAATGAATGGAACAAGTAAACACCTGCGATCCCTTAATGAATAACGAGAGCTTCCCCCTTCCGGGGAAAGCTCCAAATGTGACGATTGATCTTCTTTCGTTCCGGGTTAAGATCAATCCTGAAAATTAGCTATTAAGGAATTAATAGCTAATCCTTTGATAATTATTCCTCAAACAGATCAAGCAAACGCTTCGGGAACATTTTTCAGTACCGAATAACAAAACACCGGGCCGTCCTTGCAAACATAAAGATTACCCACATTGCAACGGCCGCATTTTCCTATACCGCATTTCATTCTGTTTTCCAGGGTAGTATAGATCTGTTCATCGGCAAAACCAAGCTTCTTCAGGTTTTCCAGGACAAAACGGATCATAATCGGCGGCCCGCAAGTAATAGCAATTTTATTTTCGGGTGAAGGGTTCAAATCAAGCAGCATCTGGGGCACAAAACCTACATTATGCTCCCAGCCTTCTTCTTCAATATCAATGGTCAGGTGACAGGAGAGTTCATCGCATTTGCTCATTTCGGCAAATTCCTCTTTAAAGCAGAGGTCTCCTGATGTACGGGCCCCGTAGATCATGGTTATTCCGGCATACTGTTCCTGTTTTGCTTTAACATATTCGATAATCGGACGCAGGGGAGCCTGCCCGATTCCGCCACCGATGGTTAGAATATGCTTCCCTTCCCACTCCTCGAGTGGGAAACCGTTGCCGTATGGCCCCCGAATAGTCATTTTATCACCCGGGTCAAGCTGGTGGAGAGCCTGGGTCACTTTTCCCATGCGCATCACCGAAAACCGCAAAAAACGACCTTCTGTAGGTGATGCAGATATGGAAATCATGCTTTCTCCCACCCCGAGGACGCCGATCATGGCACTCTGTCCGGGACAATGATTCCAGTTTTCTCGAACCTCTTTGTCGTCGATAACAACTTTAAAAGTTTTTATACAGCGCTCTCCGCCGGTTTCATACCAGGCATTTTCGATCGTTGCCAGATAGGGAATGTAAGGATTTTCGCTGGTTTTCATAGCGCCTCCTTCACCTGCCTCAGTATCTCCACTATGTCGATATTGACGGGACAATAATTAATACATCGTCCGCATCCGACACAGGCTATGAGATCAAATTTATCTACATAATAACTGTATTTATGGTTGATCCGGTTTCTGGTTCTTTCCCGCCTTGTGGGCCGGGGGTTGTGTCCTGAAGCATGGCGGGTATATTCTTCAAACATGCATGAATCCCAGGTGCGGTAGCGTCGTGCTTCAAACCCCTCTGTTTCATCTTGGATATCAAAACAGTGGCAGGTAGGGCAAAGGTAAGTACATGTTCCACATCCGAGACAGGAAGCGGAGACTCTCTTCCAGAGAGGATCTTCCCACAACCCCGGTAATCCTTCCGCTATACCTTCAGTATCCACTGAACGATTGATCTTATTCTCGGCAACGACAATTAGTTTTTCTTTTTGCGCCAAAACATCTTGACCCGCTTCTTCAAGAAGGCCTTCAACCTCTTTAATCAAGGCCTCTCCCTTCTCGGTTATAGTTTCCAGCAGGTACTTGTCCTCAAGATCAAACATGATTACATCAAGGCCCTCGGTGGAAGCCGGCCCCCCGCCAACAGATGTGCAGAAACAGTTTAATCCCGGAGCATTGCAGGCCAAACCGACCAGGGTAACCAGCTCAAGGTGCTTCAGATAATAAGGGTCGTCTACATCCCAGCGGAAGAGTTTTTCAACGATCTTCATAGCCCGGGCATCACAGGGACGAATACCGATTATGATTTTTCTTTCATCTATCTCTGGAGCGGTCATTCCATGCTCATCGGCCTGAAAACGGTATAAAGTTTCGGTCTCCGGAAAAACTATTTCCTTTGGCGGGACCCTTGTATTGCAATATTCGGGCAGCTTTGGTTCCTTTCCTGAAAGGGGACCGAAGCGAATTGCTTCGCCTTCTTCTACCTGTGGCACCCAGACGTTCCCGGACAGTTTCCCAACAAATTCAGGCCATTTATCTTTATTCAATAGCATCGCTGACACATCATTCACCTCTACAGTATGAAATCCTCGGGATCATCAGGCTTATAGCTGGCCTGGAACGGTTTACCATCTGGATCAAGACCGGGTTCAAAACCGTAATTATCCCGCACTTCGCGGGCCAATTTGCGATTTAAACGGCCCAAAGGAATTTTTACCGGGCAAACTCTTTCGCATTCGCCGCATTCAACACAGCGTCCAGCCAGATGAAAAGCCCGGGCAATATGAAAAGCAGTATTTTCGGAAAAATTTACAGCCCGGTTAATCCAGGTCGGATTAAGTCGATCAAGGATGCAATCTTCACAATAACACAGGGGGCAAACATTGCGGCAGCTGTAACAACGTATGCATCTGGAAAACTGTTCTTCCCAGTATTCCCAGCGTTCTGCAACGTTCTTTCCCTCAATCTCTGACACTCCTGTATCTTCTTTCGTTTGCCACGGTTTTACCGGTTCCCCAATCATAATATCACTGATCACCGGATTGGGATAACGGCAAAGGCGGCATTTTTCGGCCAAAACCTCTTCCCTTTTAACAGGGATCTCTTCTCCACCCCGGATAAGGACAAAATCTTCCCCACTCCATTTTAATTCTGTGTTCTCTGCAACTTCCGGGTATTTAGCAACCAGAAGATTCACGTCTACAACACCCGGGCAGGGACAGCCAATTACAATGATTTGCTCACGCTCAATTCCCTTTTCGACGAGAATCTGGGCTACAGCCCGGCTGTCGCATCCTTTAACCATCAGCGCCACTTTGCGTGTGTCCGGCTTCTGACCGCGTGGCAGTGGTGGTTTTTCAACCAGGGTCAGGTAGGTAACCAGGTTGGCGGTGCAAAGGGGAGAAAATATCAAATCTTCAGCATCAGCCTCGTTTTCAATAAAAACCGGTGAGACCCGGTAACCATATGTCCCCTTTTTCCAACCGATCAGGTACTTCACATCATCCCTGGCCACCACTTCAGCAGCAGTCTTTCGTAATTGTTCAAGATCCATCTTTTCCAGGACTCCTCCTACCAGTCGATCTGCCGGCGCCTGAAGCCTTCAAAAGGCCCGGCAGCACGAACGTCTTCAACTGTTTTTTCCACAACTTCTTTCCACTTGTGACCTTCAGAAGCTGAAACCCAGCTCATATGGAAACGGCGCGGATCGACACCAACGAATTCAAGCAGGTCCTTAAAAATGCCGAGACGGCGCCGGGCATAGTAATTTCCTTCCATATAATGGCAGTCTCCCGGGTGACAACCTGAAACAAGGACCCCATCAGCTCCCTGTTGCAGGGCATTCATTACATAAAGCGGGTTGACTCGTCCGGAACACATCACCCTGATAACCTTGATGTTAGCCGGGTAATGGACCCGGCTCGTGCCGGCCAGGTCAGCTCCGGCATAAGAACACCAGTTACATAAAAAAGCGACAATGTTTGGTTCAAAATCTTCACTCATCTTGTTCCCCCCAGTGCGGCAATTTGCGGTAAAATCTGGCGATCGCGGAACGATTTAGGCTGAATTGAATCTGACAAGCAGACGGAAGAACAGGAACCGCAACCCTTGCAGAGCGCTTCGTTAACCCGGGCTACTTCCAACTCGTGGCCAAAGCGGTTGACGGTCACCAGTTCGATGGCCGAATAAGGACAGACACTGACGCAATATCCGCAGCCCCGACAGGTCGCTTCATTTACCGTAGCCACCTGGGCATTAATTGTCACCTTACCACGAGCCAGGGGCACCATGGCCGAAGCAGCTGCTCCCTTGGCCTGTGCTACAGTATCGGGAATATCCTTCGGCCCCTGACAGCAACCGGCCAGAAAAACACCGTCTGTTGCTGTATCAACAGGCCGCAGTTTGGGATGTGCTTCCAGGAAAAATTTATCTCCCGATTGGGATAACCGCAGTAGATCCATCACTTCGCGCATATCGGCACGCGGTTCCAATCCGACAGCCAAAACAACCATATCAACTTCATCTTCGAGCGGAGTCGCAGTGAGAGTATCTTCTACCTTGACCACCAGCTTGTTGCCCCGTTTAAAAATTTCAGAGGGATTGCCCCTGATGTAACGAACATTCTCTCGCCGCACACGGTCATAAAATTCTTCATAACCCTTTCCAAAGGCTCGAACATCGATGTAATAGACCCTGATCTTTGCATCGGGGATCTTCTCCCTGAGCAAATGAGCCTGTTTGGCTGTATACATGCAGCAAACCCTCGAGCAGTACTCATTACCAACGCTGGCATCACGCGAACCGACACATTTTATAAAAGCAATTTCTTTAGGCACAATTTCCTCTTCACCGTTAAAAACCTTAATTTCTCCACCGGTTGGCCCGGATGAAGAAACAAGCCTTTCCATCTCCATACCGGTGATCACGTTGGGATAATTGCTGTAGCCATATTCCGGCTTTCTTGATGCGTCAAAAGTGTCAAATCCGGTTGCGACAATAATTGCCCCTACCTTGAACTCTACTATTTCGTCTTGCTGCTCAAAGTTTATTGCTCCAGCCTGGCAGGCCTCCTCACACGTAGGCCCTTTGCCGCATTTTCCACGGGTCAGCATGAGGCAGTTCTCGGGATCGATCGTATACTTGGCCGGCACTGCCTGGGGAAAAGGCATATAGATAGCCGAACGTTTACCCATACCCTCGTCGAATTCACTTGTAATGCGGTTAGCCAGCCGGCAAGCGTTGGCACACTCGCCGCATCCGGTACATTTATCAACATCCACATATCGAGCTTTTTTCCGTACTTTAATGGTAAAATTACCCACAAACCCGTTGACCTCTTCCACCTTCGAATAGGTCAGAAGTTCGATATTGGGATGACTGGCACAATCGACCATCTTCGGGGTCAGGATACATGCCGAGCAATCCAGCGTGGGGAAAGTTTTATCCAGTTGAGCCATTCGTCCGCCAATTGAAGGACTTTTTTCAACCAGATATACTTTAAACCCGGCATCGGCAATATCAAGAGCCGCCTGGATACCGGCTATCCCGGCGCCGATAATCAGAGCAGCCGGTTCAGCATCAACTTCCTTGCTTTCAAGAGGTTCCAGCAGCCTGACTTTGGCCACGGCAGAGGCAACCAGTTTTTTGGCTTTGGCGGTACCTTCGGTCATGTCTTCGTGAACCCATGAACACTGTTCACGGATATTGGCTATCTCCAGAAAATATGGGTTGAGACCCTCTTCCTGGACTGCCTTCCTGAAGGTCGTTTCGTGCATCCGCGGCGAACAGGAGGCTACTATAACCCGGTTCAACCCCTGTTCCCTGATATCTTTTTTTATCAGAGCCTGCCCGGGATCTGAACACATATATGAGTAAGTACGCGCCACGTGGACATTGGGCAGATTCTGTGCATATTTTGCAACTGCATCTACATCCACCGTTGCGGATATGTTAATTCCGCAATGGCATACGTAAAGACCTATTCTGGGTTTATCCGTCATCTGACTTTTCATCCTCCCGCAAAGATTGGCCCTCTTAAACCTTTAGCTTTTCAGTTCTTTCAGCTTTTCGGTTAATTTGGGGACAACCTTGAACATATCTTCGACAATAGCATAGTCAGCTACATTAAAAATAGGGGCCTCGGGGTCCTTGTTGATGGCCACCACCGTTTTGGCTCCTTTCATGCCGGCAACATGCTGGAACGCGCCGGAGATACCCATGGCAATATAAAGTTTTGGCTTGACTGTTTTTCCGGACGTTCCCACCTGGCGATCCTGCGAAATCCAACCGGCATCGGTAGCCGCCCGCGAACCGGCAATGTCCGCTTTTACAGCTTTGGCCAGTTCTTCAATAAGAGGCAAATTTTTATCCTCCTTCAATCCGCGACCGACGGCTACAAGAATATCGGACTGGGTAATATCAACATCGCCTACTTCCGCTTCAATATATTCAACAAATTTACGGTAATCGAGATCCTCCTTCAGGGGTGTATCAATTTTTTCTACCGGCCCTGCAGTGGCAGGTTCAGGTGCTTCGGCTATTCCTTCTCTTATAGTTACCAGGTATGTATCCGCCGGTCTGAAAGCAACAATAGCATTAACCTTACCGGAATAAAGCTGACGGGTCGCCTTGAGAGCACCGTCAGTATATTCCAGGGCGATCGCTTCCATGACCAGGGGCATTTTTTTCTCCACAGCCAGGGAGGGCATAAAGTCAACGCCCTGTGCTGTGTGTCCGGTCATTACCACCGACGGTTTAAGATCGTCAATTACAGCCGAGATTACTTTCTGATATTTTTCACCGTTAAAGTCTTCAAAAAGCGGGTCGTCAATAACCAGAACTTTAACTCCATATGAAGCGATTTTGGCAGCCATTTCATCCACGCCGCTTCCGATGAGAAGGACTACAGCTTCTCCGCCCATGTCTGAGGACAATTGCGGGGCAATGGCCAGCATTTCAAAAGTGATTTCCCTCAAGGATCCCTGGCGGTGTTCTGCTAATACAAGGATATTTCCCATCATACTAAGCCTCCTTTAACCAGGATGGATGCCAGTTTTTCAGCTTTTTCATCAGGTTCACCCTCTATAAATTCGGCAGCTGATTCAATTTCTGGGATATAAAGCTGCTCCAGGATGACCCCGGAAGCTTCGGCATCAACATCATTCGGATCAAGACCAAGGTCTTCGAGATTGACTACTTTCAATTCTTTCTTCTGGGCTTCGCGTATGCCCCGGATTGGTGCATAACGCGGCTCGTTGATACCGGTCTGGATAGTCAGGACTGCCGGTAAAACAAGTTCAACTACTTCCATCAACCCGCCTTCCAGTTCCCGGTAAGCTTTAACTTTACCATCAAGAATCTCCAATTTTTTAACCATTGTGGCATGATTAAATCCCAGCTCTTCTGCCAGGGCCGCACCGGTTGCCATGTGCCCGTCGTCACCGGCCATGCAGCCCGTCAAAACAAGATCACATTCGTGGCCCTTGATCGCTCCGGCCAGGACCCTGGCTACTATCAAGGGATCATGACCGGCAATCCTGTCGTCTTCAACCCGGATCGCCTGGTCACACCCTTTGGCCATAGCCATTCTGATCATCACATCGGATTGTTTGGGACCGATTGAGGCAACAGTGATGTCGCCACCCCTGGCTTCTTTGATTAAAACCGATTCCTCAACGGCATAATTATCAGCATCGTTGATATCAAAAGAAAAACGACTGCTGTCAACGGTTACGCCGTCGGGGTTGACCTTTACTTCCGCTTCGGAAGTGTCGGGCACATACTTGATACAAACAAATGTTTTCATTCCTAACTCCACCTCCAGCAAGATTTATAAATTAATTTATTCTTCCACAACTTCTCCGAGCAGCTCCATTATTTCAGCCACTTGCATTTCTTCTTCAAAGCCAAGCCCTTTGAGAGCATCTTCAAGGGTGAGCAAACAGAAAGGACAAGAGACAGCTACAATGTCAGCCCCCAGAGCTCTAGCATCTTTAATTCTTGTTTCCGCCAACCGCTCTTTTTTTGAATGAGATTCAACCCACATTTTACCACCACTGCCCTCACAACAAAGACTGCGCTCGCGGCAGCGATCGAATTCAAGCAGTTCAACACCCGGTATTTTTTGCAGAACACTGCGCGGCTCATCGTATACACCACTCAATTTACCCAGGTAACAGGGATCATGGTAAACAATTTTTTTCTGCAACTCACCCCTCCAGGGAATTTTGTTTTCCCCGACTAGTTCGTCAAAAAACTGGGTATAATGAATAACTTCACTTTTGAGGTCAGGATAGTAGGTTTTGAAAGCACTGAAACAATGCGGTGAAAAAGCAACAATTCTTTTGGCCTCATAGCTGTTTAGAAGTTCCGTGTTATCTTCGATTAGCATTTCAAAAAGGCCTTCTTCACCAAGTGTACGCACCTCACTGCCACAGCAGGTTTCATCGGTGCCAATGAACCCATAATCAAGATCCAGTTTGTTCAGAATGCGAACCATGTTGCGAGCAATAATCTGCAATCGCGGGTCATAAGCAATGGTGCAGCAAACAAAAAAAAGGTTTTCCACAGGCACACCCGGCTCGGCCATTTTTACATCAAGACCGTCCATCCAATCACAGCGGGTCGCCCGCGGCTTTTCCCAGGGATTCCCTTCCAGTAAAACGCTCTGCAGAGCATCACGTACTGTTGGTTCAACCTTACCGCTCTCGACAACCATGGACCGCAGGGCAAGAAGAACTTCAAGCGGCTTCAACCCCTTGGGGCAGCGAACAGCACAGGTATTGCAGGTCGTGCAATCCCAGATTTCCGCAAGTCTGGCCAATTCATCAAGTTTTTCTTCATTATAGGCATCGTATACAAAGCGGCGCACATTAAGATCTGCCCGGACAGTAACGGGACATCCTCCTGTACAGCGCCCGCACTGAATACAGCCGAGCAGGTCAAATTTTTCAGTAAAAGAATTGGTTTCGCTTATCATAATCATACCCCGCATCATAAATTTTATTTAGGGCTTGCTTAAGAGCCCTTGTTAACAAGAAACTATGCAACGGTGAATATATCACGCCTCGCAAAATTCATAAAACAAGCTCTCATTGAAAGTAAAATGCTCTTTGAATAAGAAACAAAAAGATCACGATAACCCCTGGCCAGGTTCATCACGATCAGGCTAATGATAATGGTTACTTCACTTGTCTGTTTCAGTTTCTTCTTGATCAGGCTCAGGCCGTATTGTCTTTTTCCTTTGCCAAACTTGTCTTCGATGGAGATGCCGCCTGTCTCATCCTGCCGGGCCAGCATTTTAAGCACTTTGCCCGTCTCCTTTGGTGGTCGGCCCAGACTGAGGCCGCTTAAGCAAATGTCGGATGGGACACAGGTAGCATCCGTCAGCATTTCATACTTTTTCTGGAAAGTATCACCTGCACTGTTCCGATCCGGATCCCCTCTTGCTGCAGAAGGGGGATCGTGATCATATCTGTTCTGCATTTTGCAGATAGTCTCGTTTATTTCGGTGAGTTTTTTTAAACCGAAGTGTTTGCGGAGAAAAACCATCAAAGAAAGGTCAAAGGGTTTCTCGGTGATGAATTCTTTATAACCCAGGAAATAATGCAGGTAGGGGTTTCCCCGGATTCGCCCTACCGTTTCTTCATCTATAAAGCCCAGGATTTTTTTGATCATTAAGGCTCCGAAGGCTAATCTGGCCGTTTTTGCTAAGTTGCCTGTTCCGCTGGAGAAAAGATCGGCATAGTCACTTTCAATCTTATCCCAGGGAATCATCTTCGCCTTGACCAACCAGCAATTAGCGGCTAATAGATAGCCACCAAAGGGTATCAGAAAATCGTCTATTGCGGTCTGGTTGTCTTTTTTCCGATACAATAGTGTCACCTCAAGCACAAGGTTTTGAAGATCTGCGAGGATTTTCCTTGCACTTATTATCCCATAAAATGGGCTGAAATACTATATTTTAAAGGCCTTTTGGGCTACTAAGGAAGCCCTTGTTACCGGCATCATTTTTTTTAAGCAGGCCGGAGAACTCGGCATTTTTATCGGGTTACCGGCAGCACCTCCCCCAATTTTAAGATAAAATATTTAGACAACTGCAACATAGTAAAGATATAAGTTATATTTCGACATTACCATGTTTTATCCTGCTGTCTTCCTTAAAAATTCCAACCATTTAAAGCTCCATAATTTGCCATGCAAAACCTGGTTATGCATCATTACCTAAATTTGCAAATATTTTTACTTCCAGGTTTTCCCGGGAAATCACCTGCTACTTTTGGATTATTTTCTTTTATCTATTTCCTTTATACCGTCGCTGTTTTTCAAACGCAGAGGAATCCGGTAATCCTGGATCCTCCTGGTATACTTTTCCTGATCAAAGTGCTCGAGAAGAGCCTGGGCATATTTGCGCGAGCTGCCGGTTATATCTCGAAATTCAGCCAGGGTGATTCTATCGGCGGAAGCAAAATGCCGTTTCAGGACAGACAGCGCTTTCCTGTATGTATCAGCATGATAATAAAGCTCTTCACTAATTTTAACCAGTGTTCCAGTCATCTGCAGATAATGCAGGTACTCGTCCCATCTTTCCGATTTTACACCTGCACCGGTAAAAGCTTCCTTAAAAGAAGGTGGCTGCAGACCTCCTGAACAATACAGATTTACCAGGGCATCGATACATTTCTGTTCTTCCGATGATGGAACAGGTTTAAAACCATATTTACTGACCAGGTCATCTTTAGCAGTAATTTCTTTACGCTCCTGGAGATTTTTAAGAAAAGAGTCGTACTCACGCTGTCCGAAAGAAGAAGGCAGAAAACCTTTCAGTCGAGCTCTCGATATCCCCGGAGAAAGGGGACGGCTTTGATGATATTTATCCAGTTCGGCAAGCACTTTCTGTCTGTATCGCTTCAGTTCAACAGGGAGAATATAAACTTCATCTAGTTTTTCCATCTCTCCCCTGGAAACCATCTCTTCAAGTAGTTGGGCCGTTTTTTCAGGATCCAGGCGGGTTTCCCTGGCCAGACACACAGCATCGGCTATAAGCATTTCTTCAAGTTTATGTCGTAAAAAAGGGGCTTCTCCGGCAGCATCAGCAGCATCTTCAAGCTCCTGCAGCTTTTCAATCACTGCCGGCCGGAAACGGCGGTGTCTGACGGGATGTGGATCAAGAACACGTCCTCCGCCGATAGTGGTCATGGGGGAATAGGAACGGATCACAAAGGGATCGCCGCGTTCAGCAACTATCGGTTTCTCCAGCCTGCACTGGGCCAGAGCTGTTTCTCCCTGACGCAATTCATCACGGTCCAGAAGCAGGACACGGGCGGTAGTCCTGGCGGTGCCGAGGAAAAAATGAACCGGATCAAGATTTTTAAGCCGCCTTGCGGCGCGTGGAAGAAGGGTAAGCGATAAATCGAGTAGAACAGTTTCCCGGTAATACCCGGGGTTGCTCACCACACTGCCCCTGATAATACTGTTTTTTTCAAGTCCCGAGAGGTTTAGGGCCACTCTCGTTCCCGCTCTGGCTATATTGACATCCTGATCGTGAACCTGGATATTGCGTACCCTGGCCTCAAGCCCGGGCGGCATCACTTCCACCCTGTCACCCACCTTCACTTTACCCTGAATCAGGGTACCTGTAACTACGGTACCGAAACCGGCAATGGAAAATGAGCGGTCCACAGGCAGGCGGAGTGGCCCTGCCTCGCTTCGCGGTTCAAGATCGGCGGTCTGGCGATCAATCAGCTCTTTTAGCTCGGCAATACCCCATCCTTTAAAAGACGAAACGGAGTGGACAGGGGCATCTTCCAGGAAGGTGCCTTGCAGCTCTTCACAGATTTCCTCTTCAATCAGCTCCCGCCATTCTTCTTCCACCAGATCGATCTTGGTAATTACAACAATGCCATTTTTTATCCCCAAAAGCTGAAGGATATCAAGGTGCTCAAGGGTCTGAGGCATGATTCCCTCGGCCGCGTCAACAACAAGCATTACCAGATCCATCCCCGCAGCCCCGGCCAGCATGTTATGGATAAACCGTTCATGGCCGGGAACATCAATCACTCCGGCCAACCGACCGCCCGGGAGGCGAAAGGGGGCAAAACCAAGATCAATGG
Source organism: uncultured Syntrophomonadaceae bacterium (assembly GCA_964506505.1). GTDB lineage: Bacteria > Bacillota > Dethiobacteria > DTU022 > DTU022 > M55B129. Next base: position 26,010 of record CAZDKY010000022.1, read on the forward strand.
AAATGCCCCGTTCTTTTTCTTCTCTCAGCCGATCAGTATCAACACCTGTCAGCGCTTTGATGAGCACCGTTTTACCGTGATCAACATGACCGGCCGTCCCTATGATTAAATCATCCAAGAAAGGAACACTCCCCATAATTAAATATAACAATTTTTCGGAGCCAGGAAGAACAACTATAGATCAATCCGAACAGGCTTTTTTTACCGCCAGAACCAGTTCTTCTTCCTGCTCCCCATTGACAGTTCGCAGATCAATCAAAAGTTTATCCTGCTGCAGACGGAGAATAACCGGTGGTTCACCCAGACGCAGCCTGGCAGCCAATTCAGCTGCTGAAAGGGGTCCGTCCTGCAAATCGATGGCCACAGGGTAAGCCGGCAGTTCGGCATCCGGCAGCGCACCCCCACCGACACGGGACGATCCTTCCACCACCGCAACTTTACCCGGTTCAAAGAATTCAGCCAAACGACCGGCTATCTGCTCAGAGCGTTTCCTGAGCGTTTCCGGCGCAGTAGTAATCATTCGCCAGACCGGTATTTGACCAACGGCATCTTCTTCGTCGAGGTAAAGCCTCAGGGTTGCTTCCAGAGCAGCAATGGTCAGTTTGTCAATGCGCATTATCCTGGCCAGCTGGTTTTTACGCATGTGGTTGACCAGGTCACGGCGGCCAAGAATGATGCCGGCCTGGGGACCACCCAGCATCTTATCACCGCTAAAAGTGACCACATCGGCCCCGGCAGAAAGGCTATCCTGGACACGCGGCTCGGCAGGCAGGCCGTATTTACAGGTATCAATCAATACACCACTGCCCAGATCCTCGATCAGGGGCAGGTTATTTCTGTGAGCCAGGCGGGAGAGGTCCTCCGTGGACACGGTCGCTGTAAAACCGATTATATGGTAATTGCTGGTATGAACCTTTAACAGTGCAGCTGTATTTTCATTGACCATTGCCTCGTAATCACGGAGGTAAGTTTTATTGGTCGTTCCCACCTCAACCAGGTGGGCACCGCTTGCAGCCATTATTTCCGGGATGCGAAAAGATCCGCCTATTTCAACCAGCTGACCACGGGAAACAATCACTTCCCAATCGGAGGCAATGGTATGAAGGGTCAGGAAAACAGCAGCAGCATTATTGTTAACCACAAGAGCTGCTTCAGCTCCGCTTAGCTCGCAGAGCAGGCTTTCCAAATGCTCCTGGCGCGAACCCCTCCGACCGCTTTCCAGAAATATTTCCAGGTTGTTGTAACTGGCAGCCACCGCTGAAAGGGCTTCCACGGCCGATCCTGCCAGCAGGGAGCGCCCCAGGTTGGTATGAATAACTACCCCGGTGGCGTTAATCAGCGGTTTCAGACCCGGTCGGCCTTTTCGGATCGCCAGAGCAACCGCTTCTTCAGCTATTTTCCCGGGTGACAGATCAATTTCATCAAGCCGTGCCGGACCTGCGCGGTTATCAATAATCATGGCCCGGTAAGAAGCAATCGTATCCTGGACAGCCTGCAGAATTAGACGCCTGGGTAGCCGTTCAAGCGTTTCTTCCACAGCCGGTTCTTTCAGCAGGCGATCAACGGCCGGTAGTTCCCGCAATAAGGAACGGTAATCGGTCAATGATATCCCCCATTTCTTTTGAAATAGCAGCTTAATGTTGCTTTACAGGCCGGAAGTCGGCTACGCCACAAAGGCTTTCTACCGCAACCAATTATACCAATTAGCAGAGGCTGTTGGCAACTTGAGCGGTTCGGTAAGACGGGCTGTTCAATCGCTTTTCTTCAAGGTATAACCTAGTGTAAGATTGAGAGGCACTGTCTCCAGGTAATTACCGGAGTAAAACCCGAGCAACCGGGATTTTTCAAAATCAATTTTCCCCCGGGCATCGGTGATATTTTCTGTCAAATAGGATGCAACTACCCGTCCGATAAAGAGAGTATGGCTACCCAGCGAAAGGGTCTGTTCAACAAGGCACTCCATGCTGACAGGGCATTCTTCAATCATGGGTGCGCATAAGAGTGTACCTTTGACGGCAGTCAACCCGTAACGCTCAAATTTGTTGGTATCTCTTCCACTGAGAGTACCGCAACCATCAGCTTCAGCGACCTGTTCCACAGATGGAATGTTAACCGTGAATTCACCGCTGTTGCGGATCAGATCGTGAGAATAACGGCCCGGGCGAACGGCAATTGAAAGCAGCGGAGGATTGGAATTGACCACTCCAACCCAGGCCAGGGTGATTATATTGTTTATCTCCCCGTTGCCACAGCCGATCATGGCGGCAGGAACAGGGCCCAGCAACAGCTGTGCAGGTAATTTATTTTTTTTCATTGATTTGTTCCCTCCTGAATGATATATGTTTCACCTTCCCTGGCCGCTTCGACCTTCGGAAAGATTTTTACTGCTTCCCGGACTGCTCCTTCCGGATCTCTCTCCGGGTGGTGATGGGTAAGGATTAACCGGTCCACTCCGGCCTCCCGGGCTATCCCGGCAGCCTGAGCAGCACTGAGATGGTTGGACAAACCGGCCCGGATGTCTTCTTCCCGGTAATTTGCTTCACAGAGAAAGAAATTAACTCCTCTGGCTAGGTCAACCAGACCCGGGTAGTATTCGGTATCTGCCGAATAAGCAAATTTTTTTTTAGAACATTCCACGCGCATGGCCAGGGAAGGGACAGCATGGATGCCCGGTGCGGTTTTTATTTTAAACGGGCCGACAGTTAATTCCCCCTTCTCGGCAAGGGGTTCAACCCGGTAAGCACTCTTATAGGAAAGCCGTGAAAATTCAGCCACCGGTTCAACCGGCGCGTAGAGAAGCAACGGTTCGCTGCGCAGGCCTTTTTTATAAGCCATTTCCAATCCATAACGCATAATAAAGATATCTGAGATGTGGTCGGCGTGCAGGTGGGATAAGAAAACCGCCGCCAGCTGATAAAATGGGAAATTTTCCTGCAGACGGCTGAAGACTCCGTTACCACAGTCCAGTAGCAAAGCGCAACCGTCCTCCTGAAGCAGATAACCGGAACAGGCTTTACCTGCAGCGGGATAAGGGCCGTAGCAACCCAGCACTGTCAGCTGCACAATCGATCATACCTCCTTTCAAAATTAACTTCTTTTAAAAACGGCAGTCATACCAATCCGCCCGGACGGTTTCTGCGGGCCTTCTACGGTTCCTGTCTGTTAATGCGGAATTCCTTTATTGAGCGGCAGTCGATTTTTTCCTGCAGGGCTCTTTTAATTTCTTCCTTGGCGCTAAAGTAAAGAATCTGCCATCCTGCTTCATTAATTTCGAAAAGCATTTTCAACAAAGCGGAGAGACGTTCCGGATCGGCTTTAATAAAAGGATCGTCCAGGAGGAAAAATCCCTTTTCTCCTTCAAGAATTTTTTCGCCCAGGGCTAGCCGTATAGCAAAGTAAAGCTGATCAAAGGTCCCTCCGGAGAGCCGGTCTGCTTCCAGCATTCTGTCATCCGGAAAGTGGACCCTGATCATGTTTTCCCGGCTGTCATAAGAAACATGGTGGTAATTGCCCCCGGTGATGCAGGAAAAATACTTGCCGGCCGCGCTTGCAGGACCGAAAAGAGAAGATACCTTATCTTCTTCGTCATCTGCAATTTTGTCCAGGATTTCAAGGGCCTGCAGGGCTGTTTTCCTGCCTTCCTCGTGCCGATCTATCCAGTGGTGTAGTTTTTTCTGAAGTGATTCCAGATCAACAACTGTTTGACAGTACAGGTACTCTTCCTCTTCTCCGCCCTGAAAAAGATCATTGATTTCTCTTTCAAAATCGCGCAGTTTTTCAAGATGCCGCCCCATGCGTTCCCTAAGGTTTTCAACCTCCTGGTCCAGTTTATCCCTTTCAGTCTCCAGGCGAGCCACTTCCCCCGGGTTGCAGCCAATGTGAGGAACGGCTTCAGCAAAATCGGCCAGCTCGGCAACCTGTTCCTCCCAGAAAGAAATCTGAGAGTTTCCTGCCTTGCTTTCCCGGCCGCCAAAATAACCGGCCAGCAGACTTTTCTGCTTTTCAATTTCCATGGACAGATCTTCTTTTTGATGGAGAAAGTCTCTATATTGATCCAGTGAATCCGCACCGGACTGTCTTCGGATTGTCTCGATTTTTTTGGCCGTGCCGGCAAAAAGGCGTTTCTTTTCCTCCCCATCGGATTCCAGGCGGCTTTTTTCCTTCTCTTTCCATCCAATTTCTTTTACCACTTCGTCGGCCATGGATACCAAACTGGAAAATGACTCCTTGAAGCAGGCCAACTCCTTGCGAATTTCACCAACCGAAGAAACCGGCAAGCCCTGTTTCTCTCCCTCAATTATTATTTCCGTTTCTTTTGCAGCCAGATCCGTTCGTTTTTTCAAAAAGAGAGCCTGCAGCAAACCAAAACCAGTCACAACTCCCCCTGAAATAATTAGCAACACCGTTGACCACCACTCCACTCCAGATAAGGTCAAAGAAAGGAGGATCAGAAAAACTGCAGCAGCAAAAGCTGCACAGTAACGGAGATATTTTGCCCCGGCTGCGGTCTCAAATTTTTTTAGATCTATACTCTGCTTTTCATGATTGTCCAACAGGGGTTGTAGTTTTTCTTCCGTTTTTGTTAATTTAATATCCTGTTCCCGAACCAGCCTATTTTTCTCGAGAAGGCTAATGTGCACCGATTGCAATTCTTTCTTCATTCCTTCCATTTCCGTCTCGATATGTTTCAGCTCGGTAGAAAAATATGCTAATCTGGAAGCAGCCTGCTGCCAGGTTTCATAATTAACCCGGTTGACATGCCGGAGACGCCTGTAGTCTTCCAGCGCTTCGACAAGGCCGGCCAGCGCTTTGCACCCTCTTTTATAAAGGTCTCTTTTGGCGGCGACCCTTAAATCTTCCAACCTCTTTATTACTGCCCGCCGCCTCTCCTGGAGCCGGGCAAGTTCTTCTTCAAAGCGGCTGTATCCTTCTTCCTGCAGGGTAGCCGCCAGGTCTTCTGCTATTGCCAGTAGAGAACGGGCGTTATTCAGCTTATCTTTTAACTTTTCCGGAGTGGTATTGATAAAAACACCCGTTTCCGTAATTTTGCCCAGTTCACTGATCTGCAGTTTAATCTTCTTGATTTCCTCTGTTCGCATCCCGGTCAGACGACCGGTAAGATCACGGAAAAAATCTCCCTCTCCACTGATAAGCAGATCGCTGTCACGTATAACAAATATACTGCCGAATTCCCTGGCATTGAACTTGAAGTGGTCTTCCAGGACCCCGTCTGCAGGCAGTTTTAAACGAAGGCCCTTTTCATCAATAAGCAGAAGGTAGCCCTCCGGCAGATCCTGCACTCTTTTCAATCGAGTAAAATGGCGTTGTGCCTTTTTACCAAGGAGCATTTTTAAAAGGGCATCAAGGGTCAGCGTTTTCCCGTCTTCATTGGGGCCATAAAAAAGGTTAAAAGAAGAAAGGATCAGCCGACCGCTTTCAGGAAGGGGACCGTACCTGCTAACGGCAAATTCTTTCAGGAACACGCTTTCACCACCCTGAAAGCCCTGACGGTCATCTCTTTGATCTTTTGTTTCTGTTCCGGGCTGTAATCTTTTTCGGAGAGCATAGCGTTAAAGCGCTGGAAAAGATCATCTTCCAGGACATGCCGAACATCGGAAAAATTAAACACCGGTGCTTCCGCACCTCGCTTGTCGAGTATTTCTCTTATAGAAGTGACCAGCTGCTCTTCAGAAAGATTCTGAAGTGAACCGTTATAAAGGCCTTCCACTGTCAGTATCACCCTGGCAGCAGGATCGCTCTCTTCTATTTTTTCTCGGATAACGGCCAGTGGATCACGGTAATCAAAAGGATCGAGGGTTACCCTGATTCTCTCATAGTAAAAGGTATCAAGTGTTACTTCCACTGGTGGTTGCCCCGGAACAACCAGGCTCGCCGTCCTCTTACCTGTTTCCCGCCTGGTAACAGATACAGGAGAACCGGGATAAACGAAATAACCACTGCCGGGGATCTGCCATACAGTGTGACGGGAATGAAAATGTCCGGCCAGGACACAGTGCAAAGGAAGCGACGAGAAATAGCTCAGTTTGACCGGCATGTAGCGACGGCTGCCTTCCGACCCGAGGTCCCGGGAAGAAAAATAAGCATCAAGAAGTTCACCGTGAAAAAGAAGTATATTATATTTTTCTCGGCTCATTAAAGAGGAAATTTCCAGCAGCCGGCTGACCAGCTTTTCACCCTCAAGCGGTTCATAGGGCAGGCCCCACAGATCCACTTCATCAAAGCGGACCGGTTCACGCCAGTCAGTAATAATCCGTACTCCTTCGCCAAAAAAGAGACCGCTGCGATAAGCCCTGCTGTCATGATTACCGGGAATAATAACCGTCATGAAACTGCCGCCACCGAGAATATCGCGGAGCCGGCTTCGGAGCATTTCAGCTTCGACATTTTGATCAAAAAGATCTCCGGCGATTACCAGGACCTGTACTTTCTCTCGTTCTGCCGTTTTAACCAGCTCGCGTAAAGCAGCCCACCGTTCTGGGACCTGCTCATTTAAATGAAGATCGGCTGTGTGGAGAAATTTCACCGCGAACTCTCTCCTTGAAAAACCAGGTTTTTAAGTGCGTCTGATCCAAAATTATTGAATCGCAGAATAATCCCGGCTCTTCAGCCGGGAAGTGGAATGCCGTAATAGCAATCAGCAACAGCGAAGTGGACGAAAAATATTACGATCTAATTTTTTTTAAGAGCTGATCGCCCCACTGGGAAAGGACAATGAGGATAACACCGAATATTACCATCCAGACAGCCGCCTGCTCGAAACGATCAAAAGCAGTCTGAACATAGACCTGGGTAACGGGACCGATGAAAATGAAAATGCTCTCTTTAAAAACTGCCAGCATAATACTCAAAAAAGCAGTAATCGACAGGGTCAAGATACCGGGGGCCATCAGTACCCCAAATTTATGATCCATAAAATAGAGGACAATGAGCATGAAACCAATCGAGGCCAGGCAGAGCCAAAAAATATTATGGATGACCAGGGGCCTTAAAACCGCATGCAGAACGACCATGTCCCTCCGCAATCCTGTGGCTTCCGTGACAATGAGGCGAACAGTATCTTCGGCTTTCGCTCCAAAGAGTGAAACAGTGACAAAGGTGAGAACCATAATAAGCGAAAACAGAAAACTGATTATTATTTTTACCGCTACCCTGAAACTGTGCAAAAAAATGTTCCTCCTCTGATTAAAAATGATTTTTCGGCATATCGTTCGAAAATTAGAAATTAACTTTAACCATTCGCCCGGCCGGTTGGATTATCCTGCTTATAAATAGCATTTTTCATGTTACCCCGCTTACTTTCGCATCCAGACAGCAGCTGGCGATTCGGGACAGATTATGGTCTGCGAACGGTCCGGCCCGACGGAAACAATCTCCATTCTCACGCCAACTGCTTCTTCCATCGCCTGCAGGTAGTATTGGGCAGCTGGCGGAAGATCTTTAAATTTTCGTATGTTAGACAAGTCTTCATCCCAACCTGGAAAATCTTCATAGACCGGCTCGCATTCTTTCATATCGGAGGGATCCATAGGAAAATGACGGATTATTTCTCCCCGGCAGCGATAGGCAACCGCCATGCGGATAACATCCATTCCACTGAGAACATCAAGCTTCGTCACAGCCAGGCCGGTCAAACCGTTGACCCGCGCAGCATAACGGCCTATAACGCTGTCAAACCAGCCGCAGCGGCGCGGCCGGCCGGTGGTGGTCCCATACTCATTACCCCTTTCCCGGATCTGGGCACCGGTTTCCCCTTTCTCTTCAGTCAGGAAAGGACCTTCACCAACCCTTGTGGTATAGGCCTTTAAAACACCGATCACATTGTTAATCCAGCCGATACCGACCCCCGTCCCCGCTGAGGCATAGGCAGCCACGGTTGAAGAAGAGGTAACAAAGGGATAGGTTCCATGATCAATATCCAGGAGAGCCCCCTGCGCGCCCTCAAAAAGAATTCTTTTTTTGTTTTCGATCTCTTCGGCAAGCAAAAGATCTGTATCGATGATCAGGGGTCTGAGCCGATCACATAAAGGACGATAAAATTCGCACAGTTCTTCATACTTAAAACCGGGTTGGCCGTAAATCTCCTGCAATATTTTATTCTGCAGAGGTAGAATTTCGGCAAGCCATTCACAGAAGTGGGAAAAATTAAGCATATCCACTGCCCTTATCCCACGCCGCAGGGCCTTGTCGGCATACGCCGGGCCGATCCCACGGCCGGTAGTACCTATTTTCTTTTCTCCAAGCATTTTCTCATTTGCTTCATCCATGGCCTGGTGATAAGCCATAATTAGATGAGCCTTTCCGCTAATCCGCAGGTTATCAGTTTTTATAAGCCGTTTTTCCAGGTCCTCGAGTTCACGCACCAGGATCTGAGGGTTGATAACCATACCGTTGCCAAGCAGGCATAAAGTGTGTGGATTAAGAATGCCGGAGGGGATGTGATGCAGTTTAAAAACATTAGCCCCGTAGACTACAGTGTGCCCGGCATTGTCACCTCCCTGGAAACGGGCCACGACATCGGCCTGCGCCGCCAGGAAATCGATTACTTTTCCTTTTCCCTCATCGCCCCACTGGGCACCGACTATGACCAGCCTGTTGAGATCGTCATTTTTAACCATCGATACACCGCCGTTCCTTAATTAATCAATTCTCGGAGCAATTTCTGCACCTTCTCGGGATCAGCACGACCTGCGGTAGCAGCCATGACTTTGCCCACCAGGAAAGCAAAGGCTTTTTCCCGCCCTTGCTGAATACTCTCGACCGCATCCTTGTTTTCGGCAAGTACTTTTTCGACAACTGGCTGCAGCTTTTCCCGATTAGCAATTCTGCCCAAACCCTTTTGCTGCAGAAGCTCACGAGGATTAGTGCCATTTTTGACTATATTAGCAAGAAGATTCTTGGCCACGGGCCGGTTAATTTCTCCCTCGTCGAGCATTGTCAGCAGTTCAATTAGTAAAGACGGGACAACTTCGGACGGGTTTCGATCACTGCCTTTGAGCAGGTAAAGCAAATCGCCGCGGACCCACCTGGCCAGGTTGCGGTAATCTTTATATTCTCCGGCGGCCACCTCAAACAAATCACCCAGGGAACGGTTCTCTGTTAAAATGACGGCATCGGCGGGATCAAGGTCGTATTCTTCCATCAGCCTGATCCGTCGCCGGGATGGCAGTTCAGGAAGATTGGCAGCAAGGGTTTCGATATAATCCGATTTTAGGATCAGGGGCAATAAATCCGGCTCGGGAAAATAACGATAATCCGAAGAACCTTCTTTGCCTCTTAGAGGAATAGCTTTCCTGTTCTCTTCATCCCAGTGACAGGTCTGTTGAATGATCGAGCCACCGGCGGAAAGAATGGCAGCCTGGCGCCCGGCTTCGTAATCAAGGGCCATCTCCACCGCCCGGAAAGAATTCATATTTTTTACTTCCGTCCTGGTACCCAATGTTTTTGAACCGGCAGGGCGCAGAGATATATTGGCATCACAGCGAAGCGATCCCTGTTCCATCCGGCAGTCTGAACTACCACTGTAGAGCAGGATACAGCGGAGTTCTTCCAGGAACAACCTCGCCTCACGCCCGCTGCGCAGATCTGGTTTAGTAACTATTTCCAGAAGAGGAATCCCGGCCCGGTTATAATCAACCAGGGAATAGTCAGAATCGAGAATTGATTCACCACTATGTATTAGCTTCCCGGGATCTTCTTCAATGTGAATTCGTTCCAAATTGATTTTACGCTTAACCCCTTCATTTTTCATCTCGATAAAACCGCCAAGGGCCAGGGGCCGGTCATACTGGGAAATCTGGTAGGCCTTGGGCAAATCGGGGTAATAATAATTCTTGCGGTCAAAACGGCTTTCTTTTTGTATTTCGCTCTGCAGCGAAAGGGCAGCAATAATTGCCAGTTCCACCGCCTTGCGATTTAATACAGGTAAACTGCCGGGCAATCCCAGGCAAACAGGGCAGCAGCTGGTATTCGGTTCACTGCCGAAAGCAGTACTACAGCTGCAGAACAATTTAGACCGGGTCTGAAGCTCAAGATGGATCTCAAGACCAATTACAGTTTCAAATTCCATTTCTACAGCTCCTCTCTCCCGGTAAAATTGAGGGCCGTCTGCTGGGGTGGTGAATCGCTACACTTTTCCAGGACAGCGGCAGCCTGGAAGAGAAGTCCTTCGTTCAGTGGAGCAGCTGTCAGCTGCATCCCCATCGGCAACCCGCTCGAATGTAGTCCGGCCGGTATGGAAAGCGACGGTACCCCCGCCAGAGCATCAGTAATATTGCAGACATCACTGAGGTACATCTTAAGAGGATTGTCAGCTTTTTCACCCAGTTTAAAAGCCGGAGTCGGTGTAGTTGCCCCAACCAGTATATCAAAATTTTTGAAGGCCTTTTCATAATCGCGGCGAATCAGGGTCCGTACTTTCATTGCCTGCAAATAATAAGCATCATAGTAACCGGCACTGAGAGCATAGGTGCCGATCATGATCCGACGTTTAACCTCCGCTCCGAAACCCTGCCCCCTGGTCCGACTGAAAAGACTGATGATGTTATCCCCTTCGGCACTGTAGCCATAGCGAACCCCGTCGTACCGCCCCAGGTTTGAAGCAGCTTCGGAAGGAGCGATCAGGTAGTAAGCACTGAGCCCATAATCGGTATGGGGAAGGGATACTTCAGTTATACGGGCACCGTTTTCTTCAAGCATGGCTGCCATTTTAAGGACAGCAAACTTGATTTCCGGATCAAAATTCGCTGAAATATTTTCCTTGATCAGTCCAATTCTCACCCCTTCAAGCTCGCGGTTTGCAACGGCGCTGTACTGAGGAACTTCACGGGGCAGAGAAGTGGAATCCCGCTGATCATAACCGGCTATCGCTTCCAGCAACATGGAACAGTCAAGAGCATTAAGGGCCAAAGGGCCAATCTGGTCAAGCGATGAAGCAAAAGCAATCAATCCATAGCGGGATACCCGCCCGTAAGTGGGACGCAGGCCTGTTATGCCGCACAGGGCAGCTGGCTGGCGTATTGACCCTCCTGTATCGGAACCGAGAGCAAGGGGGACCATCCCGGCAGCGACCGCGGCGGCAGAGCCGCCGCTTGATCCGCCTGGAACCCGCTCCAAATCCCAGGGATTGCGAGTAACAAAAAAAGCGGAGTTTTCAGTTGAAGAACCCATGGCAAATTCATCCATGTTAGTTTTACCAAGAATGGGCATGCCGATTCTTTTAAGCTTTTCCACTACGGCTGCATCATAGGGTGGAATATAACTTTCCAGTATCTTTGAAGCACAGGTCGTCTTTATTCCTTCAGTGCAGAAATTGTCCTTAATGGCAACGGGAACGCCGGCCAGGGGATGCAACTCTTCATTTTCCATCCTCCGGCGGTCTACTGCGGCAGCTGTTTCCAGAGCCGAATCTAAGGTGCAGGTAATGAAAACCTTCAAATGCGGATCAACTTCATCTATTCGTTCCGTGAAACTGTTGAAAACTTCAACAGCCGTAATTTCTTTATCCTGAAGCAACCGGCTCAGCTCAGCCGCTGTTTTCTGATATAGCTTCATCTTTTTCTGTCTCCTTTAACCAGCTTCGGCAGTACAGACCGGCCTTTTAAATGCTACTCTTCTTCAATCACGGTAATGCTGGGAACACGAAAATAGCTTTTCATCTTTTTTGGGGCATTCTGCAAAACTTTTTCCACGGGGAGAGAAGGAGAAATATTATCCTCGCGCAGGAAGGCTGGAATAGAAAAGACATGAGCAGTCGGTTCAATTCCCACCGTATCGATTTCCCGCACCTTTCGAGCTGTTTCAAGAATAGCGCCGAGCTGGTCGGCCATAAGCTCTTTTTCCTCGGAGCTGAGCGAAAGGCGGGCCAGGCGGGCTACATGTTCCACTTCCCTGATAAAATCATCACTCATAGCCTCTACCTCCCTGGATCAACTTTGTTAAAACAATTAACCGGCTATTGTAAGCCGGTTAAAATTCAAAAATCATCCCGGTAATGGTAAACTCTAGTTCTCTGCCTTTTTCAAAAAAGATGACCGCGAATTTTATTGGAAACTTATTCCTCATAATAGAATAATTTTAATCTATCCGCCCTGTCCAGTCAAGAAAGTTTGACTATTTTTGACCGGAAAGCGGTTCCCCGGCTATAATCAAACCAGAGGGTTTGTTGCAGCGTCCACTACGGGAGAGGTAATAATGAAAAATATTGATCAAAAAGCCACCACCCAGGGAAACGAACTCAGAAGCCGCCCGTATGATCTGGCCGTAATCGGCGCCGGCCCGGCAGGATCACTAACAGCCTCCCTTGCTGCCACTGCCGGGTTAAAGACAGCCCTCATCGAAAAAGAACAGATGCCCCGGGATAAAATCTGCGGAGGACTCATATCTTCTCGAAGCCTCTCCCTGCTGCCGAAAGAAATACACATTCCCCGGGCAATAGCTTCTCCGGTCTACGATCTTACCGTGGTCAGGGGGAAAAAGCATTACCACTATCATGCCGATGAAATGCTTGGCCTGCTGACAGATCGCCGTGATTTTGATCACTTTCTTTACCATTGCGCACTCCATCGGGAAGTAGAGCCCTTTGAGAAATGCCGGGTTTCCACCATCACCGGTATTTGCCAGGGGGACGATAAGAAACAACTTTTTACCATCGGGACTAATAACAAATTGCATCCGGCATTGCAAACCCGATACCTGGTCGGAGCTGATGGAGCTTACAGCAGCGTGGCCCGCCTGGCAGGCCTGCGTAAAGGTCTCCACAGGCCATGTGGGCATGGCATCTCCGCCCAGTTGACGTCCAATGAAACCACAGAATCAACCCGTATCGAATTCTACCCCCTGCCGCTGCTTGGAGGAATGGCCTGGTCTTTTTACCGTCCAGGCCAGGTCAACCGTGGGGTGGGCGGTCTGGCCAGTACCCATAATTTGATTGCTGCATACCGCAGGTTATTTTCGCCCGCTCCCGGAGAAAAGAAGGTCCGCGGGGGATTGCTGCCTTTCTGCGGTCCACTTCTCCCGGTGGGCGCAGGAAATCTGCTTCTGGTCGGTGATGCAGCAGGTCTGGTAGATCCTTTTTCCGGGGAAGGTCTGTTCAACACATTCATCAGTGCAAGAATGGCTGTTTCGGCTCTGATTGATGCTGAAAACAGCACTCAAACTGCGGCAGTGATCTACAACCGCCTGGTGGCAGATTATTTCCGAAAAGGATTTCTTCCCACCCTGATCGGTGCGATTCTCCTGCACGGCCGCTCCATCCTGCAACCTTCATCCATGCCTGTGAGTATGGCAGCCCTGGCGAAAAACAGGCTCTTCTTCAACAGGCACCCTTCACTGCCGGAAAATTTGAATCTCTTCCATCTGGCATAAAACAGGGAACAGAAACTGCCGAGACATCTCAAAGATACCGTTATAAAAATCGTTTTCCAAATAACTATTCTGAAACCATGGTCAAGTAAACAATGGTACCCTTTGGCTGCAGGGGAAATGAGCCAACAATTTGTTTGTGGATGACAAATTATACGTCAACAACTTCAGCTGCAGTTTCTACGATAACCTAATCAGAAAACCCGGGTCAAATTGGACAAAATATAATGTGACTGCGGAGGATCAGAACCAGCAACCTTTCTTGAGGTTTTAACCTCGTAAGGTCTAACAAGAAAATGTTAAAAGGCACGCCCTTCAATGAAATCGTGAATTGAAACCAGCTGTTTGTGGCGGAAGTAAAGGCGGGGCACACGCTTATCAATGGAACAGAGCAGTTCATAATGGACTGTCCCGATCAGGGCAGCCGCTTCTTCGATAGAAATTTCTTCTCCTCCCTGGCGGCCGTAGAGCACTACCTCATCGCCTCTCGATACGCCGGGGATGTGGGTCACATCAACCATCAGGTGATCCATACAGACACGCCCAACTATGGGAGTTCTCACACCCCGGATGAGAACCTCCCCCCTGTTCGACAGCAAACGGCTGTAACCGTCGGCATAGCCGACCGGCACCGTAGCGATAACCGATTCTGCCGATGTTCGGAAAGTACATCCATAACTGATGGCCGTCCCTTCCGGCACCTTTTTAACATATACAATCCTGCTTTTAAAAGTCAATGCCGGCAGGAGATCAACAGGTTCAGTACCCCTTCTCAGCGAAGGGTAATAGCCGTAGAGGGAAATCCCTAAACGGATCATATTGTAACGGGAAAGAGGATGATAAATAGCCGCAGCGCTGTTGGCGGCATGAAGGAGGGGGATGTTAATATCCTTTTTCCGGCATTGATCGACAATGCGATCGAAGAGAAGCAACTGTTCATCGGTATAAGAGGGGTCTGTCTCATCAGCCGACGCCAAATGGGTCAGCAACCCTTCAATGCGCAGGCCGGGTAGCTTAACCGTCTGCCGGATTACTTCAACTGCCTCGTCGGGCAGCAAACCGATTCTGCCCATACCGGTATCAATCTTCAGCTGGAGAGGCAGGATAATCCCCCGTTCGACAGCAGCGCGGGAAAAAGAAAGGGAAGTGTCCAGTCCGAAAACCGTGGGTGTCAGGTTGTGTTCAACCAGGGCTGGAAAACGCACCGGATCCGTATAACCAAGCAGCAAAACGGGTGCCTCAATTCCCGCCCGGCGAAGTTCAATTCCTTCTTCAACAAAAGCCACCGCCAGGCAGTCCGCCCCGGCTTCAAGGGCTATTTTGGCCACGGCGACTGCTCCGTGCCCGTAACCGTCGGCTTTAACTACAGCCATTATTTTTCTCTCCGCACCAATCAGATTCCTGAACTGACCAATATTATGAGCTATGTGATCCAGGTTTATCTCCGCCCATGCCGGGCGGGCCCCATAATGAGATGACAATTTATTTCCGCCTTTCGTGTTTTTTCCTTCCCGGCAGATCAACCGAGCAACCGGATCATGCTGGGATCAGGCTTAACTGCGGGTATATCCATTACTTTAGCCAGGGCACGGTGAAAAAAATCTTCCCGCACATCATGGGTAACCAGGACAATTTCAGCCAGGTTGCCAACACGGCGTTTTTGAATAACCATATCAAGACTGACATTTTCATCACCGAAAACATTGGCCAGGGAAGCAAAAACGCCAGAACGGTCTTCGGCCAGAAAACGCAGGTAAAAACGGGCCTGTAGTGTGCCAATGGGGATGAATTCTGTATGGCCAGTCTTGCTTATAAAAACGCCATCGGTTATGCGATAAAGGAGACAGCGGGCAGCCTCAACTATGTCGGCAAGCACTGAACAGGCTGTTGGCAGCGCTCCGGCGCCGCGTCCGTAAAACATTACTTCTCCCACCGACTCACCTTCGATAAAAACGGCATTATACTCATTTAAAACAGACGCAAGGGGATGGTCTAGCGGGATCAGGGTCGGGTGCACCCGCAGGGCTAATCCTTCGGGATACTGCTCACCTATAGCTAACAATTTTACCGCGTAACCAAGCTCCCGGGCGTAGACAATATCCTGCTGTTTGATGACAGATATACCTTCAACATGGATCCGGTCGGGGGTAATGTGCTTACCAAAAGACAGCCCGGCCATAATCACCAGTTTATAAGCAGCATCGAAACCATCCAGGTCATTACCCGGATCGGCTTCGGCAAAACCTTTCTCCTGTGCTTCGGCCAGGGCTTCCTGCAAAGACATCCTATCCTGAGACATGCGGGTAAGAATATAATTTGTCGTACCATTGACAATACCCACAATGCGGTTTATACGATCAACAGCCAGGCTGTATTGAAGCGGTCTGATCAACGGAATTCCTCCGCCGACACTTCCTTCATAAAATATATTGCGGTTGTACCGTCGAGCCTCCGCCAGCAGCTCCGCTCCATGAGCAGCCATCAGATCCTTGTTTGCAGTCACTACGTATTTACCGTTGCGCAGGGCTTGCAAAATATACCGGCGAGCCGGTTCAATTCCCCCCATCAGTTCTATTACTATATCAAGATCAGGATTCTCGAGAATTTCTGCCGGATCGGTTGTCAGGCAATTCGCAGATAGATCCACTGTTCGCAGACGGGATGGATCTCTAACCAGAACTCGTTCCAAAACAATATGCGCATCAATTTTTTCCTGAATAATGGTTTTATTTTGCTGCAGCAAAGTAGCCGTGCCACCACCAATAGTGCCCAGACCCAGCATGCCGGCCTTGATCGTTTTTTTGTCCATTGTTTGGCTCTTTCCTCCCTTGTTACAGTTCCAGACAGCAATGATCAACAATATTCAACCGCCCGGCTTTACTATTCATAAATTTTTTCGTCAACCATATCCGCCGCGGGTGCATCCATTTCTATGTCGCGCTTATTATGGCTTTCTTCAGCCAGTTCTTTATAATATTCATGCTGGATAATCAGATCCATAATCTCGTTTGTACCGGTCCAGATCATTATTAACCGGACATCACGAAGCATCTTTTCGATCGGATAAACACTTGTATAACCAATTCCACCGAGCACCTGCATGGCATTGTTTACCACTTTCCAGGCATTTTCGGTGGAAACCTTTTTCGCTTCAGAAACAAGGCGCCGCGACCGGCCGGCCGGGTCGCCTCTGTCTACTGAGCGGGCCGCCATGTAAACAATGGCTCTGGCTGTATCAAGCAGGGTAATGCTGTCGGCAATTTTAAAACTGACAGCCTGGAAATTTTTTATGGTGGTCCCAAATGCTTTGCGGCGCCTGCTGTAGCGAGCGGCAATCTCGAGCACTGCCCTGCTCATCCCCAGTGCTCCGCCGGCGCTGGTCATCCGTTCGGGAATCATCATCCGGTAAAATATTTTTCCGCCGGCGTTTTCCTCTCCAAGCAGGTTTTCCGCAGGCACAACCACATCATTAAAAACAAGCCTGCCCGTTCCGCCACCCCTCGTGCCCATCAAGTCATAAAGGTACTCCACCTTCACTCCCGGGCCGCGATCAACTAGAAATGCGCTGATCGATTGATGAGGAGGCCCCTCAGGATCGGTCCGGGCATAAACCATGAAATAATCGGCACCCTCGGCACCGACCACAAATCTTTTCTGACCATTGAGGATATAACAATCTCCATCTTTCCTTGCCGTGCAGGCAGCTCCAAAAAAATCCGAGCCTCCATGCGGTTCGGTTAGTGCTTCCGCCGCTGTCAGACGCCCTTCTATGGTCGGGCGGAGATATTTTCCCTTTAATTTTTCGGATCCAAAGTAGTTAATGGCTTCCCCGACGATGCTGACCAGGGAATAGAGACACCCCAGCGAAGTGCCCAGAACACCAATTTCTTCAAGAGCAACTATTTCTGAAGTCCAGGGCAAACCACGGCCGCCGTATTCTACAGGGAACCGAAGGCCTAGGAGATTTCTGGCCGCCGCTTTCTCAAGAAATTCACGTGGGTAGCGTATTTTGTCAGCATCCATGTCCTGCAACAGCTGTCTGTCCACATCTTCCCTGACAAAAGCTCGGACATCCTCACACAGTTCCTTTTCGTCGTCAGACATCAGACAGTCTGGCATGGCAGATCCCTCCTCATCATTATTCTTTTTATTGAAAGGCTGCAATTCTTTTCCGGTCTTGCACAAGTATCCACAGGACCCCTATTCAAGCCGTTTCTTCTTCGAGCAAAGGCCTGATCGCTGTCAGGAAAGGATTTTCCGGCACCCGGTGCGAGGCATTTTCAAGATGGCGAAAAGCTTCTTTATAGCGGTCCAAAATATCACGGGCCATGTGTCCGCGCCCGGGTGGAAGAAGATCTCCGGCCAACCCGTGGATGAAAGCAGCGCTTCCTGCGGCGTTTTCCGAACTCAATCCCTGGGCCAGCATTGATACGACTGTCCCGGTTAAAAGATCACCGGAACCGGCGGTGGAAAGTGAAGGCCCGCCTGTGGGATTAATGAGAGCCCGGCCGTCCGGTAAAGCAATAATGCTGTTTGCTCCCTTCAGGATGACAATGCAGTTCCAGAGCACAGCATGTTCTCCAGCCGTGGCCAGTCGGCTGTTTTGCACATCGGCGGCAGCCTTGCCAATCAAGGCACCCATTTCACCTGGATGGGGTGTAACAACAGGCGTATATTTTGCCAAGCGCAGCACATTGATCCTGCTGGCCAGAGCTTTCAATCCCCCAGCGTCGATAACTATGGGTACAGGGCTGAGCTGGATCAACTTGTCGAGCAGTTCAGAAGTATTTTCGCCCGGATCAAGTCCGGGGCCAACCGCCAGGGCATCACATTCCCGGATTCGCTCGACAATCATGTCCGATGCAGAAGGATCAATAATACCGCATTCTTTCTCCGGCAAGGCTATGATAATCGCTTCCATAGTTTTTGCTTCCAGGACCGGGCATATGCTTGCCGGGGCAGCGAGGTAAACAAGGCCTGCCCCGCTTTTCTGAGCCGCTTCGGCAGACAGGATCGCCGCACCGGTCATGCCCGGTGAACCGGCTACGATAAACACCTTTCCCATCGATCCTTTATGGGAATCAAAAGGACGTTCGGGAAGAGCAAGACGCACGCGGGAAGCTGTATTCAACTCTACAGGCTGATCATCGACCAGATTCTGCGGTACTCCTATTTCACCAACTAAAATCTGCCCGGCCTGATTACAGCCCGGAGGAAAAAACAACCCGAATTTTGGGCAGGCACAGGTTATGGTCCACTGAGCTTTCACTGCACAGCCCATTACCGCTCCGCTATCGGCATGCACTCCCGATGGAATATCGATGGAAAGAACCGGTTTACCACAGCTGTTAAGAGCATCAATTACCTCAGCCAACAGTCCCGAAACTTCACGATCTGCACCAATACCCAGGAGAGCATCCACCACCAGGTCAGCCCTGCTCAGGCTATCCCTGAAATTATCCATTTCGCTGCTGTCGACAATCCGGTTCACCGGAAAAAGTAATTTCAGGAGATAGTTTTCGTTTATTTTTGCATCGCCCCTGTAATTGCCGGCCTGGACCGTGCTCCAAAGAGTTATTATTATACCAGCTTTTTCAAGCAGCCGGGCTATTACCAGCCCATCACCGCCGTTGTTGCCCGGCCCGGCCACAACCACAACCCGATTCACAAAAGGCCGCCTGTTTAAAATAAATCCGGCCGCTCTTTCACCGGCTTTTTCCATCAAGACCGCGCCCGACATACCGTATTTTTCCGTCGTCAACCGGTCAGCATCCCTCATCGCCGCGGCACTAACAATTTTCATTTCCAGGGGCTCCCTTCGGCAGTAAAATTCTGCAATCAGCTTTTGTTTGTTTCGATAAACAGCCTTTTTACTCCTTCTTTAAATAAAAATGTTACCTCCCTGCAACCGGGTTTAAAAACTTCTTCAAATATTTGAAGGTAAGTTGTAAAATAAACTGCCGTAGTTTTTAAAATATATAGACTCATGGTAAATCCAATGTATAATGTTTAGTGACCAAACAAAACAAATACAGA
>CAZDKY010000023.1:0-16336 GCA_964506505.1 uncultured Syntrophomonadaceae bacterium
CGGGGGCACTCCTTCGTCTACCATCTTGCGTGTCAGCTCATCAGCCTTCCCCGCGTCACAATCTATGATCGTCTGGGCCAATGCTTCAAATTCTGCCACTTCAATGCACTCCCTTCACTGTTTGCCTTATTTTAATCAGTACAATTTATAACATATCCAGCCATTAAAAACAAACGGTCTTTTTAAAATGTTATAACAAAATCAATAAAAAATTACAGGAGATAAATTCTACCGCTTTGGGATCTCCATTTTATTTTATATAACAACCGTCCCGAGGTCTTTTTTAAATATATTATATAATAAAAACAAGTATGGTGAAACCAATTACCAGGTAGGGAGGAACTGCTGTCGATGAGTTCCACTGTTTACGTGCGTTTCTATGCTGAACTAAACGATTTTCTCCCTCCCGAAAAACGACAGGTAACTTTTGCCTGTTCATTTTTCGGGAGGCCGACAGTCAAGGACCTTATTGAATCGCTGGGCGCCCCTCACACCGAGGTAGATTTGATCCTGGTCAACGGCAGATCAACAGGTTTTTCCCATCACATAGCCCTTGGAGACCGCCTCAGTGTCTATCCCGTTTTTGAATCGCTCGATATCACATCGATTTTGAAAGTACGCCCCGATCCGCTGCGTGAACCGCGATTTATACTGGACATCCACCTCGGTAAACTGGCCGTTTATCTTCGCATGTTCGGATTTGATACTTTATATCGGAACGACTATGAGGATTCAGAACTGGCTTCCATTTCAAAAAAGGAACGACGCGTCCTTCTGACCCGCGATCGGGGATTGCTAAAACGTTCCGCCGTAACCCACGGCTACCTGGTCCGTGAAAACAAACCATCCAAACAGATTGCCGAAATTCTTCGCCGCTTCGATCTGGTAAGCATAGTTCGTCCATTCCGTCTCTGCCTGCGCTGCAACAGAAAACTTGAACCAATCTCAAAAGAATCTGTTAGGAATAAAGTGCCGCCGCGTGTTTTCAGCAATAACGAAGAATTCTGCCGCTGTCCCGAATGCAGAAGGATTTACTGGCGTGGAAGCCATTATGAAAAAATGGACGCTTTCATTCATTCACTGATCTCTTGACCTGCTTCCGGCATGGTTCCCAAAGCGTATAAGAAATTAAAGATCAAGCAGGGAAAAAAACAAGGCCCTTACTTTCCTTATATTTACAGTGACTGCATAAAAACATTATTCTTGCGGTGACGGTCCACATTCCTCAACTAACTTCACAACAGGCTTGAATTGTTGAAATGCAGTCTGTACACCTGCTTTTTTGAGCACCTCGCCGCAATTGAAAAATTCGCCCGCCAAAACACTTGTTTACACCGCAAAACAGATAATCAAATTCTTCAAAATAAGATCTTTGACAGGCAACAGCAATCACCTCTTTCAATACCAGCAGTTGGTACTCTCAGTAATTTCTACAATTTCCGCCCGATAAACATCCGCAGGCAATATTTCCCATCACCAAGAACATAGGGGTCATAAAGATCATCCAGCTTGATTTGTTTCAAATCTACTTTGATTTTCTGGAAAATATCGAGCCATTCTGCCAGGCCAAATAAACCAAGGATGTGCTGATCCGAATATATTTCCAGTTCGCCGCCGCGCCGAACCAGGTAGATAATTGTCGCTTCATAAATGGAATCGTCCGGGTCGGGTAAATAGTTGTTTTCGAAGACGGTGATCTGCAAATCATCGCTGCTGCCACTGTAAGCAAAATTGTTATCCCGGAATTCATCCCGGAGCAAGGCAACAATCAGGAGCACACCGCCCGGATTAAGGTGCTGATAAGCGTTAAATACAGCACGCCGCAAATCTTCAGGAGTAGCCATGTAAGCTATCGATTCAGGAATGACCACGGCATCAAAAAGCTTCCCCATTTCAGTATAGCGCATATCGCCATGGTGGTAATCCACTTCTGGATTTAATTGCCTGGCCACCTCAAGCATCCCCTCGCTGATATCGACACCGGTTACCGTAAAATATTTCTTGAAAGTGAAGTCATAGATACCCGCTCCGCTGCCCAGGTGCAGAAGGGTTACCGGTTCTATCGCCGAATTTTCCTTAATGGCCCGGCAGTAGAGCTCTACTTCTCCCGCCACCTTTTCCGGCGGGGAAAGAATCGGTCCCGCCCAGGCCAGTTCGTTATAGCTTAACCACCTTCCTGCTTTCATCAGATGCACCCTTCCATTGTGTAGTTGGACTTCGTACTATCAGGTATCTCTGCATGGTTCAAACCTGTTATGAGAAAACCTTGCAGTCTTAAGCTATTTTTTCTTTTCTATTTCCTGTTTAAATTTCCTTTAATGTTCTGCAGTTAACTCGCAAAAGCTAAAACGGCACCATCCATTTATTGCTTCTACTGTTTCAATTTTTGATCTGAGCTGATGTTTGACAGGAAGGGGAAAAATATTTACGATGATTCTATGAAAAGGAAACAGGATATTTTACTCTGCGATCTTGATGCTTTCTTTGCTTCGGTAGAACAGAGGGACAATCCGGAACTCCGGGGCAAGCCGGTTATTGTGGGCGGCAGCCCGGAAGGAAGGGGTGTTGTATCTACCTGCTCTTATGAAACAAGAAAATTTGGTGTCCGTTCGGCCATGCCTGTGAAAAAAGCACTGGTTCTCTGTCCTCAGGCTATCGTCCTTCGCAGTCGAATGTCTCGGTACAAAGAAATCTCCCTGCAAGTGAGAGAGGTATTTTTGCAGCATACTCCCGATATTGAGATAGTTTCGATCGACGAGGCCTATTTAGCTCTCCCGGAAGGAAAGGGGCTTGTAATTGGAGAAACCATCCACCGCCAGGTAAAAGAAGAACTTGCTCTGCCCATCAGTGTCGGGGTTTCGGTCAACAAACTGCTGGCCAAGATCGCCTGTGAACTGGCCAAGCCCGACCGCGTTGGGACCCTCTGGCCTGAGGAAGTACCTGAAAAACTCTGGCCCCTGCCGATCAGAGCCCTGCCGGGAATTGGCCCTGCCGCGGAACAAACCCTGCACCGCAGAGGCATTCAAACCGTCAAGAATTTGGCTGATGCTCCTCCTCAAACTTTAAAAGACCTGTTCGGTAAAAATATCGACGCCATTCGCCAGTTTGCACTGGGCCTGGACAGCCGGGAACTTCAGCCCGAACAGGAAGCAAAATCCATTTCAGAGGAGACAACCTTCCCCGAAGATATCAGCAACCGCGATATAATGACAGCCGTAATCCTGGAACTTTCAGAAGGAGTAGGCCACCGGCTCCGTTCAGCCGGACTAACCGCCAGAACAATAACCTTGAAACTGCGCTACAGTGATTTCAGAACCATTACCCGCGGCAAAACTGTCACCGACTCAATGAACAGTGATTCCGAAATATACCATCTGGCCCGTGAACTATTTTTTAAACACTGCGGCAAACCACCATGGCGCCTGGTAGGATTGCAGGCATCCGGTTTCGAACACGGCAGCCAGCTTAGTATAGAAGATACCGCTCCCGCCGCTCAAAAAGAGAAAACACTTCTGGCAACCAAAGATCTGCTGAGAAAAAAATTCGGCGGTACTGCCTTATTCCAGGCAAAAAGGTTAATTATAAAAGAAAAAGACGATCACTGAACCCGATCGTCTTTTTCTTTTGTTGAAAACAATAAAACCTTTTTGTTCACTTACTATCAAGGTTTACCGCCGCCGGCAGCATTCCGGGCCGCTTCAGACACCGAAGGGCCAAGGCCCCCTTCTTTCGCTGCCGAAGAAACAGCCTGACCGAAAGAATCATCACCAGGTTCCGAACCTTCGCCCAGTGTCTCAAGAACAGCAGTTGCCACCTCGGAGCGTTCTCCCTCATCTTCACCGTTTTCTTCGTTATTAACGCCTTCAGAGTTGAGGTCTTCACCATCTTCGTCACCAGTTTCTACTTCATTATTAACAGAGCGTGCCGCTTCTGAAACCGCTTCGCCATGTCCGCCCTTTTTCGCCGCTGAAGAAACCGTTTGGCCGAAAGAATCATCACCAGGTCCCGAACCTCCGCCCAGTGTGTCAATAACTGCATCTGCCACTTCCGAACGCTCTTCGCTATCGCTTATTCCTTCATTTTCATCAGCCCCCCCTGCAAATGCAAAAATATCTGCGGGAGAGTACTCGGCGAAAGCGACCCCACCTCCGGTAAGAATAATAACAAGCAGCAGTGTCAAAATTGTTTTACTCACGCCTGATCAGCTCCTTCCCAATCTGAAAACAACAGGCATTATCCCCAAAGAAAAACTCCTTTTTCGGCAGCCCGGCAGTCATAGCTGAAAAACCTTAGACCCGAAGCTTTGCGAACCTTCCTTTCGGAAGGGTTGCCCTTGAACGATAAGGAGAATAACCTTATCTGAATATTAACACAAAGCAATTAATCAGTCAATCCGGCGGTAGAGTGCCACCTGCCTCCAGCCTCGTTTCTGTTTGTTCGGAAAGCGGAATTACCAGTATTAATTCACTCTCCGGCTCCTTCAACGGTGGCAGCTCCAGGTATACTTCCGTGCTCCAGGTAGATCCTTCAGGAGAACCGCTTGATGCAGTATGGCTGATCATATAGCTACCATTCTCAAAAATATACTCCCGTCCCTGTGCATCGATCAGAAAAATTTCTTTGAGCAACTGATCAAGCTTTTCTCTTTGCCTGCGAACATTATCATTACCAGATTCACCCTCGTAAACCTTAAAAGAGGGCACTTCCTCAAGGCGAAGGTGCAGGTGGGTACTGCCCGGCCGGGCATCGAGCTGAAGAATGGTCACGGAACCACTCTCCAGTTCGATAATCTGCCGCCTGCTTTCTTCCGGTTCTTCTTGAATGTTTTGGTCAATCCGGTCATCTGAAGTTTCGCTTCCAGAAATTTCAGGAGCACCTGTTGATTCCTGTTCCTGCCGTAGCAGTAAGCACAATGAACCAGCTAAGATCAAAAGAAGCACCGCCAGAAGGATCGCCTTCCCCGGGGCTGTTTTCCATAAATTTCTCCACTCTGAAATATTATTCATTTCCGGCACCCCGTTATATTTTCACCGCGTCAATACCTCTCCGGGCAGCGTTGTCATCTATATTAAACACCAGAAGGATTGAAACTATAACCAAAGTCACTTCTAACAACCGCATACTGCCTGACATCATGAAAACAGCCTTATATATATAACCTCCGGTGCAATATTCCCTCTGCAATCATCCTGCTTTATTGTTAAAGGATCCACTTCCGGTTGACATTGCGGATGCTGTAGGCAAATAAAAAGAGACTGAATCCAATCAGGGCAAGGAAACTTAAATAAAGCGGGAGGTGGCCATTATCGTTAACAGCAGTTTTTAAAATGTCTGCCCCGTAGGTAAGCGGTAAAGCATAAGAAAACGGCCGCAGAAAAATGGGCAATGAGCCAATGGGGATGAAAAGGCCGCAGAGAAAAACCATGGGAAAACGAAAAAAATTGGAAAAAGTCTGGGCTTCAAAAACCTGGCTCACGGAAACGGCCACGAAGAGCCCCAGGAAGGTTGAGGTCACGGCAATGAAAACAACCCCACCCACTAGTATAACCCAATCAATACCACCCAGGTCGGTCATAAAAGCAGCCAGGATGATGGGTATAAAAGCATTGACCACACCGAACATTATCGCCCCGGACGTCTTGGCCAGCATCAGCAAATTGAGGCTGATGGGTGCAAGCAAGAGCCGATCGAAAGAACGGCTCTTCCGTTCAAAAGTGATGGTTACAGCCAGCATGGAGGTTGTGCCAAATAAAATGGACATGGCCATCACTCCGGGCAGCAAATCACGTACTTCAACAGCTACCGGAGAACGCAAAAAAAACATCATCGTCCAGGCCACCGGGAAAACCAGCCCCCAGCTGATATTGGGTGGTTTCAGATAATAACTGCGCATGTCTTTCATCAGGATGCTGGAAAAAGCAATCCAGGATTTCATCTGCGGCGACCTTCTTTCCGGTTATCCATTTTTTTTAGTTCGATACCTGTTACCCTGATAAAAACCTCTTCCAGCGAGGGACGGATAATTTTCGCCTCATAGACCGGTAAATCCCTTTCTTCAAAAAACTGCACCAGCGGCAAGAGGGTAAAAGGCTTCCCAGAATGAATACTGACCTCATTTTCATTGGTAACATTGAACCGGTAACCCGGGAAAAACTGCTCAAAATCTTTTTCCACCGCTGCCGCATCTCTATCCAGAGAAAACTTAACAATATTCTCTTGCTGGACTGCTTCCATCAGCTCTGCCACGGTCCCCTCACGGACAATCCTTCCTTTAACAATAAAGGCAAGGCGGCTGCAAAGCCGTTCCGCTTCTTCGATGTAGTGGGTGGTTAAAAATATAGTCGTTCCCCTTTTGTTCAGTTCCTGGATCAGGTTGCGAATTTGACGGGCACTGGCCACATCAATACCTGTTGTCGGCTCATCAAGGAAAAGGATCTCCGGTTGGTGAATAATTCCGGCAGCAATAGTCAGTTTTCTCTTCATTCCCTTGGAATAGGCTTTGTAAGATTTTTCCGCCGCTTCCAGCAGGGCAAATTGCTCCAGGAGCTGTTCCGCTCTTTCTTCGCGCTCCTTCTTCTCCATTCCGTAAAGTGAACCGCAAAAACGGAGGTTTTCGCGACCGTTTAGCTCCTCGTAAAGGTTGCTCTCATCGGGGACAATGCCCATCAGCCCCTGGGCTTTCTTGGGATTAGTCGTATACTCTTTACCCAGGAGGCGGACCCGACCGGCAGTAATACGGGCCAGACCTGTGAGCATATTGATAGTTGTGGTCTTGCCTGCGCCATTGGGACCGAGAAAACCGAAGATTTCTCCTTTCTTGATCTGAAAGCTCACCCCGTCTACAGCAGTAAAACCATCATAATCTTTTTTCAGATTTTCCGCTTCAATTATTACCAATATATTTTTCACCTCACCGGGAAATAAATTCGCAATGAACAATCTGCTAACATGGTATCTTTAAGGAAAATGTTCTGGACCGTAATCTTCACTATTCTGATCTGGGCGTATTTGACCAATTAGATCTGCAATTATTTTGGATGCGCACAAAATTTTTTACAAATCGGCAAGATCCTTTTTCCATCGGGCTCCCAGTTGCTAAAAGTCCTTAGGCAATCATAACTGCCATCACCCTGCCTGTCTGCCAGCTCCTGCAGGCAAGCAGCAGCCTCACTCAATACTTTCCGGTTTACCCGGTAATGCATCCAGTAGCCACGCCGATCACCAGTTACCAGAGATGCCTCCCGTAGTAATTTAAGATGCTGGGAAACCGCCGCTTTCGATATTTTTAGCATTACTGCCAGCGCTCCGACACAGAAATCACGTTCAATCAACAGGGAAATGATTTGTAAGCGGGTTTCATCTGCAAGAGCTTTCAGTATCTTCATCATTTGGGTATGCGGCAGGGGAAGCATTGGCGGCGGCTCCAATCTATTTAAGCGTTTACTTAATCAGATTATACAAGAACCGTCATAAAAAAACAAGAGATCGGCCGACAGACTGGCCGGTGGATTTCCCCATTTAATTCCCAAAGTAAGTTCTACAGTGGACGACGGTTTAGCATTTATTTTGGGAATTTACGGGTAGATTGCCCTTTTCAAAAAATATCTGCATTCATTAAAAATTCCGGGATGGCAGCAAAGTAAAGCATAGAAACCATGCCGTCATAAAAAAACCGGGTAATCTCTATTTTACGATATAAACTGATATCTTAAGGTTATCTGTATTCGGGGTTTGGATGATCAAAACGACAGCCGGCCTCCCATTTGCTCCGCTGGTTACCATGCGCAGGGATACCGCCATAATCTTTAATCATCCGAGCCAGGTGCAACAGGTTCCAGGTCATAAAGGTAGTATTGCGGTTGGTAAAGTCATTTTCCGGACCGCCTGAACCGGGATCGAGATACGAAGGACCAGGGCCAATCGGCCCAAGCCATCCTGCATCTGCCTGCGGAGGGATGACAAAGCCAAGATGCTGCAGGGAATATAGAATCCCCATGCCACAGTGTTTAGCTCCGTCTTCATTGCCGGTAATCAGGCAGCCGCCTACCCGGCCGTAATAGGCATACTGACCATCATCATTGAGCTCGCCTGACTGCCCGTACAACCTTTCGATCACCTTCTGGCAGATGGAGGTTTTTTCACCGAGCCATATTGCAGATCCGAGAACCAGAATATCGGAAGCAAGCACCTTCTTGTAGATCAGCGGCCAGTCATCTTTTCCCCAGCCGTGTTTGGTCATATCATCATACACTCCACAGGCAATATCGTAATCAACAGCCCTGATCAATTCAACTGAAACTTTATTTTTTTCCATAATCGCCTTCGAAACCTTGATCAGGCCTTCCGTATGCGAAAGCTCCGGTGATTTTTTTAAGGTGCAGTTGATAAAAAGAGCTTTTAAATCGGAAAAATCCCATTTGCTTTTCTCACAGAGTTCCATCTGCATCGGATTCAGCACTTCATCTGTCATGGTGGTACCTCCCAGCTTTGGATTTGCCGGCTTTCACGTGCCGGTTATTAAAAAGGTTTTGCTTTCTTCTGAAGCTGGACTATTCCTTTCATCTGAAAGAAAGAGCTCCCTTTTCCAGCAGATGAATGAACTTTTCCAGAGCTCCGGCCCCTTGAATCATCCTCTGGGCATGTTGTTCAACGAAGGCATCTTTTTCCGCCTTTGTTTCAGGAGTCTGGTCCAAAAAAGAATCATAAACCCGGTGCCCATCATAATCGACATAGGCAATCCGTGCTCCAAAATCATTTGGTGACAATTCCAGTGCATCCCCTGTTACAGTAGCAATATGATGGGGATGAGAAAGCAGTGCTTCACTGAGACTGTTTGACTCGGTTACACCCCGTTCAATCAAAATATCTCGAATATCATTAAAATCAACATAGAAATAAAATCCTCCGGCAGGTTTTGTAACTCGCAGCCCCTTTATTGAAGCGACCAAATCGCTAATGTACAGACCCATCATCTCATGGATTATTCTGGTAATCGAAAAATACTTATCAATTGACTCGTTTTCGCTGTAAGCAGCTACTGCTGCCTGCTGAACCGGAGTAGTAATGTTTGTGTAGACAGTAGCAGCAAGTTTTTGCAGGCCGTCTCTTGTCTTTCGTTGATCTGCTTCAGGCAGTTGACAAACCCCCAGCCGGTAACCTCCTGCAGAGCGATCCTTGGAAAGACCGTTTAAAACAAAAGTCCCCTCGGGATAAACCGTACCCATGCTTGTGAAGGTGGAAAACTTAAAAGTAGTCAGGGCATAAATTTCATCGGCCAGAACAATAATTCCATATTTTCTGCATACCCGGGCAATTGCTTTTAATTCATCCCTGCTGTAAACCTGCCCGGTAGGGTTGTTGGGGCTGTTAAGAACGAGTATATGCTGTCCTCCGCCAATTTTTTGCTGCAATTTTTCCAGCTCATCAGCAGTCACTTTTAATTGATTATTCCAGCTTGTTTTCAATGGGTGATATCTTTTCCCCAGGAACCGGGCCTGAGGTGAATAACCAATCCAGGCGGGAGCAGGTATAATCAGATCCCCACTGATAATACTGAGCAGCAAGAAGAAAAGCCCTTTCGTTCCCGGGCCAATCACAATCCTGTCTGGCTCATCAGGCAGCCCAAAATATCTGGCATTGAAACCGGCTGCTGCCTGCCGGAGCTCGAATATACCTTCGGCATCGGCGTAGCCGCTGTTTTCGGCAGCTTCTTTAAGCGCTCCAGAGAGAAGCGGAAGAACATGAAAAGGCGATTGCCCGAAGGCAAAACCATAATAATCAAAATCACATCCGATAGAGGAACACTTTTCTCGCTGTCTTGCAATCATCAATCCAATTGCCAGATTTTCTGGCATACTGATACTCTCAATGTTATCTTCCAAATGAATGGTTTTCAGTATTTTCCTCACCTATCTTTTCGATTACGCAGCATTCCCAGCCGGCAAACTCACACCAGGCAGATCCTGATTTCCTGGAAAACAGGGTCTTATTTCATCTTGCAAATCAGGTCAGGCCTGCTGCTCTTTATGGCCCTGGTTTTTCAATAACCACCGGCAAAAGATGTATTCTAAAAATATCCACCGCGGTAGGCATAAAAACCACCAAGCACACCGACAAGCCCACCGATTACTCCGAATACCAGACTGATTATAATTAAAATACCCTGGATCTTGAAGTAAAGCCCGAGATTAGCCACAAAAAGATTGAAGTTTTCCGAATAGGAATCAGAATAGCTCTCAGCCAGCATCGCATCAGCGAACTGCCTGGCCTGGCGTAATTTCACTCCCAGGACAATAGCAATAATACCTGGTATCGCCCCGATAACTAAAGCAAACAGACCGGCAATAGCCGAGAGAACTCCCCCGATGATTGTAATTATCCCGACAAACCCCATCCAGCCGCTCAACTGCTGTAGTTTTTCCCTGTCCATCATCTTCATCCTTTCTTTTTAAAATATTGCCCTAACCAGCGCTCAGCCGCACAACCCAGTTGATGCTTTTTCCTTCAATACCTTCCCTTCAGGCGAATAAATCTTAATCGGGGGTTTGACTTCATACCGGTAAGCTTCCTGACGATTTCCTTTCTCGCTTTAATGTCATATTGTAAAGTTATAGCAATCTACTCCATAATCGTTCAATCTTTTCGCCGTTGCAGTACAGGTTAATCCTCATTTTAGCAAGCTGTTTAAAATACTGTTGTCGCGTTTTCAAATTCAGCAGCGCTTTTTATAAAATTGGTCAGGCGCCCATTCTAAGGTACAAAAAAAGGCGGTACTTGAATTTTAGTTCACCGCCCATCTTTCAGATCCTTTAACTATTCACAGAAATTTCAGCTTAATCCCGAAATAATCTGCCAGCGATAGCTTTCCCTGATAATTTTCCTGTTTTTCCACCTCGTCTTGGTCCCGATTGCTAAAAACCATCAGGATCATGCTGCCGTGGAATGAATCAACAAGTGCTTGTTTGATGTTTATGGGATCGAACAATACGGTGCCAGAAGCACTATGGATCCGTTGGACCTTACTTGGCACATCATTCGCACCAACCGGCCTTTCCCAAAAATCAACTTGATCCATTGCTGTACACATTCGTGTTATATTAGCAACATCTTTTTTATGGTGCGGTGCCTTTCTCGGGTAAATGGATCAACTATTTCAACTTCGTTACCAAAGTTTATAAAAACAACAGTACTTCCAGCTTTCCACAAAAAACTTTCTCCGGATCGATACCAGCCAATAAAAATAACTAGGTGTCGATCTTATCGTATCTTCAACTATATTAGGCGGAATATCTACAACTATTTTTGGATATCTACCTCTCATTTCCCGCCATAGAAATATTCCTGAGCATCTTTAGCTAAGACACGTACACCTGTTTCTTTTAAGACTGTTCAGGCCCCCTGGTGAAGTTCGTCATCGCTAAAAATATTTAAAGACATCCCTTCTATCTCTTTGAAACCCGCCCGCATATCTTCTTTTATATCCAATCTCAGCTTTCAGTAAAAAATGAATATACTTCTCTGATTATTTTACAGGTGACCCTGAAACAACAGCCCTAAATATTGAGAATCGAGTCATCACCCCTGCCTATGTGAACTTTTAACCTTTTATAAGCCAACCTAACGAAAGCTTGCGAAGGCTTGACTCTGTGGGCGCCCCGGTATCAGGATCCCAACCAGCAAATTGATAGTACAGTTTTAAAGCTTTATTAAATTTGTCTTTATCTACAGAGCGTCCTTCAGACGGCCCTTTCGGAAGCGGATCATACATCCTGTCCGGCAGGTAATCGTCACTGGCTGTAAAATTTTCCCTGGCGTTAAAATATCGCATCATGTTGATGCGGCGCTCACCGACAAGCATCAATTCGAATAATGAGGTATCCCATCCAATTGCTGCCCGGCATAATTCAACAATATCAGAAGGACCATACAGCTGCCAGGAACAGCCCCAAACAAACTGACATAAACATAGTGAATCAAGCATAGAAACAAAACACTGGCTTAAAAACGCAAAACGGACTTTTTCATCATCAAGGACATAAGGCTCGCTATAGCCTTTACTAATGCCGATTTGAGCCAGCCATTTTCTTTCCTGGCTATCTTCAGGCATCAGTAGCCAAGGATCATGCTCGGAAGACTGATGGTCGGCACCAAATGGGTTAACAGCATAGACAAGACCGATAGCCGGCTTTAACTGAGGCATATGCGCCGGAAGTTCCTGGCCTTTTACAGAAATTGAATATTGCACTGCTTCTCCGCCAATTTTTACTGCAGCTCTCCTGCTGCCGTCGGCTAATAAAGCCCCGATTCCCTCGCGGCGTGATATTAGTTCGATTACATCAATCAGCGCTTTTTTATTACCAAACCTTAGTTCAATACCCCCTGTTTGCTCTAAAGTCAGAAGGCCTTTTTCAAAACATTCCATGGCAAAAGCAATAGTAGCGCCACATGAAATAGTGTCGATACCATACATATTACAAAGCTGGTTTGCTATTGCCACAGTTTCCAGATCATTGATACCGCAGTATGCACCCATGGTAGCACATGTTTCATACTCCGGTCCTCCATAATTAGGATCAACTTTGCCGGGGATTTCAACGACTCTTTTACACCTGACTGAGCAAGCATAACAACTTTCACGCTTCTTTAAAATTGTTTTCGCCATCGTCGTTCCATCAAGATTTTCAGCGCCATCAGGCAGGAAACCGCTGTTCCAATTATTCGTTGCCAAAAATCCGGATTCCTGAAATCCATTTACTTCACAGGCTGTACCGTAGGTTGCCAAACCTTGAACTGTTTCATTTGACTCGATCCTCTGCTTAGCACTAGATACCAACTCTGTAAACTTTGCTTGATCATAAACCTTGCTGCGCCGGGCCTTCTTCACAACAATCGCTTTCAAATTTTTAGAGCCCATCACCGCTCCAGTACCATTCCTGCCATTAGCCCTGCTGTTTTTATTAATAATACAGGCAAACCGCACTTTGTTTTCCCCGGCAGGCCCAATCTGGGCAATATCCAACCGGTCATCATTGTTTTCCTGCTTTATAATTGTTTCCACTTCTCCTGTTACTTTGCCCCATAGATGCTCAGCAGGTTTCAATTCAGTCTTATCCCCATTGATATAAAGGTAAAGAGGTTTTGAAGCTTTCCCTTTGAAAATAATTGCATCCCAGCCATTTGCTTTCAAACTTGCAGGGAAATAACCTCCTGCTTCACTGTCCCCGATTGCACCGGTCAGAGGGCTTTTTGTAGTTACTACTACTCTGCTCTGACCGCTGATCGGCAGTCCTGTAAGCGGTGATACTGAAAAAATTAGCATATTTTCAGGGGCCAGTGGATCTACCCCCGGTTCTATTTCTTTTAATAATAGATAAACACCAAGAGCTGACCCACCCGGGTACTGCCTGTATATATTTCCTGGCAAAATTCTTACAGATGTACTCCTTGCTGTCAGATCAACTTCGAGGATTTTTGCATCCGGAAAAATCATTTTCATCTCTCCAAAATTTTATTTTTTTGCCGTTCTCTTTAGCTTTTAACAACTTGGAAACCGGTTCATTAACAATGAACTTCAACGCCATGAACCTAAAGATCGCAGTAAGCCTGCCTGTAAAGTTCTTCAAGCTCTTCCTGTGTAGGTATACGCGGGTTTCCTAAAGTATTATCATTTTCTTGTGCCATTTTTGCCATTGTCGGAATCATTTTAGGATCATGATCCACCTTGTTCAACGAGGTTGCCAAACCGATAGCCCTGGCAAATTTTTTCATAATATCCGCTGCCTGATAAGCTGCTTCAAGTTTTCCCAACCCCCGCGTGTTTTCGCCCATCGCTTCAGCAATATCGATCATCCGTTCAACACACGCCATTGTATTATAGCGCACAACCGGACCGGCCATAATGGCCAGTGTTTCTCCGTGGCTGAGGCCAAAATTGGATGTCAACTGTAAACCAGATGAGTGAATCAAGCCACAGCCTGTGTTCATAGCATACCCTGCTTCCATCGCGCCTAAAAGCATCTGTTCCCTGGCTTCCATATCGTTGCCATTGGCAACAGCCCTGCCAAGATAATTAAAAATCCGCTTAACTGCAGAAAGGGCAAACATGTCTGTCTGGGGCATTTTATAACGGTGGTAATATGCCTCAAGTGCATGAATAAGAGCGTCATAACCTGTCGATGCTGTCAATTTAGAAGGCATACTGACGGTCATTTCCGGATCCAGTAAGGCTATTTTAGGCAAACACATCCAGCCTCCACAAAATCCTTTATAGTTCTCTTCGGTATTGGTCACAACTGTCCATGCTCCGACTTCACTTCCGGTTCCGGCAGTTGTCGGAATTAATATCGTTGGCGGGATAGCATTTTTATTCAAAGTATCATATGGATCTGTAACATAATTCGTAGTAAAATAATCCCTGATTGAACCCGGATTTGTTGCAATAATACCAATTGATTTAGCAGTATCCAGGTTACTGCCCCCACCAACACCTATAATTACATCGCATTTTTCTGCTTTATAAATTCTGCACCCGTTATCAATTTGTTTGTCGGTAGGGTTGACATCACTTTCAGTATACAGGTAGTAATCTATATTTTTCTTTTTCAGCGAAGCTTCTATAGTTTTAAATTCATTTAGACTGGATGTGGTTTTACCGGCTACCAGAAAAACTTTTTTACCTCCAAGTTGTTCAACATAAAAACCTGTATCACTGACTACGCCACAACCGAATATAACCCTTTCCGGCCCCATGAACAAGCTTCCTTTAAATGACATTATTTATCTCCTCCTTAATAAGTACTTCGAGCCTGCTATTTATTGCAGACAACATCAATAATAACAACTCTGACAATCAGGCAAACTATTCCCCGGCCAGTAGTTCCATCAACCCGGAAATTGAATCCATGTTTTCTAAATTGTTAACCATGGCAATTACCTGCTTAATAGTATTTTGATTTAAAACATAGGATGCCTGGTTTTTGAATTTTTCCTCTATTTCTGCATACGACAGAGGATTCCTCGGATCGCCTGACGGAATATCAATATATTCACTATAAAAATCGCCCTTGTTAGTAAACACCTCAACCCTGGCTGTCAGCTCACCATTATTGACATAGTTGCTATCAAGTTCAGGATCCAGGTTTACCCTGACTTTCCCTGCAAGATCTTCAATTGCGGGATCATGCAGATTTTTTTCCGTATACCATCCCGGACCCGGTTTGTTCCCCATAATAATCATTGCTGCTGTGTAAGGGATAGAAAACTGGGTATCAACTACTTTCTGTGGATCAAAAACCTCCTGTGTCTTAACCCAGTAAAAAGAATTAATGATCACATCCCTGATATCACCATCCGACAAATTATTATCCGTAATGATTTTCTTTAGGCCATCTAGTGCCGGATGCTGCCACCTGCAACATGAATAAGGCTTGATGCTCATTTCAGTTAAAATTAACGACTCATTACCAAGACCTTGAATCATTTTATTATAATCACAACGATCGGAACCAGCCATAATCCAAAAACCGTTTTCCCCATCAAGGATATAATGGTTCCCAATAAATCCATTTTCAGCCAGTATTGCCGCCAGGGTTCCAGTCCAACAGGGCCAACCGGTCGGCTCCTTGACCCAGTGAATCGGCCGTTCTGATATATCCCAACCCCATTTTTGAGTACATGGTAAAGGCGCTGTCGCTCCAGCTACACCAAAAGCATTGAACATTTGCTCTTTACTTAAGTTAAGTACCTTGGCAGCAGCAATCGCAGCGCAAAAAGTCTGCCACGTCCCGACACCCCAAACATTTTTCAACCTTTCACGAGTCGGTTGAATAGCCAGGCCAATGCGGTTCCCTACATCATAGGCAGTTATTATTGCATTGATAATATTCTCACCTGAAGCTTTTTCCCATTCACCAACTGCCAGTGCAGCTGGAATTATTGAAGATCCGGGATGGCCAATTCCATCGGAAAGATAAGTATCATCAAAATCAAGAGCATTGGCATTGGTACCGTTGACAAAAGCAGCATGTATAGCAGGAACTTTTAAAGCGCCGCCAATTATAGTAGACTCCTCAGCTCCGCCCATTTTCTTAAATGGAGGTAAAATTGAGTTTCCTATGGCAGATCTGCTGCCACCCAACGTACAGCCAATACTATCCAGAATGTGTACTTTAGCTTTTTCGATTACCGCCTTAGGATATTGATCAAATACCGTACCAACAGTGTATTCAACCATCGTCTTAGTAGCCCATGCCGTCAAGTGCCTACTCCTCCTTCAAAAACGCTGATGCTGTTCAAAGTAATTATTTACTGCAAATAATTAGTTTCCATTAATAATTCG
>CAZDKY010000024.1:0-5807 GCA_964506505.1 uncultured Syntrophomonadaceae bacterium
CGGCAGAATATGCGGTCAGCGCAGGGCTGGCCCTCAGGGGATTGGAGGGATAAGCAAAATGGTTGAACACATAAGCCTGCTGCCACCAGAGATAAAGGATGCCAGGCAACTCCAGCAAAAACTAAAAAAAATACTGCTTGTCCTGTTGATCATCTTTTTGATCATAGCCCTGGCGGTATTGTTTTTCTTTGTCAGCAGCTTCCTTGTTCGTCAGGAGTTAAATTCGCTGCAGGCTGAAAAGGAAATGGTTGAACAGCAGGCTAAGGAACTCGTAGAATATGAAGAGCTTTATAATAATTTGACAGCTAAGAGAAATCTGGTCGGTCAGGCGATGGGCACGATACCAAACTGGAGTGTTTTGCTCAAGGATACGGCCGGTGTTCTTCCGGCCGGATCCTGGCTGCAGGATATAACCTTTGTATATAGTGAAGAAGACGGATCCATGACTATGCGTGGCTGGGTTTACACTCACAGTGGAGTAGCGGCCATGCTGGAAAAGCTGGACAGCCTTGAGCAGTTGGCTGAAGTGCAGTGCCGCACATCAAACGATACAGATTTTGAAGGGCAGGAAGCAGTCCAGTTCCAGGTAGAAAGCGGTATTATGACCGGTCCTCCCTTTGTTACTGCAGAAGAGGAAGGTGAATAATGTGGCAGCCGATCTGAAGTACTCGCGTAAAGAAGTGGTAATCATTGCTTTAATCGGACTGCTGATTATTGCCGGCCTGGTCCTTGTTTTTCTGCAGGCCCGCAGTCTGGGAGAGCTCAGAGAAGAAGTCAGAGAAGAAGAGATGGCTCTGGATGAAGCCAGGGCTCTGCTGGCTCGACGTCTGCAGTACCGGGACAAAGCCGAACAGTACAAATGGGAACTGCAGACCATGGAGCGGCTCATCCCTGCTGAGCCTGAAGAAGAAGAGTTGCTGCGTTACTTTGACCGGATGGCCGACGAATATGATATGAACGTTCAGAGTATCCGTTTTGATACCAGAACAAGTAGCGAAGAAGAAAACTATGTCAGAATGCCCATGAACATTATCCTTGAAGGACGCTATCATGATCTTGTGATGCTTCTTAATCATCTTTACAACGGTGAGCGGGCGGTGCATGTTGACGATCTGCGTATTGCCCTGGCTTCATCTCCCGAACAACCCTCCAGAATCAGAATAACCATGGCGGCAGAGGCTTTTCATCTTAAAAGTGAATAGATATATAATAAAAACAGGATAGCCGGTAAGGCTCTGGAAGGGGGTCTGAGGCCGGGAATGATATCTATCGATGAGGTGCACAGCATGAGAGTGACCCAGATGAGCAGCGGAAAAAAAATTGGCCACCTGCTGGTTGAAAGTGGGTCCATCACCCGTGAACAACTTAAAAAGGCACTCGATCTGCAGGAGTCGGCTCGCAATAACGGCGAGAAAAAGCTGCTGGGCCAGACTTTAATTGAGCTGGGATATACAACCGAAGAACAGGTTACCCGTGCTATGGCCATCAGGGCCGGCGTGGAGTATTTATCACTGGAAAAATCACGTATCGACAGCGCCGCTGCCGCCCTCATCGATCCCGAATCGGCCCGCCGCTACCGTTCGCTGCCCATCGGCTTTGAAGGCGACCGGTTAATTGTGGCCATGTTTGATCCCAACGATATTCTTGCTATCGACGACATCCGTCTGATCACCGGTTACGAAATAAAACCGGTCTGTGTGGCCGGCAGCGAGCTGCGGGCGGCTATTGACCAGTATGCCCGTTCCAGCTCGTCTATGGAAGAGGTAGATGAGGAGGAAGAGGAGCGAGCCGTCGATCAGGAAGAAGCGCAGGCCGTTTCGGTCGGCAAGCCGGCAGTCTAGCTGGCTAATATGATCTTCAGCCAGGCTGTGCGGGACGGGGCCAGCGATATCCATATCGAACCGCAGGAGAAGAGTTTGCGGGTAAGGTTCCGCATCGACGGGGTCCTGCATGAGGTAATGCAGCCTCCATATCGCCTCTATCCGCCGCTGGTTTCAAGAATCAAGGTTATGGCCAACCTGGATATTGCTAACAAGCGGATTCCCCAGGACGGACGCATTTCTTTGAAAATCGACCGGCGGGCCATTGACTTCCGGGTGGCTTCCCTGCCTACAGCCCACGGGGAGAAATTGACCCTGCGCCTTCTTGATCGCAGTGCCCAGTTGATTACCCTGGAAGATTTAGGTTTTCCGGAAAACAGGTTGAAGCTTTTCCGACGTATGATCAATACACCGCATGGCTGTGTCCTGGTAACGGGGCCGACGGGCAGTGGCAAAACAACTACACTCTATGCGGCCCTTTCGGAGCTTAACC
This sequence comes from uncultured Syntrophomonadaceae bacterium, assembly GCA_964506505.1. GTDB lineage: Bacteria > Bacillota > Dethiobacteria > DTU022 > DTU022 > M55B129. The sequence continues at coordinate 2,314 of CAZDKY010000024.1, forward strand.
AGGTCGAAAAGAATATCATCACCGTTGAGGATCCCATAGAATACAGGTTGTCCGGAATCAATCAGGTTCATGTAAACCCGCAGGCCGGCATGACCTTTGCCAACGGACTGCGGTCCATCCTGCGAAATGACCCCGACATTATTATGGTCGGTGAAATCAGGGACCGTGAAACAGCCCGCATTGCCATCGAATCAGCGCTGACCGGGCACCTGGTTCTTTCAACCCTCCACACCAACGATGCTGCCGGGGCTATTGCCCGCCTGGGTGAAATGGATGTGGAGCCGTACCTGACTGCTTCATCGGTGATCGCCGTTCTTGCCCAGCGGCTGGTCAGGGTGCTCTGTCCCAAATGCCGCAAAGATTATATCATCAGCAGTGAAGAGTTGCTATCTTCGGCACCCGATTTCCCGCTGGCTGAAAATGAAAAAAAAATCAAGTTATATAAACCGGTGGGCTGCCTGCAATGCAGCAACACCGGCTACCGGGGAAGGCGGGGGGTTTACGAACTTTTGATCGTCAGCGATAAGATCAAAGACTTGACTCTCAAGAACCGCTCCGCAGCAGAAATAGCGAGGGTCGCTGTTGCTGAAGGGATGGTCACCCTGCGCCGGGACGGTTATCTGAAGGTGCGGAAAGGAATCACTTCCCTTGAAGAGGCTCTGCGGGTGTTGGTCTAGGTATAATTTTTTTTGAATGATCTGTTTAAGATGTCTACAAAGTCTGGTAACCTCATAAAAATTATTGAATGACAATTATATTGAACAGTAGAGATTTTCTGGATCTAAACGCGGGGAAGAAGGCTTAGTTAGGGAAAAGGAAATGATGAGTTTGCCAAGTGATAGAAAAATAACAGATCTGGATCAGGCAGTGCAAAAGTATCTTGCCGGTAAAAATCCGGAAGAGCGGGAAAAGATTTTGCAGGTGGGCGAGGAAATAGCCGGTTATTATGCCGGTATCTACAGCCCGGGCCGCAGCCTGGATGAAAATCTTAATCGGGCTGCCAGTGATGGTTTTACAGCAGCCCTGGAACGTTTTGAACCGTCAAGAGGCGTCCCCTTCAGCACTTATGCCACTCACTGCATCATCAGCGAAATCAGGGATGAACTGCGCGCCCGCAATCTTTTCCGGGTACCAAAGTGGTTGATACGCCTGCAGGATGATGTGATCGAAGCGACCGAAGAGTTGGCCCGCAAAAAATCAGGGTTGCCCACGCTCAAAGAAATTGCGGCCAGGGTTAACATAGTTGAGCAGGGGATTGCCGAAACGATGCAGGCCGGGGCGGTGCCAATGGAGGAGATCGACCTTTCGGCGATTAAAAATATGCGTCTGGAAACTTTCAAGATGCCGGTCGAAGATGTCATTACTATCCGCAAATCCCTGGATCGGCTGAGCAAGATTCAGAATAAAGTTTTGTCCCTTATTTCAGTGAACCTCAGCGAACTTAGCATGGCCATTGAAGAAGAGGAGAAAGCCCTGACCAGGACACAGGTCAAGCATCTGCGGATGGTCGAAGGCGATGCAAAACAGCCCGGGGAAGTGGAAAATAGCGGCAGCTTCAAGATCGCATTTCCGCAGGAATACGATGAGGATGAAATTCTCCGCTATTTTGAAGTGCTTTCCGATGAGTACGGGCTGCACCTGTCCGAGATCCGCTGTGTTGGTAGACCTAAGGAAGTGAATAATGGTAGCTTTAAGATCCCTCTCGATGTACGGTTAGAGGGACGTTACCGCGGACTGCTGGAGCTTCTGGACCATCTGCGCAAGGAAGAGGAAGCGATCACCGTTAAAAAAGTGCGGACCAGTCGCAGTGAACAGGTGCCGGCCCGGATCAGTATTTCTATCAACGTGGATTCTTTTTATCAAAACGAGCCACCTTCGGGGGAAAAATAGTTATTAATTGAAAATATTTAAAAAATGCCCTTGACTAATTCTTGCGCTTGTGCCATAATATAACTTTGGGACTGTATAAAGGCAAAACCACTGAAAGGTGGCTGCGCAAAGCCAGAGGGGCTACGGTGATAGTTCACTAAGCCAGCCGGCTGCCGGTTTGGGGGAAGATAAAAATCAACCCCGTCTGCCGCAGCAGGCGGGGTTTTGGTGTTTAAAGGCGGTTGAAGAAAATTGTTGATCAACGGCCTGGGAGGAAACAGAAATGATCGGATCTGCAAAAAAAGATCACTCCGCACTGGAAATTGCGGTAAAGAATTATCTGGATAACAGGATCAGAGAAAACAAGGAAGCAGTGGTCAACGCCGCAGATTCCCTGGTCAGCTATTATGCTTCTCTCTATAGCCCGGGGAGGATCGACGAAGACCTGCGCCAGGCCGGCTACGAGGGCCTGCTGAAGGCCCTGGATCGCTATAATCTTTCCCACAGGACGATGTTTTCTACCTATGCTTCCCACTGCATCATCGGCGAGATACGCCATGAACTGCGCGACCGCGGTCCTTTCAAGGTTCCAGAGTGGATGAAGGGTCTGCAGGCCAGGGTCATTAACGCAACAGAAGAGCTGGCCCAGAGAAACGGGGCCATGCCCACCCTTGCTGAAATCGCCCATAAAGTGAACGTTACCGAAGACGGTATTATCGAGGCCATGCAGGCAGGCTGTGTATCCCTCGATGAGATGGATATCTCCAAGTTGAAGCATATCCGTTATGAAAACTTCAAACTGCCCATTGAAGACCGGATCACCGTGCAGATGTCCCTGGAAAAAATGGACCGCCTGCAGCGGGAAGTGATCAAGATGATTTATTACGAAGGCATGACCCAGGAACAGGCGGCCAAAAGGCTTGGTCTCAACCAGCGCAAGGTTTCCCGCCTGCTCAATAAAGGGCTTAAAGAAATGCGCCTGCAGATGGCTTAAAACGGCTGTGTATATTCCAGTGATGTTATATGTCCCGACAGAACCGCGTTTATCCGCGGTTTTTTAATTAACGGGCATTTTTCAACTATTCAGCCTTATAAAATTTTGTTAAAACTAAGCTGTGCCAAAGGGGACGGTTCGAGAGTCACCGGAGCAAAGCGAAGGTCCGAAGGGAAGACAATGGAACTGTCCCCCTAACACGGCAGTCCATGCCTGAGTAGTTAAGGCATTTTTATAAAATAGTTCCAGAAAAAGTGTCTAAAAAACAAATTACCCGGTATAACTAATAATAGAGAGCAGTTTAAAAAGCTCAAAAACAGGCGAAAAGAGAACCTGACGATAATGGCAAAACTTCCGAAAGGAAGCGACGCAAAGCACTGGGTCTAAGCTTCGGTCTCCGGGGTATGACTGCCAGGCTGCCGAAACAGGATTTATTATTTTATAAATAGACTTAAACCAGTATCGTCAAGAAAAGACAGGGGAGGTGGAAGGAAAGGAATAACCGCTTGTGCCCAAATACCGGGAAGAGGGCCGGGTTACAGCGCCGGCTCAAAAATATACAAAGATGGAGGGAATATTTTAAATGCAAAAATTAATGAGAATGATCCACAAGGAAGAAAAGGGTTTCACC
>CAZDKY010000025.1:0-26273 GCA_964506505.1 uncultured Syntrophomonadaceae bacterium
ACCAGCTTCATAACCGGCACCGGGTTGAAAAAATGCATGCCGATTACTTTTTCCGGGCGTGAGGTAGCCGAAGCCATTTCGGTAATGCTGAGGCCCGAGGTATTAGAAGCAAAGACCGTTTCCGGGAAACATATTTTGTCCAGTTCGCTGTAGAGCTCTTTCTTACGCTCTATACTTTCCACAATCGCTTCGATCACCAGATCCGCTTCTTTCAGATCGTTTAAATTCGTGACACCCCGGATCCGGTCGGCTATTTCTGCCGCTTCTCCCTTTGTCTTCCTGCCTTTCTCTACTGCCCGACCCAGATTCTTATTGATGATCCCCAGGCCGCGGCGGACAAATTTTTCATCAATATCGCGCAGGATCACCGGGAATCCGGCCTCAGCCGCTACCTGGGCAATGCCGCTGCCCATGGTTCCTGCACCGATGACGCCGATCGTTCTGACCTCCATCATCACACTCTCCCTTCCTTTTGTTCTACCGGTTGTTCTACCGGCCTTTAAACATGGGCGGGCGCTTCTCGAGGAAAGCCCTGGCCCCTTCTTTTTGATCTTCCGTGTCGCATAGTTCGGCGAAAAGAGCAGCTTCCGTTTTTTGCCCCTCGGCCAGGGTCTGCTCCAGGCCCCAGTTAATCGCCTTCTTGGCCAGGTTAACGGCAACGGGGCCGGCCTTTAATATTTTTTCGGCTATCTCCCGGGCCCTGGCCACCGCTTCACCGGCAGCAGTAAGGTGATCGGCCAGGCCGATACGGTAAGCTTCTGCAGCATTGATAATTTCCCCGGTAAAGATCATCTCTTTGGCCTTGCCCAAAGCAATGGTCCGGGGCAAGCGCTGAGTGCCGGCGTAACCGGGAAATATCCCCAGGGTCACCTCGGGCAGGGCCACTTTAGCATTATCAGCCATGACCCGGATATCACAGGCCAGGGCCAGCTCGAGCCCACCACCAAGGGCATAACCGTTCACGGCGGCAATAACGGGAACCGGGCAGTCGGCAATTTTCTGGTAAACCTGCTGGCCGCGGCGGCTGAGCTGTTCCCCGTTGGCCCTGGTAAGCTGCGGAAACTCGCTGATATCAGCTCCTGCTACAAAGGCTTTCTCCCCGGCACCGGTGATAATTACTGCTCCCACACCGGCATCCACGCTCAATTCATCAAAGGCACCTTCCAGCTGGTCGATCACCTCCCGGTTCAAGGCATTGACCGGCGGTCGGTCAATGGTCACTATTGCCAGGCGATCTTCACGGGCAATCTCAATATATCCGGACATTTACAGATCCTCCTTTAAAATTTTTCAGGGACGCTCGAAGATCATGGCCATCCCCATGCCGCCGCCCACGCAAAGGGTGGCCAAACCGAGCCGGTTATGGCGGCGGGCCATTTCATGGAGAAGGGTGACGATGATACGCGCCCCGGTGCAGCCCACCGGGTGTCCCAGTCCCACCCCGCTCCCGTTCACATTGACGATAGTCCGGTCCAGCTCAAGCAGCTTCTCACAGGCCAGGTACTGGGCGGCGAAAGCTTCGTTGAGCTCTATAAGCTCCATTTGGTCAAGGGTCAAATTCGCCTTCTGCAGGGCCCTGCGGGTGGCGGGAACCGGCCCGTAACCCATCAGATCGGGTTCCACACCGGCCCAGGCATAGGAAACGATGCGGGCCAGGGGGTTCAGGCCGAGCAAGGCGGCTTTATCGGCACTCATGACCACGACGGCAGCCGCTCCGTCATTCAAGCCGGAAGAGTTGCCGGCTGTCACAGTGCCGTTTTTTCGAAAGACCGGTTTCAGCCTGGACAGGGTTTCTATAGAAATATCGCGACGGGGATGCTCGTCGGTATCGGCTATAATTTCGCCCCTGCGGGAGGACACGGCGACAGGAACAATTTCTTCCCTGAACCGGCCGCTGTCGATAGCGGCTATGGCATTAAGATTGCTGCGGGCGGCAATTTCATCCTGTTCTTCACGGTTGATACCGTACTTGTCGGCCAGCCGTTCGGCCGTTTCGCCCATCAGGATCTTGTAAAAAGGGTCGGTAAGCATCTCCCAGAGGTAATCGGTCATCTCCCCGTGCTGGAGACGCTGCCCCCAGCGGGCACCTTTCAGCACGTAGGGGGCAGTGCTCATCGATTCGACCCCCCCGGCCACTACAATCTCGGCATCGCCGAGCACAATTTCCTGGTAGGCCGAGGCAATCGCCTGCATGGCCGAGCTGCACTGGCGCTGGATAGTAAAACCGGTGGTTTGGACCGGAAAACCGCACTCCAGGAGAATGCAGCGGGCGATATTCGGCTCGTCACTGCGCTGGCAGCAGCAGCCGAAAATAACTTCCTCCACCTGCTCTTTCTCCAGGCCTTCAGCACGGCGGACCGCTTCTTCAACAGCAGCCTTGCCAAGCTGCAGGGCGGAAACCTCGCGGAAGACACCTCCGAAATCACCGACAGGGGTGCGCACTGCGCTGACAATCACTACTTCTTTCTGCATAGGCCACCTCCACAATTTTGATCCAGCCTCTGATTTTTAACTAGTGTATTACAGATCGTCTGCTGCAGTTATTCTTCTTAATAGATAAACCAATAAATTTGGAGAAACATACAATTCTGTTCGCCCGGCCGGGGTAGCCCGCTTCTTTTTTATCAAAGTTAAGCGGGTCAAAAAGATCATCTATTTCCGCACATATAGTCTGCTTTTGGCTAACAACATGCCGCTGAAAATATTTTTAAAAAGGGCAGGCCGCAATGGGCCTGCCCTGGTGCAGTTCATACCTGTGTTGTCTTTAAACGCTTCGGGTGATTATCGGCCCGATTCATGATTAAACCTTTGGAGGGGGGTAGATACCGGCCCGTTCAACAATCTCGGGGACCTTTTCTTCCCAGGCGATGGCCATGATATGGACTCCGGCTACCCCTTCAATTTCTTTCAGCCGCTGGATAGTCTCCACGGCAATAGTCAGGCCTTCGGCCTTTTTGTCTTCGGCTCCCTTCATCCGATCAATCAGAGCATCGGGAATGGTAATCCCTGAAACGTTGTTTTTCATGTACCTGGCTGCGCCCAGCGATTTGATCGGGGTCACACCGCCGAGGATGGCTATTTTCTTATGCAGGCCGCGTTCGCGGACTAATTCCATGAAACGCTCGAAACGATCCAGATCAAAAATACACTGGGTCTGGATAAATTTAGCTCCGGCCCGCACCTTCTTTTCCAGCCGTGTAACCCTGTATTCAAAGGGATCGGCAAAGGGGTTTTCCACTGCGCCGAGGAAATAGTCGATATCGCCTTCCACTTCATCGCCACCCATAAATTTCTTCTCATCACGCATATCCTTCAGGCCTTTGAGCAACTGTATGGAGTCGATGTCGTAAACACCCTTCGAACCTGTTTCGTTACCAAATTTCTGGTGATCTCCGGCTATGCAAAGAATGTTTTTGATACCCAGGGCATAAGCACCCAGCACATCGCTCTGGATGCAGATCCGGTTCCGGTCACGCACGGTGATCTGGATGATCGGTTCGATACCCATCTGGACCAGGGTTGCCCCGCAGGCAATACTGGAAGTGCGCACAATGGCTGTCTGGTTGTCGGTTATATTGCAGGCCACGACATGGTTGCGCATTCCTTCGGCATTTTCTTTGAATTCAGTAAGATCGGCCCCTTTTGGCGGGCCGAGTTCGCCAGTTGCAACAAATTGTCCACTATTGATTGCTTTTTCCAGATTGCTAACCGCGGTCAATTTTAACATCCTCCCTTACTGTGGTTCTGGCTCCCCCGTGATGCGATGTCGACCAGTCTTTCGGAGGTTCAATCTCATCCAGATCTGATAGCCGTCCATATTCAGTCAGGCGCTCAATGATAAGGTGCCAGGCACAGTCCACATCCTTGCCCAACTCGCACTTACCGTCGGCCGACCCACCACAGGGACCGTTGAGAATACTCTTGGCACAGCGGGTAATGGGACAGATACCCATGGTCTTATGGAGAACACAGTTCCCGCAGCCGACACATCGTTCGACCCATTCCCCCTGTTCCGCCGGATAACCCATCGAGGTAGTGTTCAAACCAGGGAACACCCGCAAAGATGGATCCCTTTCAATAAGAACCTGCACTCCCACACCGCAGGCAAGTGAAAGGATCGCATCATATTTCTTTAGTTCGTCAAGAACTTCGTCGATCATTTCAAACTCACACTGCCGTTCAATGGAAAATACGTCTACTACACCGTCAATATTTTCTTTCTTGCGGTGTATGCGGAGAAGCGCCGCTGTCTCTTCTGCTTCCTTCTGGCCACCGGCCATACAAACAGCCACGCAGGAGTTGCATCCCAAAACCAGGACACGTTTGTACGGGGCAACCATAGCAGCGATTTCTTCAAGCGGCTTACGTTCCGCGATAATCATACCTTCACCTTCCTTCCCAACAAATAAATATACTGTTATAACCGCCGTGGCAGTTGACTTACCGATTACGGTTGATGAAAACGTTAACAAATGAGTCACAATAGATATCTTTATTCAACAGGATACGGGCGGTGGCAATGGCGGACATCAATTCGTTGTCATTGGCATCGACAATTCCGGCATCCAGCCCGTTGGCCATGGCCATGACGGCAAAAGTACGGTTAATAAGGTCACGGTTCTGGGTCCCCTGGGATATATTGCTTAATCCGATCACCGTCTTCGGTGACGGATCGGAAATCAGTTTAATTTCACGCAAAGTGCGCATAACTTCCGGCCCATGATCCTGGGCCACATTGCAGGGCAAAGTGAGGGGATCAATATATAGCATCTCCGGAGAAAACCCTAAGGAATCTGCTGTGGCAACCAGTTCCGCTGCCAGGGCAATTCTGCTGTCGGCATCCTTCGGAATACCTTCTTCGTTCATGGCCAGGGCAACCACTTCGGCACCGTACTGCACGGCCATGGGAAAGACACGTTCCATCTTGGGCATTTCCGCTGGCACCGAATTGATCATGGCCGGTTTTTTACACAGCTTTAGCCCTTCTTCGATGGCGTCGTAATTGGTAGAATCCAGACAAAGCGGGAGATCACTGACTTCCTGGGTCACCTCAATCAGCCATTTCATTGCTTCAATCTTATTTGGCGAGGCCGGTCCCACATTAAGATCGAGGTAATCGGCACCGCCTTGTTCCTGCCTGCGAGCCCATTCCTGAACCGGTTTGGGATCTTTTCCCTTGATCGCCTTGCCGATATCATTATACATGCCGTTAATACGCTCGCCGATGATGATCATTTGAAAACCTCCTTTTAATAGCTGTTATCCTGCATCAAGTCGTCGATTTGCTTTTCGATGATTTTGAGAGCCTCGGGGTGACGCATAACCAGCATATCGATCCCCGACTGCAGATAAGCCATCGCCGTGGTCGCTTCCCAGAGAATGCCGCGCTCTTCCTGCTCACCCCAGCCTGGTTCGGCCTCGGTAGGAGTGATCGCTTCCTTGGTCCGCCACACCTCGGAGCCAATATTGCCGATCATAGGCATGCCCAGCATCTTATCGCCCTGCAGGGCGCCATTGCGGGCTCTTTCCATGATAGAAAAGGAATATTCAGCCCCGTAGCCAAGAGCAGCTACGGTCGGGTCAATGATAATCCGGTTGGCCATGGCCGTGCTCATCTCGATGATCAAAATATTCAGCTGCTTGCAAATGTTGATATCAATCGGCGAAGAGGCAATAATGTTGTGCTTGTTAGCCATACAGGCACTGTTAACCGCTTTATAGTTTTCCAGTTCCGCCACTCCGAGTAACAGGTTTTCCCCGGCAGCCGCTTCGGCAACAGAAGCATAAATGAGGTTGTCCTTTTCCGGCTTGCCGCAGCCGATTACAATCAGGGGTACCCCCACCGCCTCCAGAACTTTTTTAACTGCACCCGCACAGTCCTCGGGCGAAGCATCGTTAATATCGGGATCGGCTCCTGCCAGGCGAAGTTGAATCAGGTCTGCCCCGAATTCATCAACACATTTTTTAGCCCATTCACCCGGATCGTTCCAAACATCACCATAGAATTTTTCAAAGAAGGGAGGCCATTCCGTCGGAGCAGTATCCCACACTTCAAGGGCCATCACCGGCCGGTTCGGGGTTTCTCCTTCAAAATGGAGATAAGGGAGTGATGTTTCACCGCCAACGGTAATGGTATGGCTTCGAGTACCACCCTCTTCTTTGGTAGCACCCAGGACGACCTCGCCTACTTTACTTCTGTATTTTTCCTTTAGTATTTCTACAGCCATCTAAATTCTCCTTTCGTTCAATATTTCTCGATGAAAGGGTTTTATCCCTCTACCACAACGGCATTTTTGAACACCGCTGCTTACATGGCAAATCTGATTTAGGCGAATTTTTCCTTGGCAAATTTGTTAATACCGGAAGCCTCACGCGGACCAACCATAACTTCCCATCCGCCCGATTCTTCCTCCAGTGATCCCTTCAGAACAGCAACGTAGCCCGGCAGAATCAGGGTATGGCGTTTTACATTTTCTTCGGCTCCCGATTTTTTCAGGGCTTCGGCAATAATTTCCGCCGAAAACTTGTTGTCGGCATAAGCCGTGAGAACTGAGGTACCGGCGGTATCGACGGAAAGAATCCAGCTCGGAATACGGGTGGCTTCTATTTCTCCTTCGACTAGGAAGTAGGTTAGAGAAAAATTGGTAGTGATGTAAACAGGGGAATTTTCGTCAGCATCGCCAACGGCGTTCAGTTTCGCTTCAACAGCCACCGGTTTCTGCGGATCGGTGTAAATATTCTGACGCCAGGAAAGGAGCGGCAGCAGTTGCTGCTTCTCACAGGCTTTCATAACAACCACATCGGCATACTTGGTCAAATAAACACCGGCCTGGATCACTTCTTCCCGCGGATCGTCCTTGGAAGTGATAGCAAAAACCGGGTAGCCAAAGGGGCGGAACTTTTTGCGGACCGCCAGGCGGCGGAACTGGGTCAGGTCAGCCAGCATTTTGCTCGTTTCCCGCGCCCCGCTGTCCAGGACCAGCTCCTTGTAACCAAGGGCCACCACTTTTTCCACCAGTTCGGCAGTTTCATGCAGATCTTTACCTTTTAAAACGAGTGGGCACTCCTTGCCTTTGGCCAGCTCGGTCATTTTTTCATAATTATCAGCCGTTGCCGCCCACAGAAGAGGCTTGCGGTCCGCCACAACATCCAGGGCAGCTTCCATGACAGCCGGATCTTCAGTAAGCAAAACCATCGCCTTTTCCGTTTTGCCAGCCACTGTTTCGACCGCTTCTTTAAATTTGGCCGCATCACCGGAGTCACATTTAACGGCAACCATATCGGTTACATAATCGAGGCCGACACGGTGAAATTTGAGATCTTCGAATTTTTCCACCTTGGCAGCGACATCTTCGGTGTCACTGATCAAAACGGCTAAGCCTGTGGGGTGGAAAAAGCGTTTATCATGACGGAATATTTCTGTTTCTTCCCCAAGATCGACAACGTTATCACCCGTGCCCACCTTGACCAGCTTGATGGGAGGTGCCGAAGCCGAATCGAGGGCCTCCTTCGCTTCATCGCTGACATAAGGGCAGGCATCGAGTGATGCTTTACCGGCTGCAAGAGCCATGGCAAATGCCAGGCAGGTTGGGGAACCGCATTCTTTACAATTAGTCTTGGGCAAATGCTTGTAAATTTCCAAACCGGTTAAACCCATTAATTATCTACTCCTTTCTTTATTATCTTGTATAAGGAAAGGCTCCGGCTTCATCGTCGCCTCCACCGAAGCTTTTTTACGATCATGTTATATCAACGACTCCATGGTCAGAGCCGGGTGGCCTTTCTCTTCAAGGAACGGCAAAATTTCTTCTGAACTCGATCCTACCGTTTCGTCGGCAATCTTGTCGACGAAGTCGGCTCCGAGGCCAGCTTCTTCGGCCCGATTGCGTAGGTCTTCGCCGAGCGATTCCTTCAGCTCGGTGGGCATCCAAACCACCCTTCCAAGACCACCGTCACCGCTGATGAACTTCTTGCTCAGCACATAGGAACGGCCGTGACCCATAAAGCCCGGAGTTTGTACCCCGCCACCAACAGAACCGGCCAGGGTGGAGAAGGTCATCCCCACCGGGGTGTCTCCGCCATATTCACGGGTGGTGATCATAACCCCGTTTGCCTCGGGAACAATAGCCATGATGCACTCGAAACAGCCGCAGGAAGTCATGGGCCGATCCATGAAGCTGTACATCGAGCACTCCTCGATAGTCCGGTTGGAGTTCAGATATACATATTCATTAGTCGACTCCCAGATCCCTTTTTTCTCATCAAGTAAACCGATCTTTTCGACCGGCCGGTTAGGACCGGTGGTATCAATTTCGTAGGCAGCCTTGGCATCAAGCCAGCTGACCGCCCCGCAGAGACCGGGCCGCTCGGGGGTGACAATGCAAACGTGGTTGGGAGCAAAAGACTGGCAGAGGATGCAGGAGTAGAAAACGTCTACCGCCTCATCGGTAAGGCCCTTGAGGCGCTCATCGCGGGCACTGTAGAAGGTCCGGGCCCTTTCCAGCTCTTTTTCCACCAGCTCGGCATCGGTAATCAGGGTTACCTGGACGCGGTCGACGATTGAGGGAAATTCATCCTTCTGCTTGGCTACAACCAACTCGCCAAAGTGGTGAATTTTGAATCCCTTGGCCGCGGCATCCTTGCTGATCCGCATCCATACCGTGTCACGCTGGGCCATGTGCCAGATTCCTTCGCCGTAATTAACGAAATCGTGCATGCGGCGTTCAAGAACCCCCTCAAAGTCCTGCTGCATCTTGTGCCCAAAAATCTTCACTACAATGCCGAGGGGAAGTGATCCTCCTTCTTTAACATCATCAAGTTCGGGACCAATTACCTCGATCTTGCCGTCCTCGATCTCGTCTTCTCCGACCATCTCCACAAGTTCGAAGGCAGTGGTCCTGCCGCCGCCGAATTCAATCCGCATATCGTTCTTGCGGATCACCTCACCCTCAAAGGCAGGGCCAACGGTGATGGGTACCGGGATATCAACAATCTTGATCTTAATCCCACGGATTTCCATGATCACCTTGACCATGTCCTCGTAATCAGGATGCGAAATGTACCAGTTAGTGATCTGTTCGTCTACGGGTAGCTCCTGGTCGGTAATGACGGGGAATCCAAGGAAGATGGCCGCGAAGTGGGCCGCCACCTGGACTTCGTCTATCTCGCCGAGATGGATAACAAAAGCACGCACCCGGCGCCGCTGGTAGTCGCGGGCGTTTTCGCGCTCTCCGGGCGGGATTCCGCCGAAGGACATACCGGCCCTCAGGGCATAGTTAACGGCATGGATTATCTGGGTGAAGTTCCCTGTGGGGAAAGCAATGAAATCGATCCCCAGTTTGCAACCGGCTTCGATAGCCTGCTCCACAACCTGGTTGCAGAGGAAGATCATGAAACCCTTGCTCTGCAGATCCATGATTATTTCACCGACCGCTTCCGAGGACTTGCCCCGTCCCATAATTACGGCCTGGCCTGGAATGGTCCAGTCAACCAGAAGAATACCGTAACGGCGGACAACCGGGTCGCCCAAAAAGCCGGTCCACGGCTCTACATGCGGCCGGGCCCCGTTTAAATAACGCAGGGCATCGATAATTTCAGCGGCATAAGCAGCCGCTTCACCGCAAAGTCTGGCATTGTTAAAATTCAATTCCTCGTAGATCTGCTTGCGCTTTTCATTTAGGATCGGGGGCAGATCGCCAAGTTTTTCAACTGCTTCGCCGCTTAGAGCGCGGATAACAGGCAGGTAGTATCCGGTGTCGGGGTAGTTAACTTTTTGATCGGGCCCGTAGCGCCGGATCGCCTGGTTAAGCAATATTTCAGCATAGCTGGTGGCAATTACCGCCCCATCATATGCCTTTTTAAATAGTTTTAACGGTGGATTGGACTCGTCAACGGCTCCATCAAAGATCTCGTCGAAGGATTCCTTCCATTCCCTGGCCAGTACACCGTCCAAGCTGCTGGATTCAGCCATTATTTATACCTCCTTAACGATTGATATTTTTACCAACCTGCAGAAATAGACTCTGTTTCATATTTTTCCATAGCCTGACGGTGCACCTTCATTTTCCAGGTGCGGTCGTCCAGCGCGTACAGCAATTTCTCAACGGCTTTATGGGGATCTTCCCCCCACATGAAATAGCCGCCGTAAACATCATCGGCAATCTGCAAAGCAATTCCGTTTACCAGATCACTGCCGGTGATGTAAGGATAAACGCCAACATGGGTCGGCATACCCAGGGTGACACACCAGCTGCCGATAGCAACCGCTTTTTCGCTCATCGCTTCGGGAGCGGAAGCGGCATAGGGCACTTTCGGAGTATCTACACCCCACTGCCTGGCCATGGCAGTCATCAGATCATAAGCCCGGCTGTTATCCACACATGAACCCATGTGGAAAACAAGAGGCAGTTTTTCCTTTAGTTTATTGGCTTCATTGAGCCTGCCCAGGAAAGCTTTCAAACCGTCACCGGCATATTCTTCAACCGCTTCCCAGGTCATCATGCCCGCCTTGGCATAAGCCCCGGCGGCACAACCGGTAGCAACCATGAAGACATTGTTACGGGCCAGATCCTTGGCCATTTCCAGATGGTTGTTGTCGTGAATCCGCTTCAGGTTGTTACAACCACAAAGCAGGACAACTCCCCGCAGCTCTCCGGATTCGATAGCATCAGTAAGGACCTTGATTGGAGTATCGGGGTTAACAGCGGAGAAAATATTGAGAATCGCCTCCGTGCTGAAACCGGCTACCACCTTGTGCTTGATCTGGGGGATATTAATCCGGTCCGGGTTCCTTTCCTTGTAAGCAGATATGGCCAGGTTAATTACCTCTCGGGCTTTTTCATCAGCTCTGTCTTCCACAAAATCGACGTGATAGGCACCCGGTATTTTCACGTTAACAGAAGTGGTAATGATCTTGGTGTGGAAGCATTCCGCAACAGCCCGGATACCGGGCATAATGCACTGAATATCAACAACCATGGCATCTAGAGCACCTGTCATTATTGGTAATTCCTGGGAAGTAAAGTTGGTTAACACCGGGACCCCCTGGCGCATGAGCACCTCGTTGCCGGTGCAGCAGATTCCGGAAACCTTGATACCCTTGGCACCCACTTTCTCAGCGTCTGCTCTCATTTCCCGAGCGGCCCTGACAATCATCTCACTGAGAATCGGGTTGTGCCCGTGCACGGCAAGATTGACATAATCCTTGTCCAGCACCCCCAGGTTGGCTTCCGAAACAACCGGTTTGGGTGTACCGAAAATAATATCCGAAAAATCGGTAGCAATATGTTCGCTTCCGAAGTCGGCTACCGAGGTTTTTAAACCCTGGAAAACCAGGTTTACCGGGTCAGCGTCCATCCCCACGTGGGTCTGGGCAATGTTCTCGCCAATTGTGCCGAAAACACCCCGCGGCATGATATTGCACGCTTCGAGTTTATTAACTCGTTCTTCTATAATCGACTTGCTGAGCCAGGTAAAGGGTTTTTCATGGGCCCCTTCAAAGCGGGTCAGGTCTTCCTTGGCCAGTTTAACCAGATCTTCAAAGACTTCTTCATCGTTCTTGCCTTCACGCTCCACTCCGACCCGGTCTGCTACGGCATAGAGCTTATCTTTATCCATGATCGTGTAATCCTCAGCCTTACCCTGGATCATCATCTCGCCGACATGGGTCATGTGGCGGGCATGATCTGCGTGGGCGGCACAGCCTCCGCACATCATCCGGATCAGGTTGCGGGCAACAATAGTGTAATCATGCGCCCCGCAGATGCCTTTGCTGGCTTTCTTGGTAATTCTACAGGGACCCTGCAGGCAAATCCGGCAGCAGATACCCTGTTCACCAAAGTTACACTGGGGTTGCATTTTGACAAAGCGTTCGTAGCTTGTCTCGATCTGACCGTTACTGCTGTTGTCATCGATAACAGACAATGCAGCAAGGTCAGCTGTCCTTCTGTTGTCAATTTTCTTCTTTTCGTCGGACATTTAGTGATCTAACCTCCTTTAAGTATTGAGATAAAATTCAAATATTGAAATAAGATTTTTTGCGGTGGGTATACAGTTCGTCAGCGATAATTATTTCCTCAGACATAAGCTATCTCCGTACTGATCATTTATTTGTAAAAAATAAATGGTTAGGTAAAACGAAAGACGTAAGCTGAATCACCTCCCGCAGGCCATTTCATATATTTTTTCCAGTCCGGGTAAAAGATCGGCCATAGATGAAACCAGGCCTTCGCCACGGCGGGCTCTATCCAATACGTTTTCAGAAAAGGGAATCATGCCGGTGAAACGTTCGCGTGGAAGAGAATTTACGAGGTAAGCCCGATCTTCTTCGGTGCGGATTTTATTCCCGACGAACAAAACCTGTTCAATTTCAAGGTCGGCACAGAGATGGTCGACTGCCCGGGCAGTACTCACTCCGGCCCGGCTTGGTTCGACCACTACCAGCATCGCCTTGATACCCCGGGCAGTCCCGCGGGTCAGGTGTTCAATGCCGGCGCTCATATCAAGAACAACCGCTTCAGGTCGATCGAGCAGCATAGTGGTTAGAATGGCATTCAGAAATGAATTTTCTTTACAGTAGCATGCCGAACCACCCTGCTTTAGCCCCCCCATCTTCAGGAAACGAAGGGCCCCTTCCCGCAGGGTGTAGTTGTCAAGAACATCATCAACATCAGGGTTAAGATCGACAAAAGAACCCCCGCCAGCGTTCTTGGCCGAAATTACATCCTGCAGCTCGATTAGGGGACGCAGGTTATCAACTTTTTCCGGATCCAGGCCGAGGACGAGTCCCAGGTTGGCATCGGGGTCGGCGTCGACTGCAAAAACCGGCATTTGGTGAAGGGTAAAACAACGCACTAACTGGGCGGATACCGTTGATTTTCCGGCTCCGCCTTTGCCGGAAACAGCAATTTTCAAAACAGACACCCCTTAACAGGGCAAAAAAATACACCCCTTTTAGATTAGATTTGATTATGCGCTTTATTCGACAAAGTATAAAAAGAATCCTTTGTCAGAATTAAAGTTGATACATTCATAATATTTACACAAAAACCCTCCCGGCGGGGAGAGTTTTTGTCTTTATTTTTATTTTTTGCTAAATACAAATCCGTTTTTAGCATCCACATTTACCTGCACCGTATCACCAGGAGTTATTTTACCCTGGAGGAGCTCCTCCGAAATGCCGTCTTCGAGGCGGCGCTGGATTACTCTCCTCAAGGGGCGGGCCCCGAATTTCGGATCAAATCCTTCCTTGAGCAGCCTGTTCTTGACATCATCGGTAACTTCGACCCTCAGGCTGAACTCCTCGATACGCCTGTTCAGTTCATTGAGCATAATATCAACGATCTTTTTGATGTGTTCTTCGTTCAAAGCATGGAAAACGATTAAATCGTCTACCCGGTTCAGGAACTCGGGCCGAAAAGTCTTTTTCAACTCATCCATAACCCGTTCCTTCATTTCTTCGTAATCGGCTTCCTCGTTTGAAGCGCCAAATCCCAGAGCAGTTTTGTTAAGCATGGTAGCTCCGACATTGGAAGTCATGATCACTACGGTATTACGAAAATCCACCGTTCGTCCCTTGCCGTCTGTCAGGCGTCCGTCCTCCAGGATCTGCAGCAACACGTTGAAAACATCGGGGTGCGCTTTTTCCACTTCATCGAGCAGGACCACTGAATAGGGTTTGCGTCTTACCTTTTCAGTCAGTTGACCACCCTCGTCGTAACCGATATAACCCGGGGGGGCCCCGATCAGCCGGGCGGCGGTATGTTTTTCCATGTATTCAGACATGTCGAGGCGAATAATGGCATTTTCATCACCGAACATCGCCTCCGCCAGGGTCCGCCCCAGCTCGGTTTTGCCGACCCCGGTGGGACCGAGAAAAATAAAGGACCCTATTGGCCGCTTGGGATCTTTCAATCCCGCCCGGGCCCGGCGAATAGCCCGTGCCACTGACTGCACCGCTTCATTCTGTCCGATAACCCTGCGGTGGAGAATCTCTTCCAGTTTAAGCAGGCGTTCCGATTCTTCCTCGGCAAGGCGTTTGGTGGGGATACCGGTCCAGCTGGATACAATATAAGCAACATCCTCTTCGGTAACCAGCGAAAGATCAGAAGCACCCACTTTCTGTTCCCACTCTTTCTTTTGCTCTTCCAGTTCTTCTTTTAACTTGTGTTCTTCGTCGCGCAGCTTGGCTGCTTTTTCAAATTCCTGATTGCGAATAGAAGCCTCTTTTTCCGTCCGCAGGTTGAAAAGCTTCTCTTCCACCTTTTTCAGATCGGGAGGCACAGTATAGTTACGGATCCGAACCCGTGACGCAGCTTCATCAATCAGATCAATGGCCTTGTCAGGCAGGTAGCGGTCTGAGATATAGCGATCACCAAGTTTAACCGCCGCTTCCAGTGCCTGATCGGTAATTTTGACCTTGTGATGAGCTTCATAGCGATCGCGCAACCCTTTAAGAATGGCAATGCTTTCATCGCGGGTCGGTTCGCCAACGTTTATGGGTTGGAACCGTCTTTCCAACGCTGAATCTTTCTCGATGTGTTTGCGATACTCGTCCATGGTAGTAGCGCCAATGCACTGCAGCTCACCGCGAGCCAGGGCAGGCTTGAGAATATTGGAAGCATCGATGGCCCCCTCGGCGGCTCCGGCTCCGATCAGGGTATGGAGCTCATCAATGAAAACCATCACGTTGCCGGCCTGGCGAAGCTCGGTCATCAATTTGCGCAGTCGCTCTTCAAATTCACCGCGATACTTTGTTCCGGCCACCACAGCCGCCAGTTCGATAGTTACCAGGCGCTTCCCGCTCAGGATTTCTGGCACTTTTCCTTCCATTATATGCTGGGCCAGGCCTTCGGCAATGGCTGTCTTACCCACTCCCGGTTCACCGATGAGACAGGGATTATTTTTTGTCCGCCGGCTCAGGATCTGGATTACTCTTTCAATTTCCTTCTCCCTGCCGACGACCGGATCAAGTTTACCTTCCTTGGCCAGGCTGGTCAAATCACGGCCAAATGTATCAACCGTCGGAGTCTGGGAACCCGATTTATCGCTCGCTGCCGCCCTGGCCCCGCTTTCTTCACCACCCAGAAGCTGAATGACTTCCTTGCGGGCCCGCTTGAGATCTATGCCCATGTTAGCGAGAACCTGGGCGGCGATACCTTCTCCTTCATGCACCAGCCCGAGCATAATATGCTCGGTGCCAACATAGTTATGACCAATGTTCTGGCTCTCCTCGATAGCCAGTTCAACAACCCGCTTGGCCCGCGGTGTATAGCTAATCCCCTGGTGGATTACCTTTTCTCCCTTCGGAGTGATCCGCTCCACTTCGCTGCGGACCCGGCTTAAATCGACAGACATATTCTGCAGGGCCCGCGCGGCTATGCCGGAACCTTCGCGGACCAGTCCTAAAAGCAGGTGTTCGGTCCCGATAAAATTATGGTTTAGCCGCTTGGCCTCTTCCTGGGATAAAACCAGCACCTGCTGCGCTCTTTCAGTAAATCTTCCAAACATAAACATTGAGTTCACCTCTTTGCAATCTGGTTAATGTTCGTTGTTCCTTTATTCCTTCACCTGGAACCGATCCAGGGCCTTCTTGATCTGCACCGGACGTTCCAGGCTTCTTTCAACAGTGCCAAGCTCTTTACCGGCCAGCAACTGCAGACAACCGGGCTGGATCAGCACCAGCAGTTCGTTTAACAACTTATGATCAACTGTTTTAATCAAGCCGAGGTCGAAACCAAGCCGCAGATCTGAGATTAGTTGTATTGCTTCCTGCGAGCTCATCACCTGGGCATATTTCAGCAGGCCCAGGGAGCGCCATGCCCTATCGGCCAGCTCCGCTCTTTTTTTGTCCAGCAGAGCCTGCCGGGCTTCCTGTTCCTGTTCGATAACCTGACGCATTACACTATTAAGATTACCAATGATTTCATTTTCATTCTGACCCAGGGTGACCTGGTTTGATATCTGCACCAGGTTGCCCACAATTTCACTTCCTTCACCGTATAAACCGCGCACCGCCAGGCCAACCTGCGAAAGGACTCCCAGGAAACGGTTTATCTGACCGGTCATGATCAGCGCCGGCAAATGCAGCATAACAGATGCCCGCAGCCCGGTCCCGAGATTGGTCGGACAGGCTGTCAGGTAACCGTAACGCTCATCAAAAGCATACCGCAGAATATTTTCCATCTGATCGTCACAGCGGTTGGCCTCCTCAAGAGCTTCTTCTGTCTGCAGTCCGGGCAGGATTATCTGGATACGCAAATGGTCTTCTTCATTAATCATAATACTGACCGCTTCATCTCTGCTCAAAAGAACGGCTCCGTTTTTTACTCCACGGGCCAGCAGGGGACTGATGAGATGTTTCTCAACAAGAGCCTGTTTCCCCAGGGCTGACATTTTTTCCATCGGTTGAAAGGAAAAATCTATAAAACCATTCCGGTCGGATACCATATCACCGACCTGTTTTAATACGTCAGCAGTTGTTTCATCCGCGGCGAGGCAGGGGAAAGGCTGCCCTTCAATATTTCTGGCCAGCCGCACCCGGGAACTGATCACAATGTCATTGTCAGGACCGGTCCCTGCCATCCAGCGGCTAAAATTCAATGCTCCCTGTTTCAATTTTCTTCTCCTTTATCTAACAGGTCCTTTTGCCCCTCCTGCATCCTGGTTTCCAGATCTCTGATTTGATCACGGAGGACGGCAGCCTCTTCGAATTCTTCGTTCTCCACTTTCAATTTCAGCTTATCTTTAAGCTGCGCCAGTTCACGGCGTTGCCTGACCCTGCTTTGAACATGCAGGGGCACTTTCCCGGTATGAGCAGTCCCGGCATGTATTCGCCGCAGAAGAGGTTTCATGCGTTTTTCAAAAGCTTTATAACATTCACTGCAACCCAGCCTGCCCACCTGGCTGAACTGGGCAAAGGTCAAACCACAGGAAGGACACTGCAAATTTGCCACGTCTTGCTCGTGACGGCTGTTCTGAAGACCCTGCTCAAGAATACCGGCAAAAAACTGATGCAGCGAAAATTGCGGTTCAAAAGAAAAATCAAGTTCTTCTTTTTTTATTGCACATTGTTCACAAAGGTGAAGTTCCGTCTGCTTGCCATTGATATTTTTAACTATGTGGATCGTTGCCTCATTTTGCTGGCATTCCTGGCAAAGCATTTTTGATCATCTCTTCCTTTTTATTTATTCCAAATTTATTTATTCCAAAAGCTCAATTTCTAATAACTGGCCTTCAGCAATTCTTCAAGAGCCTGGTTAAAAAGTATGCGCTGCAACTTTCTATAGTAGCTCTTCTCGATACCCGAAAGACGGTACGGTTCATCATGAATAACCACAGCCAGCAAACTGTATTCACGCCTGGAAATTATCTTTTCATCAGCCATGCGCTGCAAAAGCTGGCGCACTTTTAGCGGTTCAAACCCTTCTTCCCGATGAACATGCAGGGCTTCCCGCCAGGATCCGGTAATTTCCGGCTTGATTCGGTATATACGGATGCAACCTCCGCCACCGCGGCGGCTTTCCACCAGGTAACCTCTTTCCGGTGAAAAACGCCGCTCCAGGACATAATTAATCTGTGAAGGAACACAATCAAACTTCCCGGCAAGTTCCCGACGCCTGATTTCGATAAATTTTTTCGAACTGAGAGCCAGTAACTTTTTCAGGTATTCTTCTATATAATCGGTCAAGTTGGGCATGAATTTGCTGCCTTTCCGTTTATCTGATCCATATGTTTGACCTTCTCTGACCTTTATATATAATAAACTGCTTTTCTAATTTTGACAAGGATATGCTGCTGTCTGAGAGGGATGAGAGGAACGTTTTAAGCCTTATTATACCAGTTTACGCTATTTTACGGCTATTTACACCGCCTTTTAAATCAACAATCAGGAGCTGCCGAACTGTTTTTCACGAATTAACTCATTTTGCCAGTATAATTCGTTTATTCCTTCCAGTTCATAGAGGCGGGAAAAAAGTTCCTGGAGGCTGATATCGCAGGGCACCTCGACCAAAAATTCAATATCAACCTCTTCGGCACCCTCTTCCCCAATGAGTCCCGGCTCTCCCAGCTCACTCCTGCGTATATTCACTTTCATATCTCCAAGGATTGCCCCGATCCTGCCCAGCAAGCCGGGCTTATCAATCGCCTTGACCATCATCCGTTTAAGCCGCCGTCTCTTAAAATATGATCTTTCAAAACGCCGCAGCAACAGGAGGCTGATCAGGACAAATAAGGTAGTGATAATCGCTCCCAGGTAAAAACCGATTCCCACAGCCAGCCCCACTCCGCTAACCACCCAAATTGTAGCAGCGGTAGTTAAGCCGTGGACACTACCCCGCTGCTGGATGATAGTCCCGGCGCCAAGAAAACCTATCCCGGTCACCACTCCGGCGGCAATCCGGCCCGGGTCAGAAATAAAACCTTCGCCCACCTGGGCGGTAAAACCGTAGGCTGACACCAGCATCAGCAGAGTTGAACCGGCACAAACCAGGATGTGAGTGCGGAAACCGGCCGGACGGTTGTGACTTTCCCTTTCGAAACCAATCACGCCGCCAAGAACAACTGCTAAAAACAATCTCAGAACAATTTCCCACAGAGCCATAGTCATGAAACGCCTCCTCTATCAGGCAAAAATATACTGCGCTGCGGCCGTGGCAGCAATGGCGCCGTCTGCAGCAGCGGTGATTACCTGGCGCAAAAATTTGCGGCGTATATCCCCGGCAGCATATACTCCGGGAAGGGAGGTTTCCATTTTTTCGCTGGTTATAATATATCCCGACTCGTTTGTTTCAATAATTCCCTCTTCTAAAAACTCGGTATTCGGCCGGCGGCCGGCGTAGATGAAAACCCCTTCCACGTCCAGCTCGCGTTCCTGCCCGTCCTGCACGATAACCAGGCGGTCAACCTTCTGCTCGCCCACGATCTCGCTAACGGTGGTGTTCCAGAGCACTTCGATCCCGGGCATAGACAGCACTTTATCCTGCAGCCCCTTAACCCCGCGAAATTGATCGCGCCGGTGAATTAAATATATTTTGGAAGCGAAACGATCGAGGAAAATTGCTTCTTCGAGAGCAGCATTTCCACCACCGACAACAGCAATTTCTTTATCCCGGAAGAATGCGGCATCGCAGGTTGCACAGTACGATACTCCGCGCCCGCGCAGCTCCAGTTCTCCTTTTACACCCAGGAGATTTGGTTCTGTTCCTGTAGCAAGCAGCACAGCCCTGCCTTCGAATACACCGGCAGAAGTAGTTATTCCCTTGATTGTTTCTTTTAGCTCTACCTTTTCAATCTGAGTGTAATGAACCGGCACCTGGAGGTTATCCATTTGCTTTTCCAGCAACATTCCAAATTCAAAACCGGTGATCCCATCCGGGAAAGCAGGAAAATTGTCCAGCCTGTCTGTAGAAACAATTTCTCCTCCCAGGGCCTTGTTTTCAATTACAGCAACGCTTAATCCGGCTCGGACGCCATAAAGAGCGGCGGTTGTTCCGGCCGGGCCTCCTCCGAGAATAATAAGATCGAATAATTTTTTTTCTTCCATTTGTTTTGTTTGGCCTCCTTTAGCTGTTTGTATCATATCATTTATTTAAAAAGTAAAAAAGAATTATCGCTGTAAATATCTTATTATCGTAATATTGAACTTATGAGATAAATTATAGCATCCCTGTCAATGAACAGCAGACAGAAAAAAGAAATTCATTCTGGTAATGTTATAAAACCTGTATCATTACCATTAAGTTATGTTATAATATGGTTACAGCATAAGCTTTTGCTGTTAATCTTCCAGAAGGAGGCACACCATGATGAAGGAACAGGTAGAAAAAGCGCTGGGAAAAATTCGCCCCGCCCTGCAGAGAGATGGCGGCGACGTTGAGCTTGTTGAGGTCGGAGAAGACGGCGTGGTCAAAGTTAAGCTGACCGGGGCATGCGGGGGATGTCCAATGTCGACAATTACACTCAAACAGGGCATTGAACGCGTCCTCAAACAGGAAATTGACGCCATTAAAGAAGTTATAGCTGTTTAAAGAACACCCAACAAAAAACCCGGGGTGACCCGGGTTTTTTGTTTGAGCGGTTAGGCCCATTCGCTTTAGCGAACATATTCGACCACTACTGACTATCGGGGAGGATTATTTGCCTTGGAAGTATACCTTGATAACAGTGCCACAACCCGTCCCTTCCCCGAAATAATCGACCTGATGGACAGGGTTCAGCGGGAAATGTACGGTAATCCTTCATCCCTTCATGAAAAGGGAGTAGCAGCCGAACAACTGCTGGGAAAAGCCCGCCGCAGTCTGGCCTCCTTTTTCAGGGACAGTGAAAAAGAAATTATTTTCACTTCCGGTGGGACAGAAGCCAATAACCTGGCTGTCATAGGAACGGCTCTTCGCCACTGCCGCCGCGGGAAGCACCTGATTACCAGTGCTGTAGAGCATCCTTCGGTACTGAACTGTTTCCGTTTCCTGGCAGGCGAAGGATTCCGGGTCAGTTACATTCCAGTCGACAAAAATGGTACTCTCGATCTTGACGAGTTGGAAAGAGCGGTTGGTGAAGATACTATCCTGGTCAGTATTATGCACGTAAACAACGAAATGGGAGCCATTCAACCGCTGCAGGAAATCGGGCCGGTGATCAAAAAAAGAAACCCGGCTGTCCTGCTGCATGTCGATGCCGTCCAGTCACTGGCCAAACTACCCCTTCCTGTTGACCTCTGGCAGGCAGACCTGGTCAGCTGCAGTGCGCACAAGATCCATGGACCAAGGGGCACCGGCTGCCTCTGGGTCAGGGAAGGCACCCTTCTACAACCCCTACTTTACGGGGGTAACCAGGAAAAAGGACTGCGCCCGGGCACTGAAAATACACCTGCCATCGCCGGATTCGGCCTGGCCATAAGCCTGATGGACGAGAAACTAAGCAAAATGGAAAACGGCCTGATGGAACTTAAGCTTGTTTTCCTGGAACATCTGCAGGATAGCGGCATCCACTTTGCCGTCAATGGCCCTTCCCCGGTGGAAGGCGCGCCTCATATTCTAAATCTTTCCTTCCCCGGGCTGAAAGCGGAAGTACTCCTGCACGGTTTGGAAGAACGGGGCATCTATGTATCTTCCGGTTCTGCCTGTCACTCGCGGCGTTCTGAGCCAAGCCATGTTCTTGCCGCCCTGGGACTGGAAAGAGAAAAACTGGACAGCGCTCTTCGTTTCAGTCTTTCTGTTGAAAACACTCTGGCGGAAGTAAAGGAAGCAGCCGCAGCAACCGCGGCAGCGGTGCGGGAGCTGGCCGCTTTTCTAAAAATATAACTCCCCTGACACTCTCTAAAAAGAACAGGAATGATAGAAAATGAATGCCAAAATTTTAGTTCGTTATGGCGAAATAGCCCTGAAGGGGAAAAACCGGGGCCAGTTTGAGCAACAGCTCCTCCGTAATATGAAGTCGGCTGCAGCTGGTTCCGGCGCGGAAATGACCAGGCTGCACGGACGTTTCCTGGTAGAGTGTCCCGCCGAGAAAGAAGCGTTCCTGATCAGGCAACTGCAGAGAATATTCGGCATCGTTTCACTGAGTCCGGTTACTGAAACCGCCCTTGACCTGGAGGAAATCAAAACAGCAGCGGTCCGGATAACCGAAACCCTGCTTCCCGGATCAAAAACCTTTAAGATTAAAGCCCGGCGGTCCAATAAAAAATTCCCCTTTACCTCGCCGGAGATAAACCGCCTGCTGGGAACGCATCTTTTGCATATTTTCCCCGGGCTTGAAGTAAGGATGCAGCAGCCTTCCCTTACTCTTTCTGTCGAAATTGGCTATCACAGCGCGTTCCTTTACAGTAAAAATATTGCCGGTCCGGGAGGGCTGCCGGTGAAGATTTCCGGACGTGCTTTGTTGCTCCTATCAGGTGGTATTGACAGCCCGGTTGCCGGGTGGCTGGCCATGAAAAGGGGCCTCGCCATCGAAGCCCTGCATTTCCACAGTTTCCCTTTCACCAGCAGGAAAGCGGAGGAAAAAGCGGTTGATCTCTGCCGTCAGCTTTCTCTGTACGGCAACAGGATCCCCCTTCACCTGATTAACATCACTCCCGTGCAGAAGGCACTTAAGTCCGAGGTTCCCTCAGAACTGAGAATTATTATTCTGCGGAGGATCATGATCCGGCTGGCTCAAAAACTCTGCCGCGAGAGAAAAATGCGGGCTATAATTACCGGTGACAACCTCGGGCAGGTCGCCAGCCAGACTTTGGAAAGTCTTGCCGTCACAGAGCAAGCTTCACAACTGTTAATCCTCAGACCACTGCTGGGAATGGATAAAAGAGAAATCATCAAACAGGCGAAAGCAATCGATACCTATGAAATTTCAATCCGCCCCTATGAAGACTGCTGCACGCTCCTGGTTCCGAAGAATCCTGCAACAAGACCAAAACTGGACGCAGTGAAAGAAGCGGAAAGCGGCCTGGACCTGGCAGGGCTGCTTGACGAAGCTTATGACTCCAGTGAAACAAGAACTGATGATTTTATTTCCTGAGACGCTTGTCAAGACCCTGCTCCAGGGCAGCCTGGAGAAGGACATCGGGACCGGGGAAACGAGCTTTGCCATCAGTCGCTTTGGAAAAGTAGAGCGCATCGGTGGGGCACCAGTTCAGACAGCGCAGGCAGTACATACAGTGATAATGCCGAATCGGATAACCCTCGGCATCCAGTTCTATCAACCCCTGCGGACACTGCTGGACACAGGCCATACACTGGATACATTCTTCCTTGTGGATACCGAAACCAAATAAAAAGTGATTGAGAAAAAAATCAATACCGTAAGAATAAAAAAATCGCCAGGGGATCCCGATCAGGGAACCCAGAGGATTGGGGTTTCTGTACCGATAGGATATGCCGTAAAAAAGAGAATGGATGTATTCCAGAAAAATAAATATTTTTTTCCTTGCTTCAAAACTTTTTTTGATCAACACACGGCCGGCTTTGGCGTAATCAAAATTTTTAAGCATTACCGCCGCAGCGGAGTTGACAAAAGACTGATCGAGATGCCCTACATATTTGAAACCTTTTATGGTCAGGATGTTTTTCATAAAGTTTTCAAAATCACCCTGGGCCCCGTCGTGTGTGGCAAAGGAAAAAACCCGAATGCTCCGGTTAAAAACGGGAAGATCAAGGATAAACCGGATCATGACTGGTGCCGGGCGAAAAGCATAGACCGGGGAACCAAAACCGATCAGGTCATATTCTGACCAATCATTGGCCATCCCGGCAAAAGCAGGGTTGGGTTTTGCCGATTTGATAGCTTCTCGCAGATCCATATACGGCCAGGGATATTTGCTGAGAGGATGTTTTGTCTCTGCTCGGATAGTGTAACGGAGGGCTACCGGTTTTTTCTGCCAAAGCGTTGGTAAATCGGTAATCTCTTCGATATCAATGACATCACAGGCATAATCTCTTTTTTCCATCTCTTCCCGGATCAGCGAAGTGAAGTGCCTGGTAATTCCGGTTCCTGAAAAATAAAGCAGCAGAACTTTCAGCAAAGTTATCACCCCTTATATTATAGCTCATGCCGGGGATATAACAAATAATCAAAGGGAACTGTTTTCCACCTGCAGTAAGTAAATTAAACGCGAAAGGAGATGCTCCCTTGCCTTACAAATTAAAAGCCAAGATCTGGCTTGAAAAAAACGGAGAAAAAGTATTTGGCGACGGCCCGCTGGACATATTAAAAAGAGTGGAACGGACAGGCTCTTTGAGACAGGCAGCTGCTGAAATCAAGATGTCTTACAGCCAGGCCTGGCATCTGATCAAGATGCTTGAAGCTAATTTGGGTTTCCCGATCCTGGAAATGCAGGCCGGCGGGGCCGGAGGCGGCCATTCAAGCCTGACTAACGAAGCGATAGCTTTGACTGCCGCTTACAGTGCCTTCAGGAAAGAAGCCCGAAAAACTCTGGAGGATCTGTTCCAAAAACATTTATCACATCTGAATGACAGCTAATTAGTTATAATCGATGAGTCTTCGTTTGCTTTTTACGAAAGACCGATCTATAGTTCTGATAAGAAGCCTGACATCAGCCCGAAAGAGGTGGTCTTAAAAATGGCAGGGAGCTGGACAATCAAAAATTTGTATTTTTACCTGGTCTGTCTGATAACTCTTTTTCTCTTTGTCGGCGGAACTATTTCAGCCATAAATAACGCCGCGCAGATTGCTTTTCCGGACCGGCCCAATGTGTCGATTATTCATCTTTATTATCCCGAATACAGGGAAGAAAACAGCGAACCGGCATTTGATCCGCCTCCCCTGGAAGAACTGGAGAAGATGAGAGCGGAGCAGGAACAGACGAATCATTATTATCGAAGTTATGCGGTACGCAATCTTCTCAATTCAATTGCTTTGATGATCATTGCCGCCCCCTTTTACATCTATCACTGGAACCGGGTCAAACCCCGGCGGGAGAAAGGGGAGATAACAAATGAAGGTTAAGTGGGATCTTGAGCATGTTTACTTTTACCTGGTCAGTTTTGTTGCCTTGATCCTGATCATAGTCGGCGCCGTAACCATAACCCAGACTACAATCGCTTTCTTTACTCCGGTTTACGACTATTACGGTCCTTTCGCACCAGAAAGACCTTCAGCTGAACTGTCAATGTGGGAAGAAAATTTCGGCTCCGATTTTATAGAACAGGAACGCATCCGCTACGAAGAAATAAACAAGCAAAACTACAGCCGGCAGCTGAGCCGTGATCTGGTCCGTGGGCTGGCTTTTATCATTATTGCTATGCCGGTATACCTCTACCACTGGCGCAAAATTCCCCAGCTGGAGATAGCCGAACAGAAAAATGATTCTGACGGTTGAATCTTAGCGTATATTTTGTAAAAAGCTGCTTCCACACTAAAAAACGGCTTTTTACTTTCATGTTATGATACAGTGATCACGGTTCCACTGTGAAATCAACACTGCCTCGTACGCTATGATTACGATCAATGTCGTTTGAACTGTTATGAGCAGCATAAATAAGAGTATACACCTCGCCAGGGATCAGCCCGGCCACATCATATTCCTGTCCTTCCGGGAAAACAAGCGGGTAAGATAATTCCATGGTAACAGCTCCATCATCATATTTGATGTAGAAATCTTCAACTGCTGAAACAGAAGCTTCGGAATGATTGCGACCCAGCCCCACGTCATCCCTGAAAGCGGGATTATCACCGTCGAGATAGCCGATAATCATATTCGCTCCGTCCATACCTCCACCGGGACTGTTAAAGCCAACTGAAACCCAACCTCCAGTATCCAATTCGAGATGAAGATACAGAATTTCCCCATCATGAGCAAGATGGATAATACCCCCCATCGCTTCTATGGCTGCTGAAGGATATCCGGTAGTCGATCCATCTACCAGTATTGGTTCACTTATCCTGCCCATGGTCGGCCCGGAAGATATCACTCCATTTTCTTCAGCTCCATTTTCCACACTGCCATTTTCTTCAACAAGTTCATCCGGAGCAGCTGCCTGACCGCATCCAGCAAGGAACAAAGCAGCTATAAGAACAAACACCGTCATGATTTGTTTCATCTTCTCACCCCTTTAGCACTTTTAAAACATAATAACCTTATTCCTTTTCAGCTCTACAAATGATTCGCTCCCGGTATTGTCAATAGTCATAATGATCAGCTGTCATCATAAATATATACTCAAAGCCATGGCTGCATGTATTAGCATTAAAACCAGTCCGATGATTGCCAGAAGGCGGTGTACTTTCACCCGCAATTTAGGCTTAACCAACCTTTTGAAAGTAATCACCATCATTGCAAATATGTAAAAGACAGCAGCAATAATGCCAAACCAGGCAAATAACGGCAGAGTCATTGTGCATACCTCCGGTAGTTAAGTATTAAACTGTTTTACAGCCGTGTTTTTATATTATACGATTATCTGAAATTTGTAAATTATTAAAGCTAATTCAATTTGGGAATAAAGTACAAGGAAATATATGGTATTTATCGCTGTTTTTGAAATTATTTTTCATATCTGTTAGCGAATTGCATAATTAAGCGATATGGTAAATTATGAAGTGTTGAATGCAGGCTTTAAGCATAAATTACGCTCTAATTTAACATGATCAAGCATGTCCACATAGCTAATATCTTATATATAATGCTCATAAATATATGAAGGCCTCCCTGTGTACAAGGGAGGCCTGTTGGAAAAAGTTTTCTGGCGGGGACCTACTCTCCCGGGGGCTTGCGCCCCGAGTACCATCGGCGCTGGAGGACTTAACGGCCGTGTTCGGTATGG
>CAZDKY010000026.1:0-26717 GCA_964506505.1 uncultured Syntrophomonadaceae bacterium
AGTATCGTCAGGTACCTTTTGGATTCGGAAATCATTACCTGTGAGGTCCAGGTGCAGCAACCGGAGAAAGCGGCGGAGGGCATTCTGGAAATGGCCGACCCTGCCAATCAGTACCACGTTGCTTCTCCCGGTAACGGGGACCTGTGGGTGGTTTACGCTATGCCCGGAGAATTGGTTAAAAAGGGAGAAGAGCTTTTTAATATCAGTATCATGAAGCAGGAAAAAGCTGTTATCGCACCTGTGGACGGGATAATTAAAAGAGTTCTAAAGTCTGCCAATTATACGGAAGATAAAAAAATGGTTGCCGTGCGGGAAGGCGAACTGATTGTGGAACTCGTGCCGGTTCCCGCTTTTTGTCATTCCTGCAAGGCCCCGATGCCGGACGAAGATTTTACTTTCTGTCCCTACTGCGGTAGCAGCCTGAATGCGGGCGAAAAACCGGGCCATTAAAACGCAGGAAATTCTTACCACCGGGTATTTTTGACTTTTTGAAGGTTTGTAATATAATGAATTTTTTAGCAGGAGTAAACGGCCCTGATCGTGAATAAAGCAAATAATCCCGGTTGCATTGATAGCAATACAAAAACGGGGGAATAAACCAATGCCGGCCATAATTTATCGCCGGCAGCCTGAAAAATCGATCTGAAAGGGGTTGTTGCGATGGGCCAGGTGGATGAAAAGGTGAAAATGGCGGTCGATCTGCTTGAACAGAGCAATTACACGGTGGCTTTTACCGGTCCGGGCATATTTGCTGAGAGCGATTTTCCCCGGGAAGATCATCCGGAGGAAAGCCTGTGGAAAATGGTTGATCCCGATGAATTTACCATCCACAGGTACAAAGAGGATCCGGAGTCCTTTTATGAGGAGGGAGCTCCTTATTTCAGCATGCTCTACCGTTTGGAACCGAATAATGTCCATCGAGTACTGGCAGAACTGGAAAAAAGGGGTTTACTGAAGGCTGTTATTACTCAGAATATAGACGGACTGCACCGGAAGGCTGGCTCAAAAAAGGTTTTAAAATTGCACGGTACTATCAGGAGCGCTACCTGCACTCACTGCGAACGAAAGATTAATATAGAGGATATTATAGGCGACAGGGATATCGAGGATGTTTCATTTCCACTGCTTTGTCCGGGTTGCGGAAAACCCCTCAAGCCGGACGTGGTGCTTCCCGGTGAACCGCTGCCACCGGCATATTACAAGGCCAGGGATGAAGGCAGGCAGGCTGATCTGATGTTTGTCATCGGCCCGGAAACCCGGTTTGAGCAAGATCTTGAGCTTCCCGGCGAATGCAAAAATATCGTTGTTATTGCTTCAGAGGCTGCACCTTTTGACAGGGGGGCCAGGGTAGTGATCAACGAAAAGCCGGGCAAGGTGATGAGCCTGCTTTTGAAGGAACTGGATCGGAGGAAGTAGCGATCCATACTTCTCTATGGCATTGCTTTGATTTTGATTCCCCGGTGGTAGTACTCATACCACCGGGGAATATTTTTTATGTGCATGTTCATTACCGGAGGGATGGGGATTTTAGAAATCGCGGAAATAAGTGGCGGAGAGAAGGAACATGATCCCGGCAACAAGCAGGTAAATGCCGATCAGAACAATGATCACTGAGAAGACCACGACGGCCGAGTAAATCATGACCAGGCCGAAGATCAGGTGGATGATCCCGGAGATCACTGTAGGCCAGACATTTATTTGCCCCTTCAGCCGGTTGGCGGTGATGAAGCGGTCCGTTGCCATCAGGGCGGCGAAAATGCCGATGATCATCCCGGCGATAGAGATGGTCAGGTCGGGGTTAAAAAGAAGAACGATCCCGGCAATGAATAGCAGGATCCCAACAATGAGCAGTGGAATCCTGTTGGGCAGGTAAGGCCAACTGTTGAGGACTGTTATCATTCTGAACAGTCCGTAGAGGACAATTATTGCCCCTACGATAGCGGCCAGGAATTGAGCGATCAGGTTGGGAAAAGCGATAAAAATGATCCCGATGATAATCAGGGCCAGGCCGAAAAGCATACCGGTCGGTCTTAATCTTTCGTAAATGAACATTTTGCCAGTTTCTTCCTCCCTTCAGAGTGGTTTTTTCAATTGCTGTGGCAGGCTGAATGTAATACTATCATACCACAGAGCCGGCCTGGTGGCATAAATGATCGCCGGTTTTGCAGGGTATAGCATCGGTAAAATATTAAGTATTGCCAAAACTTAAAGGATATGTACTATTACAAATAGAATAAAACGAGTGTGTCTGTAATCATTAAAAAAGTGTCTGTAATTATTAAAAAATGGGGGGAAAAATATGGCTCTGGCTAAGATAGTGATAGCACTTGGTGGTAACGCTCTGCAGAGGAAAGGAACTCCGGCTACAGCGGAAGCACAGCTTGCAGTGGTCAAAGAGACGGTCGAGTATATAGCCGAGATGAGCTGCCGGGATTATGAGCTGGCAATTGTTCACGGCAATGGCCCCCAGGTTGGCAATATAGTGCTGGCCAGTGAAACAGCGGCGGATGTCGTCCCGGTGATGCCCTTCGATGTTTGCGGGGCGATGAGCCAGGGTTATATAGGCTATCATATCCAGCAGGCCCTGCGCTATAAGCTGAAAAATCGATGCCGGGCTATCCCGGTGGTGACCATCATTACCCAGGTTATCGTTGATGAGAATGACCCTGCCTTCCAAAATCCTTCCAAGCCCATTGGCCCTTTTTATTCGGAAGAGGAAGCCCGGAAAATCAA
Source organism: uncultured Syntrophomonadaceae bacterium (assembly GCA_964506505.1). Classification (GTDB taxonomy): domain Bacteria; phylum Bacillota; class Dethiobacteria; order DTU022; family DTU022; genus M55B129. Next base: position 2,734 of record CAZDKY010000026.1, read on the forward strand.
CCGGGAGAAAGGCTATTCAGTTAAGGAAGATGCCGGAAGAGGCTGGAGAAGGGTTGTTGCTTCGCCGATGCCGAAAAAAATCGTCGAATTTTCCTGTCTTAAAAAGCTTTGGGATACCACAATCGTTGTCACTGCCGGTGGAGGAGGGATACCGGTTATTGAAAATGAAGACGGTTCCCTTAAAGGTGTAGCCGCTGTGATCGATAAAGACCTGGCTTCGGCCAGGCTAGCCCTGGATATCGAGGCCGATATCCTGATGATCTTAACCGAGGTTGAACAGGTAGCCCTCAACTTTAACAAACCAAATCAGAAATATCTTGACCGGATGAGCGTGGAAGAAGCGGAAAAATATCTGGCTGAAGGCCACTTTGCTCCCGGCAGTATGCTGCCCAAGATCCAGGCTGCGATCATGTTTGTCAAAGATAACCCCGGGAAAAAAACGATTATTACTTCACTTTTTAAGTCGCTGGAAGCTCTCGACGGCAAAACGGGAACTGTAATCGAGTAATGTTGTTCCAATTGTAGTTGACCGGATCCGTGAAATCGAGTCCGGTCCGTTTGTTGATTGTTCCATGATCCTTGAATTTTGCTTGATTATTCGGGGCGAGTATTATTGTTGCCGCCGGAAAGATTCCACAGGCCCCTGTTGGCTTTTCTTGCTTCAGTGGTGAATCGGCTGAAGTATTCAACATACCTGGTGTTGGGGGGGAAGGTTACCTGGGAAGCATACCCCTCCAGGAGTAGATGAGCATTAAACATCTTGGCCCTGATTTCACTGTCATTTATTTCTTCCGGAATGGCCAGCCAGAGATATGCAAGCAAACGGTCGTATTGGTCGCGTTCTTCCACATCAAACTCCAGCCAGATATTATTCCCGTCAATTTGCCGGCGGGTAAATTTTGCTGCCTCGGTACCGTACGGTTCCAGGCCGCCGGCTGATTCGCTGATCTCGGGAGCATCGACGCCGATGAAGCGAACTTTTTCTTCCCTGCCGTTGGCAAACCGGGCATATGCTGTATCACCGTCGACGACGCGGGTTATTCTTACCTGGACCAGGTCAATATTGGCCGGGGAATTATTTTCTGCAATGATGCAACTTCCGACAACCAGGAAGATCAGCAGTAAAAACGGGATGGTGCGAAACATTTTTTGCATGGGAATCACTACTTGTAGTTTTTATTTGATCAAAAACTTTGCTGCAACTTGCTGCCCGGGGCCTGTTTTTCCTTTAAGGAGCTCTTCCAATTATACAGACCCTGGCAGGTGAGGTGTAGCTGGAGATCTTTTATGATCATAAAGCAATAGAGGGACAAAAGCAAACTGGGCATGGCAATAGCACTCTCAGTCAGTTATAATATGGCAACAAAATAATTTGTCAGGCCGGGGATGTGGTTTTCAGTGTGCGTGACCGCTGATGAAAAATTGATAAAAAATGAAAGAGTGCTGGTGGCCATGAGCGGTGGGGTCGACAGTTCGGTGGCGGCGCTGCTCCTCAAAGAAGCGGGTTTTACCGTGGAAGGAGTAACTATACGCCTGTGGGTTGATCCCCAATCGCAGGAGACTGCACAGCGAACTGAACAGGGGTTGTCAGAACGGGACAATATTGCTGCAGCAGCAGCTGCTGCCAGAAAACTGGGTATTGTCCACCATATTGTTGACGGGCAGGATGAATTTTATAAGCAGGTGGTCTGCAGGTTCACGGTAGATTACCTGGAGGGAAGAACTCCCAATCCCTGTGTTGAATGTAATCGGACTGTCAAGTTTGCTCTTCTCCTGGAAATGGCGGAGAAAATGGGTATCAGTTATGTGGGCACCGGTCACTATGCACGGGTGAAAAAAGAACCGGAAGGGAACGGTCGCCTGCTTTTAAGAGGAATTGATCGGCAAAAAGATCAGAGCTACATGCTCTATGCTCTGGGACAGGCTGAACTGCGCTCTATTCTCTTTCCCCTTGGGCATAAGACCAAAGAAGATGTGCGGCAAATTGCCGCAGCAGCAGGTATAGAAGAGACGGTCGGTGCAGAGAGCCAGGAAATATGTTTTCTCCCCGACCACGATTACCGTTCTTTTCTGGAGTGCCACTGTCCGCAGGCAAAAAAAGAGGGCGATATTGTCAATACAGCCGGGGAGATAATTGGCAGTCACCGGGGAATTGCTTTTTATACAGTGGGGCAGCGGAAAGGACTGGGTTTAACCACAGCCGAACCTTTTTATGTTGTGCGGATTGAGGCAGCCGCCAACCGGCTTGTTGCCGGACCCCTGGAGGAGCTTTTTAGCAGCGGGCTGCTGGTTGAAAAACCGCACTATATATCCGGTCATTTTCCCCGGGAAGCGCTAACGATAGAAGTAAAAGTTCGCTATCGTACTCCTGCGGTAGAAGCAGTTCTCTACCCCCCGAGGGACGGTCGGGCCAGGGTTGAATTCAAAGTAAAACAAAAAGCGGTTACTCCCGGTCAGTCTGCGGTTTTTTATCGTGGTGAAGAAGTTGTCGGCGGCGGTGTGATTGCAGCGGCTATCCCCTAAATAAATTAATTTTCTCATATTTTATTGACAGGAGGTATTTGCTGGCCTATAATTTAAATAAACAGTTAGTTAAAAATCAAATTTATATCGAAGGTAGGGTCAACAATGGATTATAAAGAATCAGGCAACGAGAATCAGAATGCAAAAGAACGTATCCTGACCGCTGCGGAAAAGGTTTTTGCAGAAAAGGGTTTTGACGGCGCCAGGGTGGATGATATTTCAAACAGGGCGGGAGTGAACAAGGCTCTTCTTTATTATTATTTTTCCGGTAAACAGGATCTCTTTGAAGAGCTGATCAAGGTCCACATAGAAGACATTATTAAATCAAGATACGGAATGCTGCTGGAAAAGCCTTTATTAAATGATAAGGCACTGAGTATATCTGAAACTTTTGATATGTTCAAGGATAAAAAAGAAATTTTACGGATGACTTTGATGGAAATGATGAAAAGCGGGTCCAATGATCATTTTCTCTTTAAGCTATTTGATTACATGTTTAATGATATAAAAGGAATTTGGGATCAAATTGACTATAAGCCGGTGGATGAAAAAAAGATGTGGCTTTCCGTTTTCTTTTTTGTCATGCTGCCGCTCTCGGCATACGCTATCTTTGAAGATAAGATGGTCGACTTTTACGACCTGGACAAAGATGAAACGGAGGAATATTTTAATGGCATGATGGAGAATGTCTACCGAACCCTGTTTGACAATGTCGGTACCCGGAGTTCTGCTGAATAAAACAAGTTAAGCTGGAAAAATAAATCAGAAGGGAGAAGGAGGTTGCAATAATGGCTTTTGAGACGGTAAGAAAAGTGGCGACGGATGTGGCCCTTGATCAAGCCGTTCAATATGTGACCAAAGATCCAGAGCGTAATTTGTTTACTTTGATCGATTTTGCCGAGAGATTGGCAACCCGTCCGGAACAAAAGGAAAGTATAGCCAGACTGAGGAAGCATTTCAAAAATCATCAGAACGTTCTTGAACAGGCCAAGCGTTTATCCAAAAATCCGAAGATGTTGTCCAAGTTCATGATTAACTGGGTTGGCAACAATATCCTGGTAGGTAAGGATGTGAGGGAGAATCTGGCCCGCGAATTGGGGGTATCGGTCCCCAACCTGATTTTGATCGATCCCACTTCTGCATGTAATCTGCACTGTGAAGGTTGCTGGGCGGGAGAATATAAAAAAGCTGATACGATGGAACCGGAGCTTTTGAATCGCATTTTCAATGAAGCTAAGGAACTTGGTATTTACTGGATTGTCTTGTCCGGTGGCGAACCGTTCATGTACAAACCCCTCCTTGATGTTGTGGCCGAGCATCCTGATATGGGTTTCATGTGCTATACCAACGGCACACTGATTGACGAGAAAACGGCCGATCGCCTGGCGGAACTGGCCAATTTTTCACCGGCCTTCAGCCTCGAGGGATGGCAAGAGCAAACCGATGCCCGACGGGGAAAAGGAGTTTTTGACAAAGTAATGCGGTCGATGGATTTGCTGCGCGAAAGGGGAGTTTTTTTCGGAACCTCCCTGACAGCAACCCGCTATAATATTGAAACTCTCTTTAGCGACGAGTTTATTGACTTCCTGGTGGATAAGGGAGTAGTTTACTGCTGGAGCTTCCACTACATCCCCATCGGTCGCAATCCAAATGTTGATTTGATGATTACACCTGAACAGAGGGCCTGGATGGCGGAAAGAGTGCCTCAGCTGAGGACGGAAAAGCCGATTCTTCTGGCTGATTTCTGGAACGATGGTGAAGCAACCAGTGGCTGTATAGCTGGCGGAAGGATCTATTTCCATATTAATTCTGCATGTGAAGTAGAACCCTGTGCCTTTGCTCATTTTGCCGCGGATAATATTCGCCACAAGAGTTTGAAAGAAGTTCTGCAAAATCCGCTTTTTAAAGCTTATCAGAAGCGTCAGCCCTTCTGTAAAAACCACCTGGCGCCGTGTCCGATCATTGATCATCCCCAGGCGCTGCGTGACATTGTGGCGGAAAGCGGGGCTCACCCAACCCACAAGGGTGCAGAAACTATCCTTACGGGTAGGGTAGCTGCTCACCTTGATGATCTATCAGCCAGGTGGGGTATAGAAGCGGACAAGGTAAAAGCACGGCGAGAAGAAAAGAAAAAGATGGAGAAAAAAGAATACGTCCAGGCTCAGCAGTAGACCGGCAGGCATGTTGTCGAAAAACCAGGACTGATCATATTGCCCCGGTTATATACCGGGGCAATACTTTATGGTGTGATATCTTTTGTGAGGGTTTTAACCTGGTAGTGAAAGTCAACTGTGGACCATGAGCCAGGGGTAAATAGCGGCCGAAGTCCCGCTTATTGCCCTTTAGTTTAATCCAGGAGAGAGATATTCGCAGGCGGTGGATATGCTGATCTTTCCCCCGGGTCTTTGAACAGTGCAGGCAGGATTGAGCGGCAATTTTGCTGAAGTAAGTATTATTATTATTTAGGAGTCGAACCTATGTATGAGGTAAAAATAATTCAACTGTCGGTGGCCGATGGGCAATCTCGGGAGGAGCGCTTCCAGCGGGTAGAAGAATATCTGGGCAGGTTGGAAAAAGAAGAGAAAAAGCCGGCCCTGATTATGCTGCCCGAAGTATGGGCAACCGGTTATTTTAATTTTGACCGTTACAAGGCGGAAAGCGAACCGCTGCTCGGTGAAACTTACAGTCGCCTTGCCCCCTGGGCTGAAACACTTAGCTGCTATATCCTTGCCGGAAGCATTGTGGAGAAGGTTCTTCCTCACTACTACAACACCACTCTCTTGATCGGGCCCGGCGGTTCACTGGCCGGGGCTTATCGCAAGATCCACCTGTTTGGCTATCAGTCAGAAGAAGGCAAAATCCTGACCCCGGGAAACGATATCTACGTGCTGAAAACGGTTTACGGGTCATGGGGCTTCAGCACCTGTTACGATCTGCGCTTCCCGGAGGTTTACCGGGAAATGATCGAAACGGGCGTGGATACAATTTTTGTCGTGGCTGCCTGGCCCCTGGCCCGCCTGGAACACTGGGAGCTGTTTAACAGGACCAGGGCTCTCGAAAATCTGGCTAACCTGGTTTCCTGTAACTGCTGCGGGGAAGTGAAGGGGGTAAAGCTGGCCGGAAACAGCATGGCAGTCGACCCCTGGGGAGAAGTTGTAGCGAAGGCCGGGTCCGGGGAAGAGCTGGTCACGGTGAAAATCGATCCGCTGAAGACAAAGAAAATCAGGGCTGATTTCCCGGCACTTGCCGATCGCCGCATATTTAAGAGCCAGTCTCTTTGAAATGTTTTTATGCCGGAGACATAACAGCCCAGGGGGTTAAGAACTGTGCAAGAAAAAATAAAAGCTGCTCCAGTCCAGCCATCTGAGAGGATAAGCGAGCTTGATGTTCTGCGGGGCATCGCGCTATTTGGTATTCTGATGGTTAATATGTCTTTTTTTAAATACCCGATCTTTTTTGAACGGTACTCCTATAATTTTCCGGACGGCATGGAGCAATTCTGGGCATACATGATCCAATTTATTTTTACCGGCAAATTTTACGCCATTTTTTCCTTTCTTTTCGGGCTTGGATTTTATATCTTCATGAAAAGGGCTATCAGCAAGGGTGTGAACCCGGTTTTACTGTACAAACGTCGCCTGACAGCCCTTCTTTTTTTCGGGCTGATCCACCTGGTTATCTTCTGGTCCGGAGATATCCTTTTTACATATGCGCTGGGTGGTTTTTTACTGCTCAGGTTTTACCACCTGCCATTGCCGATCCTTAAAAAATGGATCATTGGCTTTTTCCTCATAGCTGTAGCCATCAACAGCCTGTTCACTTTGTTCCAGGGCCTGGGAGAAATGGTGGGCGGAATTGAATATGAGGCAGTGACGTTAAGAATGATCGAAGAAGCAATGGTTTTCTATACTGAAGGGAATTTTGGCGAGCTTTTACTATATCGGGTGATTAATGAAGTCCCCTATGTTTTTATCGGTCTTGTCGCTTCGATTCCTGCCGTGTTTGGTTATTTCCTGTGCGGCCTGTACGCCGGGCGGGTGGATCTTTTTTCGAATCTGGCCAAACAGGGGCCCCTGTTTAAAAAAATCCTGGCCAGAGTTCTGCCGCAGGGTCTTCTCTTGATGGTTTTACATGGACTAATCGAAAGGGAAATAGTGGTGGTCAGCACTCTTTGGCGATCTACCTGGCTGTGGGTTCTAAATTATGGAGCGTCGATCTGTCTTTTTTCTTCTTACATAGCCCTGGTTTTACTGGTTCTCCGCAGTGTCCCCGGCAGGAAGCTTCTTGCCCCGCTGGCAGCTGCCGGAAGAATGGCTTTGAGCAACTACCTGGCCCAGACCTTAATCTGTATTTTTCTTTTTAACGGGTATGGTATAGGTTTGTACGGACAGATCAGCATATCCCGGGGAATCCTGCTTACGGTTTCCATTTATCTTTTGCAGGTTTTCTGGAGCAACGCCTGGCTAAAATATTTTCGCTATGGGCCGATGGAATGGCTATGGAGGACAATTACTTACGGGAAAAGACAGCCTATCCGCATTTGATTTGCTAAGCATCCCGGTTCTATCATTTCTGGAAAAGGAATCGATCAATCCTGTCTTTCCCCCCGGCGATACATTTGCAACGTTGGGTTATAATAGATAGTAGATTATCCGGAATTCCCACTTAATATAGAAAATAACCAGGTGGCAAAATCAGGATACGGTTGATGCCTGCTGCAATAAATGAAGCGAAACAGAAGTAGCTTACTGCCAGAAATATAAAAACACCGGCCGTTGAACGGTATCAGTCAAATAATTGCAGTGTTTCAACACAGGCGGCTGGCAGATGGCTTTCGACAAAGGAGGAGATTTATCAGTGAGTCCAATTCATTTTCCCAGAGTATCTGCCGAGGAAGCCGCCTCGATGATTAAGCACGGACAGACGGTGGCTTTCAGCGGTTTTACCGCAGCCGGTGCAGCTAAAGTAGTTCCCCGGGCCATAGCCGGGAGAGCCAGGGAGATCCATGACAAGGGAGATCCATATAAGTTAAATGTTTTAACCGGTGCTTCAACAGGGCAGCTTGACGAAGTGCTTGCCGGAGCCGATGCGGTAGCCTGGCGGGCCCCTTATCAATCATCAAAGGCTATGCGTGAGAAAATTAATAAACAAGAGATCAAATTTACGGATATGCATCTGTCACATCTGCCTCAGACTGTCTTGTTCGGGTTTTTGGGAGATGTGGACTGGGCGGTAATTGAGGCGTCTGAAATTACCAGTGACGGGAGGATCTATCTTTCTTCATCAGTTGGTGCCTCACCGACTTTTTTGCACTGTGCAGAAAATGTGATCATTGAATTAAACCACTACCATTCTGTCAGACTGAGTGAGATGGCCGATATTAAGATTATGCCTCCTCCGCCTCACCGCAGCCCCATACCGATCTACGAACCTTTAAATAAGATCGGCTTTCCTTACGCGGTAGTTGATCCCAAAAAAATTGTTGCCGTCGTTGAAAACGATGAGCCTGACGGGATAAGCCCCTTTGATTCCCCGGACGAAATAAGCCGGCGTATTGCCCATCAGGTTGTCGATTTTCTGCTTAATGAGCTGCGGGCCGGCCGGATCCCAAAAGAATTTTTACCGCTTCAGGCCGGTGTTGGTAATATAGCCAATGCCGTCATGTCCTGTCTTGGTGATGATCCTGACATACCGTCGTTTATGATGTACACGGAGGTTTTCCAGGATGCCCTCGTTGCCCTGATGGAACAGGGTCAGCTGCAGGGAGCGAGCACAACGAGTCTTACGGTTAGCGATGAAAATCTGCGGTTAATCTATGACAACATGGATTTCTTTACTCCCCGTATTGTGCTGAGGCCTCAGGAGCTGTCCAACAACCCCGGCGTAATCCGCCGCCTAGGGGTAATTGCCCTGAATACAGCCCTGGAATTTGATTTGAACGGCCATGCCAATTCGACTCATGTCTGCGGAACAGACCTGGTTAACGGCATTGGCGGCAGCGGGGATTTTACCCGTAATGCCTATCTTTCCATTTTCATGGCTCCTTCAGTGATCAAGGGGGGTAAAATTTCAACCGTGGTGCCCATGGTTACTCACCCCGATCACAATGAGCATTCGGTCCAGATACTGGTTACTGAGCAGGGGCTGGCCGACCTGCGCGGGCTTGGTCCCAGGGAGAGGACAAAGCGAATCATTGAAAAGTGTGCCCATCCGGACTACCGCGATTACCTGCAACGTTATGTGGCTGAATCTCCATCGGGACATATCAGTCAGAATCTGCGTCACGCTTTTGATTTGCATGTCAGCCTGATGGAAAAGGGTTCGATGAAATTCTGGGAATAAGTTGCCGGGCAATGACAATCATTGAGGTTCACGGTATATGCCGGGCATTATCAATGTTTTGCTAAAAGCAATAAAGGGGCACTTTGCGGAAAGTGCCTCTGCATATAAAGAAAAAGGGGAACAGAATATGAATACAGCCGGTACGATTGCCGATCTGCTGAGGGCAGGGCGCTCAGCGGTTGTCATTACCTTTGTGGGGGAAAAGGGCGGCCTTATTTACCCCGGTCAAAAAATGATCCTTGGTAAAGAACAAATACTGCTCAGCGATTTTTCGGAGGCCGACTCGGCCCGGATTAAAAAAGCTTTCAATGCCGCCGCGATTTCTGAACAAAATCTTTTATTTGAGGCAGTCCTGGTAAAGGACGGAAAGAAGCAGTTTTATGCCCATTTTTATACTCTTCCACCCCGCCTGATTATACTTGGCGGAGGGAATGTGGGGGGAGCCCTCTGCCGCATTGCCGCTCTGCTTGATTTTGAAATTATCCTGGTGGATGACCGTACTTCCTTTGCCAGCAATACCCTGCATCCCCATGCCCACCGCCTGATCTGCGACAGTTTTGAAAAAGCGATAGATCAATTGATCCCTTCCGGAAATGATTATATAGTTATTGTGACCCGCGGCCACCGGTATGATCGGCTATGCCTGGAAAAAGCCCTTGAACGCGAAGCAGCCTATATCGGTATGATCGGGAGCCGGCGCCGTGTGAGGGCACAGCTTCAAGATATGGCCAACCATGGCTACAGGTCCGATCAGCTGGCCAGGGTTCACACCCCGATCGGTCTGTCCATCGGGGCGGTGACTGAAGCGGAAATAGCAGTGAGCATCATGGCCGAGATTATTCAGGTCCGCAGGAGCGGCAGTGGTGACGAAGCGATCCAGAAAAATGTTCTGCAGGAGCTTGTTCAAATAGAAAAAACCCAGGGAAGAGCAGTCCTGGTAACTTTGATCAAGACGTTTGGTTCAACTCCCCGCAAGGCGGGTTCGCAGATGGTTGTTTGTCCGGACGGCGCAGTAGTGGGAACTATCGGCGGAGGCTGTGCTGAAGAGGAAGCAAAAAGGGAAGCGCTGCACTGTCTTGATACCGGCCTGGCTCGGAAGATAAGGCTTGAACTGACCGCCGATGCGGCGGCGGATGAAGGAATGGCCTGCGGTGGTATAATGGAAATTTTTCTGGAACCGTTTCCCCGTTGCAGTGAGGAGTTTTAACAGGCCGCTCCATATTTAAGGGACAGGAGTGTTGAAATGACTGTGATCTATAACCCGGGAAAGAGAATTCCACGATTTCGGTTTTTATTCCTGCTGTTTCTGGCGGCGGCAGTTCTACTATGCGGGACCTTTAACGATTCGGTGGAGGCTGCTCCCGACGATGAGCTGCTGCTGACGGTTCTTCATACCAATGATGAGCACAGTGCTGTTATCCCCCATTCCCCGACGGTTGATTACCACCCGGAAAGAGAAAATCCGACAGTGGGAGGGTTTGCCCGTCTGGCCTCGGCCGTCAGGATGATCAGGAGAGAAAAAGAGTCTGCCGGAGAGCCAGTTCTGCTTCTTTCAGCCGGTGATTACATCGGCGGTTCACCTTACAGCTGGTTGATACCGGAGGGAGTTGCTCCCGAATTGACCATAATGCAGGCTATTGGTTACGATGCTGTGACCATTGGCAACCATGAGTACGATTACGGCCCCGGAAATCTGGCCTGCTATTACCGGAACGCAGGCTATCCTTCTGCCCATGAGGAGACGACTGTTATTGCTTCCAACACGGTTACTCCTGCTGATCACTTCCTTGCCCAGGACGATCTTTATCGTGAAAGCAGCCTGGTCGAGCTTGACAATGGCCTGAGAGTGGGTATCTTCGGTTTAATCGGTAAGCAGGCTATTTCCTATATAACGTCCAACGATCCGGTCACCTTTACCGATCAACATGAAACAGCCCGGAAAATGGTCGAAGATCTGCGCAGCAGGGGAGCGATGCTTATTATTGCTTTAACTCATGCCCGGGTGGAAGAAGACGTGGAACTGGCCCGGGAAGTAGACGGAATTGACCTGATCGTCGGGGGACATTGCCATACAGCGCTCCATGAGCCGATTCTGGAAAATGATACTATAATAGTCCAGGCCGGATCACTGCTGGAATACTTCGGCCGGGTTGAACTGGCCTATGCTCCGGCATCCGGTGAGGTCCGTCTCCGCAATGAGGGAAACAGCCTGCCCTATCTTCACCGTCTTGATTATACTTACCCCCTTGATCCAGAAATATCCGGTCTCATCGATGGTTACACGGCCGAGCTGGGCATGCTTATAGCCGAAAAGACGGACAGACAGTTCAGCAGTGTTCTGGATACGGTTGCCTTTGCCAGCTTTGAAATGCCCAATCAGCCTCCCCTGCAGGAGACTTCCTTTGGCAATTTTGTAACCGATGCCATGCGCCTGGTTGCAGCCGAAAAAATTGGCCGGCGGGTTGACGTTGCCATTCAGGCCAACGGGGCGATTCGGGGCGGTGTTGTTCCCGGCTCTATGCCTCATTCCCTCGGCCAGATATCGGTCTATGACCTGGGCGAGCTGGTGGGGCTGGGCATTGGTCCGGATGGTTCCGCCGGCTACTCGGTAGTAGCCGCCTACCTTACCGGGGAAGAAATACGCCGTGCCCTCGAGGTGGCCGCCCTTCTTTCCGAGATGATGGGAGACACATACTTTCTGCAGTTTTCCGGTTTACGTTACTACTACAATCCGCAAAATGCGGTTCTCCTGACCGTGCCTTTTCTCGATCTCCCGATTCCGAGCACCAGGGCGGTGATCAACGCCGAACGCTACGTTGGTGAAGGAAGGCAGGGGTTGGAAGATGATCAATATATGCCCATTGAACGGGGTGACGAAGAACTTTACTGCCTTGTAACAGATTCCTACATTGTTTCTTTCCTGCCCATGGTCGGCGAGATGCTGCCCCAGCTTGATATTGTTTTAAAAGACGAATATGGCAATCCCGTTCCTGAAGAGGAACTGGATCGTTTAACGGTGAAGATAAATGGAGATGATCTAAAGGTCTGGGCGGCAGTTCTTGAATATGCCGCCATGCAGCCGGTCGGCGACACCGGGCTGCCGGAAATTGATCCCTACTATGCCTCTACGGCCGGTCGGATTAACCCGCAGTGGACAGTGCCGCTGATCATCTGGCTTATCCTGATTCTGGTGATTCTGATCGCCGGAATATTTTTCCTGGTTCGGCATATCAGAAAACGCCGCCGGAAGAAAAGAACCTGACCAAACAGGCCTGCCAGATTTCTTGCTTTAAGCAGTCAACATGTTTGGCGGTTGCTTTTATGGGGTCGGCGATTGATGGCTCAATACAAAGTTAAATGGCAGGTCAAAGCTTCGACTCTATAACTGAATGAAGGAGAATGTGCCTGGTGACTAAAAAAAAAGAAGGCAGCATAAGAAAGATCCGGCCGGTCAAATACAAAACTACTCTTAATCTGCTTACAGCGGAAGAAGTAGATGCCGTCCATTGTGCTTCTCTTGATATACTGGAGAAGGTGGGCGTCAAAATGCCTCTGCCGGCTGCTCTCGATGTACTCGGCCAGTGCGGTGCCACCGTGGATCGCCTCAGCGGGCGGGTTTGCTTCCCGCCGGAACTGGTCTTATCCGCCCTGGAAAAGGCTCCACCGGATTTTATCCTCTGTGCTCCCGATCCAAATAACGATCTGCTGATTGATGGAAACCACGGCTATCTTTCCCTTGATGGCAGCGGTTTGCAGATAATAGATCCGCAAAACGGCGAACTGCGCCGTTCCACTTTTACTGATCTGGAAAATGCTGTCAGGGTAGCTGACTACCTTGAAGCGATTGCCTTTTTATGGCCGGTGATCAGCGCCCAGGATTGCCCGCAGGAAAAGCAGCCCCTCTATGAGCTTTTAGCCATGTTTAGAAATTCGACCAAGCATGCCCAGGCAATGACTGCCGTCGATCCTGAGGCCGCCCGCGGTTCCGTAGAGATAGCAGCTGCAGTGGCTGGAGGAAAAGAAGCCCTGCGACGGAGGCCCCTGATCTCTAATTTCCAGTGCAGTATCAGCCCCCTGGCTTATGATCCGGATGGTCTGGCGGCAGCCATGATTTTTGCCGATGCCGGTATCCCAACCGGGTTTTTAACCATGCAAGTCGGCTGTTCAACAGCACCGGCAACCCTGGCCGGCAGCCTGGCCCAGGCTAATGCTGAAGTCCTGGCCGGGATCACCTTTCTGCAGTCATACTGTCCCGGATGCCCGACATTTTACGGTTCCTGCGGCACGGTAATGGAACTGTGTTCGGGGGCAGTGGCTTCCGGCGGCCCCGAAGATTTCTTGCTCCAGGCGTTTTCGGCCCAGATGGCCCGCTATTATAATCTGCCGGCCAATGTAGGCACCTTTGCCACCGGGGCTAAAGCTGCAAACTGGCATGCAGGAGTGGAAAACGCTATTTCAGGAACAGTCAGTGTTTTTGCCGGAGCCGATATGATGTGCGGGGCGGGTCTCCTGGCGGGAGCGGTTATATTCTCCTATATCCAGCTGCTTTTTGACTGCGAAATTTATGAAATAATCAGGCGTACTGCTGAAGGGATAACGGTGGACAGGGAAACTCTGGCCCTCGATGTAATTAAAAGGGTCGGTTCGGACGATCATTTTATGGTGGAACCGCATACCCTGGCCCATATGCGTGAACTGTGGCAGCCGACAATAATCAACCGCAGTCCCTACGGACGTTATAAGGCCGAAGGATGCCGGGAAGCGGCAGATAATGCCCGTGAGGAAGCATGCCGTATTCTGGATGAGTATCATCCTGAACTGCTGGAAAAGAAACTGCAGGAAGAAATCATGGCTATTATTGAATTGAGCTCATAAGAAGGTATAAAGCTAACACTGGTATTGTCTTTTGTATTAAATAGAGATCCATGGACCGTGTTGTAAGATGTGTATAACAATATGGTCAAAATTTGCCTCTAGCCAGATAACGTGAGCAATAATACAATAAATATATCCTGCATGTTGGACAGCCTGCGGTAATTATGCTACCGTATAAAAGTGGGTTAGCGGAGCTGACTTCAATGACTGACCTGGCCTGGATTAACGGTAAAATCACCGGCCTTGATGAAGTAATAATACCGCCAGAGATTATCCAATCCCGGTCGCGAAGGAGCTTTTTCTGTCGAGAACGTATGTGTCGCATCCGAAGTTTGGCTAACCTTGATAACGATGGAGATTGTGACGGTGGGATTTTTGACGGAGCACAGATTAAGAATGCTGCAGCAGATCCCCTCAGCCATTTCCTGATTGATGAGTTCAAAAAAGAAACTGCTGCCAGCTGAACGGAGTGTTTCCAGTGAAGCCGAAGGTAAAGAATATAATCGATTATATCGAAACCCTGGCGCCGCCGGATCTGGCGGTGGAAGGTGATCCTGTTGGCTTGCAGATCGGCGATCCTGAAGCGGAAGTCTCAAAAATACTGGTTTCTCTTGATGCCGATGAAAGGGCAATTGAAGAAGCTTCTGCCAGGGGAGCAGAGATGCTTGTTACCCACCATCCTTTCATTTTTTATGCCCTTGCTTCGGTTGATGAAAGCCGTCCGGAAGTAGCTTTGATTGCCGGAGCCATCAGAAAGAAGCTTCATATTTTCAGTGCTCACACCAATTTTGATGCTGCACCCGGTGGGGTAAGTTACAGACTGGCGGAAAAGCTGTCCCTGCCGATTGAAGGCGCCGAAATACTTGAGAAAACCGGTTCTGTAGATTATTTAAAGCTTGTTGTTTTTGTACCGGCCGGCTACGAAGATGGGGTCCGCAACGCCCTGGCCGAAGCAGGCGCCGGCCAGATTGGCAACTACAGCCACTGTACATTCCAGGTTGCCGGCAGCGGTACTTTCATGCCTGGAAAGGGGACCCGTCCTTTTATTGGTCGGGAAAATGAATTGGAGAAGGTAAAGGAACTGCGCCTGGAAACCATTTTACCTGCCAGGATAAAGGATGCAGTAATTGAAGCGATGTTCTCTGTTCATCCCTATGAGGAGCCCGCTTATGACCTTTATCCTTCCTCCCTGGAAGGCAAGCCGGTTGGCTTCGGTTTGGTTATCAATCTGGCGAAAGCACTGCCGGTAGCGGAAATATTGGAGAGATGCCGCAGGTTTTTAAAACCCAGCTGTTTACGATATTATGATGCCGGAAAAGGTCTTTACAAAAGAATTGCCATTTGTGGAGGAAGCGGCGGCTCAATGGTTGAAGTTGCTGTTCGGAAAAAAGCCGATCTGCTGATTGCCGGGGATTTTGGTTACCATGATTTGAAACTGGCTCAAACCTGTGGTCTGTCTCTCATCGATGCCGGCCATGATGCTACAGAATGGCCGGGTGTTTTTTACCTGAAAGAGTATCTGCAGAATTGCCTGGCATCAGATCAATATGCCGCCGAAGTGTTTCTGCCTACTTTGGTTTCTTCAACATGGGACCTGGTTGACGGGTAGGCCGCAGGCCTGCCCGTCATTTTTCTGGAGGGAGGTTTTATTATTGCAGTTGGAACTGCTTTGGGAGTTGCAGGAGCTGGATCTGTCTGCAGCAGCGCTGAAAAGAAAAATTGAAGAGGCGCCTGTCAAGAGTGGCATCAGTGAAAAAGAGGAAGAATTGACCGGGCTCCAGGATGATTATTCGGCGATGGAAAAAAGTTTGAAAAAAAATCGTAAAACTTTGCGCCAGCTTGAAATGGACGAACAAAGAATTATTGACGACCGCAGCGAATTAAAGGATAAAATGTACGGCGGCAAGGTTGGCAATGTTAAAGAACTTGAGCAGATGCAGCAAAGGATGGATTATTTTGCCGCCGAGAAAAAAAAGGTGGAAGACAGAATTCTTGAGTTAATGGAACTGATCGAAGAAGAAGAGTTTAAAATAAAAGAACTGGCGGAGAAAATAAAAAAAGATGAAGATGAACTGGCGGAGATGAAGGAAAAATTAATTGCTGATCTGGATGAGCTTAACAAGATTTTGAGCGAAAAAATGGTGGAAAGAGAAAAACTGGTTGATAAAATTGATAATGTTTACCTCAGGAAATATACTGTGCTGGCCGAAAAGCACCAGGGAAGAGCCCTGGCCAGGGTTGAAAATGATATTTGCGGTGGTTGCCGGGTTTTTATTTCCGATGGCCAGCGCGGTAAACTTTACAACCAGGACGCAATGGTGTATTGTGAAAATTGTGGGCGTTTGCTGATCAGGTTTGAAGATCAGTAAAAGCTTTATTTTTTGTATCCAGGAAGCAAGGAAATAATTATAATCGAAATGATAACTGGCATAGAGCCGGAGATCAAGGAGCCGGAGGGATTATTGGTGGCCAATAACAGAGTGCGGGCTAAAGATATAAAAAAACAACGCTGGGCGGGGATAATTGCCGCTGTATTAGCCCTGGCAATGATTGTTTCGCTGGTAGGGGCTTATCTCGCCCAGAGAGGTGGAAGCAGCGATGAAACTGCTCCGGAGCAGCAGGCTGACCTGCAGCCGGACGATTATGTTGATCACTACCAGGGAGAAATTGAACGCCTCGAGCAGTATCTTGAAGAACATGAACCCACAGAGGCTGTGCTCCTCGAACTTAGCGAAAATTACCGCTCCCTGGTTTTTATCCAGGAAGTTTTCTTTGACGATGAAGCGAAGCTGCAAAGCTACAGGGAAAATCTGATTTCGGTTTATGATCAACTTATTGAAATGAGTCCTGATAAAGCACTTTACCGGATGGAGCTGGCGTATCTATTGTTTGACAAGGGTGATGAAGATAAGGTCGATCAGGAAATCGAGACTATCGGGCAGATGCTGCATAAAGATGCTGATGCCCGGACTCATCTTGCATTAATCGAATTGCTTTCTTCTATGGAGCGGGAACAGCTTTTAGAGGAAGAAATAGCATGGCTGCAGAGCTATCTGGAAGACGAAATTTTTGCCGGTAGAGCGGATAACGAGGATCAATTTTACTATGCGGTCCTCAAGGGCGAATATCTTGGCCAAAAGAGTGAAGCGGAAGCCATCCTGCAGGATATCATAGATGAAGAAAGCGAAGACAGCAGCCTTTATGCGGAAGCAGTTAATTATCTCGATTATCTTAACGGCAGCAGCGGTGCGGAGGATACCGCTACCGATTAAAGGTGGGGAGGACAGGTTAAAAAAGGTTTCATGGAAAAAGAACGGGCAATCGGTCTCATTAAAGAACTGCGGAAAAGATTAATTGTCATTGGGGCAACCGTTTTTGTCCTGGCTATAATCGGGTTTTCATTTGCCGACCGGATCAGGGAGATTCTTCTTTTGCCTGCTGAAATGTCCCATATTGGTCTCGAAGAAACGGGATTTAATCTGCAGCTTATATTCTTGACGCCGGCCGAAGCCTTTCTGGCCAATATAAAGCTGGCATTTATTGCTAGTGCAGCAGTTGCTATGCCGGTGATTCTTTATCAGTTTCTGGCAATGGTGACGGCAATAGCCGGAATGAAAAAAAAGGTTGCTTTTTTATTAACCCTGATCATGTATTTTCTTTTTGTGTTGGGCGTAGCTTTTGCTTATTTTGTGGTTCTTCCTTTTGCCCTTAATTTTTTTATTGGTTTTTCGGGAGCCGATCTGGTGCCCAATTTCAGTATTACCCGCTATATCTCATTTACTACTTCTTTTATTTTTTCCTTTGGTCTTGTGTTTCAGCTACCCGTTATCTTCTGGTTTTTGGGCAGTCTCGGAATTCTTCATACAGAATTTTTGCGGCGCAATCGCAAATTTGCTCTGCTTATCATTGTCGTTTTTGCCGCTATTTTAACCCCACCTGATGTTTTTTCCCAGGTTTTAATGGCAATTCCGCTTATGCTTCTATACGAACTGGGCATATTCATGGTTTACATTGCCCGGCGAAAAGAGGCAAAAAATTACTCTCCTGGCCATTCGGCGGACGATGGTGATGTTTAGGTACAGCAGACGGTCGGGAAAGTAAAAGGGCAGGTTTTCCGAAAATCTGTTAAAGGGCGGGTTATCCACAATTATTAACGGGAAAGGCTGAAAAATAGATGAAATTAGCCGGTGAGGGAGAATACAGGGGAGATCTCCTGAGAGGTAAACCCCATGGAAAAGGAACAATCAACTGGCCGGACGGCAGCAGGTACGCCGGAGAATGGTTTAAAGGGGTATTCCAGGGCGAGGGTACCTTCATCTGGTCCAACGGCGACCGTTATGAAGGGCAGTGGAAGGAAGACTGCATGCACGGCGAGGGCACTTACCACTTTGCCGACTGGCGTAAATACACAGGACAGTGGCGCTATGATCAGATGCACGGCTTCGGGATTTATTTCTGGCCCGGGGGGGAAAAATACGAAGGTTATTTTGCCGATGGTTTGTATGAAGGCGAGGGTATCTACAGCTGGCCGGATGGCAGAAAATATAAAGGAGAATGGAAAAAGTCTTATCGGCAGGGCAGGGGGACGATGACCTGGCCTGACGGGAGAAACTACAGCGGCCAGTGGCACGAGGATCGCCGGGAGGGGGAGGGGACAATGACCTGGCCCGACGGCTCAAAGTATGAAGGCGGCTGGATAAACGACCGTATGCACGATGAAGGGGAGTTTGTTTTTAGCGACGGTTCCCGATTCAAAGGTTTATTTAAAGCAGGTAAATTTACCGACAGCGGCCGGTACTGCTTCGCTGATGGTTCCCGTTATCAAGGGGTTCTCAAGAACGGTTTGCCACACGGAAAGGGTTCAATAATCTTTGCCGACGGCACTGTTTTCAAAGGTTCTTTCAGCCAGGGTGCCGATCAGGGACAGGGTGAAGTTCTTTACAGCGATGGATCAAAGTACAGCGGTGAAACAAAAAACGGCCTTCCTCACGGGGAGGGGAAGATGGTTTTCCCTGACGGTTCTTCTTTCAGAGGGATGTTTATTAACGGGGAGCCGGCTGCCGGAGGCAGGTTTACCTTTGCCGACGGTTCAGTTTACCGGGGCAGTCTTAAGCGGGGACAACCTGATGGTGAAGGAGAGGTCACTGACAGGCAGTCTGTCAAATACAAAGGGACCTTCAGAAAGGGATTAAAAGACGGATACGGGGAACAACAATGGCCCGACGGTTCTTCTTATGTCGGCCGATGGAAAAAAGGAAAAATTAATGGTCCCGGAGTGTATGGCTGGGCTGATGGCAGGCGCTACGAAGGGTTTTTCAAAAACAATCTGCGTCATGGTCAGGGCACCCTGTTTCTGACTGACGGATCAAGGATTGAAGGAAACTGGGAAGAAGATCGCCTGCAAGGTTACTGCCGCTGTTATTATCAAAACAGGGGGAGTTATGAAGGCTGGTTTGCTGAAGGTTGCTATCAGGGGTGGGGAAAACGTCTTTATGCTAACGGAAGCAGCTACAGCGGACGCTGGTGGAAAGGACGTCGACACGGCGCGGGGATCTTTCGGGACAGGGATGGTTCTACTTTCTGTGGCCAGTGGGTTCTGGGTCGCTTCTGCGGAAAAGGGACGGAAATGGCGGCAGACGGTTCTTTCAGAAAAGGGATCTGGTTTTTTGATCGGGGACCTTTCCTGGTTAAAGAAAAAGAGGTATAATCCAGCCTCGATTTGACACTTATATTTGAAAATGTTAGCATTTTCAATAAATAGAGTTTTCAGCCGGGAAACACTTGATTTGTAAAAGAGAAAGGAGCAGCAAAAAATTGATTTCCGAAACTGAGCAAAAAGTATACGATACTCTGGATCAGCTCAACATTGACTACAGGAGACATGAGCATCAACCTGTTTATACTGTTGAAGAAGCCAAACAATACTGGAAAGAGATAGAAGGAGCACACGCGAAGAATCTCTTTTTACGCAACAATAAAGGTAACCGTCATTACCTGATTGTCATGGAACAATCAAAATCCGCCGATTTGCAGAACCTTTCAATGAAACTGGCCGCGGGGAAATTGAGTTTTGCTTCCGAGCGACGATTAAAAGAACATCTCGGCCTGGAAACCGGAGCGGTTTCACCTTTTGGACTGATCAATGATCATAAAAAAGCAGTTACAGTGGTAATTGACCGCGAACTAAAACAATTTGACAAAGTCAATTTTCACCCCAATGTTAATACAGCGACCATAACCATATCTTACCACGATTTTGAAAATTTCCTTCAGCACTGCGGTAATGAAACGGTTTTTATATAGGAGGTTTCAGTGTTGGAAGAACTGAAAAGTATTCAGGGATTCCTGCAACAGGCTACGGGCGCATTTGCAGGAGTCGTTGATATTGAAATTGGCATTATCAGTAAAAATTTAGAGGTTATCGCCGGCAGCGGTTATTTTGAAAAAGAAGTCGGCGTCACCTATGATAAAGGTTGTATGACTTACCGGTTGATTTCGGCTGAAGGTGAAGATTCAATTCTGGTCGAGAACACCGCTCATGCCGTTTGCTGTTCAGAGTGTACCTATGCCGATAAGTGTGAAGTCCTTGCATTTTTGATGATGCCCATAATTTTCGAGAATGGAAAGATTGGGAGCATTTCATTGCTGGCCCTGACAGAAATGCAAAGGCGTAAATTGTTGAACCAGTATCAGAAGATGCATAATTTCCTCAATAAACTCTGTAATACAATCACCATTTCCCTCAATGAAAAGAAAATGGAAACCAGGGTTACCAGCCTGATGAATCAATTTCGGGATGTGATCAATTCGATCCACGAGGGGATTATTTCGATTAACCGGCAGGGGATCATCATCAACATCAATCATACCGCCAGGAATATCCTGGGGCTTGACAGTCAGAAAAAAAGCGGTCGACATATCAACACGCTTTTTACCGGTCTGGATCTTGAAGAGGTTTTTGAGAACAACCACAGCAACGGTGGAGAAGAATATTATGGGAAAGAGATTACTTTAAGAAAACCGGATAGTAAAAAGGTGCAGCTGTTTTATAATACAACCATGATGTATGAAGACGAAAGGATCTCGGGAGCAGTTTTATCTTTCAGGAAAAGAGAAGAAGTTGAAAGGCTGGTCAAAAGGATAATCGGGGAAAAGAAGAAAACCACATTTTCCGGGATCATCGGCACAAGCAGTGAGATGACTAATATCAAAAAGAAAATGCAATTGATTGCGGCCACTGATTCCACTGTCCTGATCCGGGGCGAAACGGGAACCGGAAAAAGTGTGTTTGCCAGAGCGATTCATGAAGAAAGCCCGCGCCGCAGCAAGCCCTTTGTGGCGATAAGCTGCGCGGCAATTCCTGCCCCCTTGCTGGAATCGGAACTTTTTGGTTATGAAGAAGGAGCTTTTACCGGTGCTCGCAAAGGCGGTAAACCGGGAAAATTTGAACTGGCTCACGGGGGAACTATTTTCCTTGATGAAATTGGGGACATGCCTATTGATTTTCAGGTTAAACTGCTCAATGTAATCGAAAATAAAAATATTGCCCGCATCGGTGGAGTCTCTTTCCGGGACGTTGATGTGCGCATTATTGGCGCGACAAACCGGGATCTGGAGGATCTTATTCGGGAAGGCAAGTTCAGGGAGGATCTTTACTACCGTATTAACGTTATTCCTTTCACCCTTCCTGTTTTGCAGGATCGCAAAGATGATATATTGCTGTTGATGCACCATTTTCTCGATTACTACTGTGCCAGGTTGAATAAAAAAATAATTGGTTTTCGAGAAGATGTGCGGGAAGCTTTACTAGCTTATCCCTGGCCCGGGAATGTGCGGGAACTGGAAAATGCCGTTGAATACGCTGTTAACATTGAAGCTGCAGATAAAATTAGTCGGAGCAGCTTACCGGAAAAGATTATCAGGTACTTTGGTGAATCGGATACCGCCGGTCTGGAAGATCTCACTTCCCTGGAAAAGAAAGCCATTAAAGCTGCCCTCCAGAAATACGGCCACAGTACATTCGGCAAGGAAAAAGCCGCTTCGGCTCTCGGTATCAGCAGGGCTACCCTCTATCGTAAATTAAAAGCAATCAATATTGACGTGTCTTGATTTGAGAAATATTATCAATATGAGAAAAACCTATATAGCATATAAATTACTGTCTTTAAAATATTCTGAGGATTCCTTTCTTCTCAATTTGAGATAGAGCCCGCTTTCACAAAAAGTGGGTTTATTTTATTTTGTCCTTCAATTGTCGTCTTTTTTGCTATTTTTCCGTCAATCGGACAGTGGCACGAATATTGCACTTATAGAATCATGCAGGGTGCGAGTGTGGGAACAAAGGTATATTCAACTTCAACATGGATTGGGTCCAATCTAAACGAAAGGAGCTGATAAATGAATTTTAAGCAGTCTCTCTTTATAGATCTTATTTTAAGGAGGTATTTGTTTTGCAAAACGGAGGTAGCCTTTATACCAAGCCGACTTTCCTGATTGCCCTGATTGTTATGCTGGTATTTGTTATTCTTGGTGTTGCCATGCCGGAATCTTTCGGTGCGGCAATGGATAGTGCTTTCAACTATATGGTTGGTTCGTGGGGTTGGTCTTTCATTCTTTGCGGCAGTATATTCCTCTTTTTAATCGTATTCTTACTACTCAGCCCGGTAGGTGAAATCAAACTGGGTGAAGATGATGAAAAACCTGTCTATTCCAATCAAGTGTGGTTTGCCATGCTCTTCAGTTGCGGCATGGGTATCGGCCTGCTTTTCTGGGGTGTGTCTGAGCCGATCTGGCATTACATGTGGCCGCCTTTTGGTGAACCGAATACTGCGGAAGCTGTGCATGTGGCCATGCGCTATGCTTTTTTCCACTGGGGATTCCACCCCTGGGCCATTTATGCTGTGGTGGCCGGTTCGCTGGCCTATTTTTCCTATCGCAAGGGGCTGCCCATGCTGCTTAGTTCCTGCCTGGAACCGATTCTCGGGCGCAAGGGTATTGAAGGGCCCTGGGGCATACTGGTTAACATTATTGGCGTTTTTGCCACCCTCTTCGGGCTGGCTACTTCGCTGGGACTTGGTGCTATGCAGATTGCTTCAGGTTTGGAAAGCCTCTTTGGCATTCCAAGTACCGGTGTAGTCTGGGTGATTATTGTTGCTGTAGTCACTGCTGCGGCAGTTATCTCCACTGCAACCGGTATTGACCGCGGCATAAAATGGTTAAGCCAGATCAATATCTGGGTGGCCGGGATTCTTATGTTGCTAGTCTTTATAGTCGGGCCAACGCTCTTTATACTCAATATTTTCACCCATGCTACCGGTGATTACCTGCAGAATATCATTTACATGTCATTTGGCCTTGACGCGGCCGGTTCCGGCACGGAAGGCTGGTATGCAGCCTGGACTATCTTCTACTGGGCCTGGTGGATTGCCTGGGCGCCGTTTGTGGGAACCTTCATTGCCCGTATTTCCCGTGGGCGCACCATCCGCAACTTCATTGTCGGTGTGATGCTGGTCCCCGTAGCGGTGAGTCTGGTCTGGTTCAGCGTCTTCGGTGGTTCGGCTCTTTACACTGAGCATTTTGGTGCTGGTGGACTGGTTGATGCTGTTTCGGCCAGTGAAGCATCCGGCTTCTTTGCTCTGCTTTCGGGCTTTCCCGCTTCTACCCTGCTGATTGTGGTGGCCATGTTCTCGGTGGCGATCTTCTTTATCACTTCCTCCGACTCCGGGACTTATGTTAACGGTATGCTTACCTCTGGTGGAGATCCCAACCCACCGTTGCAGCTGCGGATAATCTGGGGAGTTCTTGAAGGAGTCATTGCTGCCATCCTGCTCTTCACCGGCGGCCTCGGAGCCCTGCAGACCTCTTCAATTATCGGCGGGTTCCCTTTCATGATTATCATGGTGTTAATGCTTTACTGCCTGATGAAGGCGCTTTTCCAGGAGAGGCGTGAAGGGACCCTGCCTCTGGAAAAGAAACGGATTGAAGATGCCATTAACGAATTAAAATCCGACAATAAAATGTAGCAGTTATAGGTGACAGCCGGGCCAGATTTAAAAATAGCCTGGAACGTCTATAAAGGAATAAGGGACAAGCCGCCGGATGCTCTGGCGCATCCGGCGGCCTGTGCCGATTCCGATATAAAGCCTAAAGAAAGGAGTGCATTGAAGTGGCAGAATTTGAAGCATTGGCCCAGACGATCATAGATTGTGACGCGGGGAAGGCTGATGAGCTGACACGCAAGATGG
>CAZDKY010000027.1:0-49042 GCA_964506505.1 uncultured Syntrophomonadaceae bacterium
CGACTGAAGTTGATGCCACCACTCCAGATGGCATTCTGGGCTTTTACACAGCAGACGATAGCATTACCCAGGCAGTAATTGAACTTAAATCACCACGCATTAGCTTGGACAAAAAGCAAAATCGAGCCGGGAAAGATTACGGAACTCCCGTTGAGCAGGCTTTTGGGTACGCCAGTAAATACGACCGTTGCAGCTGGGTAATTGTCTCAAACATGAATGAAATCCGGCTCTATAAAGTAGGCCGCAGCCAGGAGTATTACGAATCCTTTTTCATTGATGATCTTGATCAGGTCGATGAATTTCAAAAATTTCATCTATTGCTCTGTAAAGAAAACCTGATTCGTAAAGAAGCCGAAAGTCCTACTTTCAGCTTAAGCGAAAAGACTAAAGAACATATTCAGGATATATCGGTCAGCTTTTACAACCTCTATAAGAATATCCGCATTCAGTTATTTGAAGAGCTGAAGGCAAGCAACGCCGGTATTGCTACAGATTTACTGGTTGAAAAGGCTCAGAAGTTTTTAGATCGCATTATTTTTATCTGTTTCTGCGAAGATCTTGGTCTTTTGCCGAACGACCTCCTGCATCACGCTATCCAGCGAGGTAAAGAAACCTTCAGTGACAGTGAATATGTTGTCTGGCAGGAAATCAGGGGAGTTTTCAGGGCCATTGATACCGGCAGCGCTAAGCACAATATTCCCGCCTATAACGGTGGCCTGTTTGCCTTCGATGATCAGCTGGACAACCTTTCAATTAGAAATAGTTTCTTTGAGGCTATCTACGAGATATCCGCTTATGATTTCGGCACTGACCTTGATGTTAACATTCTGGGCCATATTTTTGAGCAATCAATATCTGACATTGAGGAACTTAAAGCAGGCGTCCAGAATGAAGATTATGATCCCCAAAAATCACGCCGTAAAAAAGACGGCATCTATTACACCCCCAGCTATATTACAAGATACATTGTTGAAAACTCCCTGGGTAAGTATTTAGAAGACATCCGAAAAGACCTTGGCGAGGAAGAGCTGCCGGACATTGAAGCTGCAACCACAGCCCAGCTTGAAGGTCGCTATAAGAAAAAATTACTGCAGTTCTACCGAAACTACGAAGCAAAGCTGAAGCAGGTAAAAGTCTTAGATCCGGCCTGCGGTTCCGGAGCCTTTTTAAATCAGGCTTTCGACTTCTTGCTTGAAGAGTACCGCTGGATTCATGGTAAGCTGGCCGAGTTGGAAAAGGGTCAAACAAGCATCTTCGATTCCGGCTCTTATCAACGCAGCGTGTTGCAGAATAACCTATACGGGGTTGACCTCAATGAAGAATCCGTCGAAATAACCAAACTATCGTTGTGGTTGAAAACTGCAGACAGCAGAAACGCTCTGCCCTATCTTGATAACAATATTAAATGCGGCAACTCGCTCATTGATGACCCAGATGTTGCAGGTGATAAGGCTTTTAACTGGCATGAAGAGTTTGCGGATATTATGAATGCTGGTGGGTTTGATGTAGTGATTGGGAATCCCCCGTATGTTTATGCACGGGAAAAAATTAGTGAACTGGATAAAAATTATTACTATAAGAAATTTAAAACAATAAAGTATCAAATAAATACATACGTTCTTTTCATAGAAAAAGCAATTCGAATACTCAAACAAAATGGATACTTAGGATATATAATCCCTGATGCTTGGCTTAGAATAGATTCTGTATCAAATTTACGAAAGGATTTATTAGAAAATACACACTTGAATAGTGTCCTTAGAATTCGTGGCCAAACTTTTGAGAACGTTGGCGTTGAATCATCAGTATTTGTTTTACAAAAAACTAAAAACACCTACAAAACCTATATAAATCCCAACTACCCATCCTCACAAGGCTACAATGTAGAGCAGGCAGAATGGTTAAATAACAAAAACTATGAAATTGACTTATTTGGGGATTATGAGATAAGTAGCCTATTGCATAAAATTGAGGCTTGCTCAGTTACATTAGACAAGATTGCCTTAATAAAAGCTGGACTAAAAGCCTATGAAAAAGGTAAAGGAGAGCCCAAACAAACCTCTGAAGATGTAAAAGCAAGACCATATGATTATACATATAAATATGATTTAGATACCTTTAAATACCTTGAAGGCAAAGATGTCTGTAGATATATAATTGACTGGAGTGGACAATGGCTCAAATATGGAGATTGTTTAGCAGCACCGAGATGGTTTGATTTATTTAGCTCTCCCCGAATATTAATAAGAGAAATTCCCTCAACATTGCCCCACTCAGTGGTAGCTACTTACCTTGAGGATACTTATCTAAACAACATGAGCATAATAAACATTTTGCAAGGTGAAAATGAGATTAGTTTAAAGTATATTCTTGGATTACTCAACTCAAAACTTATTACATTTTATCATTGGCATAAATCAGTAAAAGCTCAAAGAAATTTATTTCCAAAGATAACCTTATACGATTTAAAAAAATTCCCTATATGCATAGCGAACTCAAATAGGCAACAAGTGCTAATAACGTATGTAGATAGCATGTTAGAGTTAAAGAGAAAATATCAACAGGAATCTAATATGTGTTCTATGAAATTTATAGAAAAATTTGTTGGTCAGGGTATGTTTAACCTTAATCAGTTTTTCAAAGAAAGCGGTTTTCGAAATATATTATACACCGGTAAGGCCAAAATAGTACGTAGCCTAGGTTTGCTCGCCAATGATAACATTTTAACCATTACTGATGTTAACGCAAACGGAAAAAGGTTTGGGTTGCTAAAGTTCGAGGTTAAAGATCACTATCAGCGCCAATACCTCAAGCTTTACCTCGAAAACCTCACCGAAGAACAGCTCGTTGAAATTAACAAGTACAGCGGGAACATCGTGGACAAGATTATGCAAATAAAGATTCCGGATTATGATAAGCCCGAAGTAGTCCGAAAGGTTGTGACCGAGTGGAACCAGTTGAAGACTGAGATTAAAGACCTTGAAAGCAAGATAGAAGTAGCAGATAAAGAAATAGACCAAATGGTCTACGAGCTTTACGGCTTAACTGAAAAGGAAATAAAGATCATAGAAGAAAGCATTAATAAAAGTAGTTAGGAACAAGAACAGATTATTTTAAAGAGAAACTTGTTACCTAATTCTTAATTATACCGGGATGTATAGCCGGTTTTTTTTGCCCTTCTTGATGGTCGTATATTGGTCGTAAAATAGCAATATTTAAGGGTTCCTGAGAGCTGCTTGCTCTCAAAAACCCTTTGTTTTTACTGGTCGGGGCGAGAGGATTTGAACCTCCGACCTCTTGGTCCCAAACCAAGCGCGCTGCCAAACTGCGCTACGCCCCGCCTTCAATGCTTTTTTATATTATACCATTATTCGCAAAAGCAGGCTTATTGTAGCATAGTAAAACCGGCTTGGCAATATTTCAGGTTAAAATATATAATATAGGCATTACCACCACTGAAAAGAGGCTTTTTATAGATGAATCGTTTCCTGGTAGGAGGCAGGGTATTGAAAACTGCCGCAGCTGTGACTCTTGCAATTTTCATCGCTCAACAATTTAACATGGAAAGAGTACCTCTGGCAGCCATTGTCGCCCTGATCACTGTCCAGAAAACCTTTTACCATTCCCTACAGAAAAGCATGGCCAAGCTTGGCAGTGTTTTGCTGGGGGGAATCCTGGGAACCATTTTCAGCTATTTTTTCGGTCTTTCACCAATCGGCTACGGACTGGCCACCCTGGCGGCTATCTATATCTGCCTGCAGCTGCAGTGGCAGGAAAACATTGTCATTACAACGATAACGGCCATTTTAATCATCCTAAGCGGAACCGACGCCCCCCTGATATATTCCTTACAACAGATTCTAACGGGCCTGGTAGGCGCAACCTGTGCCCTGCTGATTAATTACCTTTTTACACCGAATCACCGAAAAGAAGTGATCGAAAAACTGGAAGAAGCGGAACATGGTCTGCGGCAGGCCATTGACTTTATCATCAAGGAGATGCTTAAACCCGGCTGTGACGATGAATCCTTCAAAGAAAAGATCGATATACTCGACAGCGATATTGAAGAGGGAATGCAGGTCGCCAAGCTGCTGCGGGAGGAACAACGTTTTATCATCAACCGCGAAACAGACTCCGACCTCTTCCGCCGGGCCTTCTATGTCTATCGCTCACAGCTCAATCGCCTTGAAGAAATGCACCGGCTGGCCCGGCGCATACCCATCAAGGTGCCCCAGGCCAGGCCGCTGGCCAGGCTTTTCAGAATCATCCAGAAAATGCAGTACCGCCATCTTAACGGTCGGGGAAGCCACTACCAGATAGTTGAACAGTTGATGGACAGGCTGGAGGGGAGCTTTGACATCATGGACCTTCCGAAAACCAGGGAGGAATTCGTCAGCCGTGCTTCTCTTTTTCATCTATTCCAGGAAATTAAGCGCTATTATCACCGGCTGCAAAAAATACCCGCCGGGCTGCACAATAAATAACTCTATGAAGTAACATTGGAGAAATAGATTTAAAAAGACTCTTTTGCAAGCAGCTGCCTCAGTAGCTTTCCGACCCGGCGCAGGGCCCGCCCGCGATGGCTGATGGAATTCTTTTCTTCAGGGCTCATGCGGGCAAAAGTGATTCCCCTCGGCTCATAGATAAACAGGGGATCATATCCAAATCCTCCTTCACCGTCGGGCTTTTCGGCAATCCTGCCGGGACAGCTTTCTTCAATCACATAGGTCTGGCCACCGAGCACGGCAACAGCAATAGCACACACAAAGCGGCCATTCCGCCGATCGGAAGGAACACCCTGCAGTTCCTTCAACAGCAACCTGTTGTTGGCTAAATAATCTCCGTCGGCACCGGCATAACGCGCTGAGTAAACACCCGGCCGCCCCCCGAGGACTTCGACCTCAAGTCCGGAGTCATCTGCCATAGCCATCTGCCCCGTTAACCGGGAGATCGTTTCAGCTTTTTTTACAGCATTACCGGCAAAGGTCTCCCTGTCTTCTTCCGGCATTGACAGATCCGGATAATCCTGCAGGGTTTGAATTTCCAGTGGGAGATCCCGGAGCATTTTTTTTATTTCTTCAATTTTATTACTATTGCCGGTCGCCAGAACCAGTATTTTCAGGATTGTTTAAGCCTCCTGTGAGAATTATTGTCATCCGAGTTGCTATAAGCTGTGTCAGTTATAAATGATTATTGCTCAATCAGTTTTGTTATTTGAGGACCGAGTACTTCCTTCTGGCAGACACAGATCTTCGCAATTCCCTCCGCGGCCAGGTCGAGGAAGTGCTCAAGCTTTTTGCGGCTGAAAGGTCTTTCTTCTGCTGAGCCCTGCACTTCGACCATTTCTCCGGATCCGGTAGTGACAATATTCATATCCACGGCCGCTGCAGAATCTTCTTCGTAATTCAGGTCAAGAATAGCTTCTCCGGCGAGCAGCCCCACGCTGACAGCCGCCAGATAATCGCCGAGAGGGAACTTATCCAGTTTTTCCTCTTCCATCAGCTTAAAGAGGGCTTCTGCCAGGGCTACATAGGCTCCGCTGATTGCAGCGGTGCGGGTCCCCCCATCAGCCTGCAGGACATCACAGTCAAGCCAGATCGTTTTTGCCCCGAGCAATCCTAAATCAGCAACAGCCCGCAGAGATCGTCCGATGAGGCGCTGGATTTCGAGGCTGCGTGCGTTTACCTTTATCCTCTCCCTGTTCACACGTTCAGAAGTCGATCGGGGCAGCATGGCATACTCGGCCGTTATCCAGCCCTGACCTGTCCCGGTTAAAAACTGGGGGACTTTCTCTTCCACTGAAGCGGTGCATAAAACGTGTGTATCCCCCAGTTCGATGAGCGCAGAACCTTCGGGATATTTTAGGTAAGAGCGGGTAATTTGGAGAGGGCGAAGCTCACTATTTTTCCTACCATCATTGCGCATTGGGTAAATCCTTTCTTATTATTTGACCTGATCGCTAAATTGCCATTGGCCTGAAAATATTTACTGATTGTTCGAAAAGCAAAAGCGCTAAAACCTTGCTTAATCATTTGCCTGCCTCTTTTAATTTATTCCCCGCCTGTCAGACAGATCCTGCTGTTAGCTATTCTTAAAATCTGCATGCCATCTTATACTGAAATATTCCGAACGGTACTTTTTGATAGAGGAATAAAGAACAATAAAACGAATAAGTACAAATGCTCTAAAGGGAGGTCAAACAATGGATGCCGGTTATATCCTGCCGGGAATTTTAATCCTGGCTGTCGCCTTTGTCGTTTATACCTACAACCGTCTTATCAGCCTGCGCAACATGGCTGATACAGCCTACGCCAATATTGACACTCTTCTACAGAAGCGTTTCGATCTGGTCCCGAATCTTGTCAGCACAGTCAAGGGGTACATGAAACACGAACGGGAACTGCTGGAAACAATCACCAGGTCCAGGACTGAATGGTTAAAAGCTTCAACAATCCATGAAAATGCCGGGGCTGATGATACGGCAGCCCGGGCCCTGAAAACCCTTTTTGCCGTATCGGAGAACTACCCGGAATTGAAAGCAAACGAAAATTTCATGATGCTGCAGGAAGAGCTGGCCGGGATCGAAAATAAGATTGCCTATGCCAGGCAGCGCTACAACAGGACAATTATGGTTTTAAACACTGTTATTCAGCGCTTTCCAACAAATCTTTTGGCCCGGCTTTTCAAATTTGAAACCCGTGAATTTTTTGCCGTGGAATCCGAAAAAGTCAGAGCTGTACCAAATGTGCAAATACAGGAAGGTGACGGGAAGTAATGGACCCGATTTACCGACAAATTGCAGCGAACAAAAGACGAACCATCTTCTTTTTCCTTCTTTATGCCGCCCTTTTTGCCGTAATTGGTTATTTCGTTGGTTTATACCTCGGCGAACCGATTGTGGGCTTCGGCCTGGCAGCCCTGGCCTTCATTGTTATATTCCTGGTCAGCTACTATGGCGGCCAGAGGGTAGTCAATTCAATGGCCCGCTCAAGGGAAGTAAGCAAGCAGCAGGAACCGTTCCTTTATAATACGGTTGAAGCCCTGAGCATTGCTGCCGGCAAACCGATGCCCAAACTGTATATTATCGAGACCGAGGTACCCAATGCCTTTGCCTCCGGCCGCAACCCTCAGAACGCCAGCATCACTGTAACCAGGGGGTTGATGAACCGCCTCAACCGCCAGGAACTTGAAGGAGTTATCGCCCACGAAATGGCCCATATCAACAACTATGATGTTTTACTGGCTACTATAGCTATTGTACTGGCCGGGACAATAGTTTTCCTGGGAGTGATCATCAGGCGAATGTACTTTTTCGGAGGAATGGGACGCAGCCGCCGGAGCAACCAGTCCCAGCTGATTGCCATCATCGCCCTGATCGTCCTGGCTGTCCTGGCGCCAATTTTTGCCCAGCTGCTCAAATTTGCCATCTCCAGGCAGCGGGAATACCTGGCCGATGCAACAGCAGCTGATTTTACCGGTTATCCTGAAGGCCTGGCCAGCGCCCTTGAGAAAATCACCGCTCAGCAGGTGCCCAAAAGTCCCCTTGAGAACAAGGCAATCGAGGGCCTTTACATAATCAACCCTTCCCTGGGAGCCAAGGCCACCACTAACCGGGCCAGCATCCTCTTTTCAACCCACCCGCCCACGGAAGAGCGGATCAGACGCCTTAGAGCAATGTAGAGGGTAGCCCGGAATCAGGTAAGCTGAACCTGGTAAGCACGGATTTTTTGCTGAAGCATTTTTGAACCAATTTCTTCAAAAGAATTCGGATTTCCGCTGACAAAAAAACGGTACCTTTTCTGACCGGAATCGTGAGGGTTAAGCATTGAAGTATCTTCCAGAATTATTTTTATTTCGGCAGCGATTTCTTCTGCCGAGTTGATCAATTCCACCTGCGGACCGACAACTTCCCGGATTAGTGTCGACATCAACGGATAATGAGTACACCCAAGAATAAGGGTATCGACTCCCTTTTCAACAAGCGGATCCAGGTATTCGCAGGCAACCGCCTTCGCCTCGGGAGTTTGCACTAGATCATTTTCTACCAGCAAAACAAAAAGAGGACAGGCCCTGGTATGGATCTCCAGGGAATTGTCCTTCGCTCTCAACGCTTTTACATATTCTGAGCTGTTGATCGTCCCCACCGTTCCTATAACTCCAACCTTTTTATTGCAGCTGCGGGCCAGTGAAGCCCTAACCCCGGGCTCGATCACCCCGATCACCGGAAGATCGCAACCTTCCTGGTAATAGGAAAGACCGGCGGCTGTTGCCGAATTGCAGGCTACTACGAGCATTTTAATTTCCTGGTGCTGCAAAAAATCTATGATCTGAAAAACAAACTTGCGTACTTCTTCATAAGAACGCGAGCCGTAAGGCATTCTGGCGGTGTCACCAAAGTAAATAATAGTTTCCTTCGGTAATAAACGGCTTATTTCCTTTACCACGGTCAATCCGCCTACACCGGAATCAATTACCCCGATTGCTTTGTGGGCTTGAATTAGCTGCTCTTCCGCGATTTTATTCATCATTTCGCCTTCATTCTGGCAAAATAACCACCCATATTTGAGCGGGTATCAAACACTGTAATAAAAGCGTTTGGATCATGAGCCTTCACGATTTTATTGAATTCCGGCATCTCCTTGCGTTTTAGCAAGACCTGCAGAGAACGGTGTGCCCCTTCCTTGCCGTAGCAGGGCATTGATGTAACCCCGTAACCCTGGTCGCGCAGCAGCTCTTCGAGAGTACCGCCGTTCTGGACAATTATAATTTGGGCGTGAACAATTCCCACTGCAATTTTTTCCTCGATCCATCCACCCACAATGTTGCCGGCGGCATAACCAAATCCATAAACCAGTATGTTATACCACTGATCAATGTTTGTCAGGACCATGTTCAGGGCAATAAGATAAATGATCACTTCAAAAAAACCTACCGCTGCCGCGGAGACACTCTTTCCGCGAGTCAGGTAAATAATACGCAGAGTACCAAGACTGACGTGAGCAATTTTGGCAAAGAATATTACCACTAACGTCAGGAAAACACTCATCTCAAGCCCTCCAGTTATAAAAAATCAATTTCAACCAAATACCAGAACCTATTGTAGCAATACCACCTGCCACTGTCAACGGACGAGGCGAGGCCGGGTATATTATCCATCCAGGCAAACTTAAATGATCTGCGGCAGGGTATAACCCTGCCGCAGATCATTGTCATATCCGATCAATCTATGAACCATTCAATTTTCCTGAAAAGAGCAGGTTTAACAGGGTTAAAGAAACGAGGCCATTTTGGCCGAGCGGGAAGCAACCAGATCAAGGGCATGCCTGTTTTTGACCCGAATAAACGTCCCCTTCATTCCGAGCGAGCGAGATTCAATAATACCAGCGCTTTCAAATTTACGCAGGGCATTGACGATCACTGAACGGGTTATGCCCAGGTCATCGGCAATCTTACTAGCCACGATTACGCTCTCATTCTCCTCGAGGTTATTGAGGATTTCTCGTATTGCTTCAACTTCAGAATAAGAAAGGCTATCGAAAGCCGCTTCCGCCAGTTCTTTGTCCCTGGCTTCCTGTTCTTCACAACTGGCCACCTCATGCAGAAGGATCACACTGATCATTGCAGCAGCCATTTCTGATACTATTACCTGTTCTTCAGTCAGGGAGCTGTCGAACTGGTTAAAGATAATTGTCCCAAGGCTCTTCCCATTCCTGTCCACAGGAATCACGGAAAGGAAAGTATTCTGCTGCGCTTCATTGGCCACGGCTTTTTTATTTTTCGCTGCAGGTTTTAAAGCATAGTCATGCTGTGGTTCATCGATAGCAACAGCCTTTTTGAGGCCGCTATTATCTGTAAGAGTTCCCCTGTCAATGAGACCGGAAAAAAGAGCATCTTCTTTCTCGGGAGCAATCGCTCCGGCCAGGACGTTCCTCTTATTATCTGCAACCAGCAAAGAAAAACCGGTTATTTCGGCGATTATACTTACTGCTTTCCCCAGGGTTGGCCCCCCGTTAATATTTTGGAGGAAGGTTCGGTTCAACCGCCTGATTTCTTCCAGTAGAAAATTTGTTTTCATAAGTCATTCCTCCCTTAATTATTTTATATTACAAAATATTATATAAGTCAACAATATTCTTACTTTTTATAATGAGATGCTTGACAACTAGTTGTCCCTAATACTGTTATGAAATAAATGCTCCGCCAGCCGGTAAACTTCGAGCAGCGGCAACCCGGATAGGGTAGCGATCTTGCAGCAATCCTCGTACTCGGGAGCAAAGTGACTGACAGGAGCGCCTTTTGCCTCAGCACTGTACTTAATGCGAATCGGCCCCCAGCGGCTTTCGACCACTTTTGTTTCCCGAGGCAGCATGATTTTGCGAACAGTGGCCAGACGAAGGCCGAGAGTAGTCGTTTCGGTAAAGATAATGGCCTGCAGTTTCTGCCTCTGCGCGGGAGAGCCAAGCACTGTCAATTTTACAGCAGGCCGGTTTTTTTTCATCTGGATCGGGGTGAAATATACATCAAGCGCGCCGGCCGCAAACAATCTTTCCATTAGATAACCGAAAACCTCCGGGCTTAGATCGTCAATGTTGGATTCAATCACGTCTACATCTTCTTCAAAAGTGTTAAATGCCAAACATCTGCCCTTAATAAGACGCAGGAAATTGGGTGAACCAGGATCATAACTTCCAGCACCATAACCAACAGCCTCAATATTGAATGATGGCAAAGGACCAAAGGATTTGGCAAACGTAGTCACCACAGCCGCGCCAGTGGGAGTAACCATCTCAAAATCGGTTTCCTTTCCCTCAATGGGTGCCCCGCGTCCGGCCAGAATCTCCAGGGTAGCCGGGGAAGGCAAAGGCAGGATCCCGTGAGCTGCTTTCACGGTTCCCCTTCCAGCCGGGAGCGGAGAACAATATATTTCGTCAATATTGAGTAAATACATAGCAGTTGATGCACCGACAATATCAATAATGGCGTCCACAGCCCCTACTTCGTGAAAATGTACTTTTTCAACGGGAATATTGTGCACAGCGCTTTCCGCTTTAGCCAGCCGGTTAAAAACCGCTGTGCTTCGTTCATATATAGCATCGGGCAAATCGGCTTCTTTTAGCAAGGCCAGGATCGCCGGTAAATTTCTTTGCGGGGGGTTGGCTTCATCTACATAAACAATCGCCCTGGTTCCGGCTATACCACCCCTGCTCACTTTTTCGCTATCCAGGCGCCAGCCGGAGAGAGCAAGGCTACTCAGCATTTCTCTAAGCTCCGGCAATCCCAAACCCAGATCAAGGGCAGCTCCCAAAATCATGTCTCCGCTTACCCCGCTGAAACAATCAAAATACAGTATCTGTTTTTCCTCGGAAGGAGCTTTTTTCATCGGTTCTTATCATCTCCGGTGCGGTTGATCAATGCCGCTGTATACCCCGCTCCATAACCGTTATCAATATTCACTACCGCCACTCCGGTTGCACAACTGTTCAGCATTGTGAGCAGCGGAGCCAAACCTTTAAAATTTGCCCCATAGCCTACACTGGTAGGCACGGCTATAACCGGACAGGCAACCAGACCCCCGACCACGCTGGCCAGGGCTCCTTCCATGCCTGCTGCCACGACAATAGAGCGGGCCTTGCTGATTACCTCCCAGCTATCAAACAGCCGGTGTATCCCGGCTACCCCTACATCAAATAGCCGTTCCACCCTGCTGCCCATCAATTCAGCAGTAACAGCCGCCTCTTCGGCTACCGGCAGATCGGCCGTCCCCGCAGAGATCACAACCACCAGGCCGACCGGTTGAGGTTCCTCGACTGCCCTGATAATCAACGTCCTGGCTGTCCTATTGTATTCGGCCTGCGGATATTTATTCTTCACCGCATCATAAATATTTTCTCCAGCCCGCGTCGCCAGCACCGTTCCTCCGGTAGCAGCGAGGCGATCAATAATGGCCGTTATCTGAGCAACAGTTTTACCGGGACAGAAAATTACCTCCGGAAAACCCCGGCGTAGCTGTCTCTGGTGATCAATTTTAGCAAAGCCGAGATCTTCGTACGGCAGGATACGCAGGTTCTCGACAGCCTCATCAACCCCTAGCCGCCCTTCCTGCAGATCAATCAACAATTCCCGCAGTTTCTTTTCTTGAATCGCCGACTTCCCCCTTCATCATCAGATCCGGGCTATTGCAATCATCTGTGTCAAAGAAATATTTTATAAATTATATCACAAAGTCCTTTGTCATAGGAAAAAAGAGGCGCAGGCTTAGAGTAAAACGCCGAGACACACAATAAGTATTATACTGCTTAAAATCTCTTGATAAAAGGAGTTCATTCGAATATTGGATAAAATTAACGGAAAAATGATGAAGGTAAAACAGAAAGCATTTATCGCTCCGACAGCAATCACTAACGACAAAGAATATTTAGAAGGAGCCGCCAGGCAGCGGCTCCTTTCAGTTTAATATTCGGCGGGCAACTCATTGAGCTGGGCCAGGCTGAAAACCGGCCCGTCCTTGCAGACATAGACAGGCCCCAGGTTGCATCGGCCGCACTTGCCCACCCCGCACTTCATGCGCATTTCCAGGGTGGTGATCACCTGTTCCGGAGCAAATTTTAGTTTTTCAAGTGCTTGCAGAACAAATTTGATCATGATTGGCGGTCCGCAGGTAACAGCTACCCGGTTTTCCGGGACAAAAGCAAGCTCTGTTACATAAGAAGGGACAAAACCAACATGACCAGACCAATCAGGGAATTCTGCATCAACAGTCAGATAAACCGTGCTGTCCGGCTGCTTCGGCCAGGTTTCCCTGATCTCGCTTTTACGAACCAGATCAGCGGGGCTGCGCGCTCCATAGACAATATCAATATGACCGTATTCTTCCCGGTTGGCAAAACAATAACCAATCAGCGAACGTAACGGGGCCAGGCCAATTCCTCCGCCAATTAAGAGGAGGTCTTTCCCCTTCATTTCGTCGACGGGAAAACCATTTCCATAGGGACCGCGGATACCAATCTGCCTGCCGGGTACCAAATCATGAAGGGCTCCTGAAACATCACCAACTTTTTTAATGCTGAATTCAAGACAGTCGCGGCAGTACGGTGAAGAAGTGATCGAAAAAATTGCTTCACCGACCGGCGGCACCGAGAGCATGGCACACTGACCGGGCCTAAAATCAAAGGGGATCCCTTCTTGTCCAGCTACTCGCAGTGTTTTTACGTCCGGTGTTTCGGCCGCTATTTCGAGAACTGTAACTGTCTGAGGCATAAGCGGGTTAGCCTTACCCAACTTTTTCACCTCCAAGAGCTTTAATGACCTGCACCATATCCAGGTTAACGGGACAACTGCGGAGACAGCGACCGCAGCCGACACAGGCAATTTCACCATAGGCCTCCGGGTAATAGCAAAGTTTGTGCATGAAACGCTGCCGTACCCTTTCCTTGCGGCTCGGGCGCGGATTATGATCGCCAGCCATCTGCGTAAAATTGCCAAACATGCAGCTGTCCCAGCAGCGGAACCGTTCTCCTTCCTCTTCATGCCCATAATCTTCTACATCGAAGCAATAGCAGGTAGGGCAAACGTAGGTGCAAATTCCGCAGCCAATGCAGCTTCTGAACAAATCGTCCCAGACCGGATCATCAAAGCGTTCCTGTAAATCTTCCGCCAATCCTTCTACCTGCAGTCCAAAATCTTCTGTTTGTACATCAACCAGGATATTTGTTTCATCATCACCGTCCTCCAGCAGGGGAGCGGCTTTATCAAGGAGAATTTTGCCCTTTGCAGTCCGCTCTTCCAACAGCAACCCTTTTTCAGTTAAATAAGCCATCACATCGGCCCCCGGGGCATCAGTTGGATCTATGCCGAAGACACCGCAGAAACAGTAAGGATCGGGCCGGCGACAGGCCAGGGCGACCACCGTTGTGTTTTCACGGCGCTTTTTATAAAGGGCATCCGGAGGATCCTGGTTCAAAAAAACCCGGTCAATCATTTCTATTGCTTTCAGGTCGCAGGGATGAAGGGCAAAAGCGATTACCGAAGCGGCGTTTTCAACCTCCACGAGATCCAGCCGTTCGCCCCGGCAGCTATAGCGCAGATAAGTTTCTTCCCGCGGCAGAAATATATCCTTCGGGGAAACAGTACTGTTGACCGCCTCCAAGTTTACCTTGGCTC
Source organism: uncultured Syntrophomonadaceae bacterium (assembly GCA_964506505.1). Lineage (GTDB taxonomy): Bacteria > Bacillota > Dethiobacteria > DTU022 > DTU022 > M55B129. Next base: position 14,161 of record CAZDKY010000027.1, read on the forward strand.
CTTCCCGCCAGGGCTGATAAAGAACAACCGGGCCATCTTCGACAGGCAGATATAGAGGCCCTTCATCGGCCAGGAGCGCCCATAATTCCGGCCACTTTTCTTTTAAGAGCAGTTTTTTCATCCCAGACACCTCACTTTTCCGAAAAAGCTGCCGGGTCATCGGGCTTGTATGTAAGCAGTGGCGGTTCTTCCTCAGGGTTGAGTCCGGCTTCATAATGACCGTACAGCTCATTAATATCCTTGATCAGCTTGCGGTTTAGCTCCATCAGGGGGATGCCAACCGGGCAAACTCGTTCACATTCCCCACAGTCGATACAGCGCCCGGTGCCGTGGTAAGCACGGACCAGGTGAAACATGAAATTTTCACCAGGCTGGTAAGCGCGGCCCTGCCATCGTGGATTCTTCTGCTCCACGAAACATTCAAGGCAGCTGCAGTAGGGACAGACCTGGCGGCAGGCATAACATCGCAGACAGCGGGAAAGCTCTTTTTCCCAGTAGGTATAGCGCTCGTCGGCAGACAGCCTTTCGAGCTCTTCTACCGCCTTAAAATGCTCCAGCCTTTCTCTGTCACCAAGCGGAGTAAAGAGCATCTGATCATAAACCACCGGGTCAGGGTGCAGACAGTGCCGGCATTTGGCCAACAGCAGCTCTTCACGCGGCATTTCTTTGTTTTCCTCTTTTGTCTGCAAAATAACTGTCCCATCCTGCTCAATTATCCCTTCCAGATCGGATCCGCCCTCTTCTGTGAGCCTGGCATAGTCCAGCATTCCGGGGCAGGGCAAGCCGTAAAGAATCACTCTCTCCCTTTCCACAATCCTGTCCTGGAGGAGACGGTTGAAAGCCCGGGCATCGCAGCCCTTGACCAGCACCCCGATCTTTTTATTCTCTTTCAGCTCATCCTGCAAATAACGGCTAAGGTTGACGGCACAGAAGGAATCCCAGACCAGTCTTTCAAGATCTTTTTCACTGCGGGCAAATAACGGCCGCGACTGCCACCAGTAATGTCCTTTTTCCCAGCCGAGCAACAGATCGATGCGCCCGCCGAGCAGATCCTGACTAACTGCCTTTTTTACTTTAACTGTTTGCTCAGAGACTTGCTCTGCCATCGGGCATCCCTCATCTTTCTGTTCGGCCCGAGGGCCTTTATTTTACCAGTCATCGCTTCCATTACCTCGGCAAATTTATCTCCCTCAGATGCCGATATCCAACGGACTTCAAAGCGTTCCGGCTCCAGGCCGACAAATTCCAGCATTCTTTTAAAGGCGGAAAGGCGACGTCTGCTGTGATAATTGCCTGTGCTGTAGTGGCAATCCCCTGGATGGCAGCCGGCTACCAGAACACCGTCGGCCCCACGCTGGAAAGCATGCAGGATAAACATGGGATTGATGCGCCCGGAGCAGGGCACGCGAATAACTTTCACATTGGCCGGATATTTCATTCGGCTGGTTCCAGCCAGATCACCGCCGGCATAGCTGCACCAGTTGCAGCAAAAAGCAACTATTAACGGTTCCCAACCAGTAGCCGGGTCATTCAGCGCTGCAGACATATGGCATCCACCTCCGCCAGTATTTGTTCGTTGCTGAAGCCTTTCAGGTTTATTGATCCCGAACGGCAGATTGCCGTGCAGGATCCGCAGCCCTGGCACAAAGCAGCATTGACTTCGGCTACCGTTCTTTTAATCGTCCCCTTTGCAGCCCGCTCTTCAATTTCCACCGCATTGATAGCCCCGTAAGGACAGACCGCTTCACAGTATAAGCAGCCTGAACACTCAGCCTGGTTAACTACTGCAGTACAGGCTTCGCCCTGCAGAACTTCTTTGGAGAGAAGGCTTACCGCTTTCGCCGCGGCAGCGCCGGCCTGGGCCACAGTGTCAGGAATATCTTTCGGCGCCTGGCAAGCCCCGGCAATAAAGATTCCGGCGGTATGGGTTTCTACAGGTCTCAGTTTGGGATGGGCTTCATTAAAAAAGTGGTAGCTGTCGCTGCTGATGCCCACAATCCTGCCCAATGCCGGAGCATCGGCGCGGGCAATGGAAGCAGCAGCCAGGACGACCATATCAGCCTTGATCTCAATCGTTTTCCCGCTGAGTGAATCGACTCCCTTAACCAGCAGGTAATCGTTTTCAGGGAAAATTTTCCCTACCTGTCCACGCAGGTAGGCAACATCATATTCTTCAGCCGCCCTGCGCTGAAATTCTTCATAACCTTTGCCAGCCGCGCGGATATCGATATAGAAGACATAGCTCCTGGCATCAGGTACTTTTTCTTTCAGCAGTATAGCCTGTTTGGCCGTATACATACAGCAGATCCTGGAACAGTAATTCATGCCGCGTGCCTTGTCGCGAGATCCAACGCACTGGATAAAAACAACCTTTTTGGGAGGTTTACCATCGGAAAAACGGACCACCTTGCCACCGGTCGGCCCCGAAGCATTAAAGAGACGTTCAAATTCAAGTCCGGTCAGGATATCGGGGTGCTGCCCGTAGCCATATTCACCATAACCGGAGGGATCCATCTGGTCGAAGCCAGTGGAAACAATAATCGCTCCATAACGGCGTTCAAGCATTTCATCCTGCTGTTCAAAATCGATAGCTTCAGAAGGGCATTCTTTAGCGCAGATCTGGCAGCGTCCTTTCTGGAAATAAAGGCATGCTTGACGATCTATAACCGGCACGTTGGGCACAGCCTGGGGGAAGGGTACGTATATTGCCTTACGTGTGGAACGGCCCATTTCAAATTCCGCCGGAGTTTTTTTGGGGCATTTTTCATAACATATTCCACAGCCGGTACATTTGACTGCATCTACACTGCGCGCTTTTTTCCTGATGGTTACGTCAAACTGGCCGACAAATCCATTAACTTCTTCGACTTCAGAATATGTAAGCAGGTTGATATTCTGGTGCTGGGCCACCTCGACCATTTTGGGCGTAAGGATGCAGGCAGAACAGTCAAGGGTAGGAAAAGTTTTCTCCAGCTGGGCCATACGCCCGCCTATACTCGGTTCCCGCTCAACAATATCCACCATAAAACCGGCTTCAGCAATATCAAGGGCAGCTTGGATACCAGCAATACCTCCCCCGATTACCAGGGCCCGTTTCTCCACTTCCATGCTTGGGGACTCAAGAGGGTCATTGAGAGTAGCTTTGGCGACGGCGGCTCGGACCAGGGCTACAGCCTTGGGGGTTGCTTTATCCATATCACGATGCACCCAGGAGCACTGCTCCCGGATATTGGCTACTTCCAGCAGGAAAGGATTAAGGCTGGCTTCAGCAGCTGCTTTCCTAAAAGTATTTTCATGCATTCGCGGCGAGCAGGTGCCCACGACAACCCGATCCAGGTTATATTCCTTGATCGCCTTTTTTATTAAATCCTGTCCCACCTCGGAACAGAGATAACGGTAATCTTCAGCATGGACCACGCCGGGAAAACTGCGCGCGGATTCGACCACTGTATCTATATCAACCGTAGCAGCAATATTGGTACCGCAGTGGCAGATAAACACTCCTGTTCTGGGCAAATTCCCGACCTCCCTTATTTATTATACTTACGGAACGCGCTGACGAGAGCCTGCTGGGGCAGTTTTGAAAGCTGCTCCGGGGCCAGATCGACGGGACCAAATTTATTTCCTTCGCGGCGGCGCAATATGGCCAGGCGTATCCCTTCCATCATCCGCGCCAGATCGAGATCACGCGGGCAGCGGGCGGCACAGGTAAAACAGCTTGCGCAGATCCAGGGTGTCCTGCTTTCAAGCAGCTCCTCCTCCAGTCCAAGCTGGAGGTAACGAATGACCTGGTGGGGAAGCAAATCCATGGCTGCAGTCACAGGACAGGCGGCGCTGCACTTAGCACATTGATAACAGCAAGAAGGATCCTGGCCACTCTGCAGTTTCATCTCTTCAAGCATGCGGCTTTTTGTTATGGAAGCCATTACGGCGATCCCTCCCCGGTTTCCTCCTCAGCACTGCCCGCTTCCACGGTTAGACCCAGTGCTTCGGCCAGCAGTTCGCTGAAATAGAGTATCTTAACCGGCTTACCGGCATTCTCTTCTGCGCAGTTTTCCAGATTGTAATGACAGAGCGGACAGGCGGTAATTAATCCTTCAGCACCGGCCCGGCGCGCTGAATCTATTATTTTGGAAACCGTGTCGCGGGCTACATTCTCTTCGGTTACAGAAAGGTAGGCACCGCAGCACTCGGTACGGTAAGGAATCTTAACCACCTCAGCGCCTAGAGCTTTAAGGAAATCTTCCATAATGGTGGGGTTCTCGGGATCATCAAACTGCATGACCTTTGCCGGGCGGAGCAGCAGGCAGCCGTAATAGGAAGCCAATTTACGACCGGCAAGCGGTTTTTTGACCATCTCGGCCAACCTGTCAAAACCGAGGTCATCGCGCAACACTTCGAGAAAATGGAGGACCCGTCCTTCGCCGCTGTAATCTACTTCCAGGAAATCGGTTACTTTATTGCGGGCTTCTTCATTGCGCTGCATCAGTTCCTGAGCTCTTTTGAGCACGTTATGGCATGCAGCACAGAGGGAAACCAGCGGTTCACCTTCTGCAGCAGCCAGCGTCCTTACCGGGGAAAGCAGGGTGATCAGTTCATCCTCATAGAGAGGGAAAACCGCTCCACAGCATTGCCAGTCGGGCAGTTCCTGCAGCTCAATCCCCAGCACTTCAGCAGCCGCCATCGTTGTATCTTCCATTATTTTTGCCTGCCCTTTGAGGGTACAGCCAGGGAAATAGCGATAGCGCATTATACGTACACCTCCAGTTCGGGCACAGGATAAATTAATTATTTTCAATACTTCGACGGAAAGGGGACAACACCTTTTTAATATTTAAAATTAATATTATAAATATTAGAATTTACCTGCTGACGATTATTCTAATAAATTAATGTCTTATTTTTGCTGCTGCCAGAAGCAGCTTTTGAGCAAAGCAGAGCGGCATTTTTCGCGCAGGTCGGGATAGCGAGAAACAAGTTCAGCAAAAAGTTCGGCCATCTCGCGGCGCGTGGTTTGACCGCTTATCGGGCAGGGATTTTTGATCAGGGAAAAGTCTTCTCTCCGGGACAGGGCAGTGAGAGTACTTTCCGGGAGCTGAATCAGGGGACGGATCAGAAAAAGGCCGGTTCGGTCAAGATAAGTTTTCGGTTTGAAGGTGCCCATGAAACCTGTGTAGATAAGATTTATCATGAAAGTTTGGACAGCATCGTCAAGATGGTGTCCCAGGGCTACCTTGTTGCAGCCCAGTTCAAGAGCAGCCCTGTGCAGTGCCCCGCGGCGCATGTTGGCACAGAGAGCACAAGGATTTTTCTCCCGCCGCCTCTCGAAAACCACCCGGGCGATCACCGTTTCTTCCACATGGAGAGGAACATCAAATTTGTTGGCCATCGCCTGCAAAGGTTTGATATCAACCGGCCAGCCAAGGTTCACAAAAATACCATGCAAATCGAAATCAAAAGGGGCATGGCGCCGGAAAAGGTTTAAAATATAGAGTAAAGCGGCACTGTCTTTCCCTCCGGAAAGACCAACGGCGACCCGGTCACCTTCCTCTATCATTTTATAACCATAAATAGTCCTTTTCACCCTGGTTAAAAACCATTTTCGATCGCTACGGCGCATCACCAGGCTCCTCTGTCTTCTTCTTTGATTGTTTGAGAAATATCATCTTCACTCTTTTTTATTATACTAAAGAAAAACATCTTTAGCTGCCAAATGGATATGAAAGAAATCTTAAGCCTAAATCAATTTAAGCAACCTGGCGCTTTAGTGAAGTTACCCAACAACATAAGCAGCAGGATCTTTCAGGCGGCCATTGCCGGTTGAAGCAGAGATATCTGAATGCAAATACCGACTAACAGCGATCAGGTGCAGGATGTTTTCCAATTTCAACCTGTCGCGGCAAGCTTAAGTATTACCTGTAATGAATAACCGGACAGGGGAAAGCCCTTCGCGAAGGACTGTTTCCTCTGCAGTCAGAAGATAACAGCAAATCCTTGTTTATACCCTCGGGAGAAATAATAACCATGTCTTTCTAAAATGTAGCTCACGAAATAAAAAGAGAAGCTGGAAGGATGCTTCTCTCATTTTTATTCACAACAACCTTTAGCTATCGGCCGCACTTAAAAAAGATCCCACCAGCCGTGAGATGTTTTCGGTTCCTGAGTCATGTTTTCCATCGAAAATCTTTCAACTATATCAGTTCTCCCGGTAACAGTCATATCTTCCATGAGGTAACCGTGAGAATCGGGGCTGCTGATATCTATGTATCGCTTTGTCTCACCTGAGGTAACAGAAACCTGCTGTTCGATATTAAAATAATTGCCTGCATAGTCTTCATCATCTCTGTCATCAAAGGATCCGTTGGCCGCTTCATAGTCCATGGCCAGTGATCCTTCGCTGCCGGGGTCCGAGAATATATCAATTGCCCATACTTGATCACTTACGGGCTCATAATTATTATCAACCATTGTCAGGTTATTGGTTACAGTAAATCCTGTTGAGATAAAGGTGAAAAGCAAAAAAATCATAGTCAGAAAGAACCAAAATTGCTTCATACAGCACTCCCCCCTCAACACTAAACAGCTCTGCTTAAGAAATAACACAGATTAATAATAATGTCAAAGAAGAAAATAATTTATCCTGTGTGTGAAGGCTGATAAATGGGATTACCTGTCACGGATAAACGGTTATTCTGACATTCTTTAAAACTTCGCCTTCCACAATGAAGCATTAGAATCCCCGAGGACAATTTTAGGCATCTCTACACGGGCTGTTTTCTGCGGATCTACAATCTGGCACACTTTCAGATCGCCCACGGCGCTGAGCAGCATTGCCGCTTCCGCGATTTCCATGCCTGTTTTATTTACAACAAGATCAATCATGTCATCAAGAGCCTGCTGGGCAGCCTCATCCAGGCTGGGTCCGTGGCCTATGGTAATAAAACGATCCTTTAGCTCGACTACAGGCCGGAGAGGCTTATAATCAGGGGCCTTGACCAGCCCGAGTTTTAGCCGGACAAGGGCAGGAGTTTCCACCCCGCAAATAACTACTTCGCCATCACCCATACCGGCATGGACATCTCCCAGGGCGAGCAACCCGCCTTCTTTTCTTACCAGGAAATAGAGCCTCGATCCTTCGGTGATCACCGTGGCATCCATGTTGCCCCCGTGATCACCAATTTCACCGCATGGAACAGCTTCCTTTTCAGTTGCCACACCTATAACCCCAATCATCGGTCGTATGGGGAAAGAGAGAGAAGGATTGAACTGAAATTTTGTTTTATCAACCGGTATCACCTTAGTCTTAGGCGAACTAAACCTGCTGCCAAAGGCTCCCTCTCCGGGGATGGTCACCATGAATCCACGGTCACCAAGAGCAATATTCTCTATATCTACAACCAGGAGATCTCCCGGCCTGGCTCCTTTTACAGCAACCGGACCGGTAGCTGGATTAACCCGGGAAAAATCGACTTCTGAAATTAGATCTTCTTCACTTTTCAGCTGACCGGTGAAACAATCATGGGTCTCCACTTCAATAATTTCACCCGGTGATACTTCAGCTACCGGCTTTAAATCAGGACTAAACCGGTAAGTGATTTTCTCCCTTCTAATACGCAGCATCAGTATTCCTCCTTTTCCATGAACAATTTAATAACCGACAACTTTTTGGTAAGCAACCCCTCGGGTCGTGTTAAAATGGTAATCGTTAAAATTAATCCCACGAAAAGCATTCTAATAAAACCGATCTGGGTAGCCATGCTTGCTGGGACCATGTCTGAAATAAAATCACTGCCAATCCATACTGCCCATACCAAAAATGCACCCAGGATAACCCCCCTGTTGTTGCCCGTTCCCCCTACAGTAACCATGAACCAGACAAGGAAAGTAGACATTAGGGGAGAAAAAACCTGAGGGCTGACAAAGCCTGTGTAATGGACGTATAAGGCACCGGCCACTCCCATGATGATAGAACTAAACACAAAACTCTGGCGCATGAAAGCGGTGCAGTCTTTCCCGGACATTACGGTTAATGTTTCATCTTCTCGAATACCTCTCAGTACTCTGCCCCAGGGTGAATTAACTGCCCGTTCGATGGCAAAATAAACAAGGATCATCACTCCAATGGAGACAACTGCGTAAAAATAAACATAGTTCTGGGGGCTAAAAAAATTTATGAAAGGCCTGGGTATACCCCTGATTCCAGTGACCCCATTGGTGAGCCATGATTCATTTTTGACCAATAGAAAGAGGGTTTCCTGGATGGCAAGGAGAGCTATGGCAAAAGGACCGCCTCGCAATTTGAGAGCCGGGAAAGCCAGTAAATAAGCGATCAAACCGGCTATAACAGCTGCGCCGGCAATGCCAACAAGAACAGGCAAACCGAAACCGCCGATATAATCTGCGCTCGGAGAACTGGTAAGGATAGCAGAGCTGTATGCCCCAAGCATATAAAAAGCACCGATCCCAAAATTCATCAGACCAGTATATCCCCACTGCATATTAAGAGCAAGAGCCATAATTCCGTACAAACTTGCCATAACCAGATATGAAAAAAAATAATTAACCATTGAAACCTTTTGACCTCTTTCCGGCAAAGTTCAGTTCAATCCTGCAAAATTCACAAGTCCGATCTAAAACATGAATTACCTACTGCTTAAGGTTAAATTTTGGCTTTCCAAACAAACCCTGAGGTTTTAATAGTAGAATTACTATGACAAATATGAAAGCAATTGCCGGTTTGTAAACCGAAATATTGGCCTGCAACTGCATAGCGGTAGCCAAATTCTGCAACAGTCCGGTGACCATTTCTCCGGCAATCCCTATAGTCATGCCGGCAATCATCGCCCCCCAGAAACTGCCTATGCCTCCCATAATTACCGCGACAAACAGGGTGATCATGAAGTTCCAGCCCATAGACGGATTCAGCTGCACCTGTATGCCATAGAGAGTCCCGCCAACTCCTGCCAGCAAACCACAGATAATCCACGTCCACATGATTACCCGCGAGGGGCGCATACCAGATGCTTGAGCCAGCATCTTATTGTCAGAAACGGCTCGCAGTGATTTACCGGTTTTCGTATGCTTAAGAAAATAAAAAACCATTGCCACAAGGAAAAGGACACAGATCAGGATAAACAATTCATCAACCTTCATGCTTATACCCAGACCCAGAACCCTGCTCAGCTGTATCTCCTTCGAATAATACTGAACTTTGGGGCCCCATACTATATATATAATAGCCCTTAAAATAAAAGAAACTCCCAGCGAGGCAAGAGACATGAACAGTGAAGTGACTCCCATATTCCTGAGCCGGCGAAAAAAAAGAAAGTCAAACAAAAGCATTACCGCTACAGTGACCAGCGCAGAAAGGATAACGGCAAAGATCATAGTCCAGCCGAAGCTAAGACCGGTAAAGGTCCCGAGATCCGGAAATATAGCAAGAAAAGCAAGGGTACTAAATGCTCCCAGGGTAAAAAAGTCACCATAGGCAAAATTAAAAAAGCCGAATATGTCAGTCATCAGGGTAAGTCCTATAGCCCCAATGGTAATAATGCTCCCATAAATGATACCGCTGATCAGAAGATCGGTCATGGATACCGCCACCTAAATTAAATATAAATTCTCCTGCAGCCAATAATGCTCCAAATTATGTCTCTGTGGATACCTGCCCGCCAAAATATAGTTCTCTTACGTCTGGATTTGCTAAGAAAGAATCAGTCTTCTCTTCAAATTTTATTAAGCCAGCTGATAGCAGGTAACCCCTGTCGGACAACTTAACCGCATCCAGAGATTGAGTAACGACTAATACAGCGCTATTCATGCGGGCGGTAATCTCTCTGATCTGATTCAACATCATGTAAACAAGGTTGGGTGCCAGCCCTGCTGTCGGCTCATCCAGCAGCAAAAGATCAGGCCTGGTCATTAGAGCCCGGGCTATTGCCAGCATCTGCCGTTGGCCTCCGGACAAACTGCCAGCCAGCTGCTTCATTCGATCTTTAAGCTGAGGGAAGATTACACATACTTCTTCGATCTGCCTTGAGATATCGCCACATACCAGGAAAGCCCCCATTTCCAGGTTTTCTTTAATCGTCATGGTTGGAAATACTTTATCATCCTGGGGAACCCAGCTAACTCCTCGCGAGGTAATGTCCCAGGGGTGAGAATTTAACAAGCTCTCACCCCTGAACAATATTTCACCACAGCGAGGTTTTATAATCCCCGCTATTACCTTGAGCAGCGTGCTCTTCCCCGCACCGTTGGGGCCAATTACCGATACTATTTCTCCGGGTTTGATAGAGATTGAGACGTCAAAAAGCACATCCTGAGCTCCATATCCAGCCACGAGACTTTGCACCTCTAAGATATTCATACTGCTTTCTCTCCTTCGCTCCCCAGATATGCTTCGATAACTTCCGGGTTGGAGCGAACTTCTGCCGGTGTTCCCTGGGTAAGCATACTGCCATCACGCATCACAATAATCCTGTCGCAGATATTCATAATAATATCCATGTCGTGTTCAACAATAAACAGGGTCAACCCCCGTTCCCTGGACAGGTTTTGGATGTAACCAAGAAACTTTTTCTGAAGAGCAGGTGGCACACCCGCTCCCGGTTCATCCAGCAGGACCATGTCCAGATCCACCATCATCATCCTACCGATTTCCATCAATTTCTTCTCTCCACCGGACAGATACTTGGCCAGGAGATCTTTTTTTTGTTCCAGTCCAATAAAGCGCAGGGATTCCATTGCCTTATCCACAAAAATATTTTGCTGTTTCTGGGCCACCTTTGCCCTAAACCAGCTGTTGAAGAGGCTCTCACCCAGCTGTTCCTCAGGAACGAGGAGCAAGTTTTCCAGGACAGTCATTTCTGGATAATCTCGGGCTATCTGAAAACTACGGAATAACTTGTTTTTGAAGATCCGGTCAGGTGAAAGGCCGGTAATATCCCTATTTTTGAGAATGACTTTTCCTGCATCGGGATAAAAAAACCCGCTGATTATATTGAAAAGAGTAGTTTTACCGGCCCCATTTGGACCAATCAGTCCGGTCACTGATCCACGTTCGACTTCAAGACTGCAGTTATTCACCGCTGTAACTCCACCGAACCGTTTCGTTATATTTTGTACCTGCAGTATTGTTTCCGTCATGGACATTAAACCTTCCTGCGCTGTTCAATAAACAGTGATTTTTATTCTGAAACCTCGGACCTGACAGGAACAATTGCACCGTTCTCAATTTTCCAGATCAGGATTGGGGTAACCGTGTCACCGTATTCATCAAAGTCAATTGAACCGGCGGCGCCTTCATAATCAATTTCCTCGCCTTGCCCGATAAGCTCAAAAGCTTTTTTAAAATCATCCACACTGGCGGCAATAATTTCACCAGAAGGATTTGCTACTACTCGCATGTGATCACGAATTGCCTGCCCGGGATCTTCCTCTATGGCCTCTTCGCCCGCAGAAGCTATAGCAAGAGCTATAACCACCACGCCATCATAGGCATTTTCAGTATAAGCTGTAGCCGGCTTTTCTCCATATTCTTCTTCATATGCATTCAGATAATTTTCGTAGGATTCGGTTTCAGCCGCACCCGGACCAGTGCCGTACATACCTTCCAGGTAATCCCCTCCGACATCTTCAATGATTTGTTCGGATTGCATTCCGTCAGGGAAAAGGAATTGATCAAACAAACCTTCAGATAGTGCCTGTCTGAGAATCACAACGCCACTTTCCGGGTAACCAATCAATACCAGGACATCGGGTTCACCCTTGGCCAGCTCTTCGAGCTGCATCATGTAGGTAACTTCACCGGGTTCGTAAGCAGCTACACCAAGCACTTCACCGCCGGCTTGTTCAAATGCTTCACCAGTACTTTCAGCCAGTCCGCCGCCATAAGGGTCGTTTATATAAAGAATAGCCGCCGTCCTGTAACCACGTTCGTAAGCGAGTTCACCCAGTACTTTACCCTGAATAGCATCCGAAGCAGTAGTTCTGAAAGTATAGTCGTCATCATCCAGTTCAGTAACCCAGGTAGGTGTATTGGAAGGAGATATAATGACAACATGATTGGGAGCTGTTATCGGAGTGGCAACATCTGTCCTGATCATGGGTCCGACAATAGCCGGAACTTGGTCTACATTAACCAGCTTTTCCGCTCCATCCCGCAGGGCTGTGGGATCAGTCTGGCTGTCCCTGAACACCACTTTCAGTTCCATCCCCAGGGGGCCTCCTGCTTCATTAATCTGTTTAACTGCAAGGTTGATCCCCTGCTGAACATTCTGGCCGTATTCTGCCAGGTCTCCGCTTAACGGAAGTAATGCGCCAATGGTAATTTCTCCACCACCGGCTTCCTCTTCAGATCCGCACCCCGCCAGGAGCAGCGAAGCGAAAACAAACACCAGTAAAGCTGACAACAGTATTTTCCTTTTCAAAGCCTGTTACCTCCCCAAATTTTATAGTATTATACTCGTGTAAGAGCCCTGTAAAAAACTTTTTACAATTGTTAAGAGATTTTGATACAAAATAACTGTCATTTTCCCCTTATAAATATGCCGCCTTTATTGACCATCCGTTCCGGCATTTATGCAACATATCAAAAAGTATATACCAATGAACATGAAATGGCAACTAGATTATCTACTGTAGCAAGGAGTTAACTATCACAGCTTCTTCGTTTATAACTGTGATCTTTTTTGCATTTTAAAATATTCTGACTTTTTACTCGATACTTATAAAATTACCATAATTTATGCTCTATTGGGGACTGACAACAATTTTCACGGAGAATTGCGACTCCCGCATTTAACGAACAACCGCTTTATGCTAAAATAAAATAAACTGACTGATTAAATTCAGAACATCTCTTCTTTCTTTAATCCAGCAGTTGATCCTAATTGAATTAATGAGGGACAGCAATGAAAATACTGGTATGCACAGACGGTTCAGAGCAAAGCCATAAAGCACTCGCTAAGGCGGCTATTCTCGCTGAAGAATGTAGAACAAAAGAGGTGGCTTTGATTCATGTTTATGAAGGCAAACTGGCTCCCCGTTATCTTTCAGCCTGGGGTGGTAAAACTGGCACGGCTACGGAAGATGATATAGCTTACCTGAATATAAGATATCGAAAAGAAAAGGAAAAGGGCGAAAAAATATTGCAGGCAGCAGTTGAATTCTTTCAGGACAGAGGTATAGCAACAAAAGCTATCATGGAAGAAGGACAACCATCCCTGGCTATTAACAAAATCGCTTCCGAAGAAAAATATGACACTATTGTTATCGGCAGCAGAGGTCTCAGTGGCCTAAAAAAATTATTCCTGGGCAGTGTCAGCACATCCGTTCTTCAAGAAGCAAAAGACTGCATCGTGGTTGTAGTCAAGTAGGAAGTCGAAAAAAGAAAGGAGAAAGGCCGGATTGGATAGTGGGAATAGGGCAATACAGAGATCCGAATTAAAACTAACTACTGTAGGTATCGTAAAAAACGATCAAAAAGAACCGGTGCTGGTCGCTGAATCAGGTGGTTTGAAATGGCAGACCGGAAATAATAACCATGCCCTGCGCGACACGCTATCCAAACTGGTCATTGATCCAGAATATAATGATTGTCTTGACGGCATAGAAGGGTTTTCCCATCTCCTGGTTCTTTACTGGGCTCACCTGGTCAATCATGATGGACGTTCATTGATCAAAGTACACCCCATGGGACGAAAAGATTTGCCCCTTACAGGTTTATTTGCAACCTGCAGCCCGGCCAGACCCAATCCTATATGCGCCATTGTGGTTCGCCTGGTGGATCGTAAAAAAAATATCCTTAACGTGCAGGGGCTCGATGCTGTAGACGGCAGCCCAATCCTGGATCTAAAACCTTACAACCCCGGTTATTATCCGGCAGACGAGATTAGGGTAGCCGACTGGATGGAACAGATTTATCGCGAGAGAAAAGAAGAAATATAGTAAGCATTTTTATTTATATGGAAACCGCTGGTATAATTCATTGCCTATTGTGATCTCTGATTCAGGGGGAATGTAAATGGATCTCAAAAAAGATAAAACAGATGAAATCAAAGATGAAACCACTGAAGCAAAAAAGATCCTGGCTAAAAATGAACTGGTTAAAAGCGGCTATTCAGAAATCGTGATCGATCACTGGTTAAATCCAAGGAATTTGGGCAAGATACAAAACTATAACGGTTATTCAGGCAAAATCAGCAGTTCCTGTGGGGACTCAATGTGGGTATGGCTGAAAATCGAGAACGGTACTGTTAAAAATGCCACCTTCTTAAGTGATATCTGTATTGGTGCTGTTTCTGCCGGCAGTATGATGACGGAAATGATAAAAGGAAAAGAAATTAGTAAAATCCTGACAATTTCAGACCATGATATTTTAAGAGAGCTCGGCGGTTTGCCGGCCCAATATGAGCACTGCGCTGGGCTGGCTCAGAAAACTTTAAAGTTTGCCATCGCCGATTACAACGCCTACAAAGCCGCCCCCTGGAAGAAGTTGTACGAACAGAAATAATAAATGATAACATGGCCGGTTCTATGAGGATCGATTTAACTTTAGAAGGAGGATTTTTATTGTGGCCCGTCATGCTAAAAATAACAAAATAAGCAGCAAAACACCCTGGGTTGTGCTGGTTCTGCTCTGCCTGGCCGCTTTCATAGCAGGGTATGTATTATCCAACTGAGGTAATTATCTGCAAAGGGAAAAAGGGAACGGCTTGCCGCCGGCCCCTTTTTTTATCAAGAAGATTTAATTTCAACATTAAAGGCCTTCCCAAAATTTACCTGCGGTTGAACAAGAGCTCAACATGGGGCATTTTAAATTTATCTTTAATATTCACCGGTATAAATTTTCGGGCCTGATTTTCGGCCGCTATAACTATCTGCATGCGACGAGCTTTATCTCCAAGCTTTTCCATATGTTTCCAAAACATATCGGCTGTGTTCTCTGAAGCGAACCGCAAGCCTTCCATGTTTACTACCAGTTCACTGTAATGTCTGGGTAGATTTTTTTTCAGGCTGCGCTTCAGTTCTTTCAAGTGCAGGCTACCAGCCAGGCCGCGCAGTTTCAGGTATATAACTCCTTTTTGTTCCACCAGGGAAATACGCAATGGCAAAAGCTTTTCCCCAATTTTATTTTGTTCGGTTTGCGGAGCTTTCAACAGGCGATAGAAAAGCGTTTCCGAACGGGGCTCAGTTCCCTGGAGCCGCTCCAGAAGACGATTGTACCAGCGGTTGCGGAAATCAAAATGTCTGGTCAATCCCCAGCCGATCCCTCGATACAAAGCAGATGCCCATCCCGTGCGGCCGACATTTTGGAAAATGTAGCGCAGGGAATAAAATTTCTTCATCGCTTTTATGGTTTCCAACTGCAATTCCAGAGGAGAAATAAGTGTCGGCCTGTAGACAGCATGGTGACCGTCATATAGAGACCAGTCTCCGGTGAGAATCCTCTCTTCTTCTTCCAGCTTCTTATAGAAAGGAGTGCCCGGAAGAGGAGTAAGGATCATAAATTGGATACTATCGATACGTGCCTTCAAGGCATAATTTGCTGTTTCCCTGATCGTATCAACTGTATCGCCATCCCCTCCGAAGACAAACATTCCATGGATCCTGATCCCGTAAGCATGAAAACGATTAATGGCCCATTCAATATCATCCACCGTCTGCTGCTTGTTATAACCTTTTAAGGTTTCCGGGTTGATCGACTCAAAGCCAATGTAGACAATTCCACATCCGGAACGTTTCATCAGATCAAGCAGTTCTTCATCCTGAGCCGCATCAGCACGGACCTGGGCTCCCCAGGTCTTAAGTTTGATCCCACGGTCGATAATTCCTCTCAACAATTCTTTGCTACGTTTTGTATCGGCAGTGAAATTATCGTCACAGAAAAATATCGGTTCGCCCGAATAACGGGCAAGCTCTGTCAAAACACTCTCCGTGGATCTAAAACGGTAGCGCCGGCCAAACATCTGGGTCACACAACAGAATGTACAGTTAAAGGGGCACCCCCGGGAAGTCATAACCGGGATGCTGCGCAGGGAAGAAAAACAGTTCAAAAGCGACAGGTCTGGTATTGGTAGACTGTCCATATTCACTGCTTCATTTGACGGCGGATTGTAAACCGGGCTGCCGTTCTCCCAGTAAGCCACTCCAGGGATATCAACCGGCAGAGAGCCCTCTTCGATAGAGCGGACCAGAGGAAGAAAACTATACTCGGCTTCGGCCATAACCACATAATCAGCAAAGTGGATGGATTCTTCAGGTTCAAAAGTAGCATGGATACCCCCGATTATAACGGGAATCCCTTTTGTTTGAAGCACACCGGCGATACGATAAGCTTCCCGGCAGGTAGCCGTGGTGGTGGAAATACCGACCAGGTCGGCATCAAATATTTCCGCCCAGGGCAATGCCTCTCCCGTCCCCAGGTAAATTTTAACCTGGTATCCTGCATCCTTAAGCTGGGTCCCCAGGATGGGCAATCCTAAACGCGGCATCTTGACATGTTTATACACATGGTCTTCTTTCGACTGCGGCTCAATTAAAACTATCTTTTTCAATATTCAAACTCCTTCCCTATTAAAACAGGTTTTTTATCCTCGCAAATCCCAGAGAGCGGGATTGAATAATTTTATATTTCAATCTTTCTTTCAAAGTTAACTTTACTGGCTACCTGGAAAGAATGATGGTTGAAGTAAGGATGATCGGTCTTGTGATAATTGGTGTATGGGAAAAGCGGCCTTTTGCCTGCGCTCATCCTGAAGAGCGCAAAGACTTTACTTGATGGAACAAATACCTTATGGGTACCTGGAGTCAGCCTCCTCGTTTACCCTGTTTGTCCACCCGGGTAAACTGATCTTTCGTAATCGGTCAGACAACCAGCCAGCTAATTATAACCCAAAAGTGGGCACAATCCGTTGGGCCAAAACTGCCAGATGAGCCAGCATACCAAAATACTTTTCATCTTGAGCCAATATGGTATCGCCGTTTATAGGGGATCCTCCTTCGACCAGTTGATCTTCATCAAGGGAAGATCCTGTGATATATATGATAAGCAATCGGAGTTCAAATATCAAGGGGCGTTCTTAAAAGAAAAATGTTATTCAAAATTCTGGGGCTTCTCCTGCAGAAATTCCTGCAGGATCTTTCCCGAATCCTTCCACTGCACAGCCGCCTCCCGGCCAATATAGCGGTAGTGCCATGGCTCAAATATATAACCGGTTGTGGCCTCACCGCCTCGCGGGTAACTAAGAGCAAATCCATAGTAATGCGCATGATCAACAAGCCAGCGTCCCTGATCCGTATCGGCAAATTCCGCTTTCAGGTCAACCGTTGTTCCTCCAAAATCAACCGCCGTTCCCAACTGATGTTCCGACTGTCCCGGCCTGGCGCTGAAGCGATTGGCCGCATTTACACCATACTTATCGGCATAAGACTGAAAAAGTCCTTCCTGGTAACTAAAGCTGCGGTAAGCAGAAATGATATGCAGGATTACTCCCTCCTGTTCGGCAGCGCTCCATAGCTCTTCCAAATTTTCCATAGCCTCCTGCCGCAGCTGCATAGGCCGGGAACGATGCATATAATCCGGGACAGGCACCAGATCAACAGGTTCGTAGTCACTCCTGAGAGTGGTATCCTTGGTAACCAGGGCCAGAAGATAATCGCCATCAGCTACAACTTGTAATCCATCTTTTTCAGCATCTTCTCCAACCACCATGCTGCTTTCTTCAGGCGACTCCTCGCCATTATCTTCGGAAGATGCCTCTTCGTTCTCCCCTGTTTCAACTGAAGGGAAACCGCTTTCTTCAGTCAAGGACTCCTCTTCTGCTGTCTGGTTTATTAATTCATCCTTTTCTTCCTCTACTCCACTGTATTGATCCTCCGCATAAAACAGATCAAAGACCATGTAAGTCAGAAGACCCAGGACTATCAACGCAGCAACAACAGAAAATATTATACCGCATTTCCGCAAAACCATTGGATACCAATCCTTCTTCCGGACACCAGGGAATCCGGTTACTGTTATCTTAATCATTATACACCGTTTTCAGTGACCTTATCCACACTGATAGGGAACTGCAGGGCAGTGAAATATATTAAAGACCTGAAATTGGGAAGGAAAACTGCCGGGTCTGATATGACAGATCCGGCAGTTTTAAACATTCCTGAACCCTTTTATAATTGCTGAAAATCCGGCTTTCAGTAATAAAAAACTTAACTGACCGGCGGGGCCGGCGGAGTATTAGGATTATTTTCTTTCGATTCACTGATGGTTTTTATATTTTCATAAATCTTAAAGAGAATAATGATTATTTCCATATATACCCTAAAAACAATAACCATGAGCAAAAAAACAATGGGAGATAAAATCAAAAACAGGATACCCATGACAACATCGGAAGCAAATCCGCTGATGATAAAACCAAGCGCACTGATACCGGATCCGATCACCCCGATGATAAATAAAATACTGATTATTTTAGGGGTAATGAACTCGGTAAAGCTGAAATCAAACAATGAGCTGAAAAACCCTTTTTGCATTGGTAACACCTCCATTTTTTATTATGGCCAAATCTTATCAGGAAACAGTGCATCACGCAAGCAAAAGGAATCTACGCCTGAAATATTATTGGAGGGAAAGCATGCTTTCCGCCTCCGATAAAACAGCATCCGTGCTGATGCCCCGTTTTTCCATCACCACTCTTCCGGGAGCAGATGCTCCAAATGAATTGACCCCAATTACTCTATCCTGAGTCCGGATCAATCCATCAGGACACTGGTAAAGGGATGCCTCAACAATTAATCTTGGAATATCACCGGGAAGCACCTCCAGGCGGTACGATTCCTCCTGTTCATGAAAGAGCTCCCGACAAACCATACTGACCACCCGAACTGAAAAACCCTTTTCCTGCAATATTTTCTGGGTCTGCAAAGCCAGATCGAGTTCAGAACCGCCGGCAACCAGGATTAGTGAAAGAGGTTTTGCATTTTCCCGGCTGGCAATATAACCACCCTTAAGAACCCCTTCGCCGGTCTGGGTAAGTAAAGGCAGTTTTTGACGTGATAATACCAGTGCCGAAGGCCCGCTGTTTCGCTGGAGAATATGCAACCAGGAAAAAGCTGTTTCCATACCATCAGCCGGCCGCAACACATGGAGGTTGGGAATGGAACGAAGGTTGGTCAAATGTTCCACCGGCTGGTGGGTAGGGCCGTCCTCACCGACAGCGATACTGTCGTGGGTAAAAATATAGGTAACCGGCAGACCCATCATCGCTGCCAGGCGAACCGCCGGCTTCATGTAGTCGAAAAAGACCAAAAAGGTTGAGCCAAAAGGTCTGAGCCCTCCGTGCAGAGCAATCCCGGACAATATTGCCCCCATGGCATGCTCCCTCACTCCAAAATGAACATTGCTGCCTGCAGGATTGTCTGCCTGAAAATCCCCCATACCTTTCAGGTAAGTTTTTGTGGAAGCGTTAAGATCGGCTGAGCCGCCGAAAAGGTTGGGCAGGTACTCGGCCAGTGCCTGCATAACCGAACCGGAAGCAGAACGGGTAGCCACTGCTTTATCCCCGAAATCCCTCAGCCTCCGGTCGGAAAACAATTCACCTGGTATCCTGCCTGAAAACCAGTCCTGCCATCGGTCAGCCAGCTCGGGATATTCGATGCTGTAATCTTTAAGCAGGGCATCCCATTCTTCCTTTTTCGCCTGCCACACTTTACGCAGGCTGGAAAAGTATTCATAGATTTCCGGAGGAACATAAAATACCGGTTCTAAAGGCCAGCCAAGATTTTTCTTGGCCCTGGCCACCTCTTCCGCACCGAGAGGAGCACCGTGGACATCGGGCAGGCCCTGTTTGTTCGGCGCACCATAGCCAATGGCCGTGCGAACAATGATCAGCGTCGGCCGGTTCAGTTCCTGCCTTGCTTCACTGATTGCTTCTTCGACCAGTTCAACCCGGTTTCCCTCCGCCACTTTCAAGACCTGCCAGCCGTAAGCTTCAAAACGCTTTTCCGTGTCTTCAGAAAAGGTGATATCTGTAGCTCCATCAATAGTAATCTTGTTGTCATCATACAGGCAGATCAGCTTGCCCAGCTTTAGATGACCGGCAAGAGAAGCTGCTTCTGACGTAATGCCCTCCATCATACAGCCGTCACCGGCATAAGTATAAGTATAATGATCTATCAGGGGGAACCCTGGCCGGTTGAACTCAGCTGCCAGGCGTCTCTCGGCAATGGCCATACCGACGGCATTGGCAAAACCCTGCCCCAGGGGGCCGGTGGTAGTTTCAACGCCCGGCGTATGCCCGTATTCAGGATGGCCCGGCGTTTTACTGCCCCACTGGCGGAAATTTTTGATCTCTCCAAGGGACAGATCATAACCCGAAAGATAAAGCAGAGCATAAAGTAGCATCGATCCGTGACCGGCCGAAAGAACAAAACGATCGCGATCTATCCAGTGGGGACTATCGGGACTATGCTTCAGAAAACGGGCCCAGAGAGTATAGGCCATGGCCGCACCACCCATGGGTAAACCGGGGTGGCCGGACTTAGCTTTTTCTACAGCATCAACTGCCAGGAAACGGATTGCATTAACTGCCAGATCATCTATTTTGGGCAAACCGAAAACACTCCAATCTTTTATTTATTGGTTACCTGATGCAATCATTGTTATATCGAGAGCCACGTAATCAATAGGTTCCGTTGAAAATTCGCCTTCCATATTTTCCCCAAGCAATATTTTTTCGATCCTTACTGCAAAACCTTCCTGCTCGTCGTATAAATCAAGAGAAAACTCCTGCAGCCCTTCATCATCCTGCTCTACCTGTAAATTTTCGATCATAAAATCAAAAGTTACCGCAAAAACCCATTCGTTCTGTTCATAATATTCAACATCAAAAGAGAGATCCACCCATTCGAGAGCAAAAACATCTGAGTCTTCGACCAACCAGATCACCCGGCCGCTGTACTCTGTCCCCACAGGAAATTCAGCAATAAAACCCAGGTCCGATTCGAAAAGATCCGGCCCCAGGATTGCCTCTCCACTGGATAGAAGCAGATTGCCATGGCTTAACCATGGCCAGTAATAATCTACCGGGTTTTCTGTTTCTGCGGTGATCGATTCATCGCTGACGGGTTCTTCGGCCGGTCGGATTTCTTCTGTTTCGCCAGCTCGTTCTTCTTCAGTGGGCTGTTCCGTTCCCTGCTCGACGAAATTATTTTCTACCCCATCACCCGGTTCAGTAGCCGGTTGACAGCCAGGCAAACAAAATAATAAAAACATAATTGGAAAGATCAGGATGGCACAAGACCCTTTTCTTGAAAGCATAGCAACATTCTCCATTAGCCGGACAGCAAACTGCAATTGCGTCGGCTTTTCTCACATTTTGTGAACGCAAAGCGACTTAAATAATTTTTCGACACACTGCACTCATTACCTGCCGCCAATTTCAGTTAAAAGGCCAGAACACGGGAACCAGAATAATAATTATCATAAAAACCAGGACAATCAGTCCGGCTCCAAACCTAAAATTATCTTTTATACGGTATCCACCTGGTTTTTCAACGAGCATAATCACCGGGTGCCCCGCCGGGAGCAAAAAGGCGGCTGAAGCACCAATAATTACTCCCATGATAAAAGTTTTTGGATTGGTTCCCAGGGCCGATGCCGCATGCAAGGCGACTGGAGTCATGATTACTGCAGCAGCTACATTGTGTAAAGGCTGAGTGAGGATGATTGTCAAACCGGATATTAGAGCCAGAACTGCCAGCGGATGATATCCTCCCGCCTCCAAAATATTTTCAGTAAGAAGGATAGCTGTTCCACTGTTTTCCAGAGCAGTCCCCAGAGGATAGAGACAGCCGATTAAAATAATTGCCCTCCACTCAATACTGGTATAAATTTCACCCGGTTTTAAAATGCCAAACAGAACCATTGCCGCAGCCCCGGTCACTGCCGCAACTGCCACAGGAAGCAATTTTAACGCAGCTGTAGAGATTACCAGCAAAAGAAGAATAACCGCCAGCGGCCCGTACCGGCGCAATTCCGGAGGTGCTTCCTGTTTGCGCGGTGGGTGAAGCCAGCGAAAGTTTCTTCCGGGCTGAAAAGATCTTGTCCTGCGGCGGTCACCAAATAAAAGCAGCCCATCTCCCTCCTGCAGGACCATACTGCCTACATCGGTCCGATAAGGGCGTTCTCCACGCCAGATAGCGATACCACTCAAGCCCGTTTTACGGCGAAAATCCATGCCGGTGAGAGTCCTGCCGATTACCGGAGAACGAGGTGGAACAACCAGTTCAACAAGTTCAGCTGTGCTCAGAGGAAATTGTTTCTGTTCGCGGGGATGGCCGGCAAGAAAAAAACCCTCAGCCTTCGTCAACTCTTTGACTTTTTCCTCCCGGCCCAGGACCAGCAAAACATCTTCTCTTTCCAGAAATAATTTTTCAGATCCTGCAGCTCTTTGTTCTTCAGCACGGGCTACGGCAACCAGAACCAGGCCGAACCGTTCGCCCAAACCCAATTCCTGCATGCTTTTTCCTACCGCAGAAGAATCTTCCTGAACCCAGATCTCCCAGAGGCGATCAGTCAGTCCGTAAATCTTAATCAGGTTTGGTTTATCCAGAGCAATTATTTCTTCCGACGGATCTTCATCGGGGAGCAACTGCCAGGCAAAAAGCATGCTGTAGATAACCGCAGCCGATAACAAAACAACTCCGACCGGCATAAATTCGAAGAAACTAAACCCGAAACCGAGAGCTTCTTCCACCAGGCTGTTAACAACCAGATTATGGGACGCCCCAATGAGGGTTATGTTGGCTCCCAGCAAACAGGAAATCACCATCGGAAGAAGCAGTTTGGTTTTCGGTATTTTACTGCGGAATGCGAGGCGCATTATAGTGGGAATAAAAAAAAGGACCGTTGCCGTAACGATAATAAATCCGGCCATTGCTCCAGGTAGCACGGTTCCGGCAGCAACAAGGCGCCGCCGGCTCCGGCCAACCAGGCGACCCAGGTATTCCGCCACCCGATTAACCACCCCGCTGCGCACCAACCCGGCGGTGATAACAAATAATGAGGCAATCGTAATAACCGCCGAGCTGCTAAAACCGGCGAATACTTCATCTGCACTGACCAGGCCGGCAAGAATCAGAGAAACAGGAATCAGCAGCGGTACAATATCCATTCGTATCCACCCCGTTACGAACAGCAGGACCACTGCAGTCATAATTGATAAAGCAAGAGCAACATCAGTGTTCACCGATACAAAATCCTTTCATTGCCCGACCGATTAGACAGGCCGGGGACCCTTTGCTTTGTTAGAACCCAAACGGCCAGAATATCATTATCAGTGGGACACCAACCAGGACAATAATTATTTCAAGGGGCAGCCCCATCCGCCAGTAATCGCCAAACTTATATCCTCCCGGCCCCATAACCAGGGTATTCGACTGGTGCCCAATGGGGGTAAGAAAAGCACAGGAAGCACCGACAGCCACGGCCATCAGAAAGGGATCCGAAGATGCCTGGAGGCCTGCAGCGACGCTAATGGCAATCGGAGCCATTAATACAGCCGCCGCTGCATTATTCACCAGGTTAGAAAGAAACATCGTCCCAACCATAATTATAGTCAGGGTGATCCATGGAGCGACATTCCCTGCTACACTAAGAATGCCACCGGCCAGCAGTTCAGCTCCTCCCGTGTTTTCAAGAGCCTGGCTGACAGGAAGCATCGCCCCCAGCAGTACTATGATAGGCCAATCCACACTGTCATATATCTCTCTCAAAGAAAGAAAACCGGCCAGAACCATAACCAGGGCTGCCGCAGTAAAAGCAACCTGGATCGAAAGATAGCCCAGAGCGGCCATTACCAGGGCTGCCGCGAAAATCAATACACCGAATATCGTTCGGGGAGGCTGATCAATTCGCAGGCCCCTTTCGACAAGGGGCAGCAGACCAAGGGTCGGAAGCACTTCATAAATGATGTCCGCCGGGCCCTGGAGGAGCAGGACATCACCGGCCCTGAGCCTGACCCGATCAGGCCTTGAGCGCAGGCGTCCCCCTTCCCTGGCCAGCCCGAGCAAATTTACACCGTAGCGTGAACGCAGCTTCATCCCGCGGGCCGTTCGTCTCTCAAGCACGGAATTGGTGGTAATCGTCGCTTCGATAACAATGATTTCTTCAGAACTGAGGGCTTCTTCATCCAATTTCTCTGAATCCGCTATTTCCAGTCCGGAAGCGTTGAGCAGTTCCTGCAGCTCTTCGGCATCGGCCTTGATGATCAATCGATCATTTTCCTGGAAGGTCCGGTAGGGAGAAGGGGCGGCAAATTTTTGTTCTTTGCGAATATGACCGACAACAGCGACATCGCCGTCGGTCATATTTTCCAGGTCCCGGATCCTTTTGCCGGTCAGGGCTGATTTCTCGGGAACGACCACTTCTGTTATATAATCTTCCACTTTAAATATTTCTTCAGCTGAAAGCTGTCCCTTGCGTCGAGGGATTAATCTCCAGCCGAGCAGGACAATGAAAAGAACTCCGGCTAAGGCGATACCTGCTCCAACAGGAGCGAAATCGAACATCCGGAAAGGGATACCAACCTCCGTCTCCGTTCTGAAGATTGAAATGATAATATTGGGAGGAGTTCCCACCTGGGTGATCAATCCGCCAAGGAGTGAACCGAAGGACAGGGGCATCAAATAAAGGGAAGGTGAACGTTCACTTTTACGGGCCATGCGCAGGGCTACAGGCATGAAAAGAGCCAGCGCCCCGATATTGTTCATAAAACCGGAGCTGATAGTAATAGCCAGAACAAGGATAAGGATCTGAACATTATAATTGTCCCCGGCTCTGGACATCAGTCGAACAATATAATCAACAACTCCGGAATTAAAAAGAGCCCGGCTGACAATAAGGACGGCAGCCACAGTTATTACCGCCGGATGGCCAAATCCGGAAAAAGCCTCTTCAGGAGAAACCAGTCCGACAACAGTAAGCAGCAGCAGAACGAAAAGAGCAACCAGATCATACCGCCAGCGCCCCCAGATAAATAAAACCAGGATCAGGCCGAGAACCGAAAAAATTACAATTTGATCCGTTGTCATTGTTCCCACTCCCGGGAGCATAATTTTTTAATAGATGTGGCTTGATGTATTGTCTCATAGCCCTGTAACCAAAGCGAACATCAGAAAAAAAGTGCCTTGTCGTAATCTTTTAAGCTGGTTCCGGATCAGGTTTCTTTCCGGAAAATTTTACTTTAGCCTGCTCAATTCCACTGACCCGTTCGAAGTGGTTATGCTTACCTGTAAACCGCCACCGTTCATCGAACCGACCAGGGAGGTTTTATTCAGTTCTTCTGTGTCAATATTTATATTCTGAATAGTGATCGACCCATTTGACGTTTCAGCCTTTAAATCCACGGCCAGATCGGGAGAAAGGGCCAGCTTGATTGAACCGTTGCTAGTTTTTATTTCAATATCATCATGCAAATCAGGAAGTTCGGCTTCGATATTGCCATTGGAGGTAATCAAATCCTCCAAACCCTTTACTGCCTTGATGTTAATGTCCCCATTGCTGGTCCGTGCCTTAACAATACCGTTAATATTACTGGCCTGGATAATCCCGTTGGAAGAAAACAGAACAGGATTGCCCATTAAACCATCCACTATTATATTGCCATTTGAGCATTCTATGTATTTGACAAGGAGATCTTCCGGCACTTTGATGTCGTAATCTACGGTAACTTTTCTTGCTCCCGGCGGATATTCAGTCCGGATCACCATCTCTCCGGCAATATCAATGTAAATATCTACTTCATCAAGGGCCTCCTGCCCATGGATACTTTCTTTGCGGGCATTGATCTCAATGACATCCTCATCCCAGCCGTTTATGGTCACATCACCATTGGGATTGTAAATGGCAACCGGCGTTCCCGACCTGACCCGGTAGGACTGGGAAAAATCTTCCGTCATCACTATTCCACCACACCCGGATAACAATAACACAATACCCAGCACGATAAAAAACACGGGCATCTCTTTTTTGGGAATAAACAATTTTATACCTCCCTCTTTGAATCGGACAGGCAGGTTGCCGTATATTGAAAAGCCATTTGCAATTTTCTCTTCCGGTATCGTCAAATCCTTCTGGTTTATCAATTAATAAATCGGCAACGAATCTTTCCCGACCGTTATTTTTGTTGTATAGTATAGGTTAGTCTGTAATAAAGGATGATTATCTTGAAACGCTATCTGCCTTATTTTGCCGGTATCGGAGTAGCCCTGGCCTGGGGTCTTTCGTTCATGTTTACCAGTAGAGCCTTAGATCACCTTGCACCTATCCATCTGCTTGGACTGCGCTTTGCCACCGCAGCAGTGGCCATGGGCCTGCTACGGGCATTAAAAATAATCAAATTCGATATCTCAGCGAGTGATTACCTGACCCTGCTGCCGCTGGCGCTTTTCCAACCAATCTTATATTTTTCAGCTGAAACAATCGGCATTATGCTGACTTCAGCTTCTTACTCTGGAATGATGATCGCTGTTATCCCTATCTTCGTAGCTATCTTTTCGGCTATTTTCCTGCGCGAGTACCCTGTCCGTATTCAGCTGCTTTTTATCATCAGTACAGTAATCGGAGTCATTTTTATCATATATATGGACAACCAGTCCATTACCGGGGCTAATCCCCTGGGCACTCTGGCCTTGATAGGAGCAGTAATCGTCGCCGCAGTATATCACATCCAATCCCGCAAAGCTTCACAAGTCTATATGCCTATTCAGATAACCTGGGTCATGATGGTGTTCGGCGCAGTTGTTTTTAATTTCATTGCCCTGATAGTTGCTCTTAACAATGGTAATATAAGCACCTACCTGACTCCACTCGCCGAAATGTGGCCTTCAATATTTTACCTGGGCGCAATCTCCTCGGTAGCCAGTTTTTTCTTATATAATTATGTCCTCAGTAAAATCACTGCCACCCAGGGAGCAGTATTCACCAATTTGATTACGGTAGTTGCCATAGCCGGCGGAGTGATTTTCCGCAATGAGGTCATTTACTGGTACCACCTGGTTGGAACTGCAGTTATATTGATCGGCGTTTGGGGCACAAACCGCTTTGCTCCAATGAGCCATGCACAAGGAAAACAGGAACAGGTCTCCCGGCATCGAAATAAAGCGTGATTGCTCAAGACAAAAAATAATTTTACTGCCGGACAAAAGGCCGCAGTCCCCATTTACAATTCTACGGGCTGTATTTGACTGCCCAGCGGGCCAGTAACGCAATGGTTACCAGGAAAGAAGCTGCTTCTGAAAAAAGCGGCGTGAACCAGATCCCTTCCACTCCCCAGAGATGAGGGAAAATAAGCAGGCCCACAACCGTAAAAAAGAAACCCCGTGAAAACGATATCAGCAAAGAACTGCCCGCCCTTTCCAGGGCGGTAAAAAAGGTGGAGCTGATGATACCAACCGGCATGATTAAAAGGGTCCCGCTGATAATGGACGAGGCCCGCGTAGTCAATGCTGCAGTTTCGGGATGATCGGGGATAAACAGAGTAACCATTTCCGCCGTCTGGGTGCGCAGGACAACAAAAAACATCGCCCCCAGGATCCAGGAAGAAATCATTACATAAACCAGGGTTTTCTTCACCCTTTCAGACCTGCCCGCTCCATGGTTGTAACTGAGAATCGGCTGCGCTCCAACGCTGATCCCAATAAAAACAACCGAGCCAAACATAATCAGGTACTGGGCCATGGCAAATGCTGCTACTCCAGCCCCCCCCAGATAAGCAAGAAGAGCCCTGTTAAAAAGAAAAGTAGTAAGACCTGAGGCAATACTGGTAAAAAACTCCGAGGAACCGTTAAAGGCAATAATTCGCAGAACCGGCAGGCCGCCCCCGGGCAATCCGATCTGCAAACCAGGCCGGTTGCGAATTTTTTTCGCTGTAAAATAACCAATAAAGATTAATGCTCCCATTGTCTGGGAAAGTCCGGTAGCAAGGGCTGCACCGGCTATCCCCATCTGCATGGGGAAAAGAAATAAGTAATCCAGAACAATATTCAACAGAGCCATGCCCATCATAACAGCAGTGGCCAGATTGGGCCGCCCATCGTTGCGAACAGTCTGCTCCAGAATAAAAATAAGAATCATCATGGCAAAAAAAGGGTAAATAGCCATGAGATAGTGCCCCGCCATTTCACCAATTACACCTGAAGTGCCAAGGATAACAAGAATTGATGGAGAGGCAAAAATAGTGATCAGGCTGCCAGTAAATCCCAGACCTGATCCGAGAGCAACAACCAGGCCAAGCACCCGCCGGGCATTATCGTTATCGCCGCTCCCTTGCAGTACGGCCACACGAGCATTGCCGCCAACTCCGATCATTGCTGCAAGGCCGATGAAAAAAGCCATGATCGGGTAAAGGATATTCACTGAAGCAAGGGCATCCGGTCCGATGCTTCGGCCGACCATGATCGCGTCGACAATATGGTAAAAAGCCATGAAAAGCATAGAGGCAATTGCAGGCAGGGTGTTTTTCAGTATTAAATTGCCGAGCGGTGCCGTTAGAAAAGCAACCCTGGCCGGATCTCGATCTATTCTCCCACCGGTTTTGTTTAACAAGGCCGGCGCATCAGTTAAATTATCAACAGAGCTCTTATTTGCTTCCATACTCAATCTGTCCATTCTCAACTCGCCCGAAAAGGTTTCCCGTCACGACGGCAGATCAGCTGGATCACGTGCCGCCCTGTGAGCATCGAACCATGCATGCCGGCCGGTGGTTCAATCCACTGGCCAATTTGATAAAAATCTTTTAAACCGGGCAGCTCTTTCGGGATCTTAAAACGCCCTTCTTCAGGGGGCACAATCCAGCCCATGTAAGCCCCTTTATAAACATTGGTATAATGCTCGTAGAGCACCGGCGTGACAACGTCAACTGCTTCGATTTTCCCCCGTGCGGGCGGAAATCTTTTTTCAACCACTCCGGTCACCTGTTCCACCAGCTGTTCTTTTTTTGCCTCATGTCGGCTCTTATCTCCCGACACTTTTCGCCAGTAATCATAGGAAGAATAGAGGGAAGCGCCAACCACGGTCTTCCCTGCCGGGGCCAGCGAAGGATCAAAAGAATAATTAATCAGGTAAAGGTAGCGGCTTTCTTCTCCACCCCCATTGATGGGGATATCCAACCTGATAACCGGGCACCTGGCCTCGGCAGAGAGATCTGCTTTTATACCAAGAGAGACCCGAACGGAAGAATAAACCGGGAAATTGTGAAAACTTTCCTTGATTAAAGGAGTCAAATATTGCCCCCCGAGCAGTTCATAAGCAGTATGGTAAAGGTCAGACGCCGATATAACAATGTCACCGGAAACTTCCTCTCCTTTTTCCAGGAGCAGGCCGACTGCCCGTCCATTGTTAATCCTGATCTCTTTAACAGGGCACCCGTAATTGACAACCCCTCCCCATTCATGAAACCGTTTTTCTATGGAGCGGACAAACTGCAGTGATCCACCGCAGGGAAAACCAGCATCCCGGTTATGCAGTGAAGCGAGGGTGCTGATCAGGTTGATCATCGAATAACCGGGGGGCATAATCAGCCCGAAAGCTTCCCTGAAAGAGGTGTTCTTCGCCCTGGCAAAATATTCGGTTATAGATACCCTGGAAAATTTACCCATCACTTTGAAGAGAGGCATCATCCTGACAAGCATAACAGGAAAATCCCATATCTTATAAAGTTCGTCCGGTTTTTCGAACGGGAACATGGCTCCGGCAAAAGCCCTGGCCGCTCCGGTTATTTCCCTGATCATCATTTTATCTTCGGGACATTTTTGCAGGAGGTGTTCTTCAAGACGATCGAGATCGCCGAACATTTGCAGGGGATCCCCACCGCCATTTTCTACAGTCAAAAACGGATCATTAACGACAATTTTCGTATCTTCCAAAGCCCCTATTTCCCGCCAGAGTCGATTAAATTGACTGCCCGGCCTGGTTCCCGTCAGCCGGTGGATGCAGCCGTCAAAGGTGTATCCCCTTTTATCCCGGGAGGTACAGAGGCCCCCTGGAAAATCTTGTTTTTCGAATATCTCCACCTCGTAACCGTTCCGCAGGGCATGCACACCGGCCGACAGCCCCGCAATGCCGGCGCCAATAATCAGTATTTTTTTAGCCACAATATCTCCTCCCAATTGAAACCAAAACCAGAGAACAGCAACAATCTGAAATTTTTCCTGTTACTTCTACATTGTGAATCTTAATACCTGCAGTCCTTTCCGACATCCCTGTGCCACAGGTAGCAACCATCTATTCAACAAACCGATATTTGATCCTTTACACCAGGTTGATAACTGAATCAAGGGCCATGGCAAAAGTGATAACAGCTGTTACCGTTTTCAAAAATACGGTCCAGACATTATTTAAAACCGTCCCGAAAGGTAAAATACCCAGTTAAAGAATAAAACAGAAAAACTGGTCATTCCAGGGATTATAGTTTAAAATTATTTGACTTTTACAACATAAAATGGGATAATAATTTTGTTCTACCATGAAAAGGCAAAATCGCTGAAAAGTGATGACGCAAAGCTAAAGGGGCTAAAGCATAATTAACTATGCCAGGGCCAGCCAGCTGCCGGTTAGATCCGTAATTCTACCGGCCCCGCCTGGATTCTGCAGGCGGGTTTTGATATACAGATATCCTGAAGATTCGTCCGCTTTAGTTTGCAGTCGGCCCCTTTCTCTGGAGGAACCAGATGAATAAACAAATCCGGTCAGGCAAGTTATTATTAACAGCACTTTTCATTATCTTTGTTCTTATTGCTGGTGCGGGCGAAGCTCATGCCCTTATGATCAAAATGGACCTTGATGAACTCACTGAAACCTCTGACGCCATCGCATATGGCACTGTGACCGGTGCTCACAGCCAGTGGGACGAGGGGCGAACGGGCATATCAACAACGGTGACATTTTCCGTAAAAAAAGGTTTAAAGGGCAGCCGACAGGGAGAAACGGTTACAATTATTGTCCCCGGCGGCGAAGTTGACGGCATCGGACAATATGTTTCAGACACACCCGTTTTTAAATCCGGTGAAGAAGCAGTTCTTTTTCTTCAGGAACTGAAACGAGATATCCTCCCCCGCCGACAGATCCACGCCCGTCATTTTGAGGTGAGCGGGAACTTCCAGGGAAAATTCATCATCCCGCCTGATAATAAAGAAAATACCCTCCGGCAGATTGAAGAAAGCATCAGCGCATCCACAGCCGAAAACAGGACAGCAAAAGATTTCCCCGCTACTCTGGAAAAAGCAGTGGTCAGCGGAGACGATTTTGTCTACAACGGCATGCGCTGGTATGGGACCTCTCCGGTTGTTCCTTATAAAATCAATTCCTCTTACGAAACCCGCATTGATCATATCCAGGCCGCAGCATCAACCTGGAACAGCGCCGGAGCCAATTTCGAGTTTAGTTATAGTGGGACCCACGGCCGCACTGGAAGAGCTGAGCGCAACAATGTTAATGAAATAATGTGGTATAACCTTAACTCGGACCAGACTCTGGCCCTGGCTACAGTCTGGTATTCCGGAGACAGGATCCTGGAAAATGACATGGTTTTCAATACCATGTTCTACTGGAGTACCGACGGCTACCCTTACTATGACGTCCAGACTGTCGCCCTGCATGAATTCGGCCATTGGCTCAGTCTGGGCCATTCCCCCATCTTTGAATCGATTATGTATTACCAGAACAAGGGCATCCAGCGCACTTTGCATTCCGTTGATGTTACCGGTATCCGCTATATTTACGGTGCGGCATATGCGGAAGTTCCTGTCAATGATAATTTTGCTGACTGCCTGATGCTGGAAGGACCTTCAGGACAAACTACCGGGACCAATGTTAATGCTTCAAAAGAAACCGGTGAACCCAACCACGCGGGGACAACCGGCAGTGCTTCAGTGTGGTGGGAATGGACATCCCCCGCTAATGGCCATGTGGAATTTAACACATTTAACAGCAGTTTTGACACGCTGCTGGCCACTTATACCGGTTCGTCAATGACAAGCCTGCAGAATATAGCCTCCAATGATGATGCCGAAGAAACTTTCCAGAGTAAAGTTGATTTTAATACTATTGCAGGTACGGTTTACAAAATTGCTGTTGACGGCTGGGGAGCTTCCACCGGCGATATTGTCCTCAGCTGGCAGTTTACCCCGGACCCCTGTTCAGTAACTGCTCCCGATAGGCCAAACGGCCCGGACAGCGGCACCACCGGTGAACAATATGTCTATGCCACTGCTGATGGAACCTGTTCCAACGGCCACGATCTTGAATATCGTTTTGACCTTGGAGAAGATACCATTACAGACTGGGATGCTTCTCCCTCCGTGACGGCAAGCTGGGCAGAGCCAGGCATCTACAATATGCGTGCCCAGGCCCGTTGTTCAATCCAAACTGAACAGGAATCTCTTTGGTCAGCCGGCAGGGAAGTAACTATAAACGATCCAGTTTACAACCTGATGATATCGATCGAAGGGGAAGGAACAACCAGCCCGGAACCGGGTAACCATGCTTACAATGAAGGTACTACAGTTAATCTGAATGCCGAACCGGCTGAAGGCTGGCTTTTCGAACACTGGGTTATTGATGAAACAATTTTTGAAGATGCCATCCAGACAGTAGTCATTACAGCAGACATGGAGGCAACCGCTTGTTTCAGTGAAAAGCCCCCCGTGCCTGAATATATCCTTACAATTAGCGCGACTGGCGAAGGAACAACCACTCCCTCTCAGGGCAGCCACTCCTTCACAGAAGGAACAACGGTCCAGCTGACTGCATCTCCGGCAGAAGACTGGCATTTTGAAAAATGGATTGTCGAAAGTATTGAATATTCGGAAACGGCTATCACTATCACAATGAACAGCGATATGGAAGCAGAGGTCTTATTTGCAGAAGAAACAGTAGAACCCGACCCTGATCCTGAACCGGAGCCTGAACCTGCCCCGGAACCGACACCACCGCCTGCTCCGCCCTCATCACCAACTCCGGCACCAACACCGCCTGCTTCTTATGGCCCAACTTCTTCTGGAATGCAATCTTTAACAATCAACCTCAGCGGAGAAGGAACTACCATTCCCGGATCGGGAACACATAGCTATGAAAAAGGCGCCAGCGTTAATCTTACCGCCAAACCGGCAGAGGGCTGGTACTTTGAAAAATGGGTTTTCGAGGGGATAAAATACACCGGAACAGATCTCGAAGTAAAAATGGATGAAGATAAAACGGCCACCGCTCATTTTAAAATAATTGCCAGGGGCGATTTAAATGGAGACGGGACAGTAAATATTACCGATATAACTCTGGCTGCCCGTTATTCGCTGGGGCTTGCTGATTTAACCGCTTCTCAGCAGTTAAGAGCGGATCTTAACCAAGATGGCAGAGTAAACATTATCGATATAAGCATACTGACACGCTATACACTTGGCTTAATTGACGAACTCCCGGCCGAGTGAGAATTGCCCCTTTACTTATATTCGTCATTATAGATTAACTAATTCTTCTCATAAATGATAGAGGAATCACCATTTTCTTCATCAAGCTCCCACCATTCTTCCTCTTCCTCTTCCTCTTTTTCAGCATCTTCTTCTTTCTCTTTCTGGGCTGCTTCAGCGTCTTCTTTCTTCTTAATAATCCAGGCCATGGTCCCCGGTCTTATCTCTTCTTCTTCTTCTTCATTATCGACAGCCGATTCTTCTATTACAGGCTGCGGCTGGGATACAGCTGTTCCATTGGCCGGATCTTCGTCAACATCTCCATTAGATAAATCTAAGTCAACAGTATCGGTTTCACCAGGTTCCGAAACCTGCAGTTCCGGCAGAACAGGCTCTTCTTCCGCCAGGCTGGGATCCTCCTTGACCCGGTGAGACTTCAACAACCATTCCGGAAGCAGGCTGCTGTGTTCAACCGGCTCTTCTTCCAGTTCCAACCAGCTTGAGAAAAACTTTGTACAACCACTCAGTTGAAAAACGCTGAAAACCATTATCAGAAATAATGAAACGACAATTTTCCCCTGCATGGCTATCCCTCACTCGGGCAAATAATGGTGATAAAAGAAGCCGTTTCCACCGATGGAATAAATCCGTTTTGCATGAATATTATAATCAATATTAAATACAAAAACAAGCACATGGCTGTGGTAAAAACAAGACAGGCGATTCGCCTGCCCTGGTAGCAAACACTTTCCGATATTTCATCTCCCTATAGCCCGAGTTGAATTCAGTAGCCGTAAATAGTAAGATCCTATCAGGTCAATTCCTGGCAATAGAAGGAGG
Organism: uncultured Syntrophomonadaceae bacterium; assembly: GCA_964506505.1. Taxonomy (GTDB): domain Bacteria; phylum Bacillota; class Dethiobacteria; order DTU022; family DTU022; genus M55B129. The sequence continues at coordinate 48,469 of CAZDKY010000027.1, forward strand.
AAAACAGTTGAAAGCTAAAACAATTGAGGAAAGCAGAGTATTTATCGTTCAGCAGATGACTCAAATGGATGCCAACATGGCTGGAAACGTCCATGGCGGTTCAATCATGAAACTCATCGACAGCACAGCGGGAATAGTTGCCGTTCGCCACGCTTCCATGAACGTGGTAACCGCAGCCATTGACAGGCTTGATTTTCATAACCCCGTTTATATCGGCGAACTGTTGAAACTGAAGGCATCAATCAATTATGCCGGCAATACATCGATGGAAATCGGGGTTCGTGTAGAAGCCGAAAATTTTCATTCCGGCGAGCGACGGCACACTGCCTCGGCCTATCTCACTTTTGTTGCCCTGGACAGCAACGGCAAACCTACTCAGGTTCCCCCTTTAGAGCTCAAAACTGAAGATGAGATAAGACGAAACGCTGAAGCAAAGGAAAGGCACCGGCTGCGGGTCCTGGAACGCAAAAGGGAGAAAGAAGCACAGGGATAGAAGATGATATTGAATCTCAGCTCTCATAGAAAAAACATCATCTCACTTTAATTCTATTAAAAATAAAAGACCATATTTTTG
>CAZDKY010000028.1:0-7136 GCA_964506505.1 uncultured Syntrophomonadaceae bacterium
TTATATTTTTTTACCCGGCTATACAGTTAGTTTACCCCTCCAGAAATCAATTCAGCAGTGAGGGAAGGAATGTGGCCAGCTGGGGAAAGGCAATCAGCAATGCCAGGCAGGCTATGATCGCAAAAAGAAAAGGCCAGATTCCCTTGAAGATCGTTTCCAGCGGCACATCATCGGCTACTCCCTTGACAATATAAACGTTCATCCCCACCGGAGGGGTAATCACTCCCATTGCCACAACCATAACTATAATCACGCCAAACCAGATGGGATCATAACCAAGGACACTGACCGCCACCGGTAAAAAAATGGGAATGGTCAGGAGGATAAGCGCCAGGGCATCTATAAAACAACCCAGCACAAGGTAAATGAACAGAATAATGGCTATTACCACAAATGCCGGCAGCTGAAGTGAAGCCGCCCACTCGGCCATAGCAAAGGGAATTCTACTGATGGCGATGAAACGGCCGAAAATAACGGCCGAAGCAACAAGCAGCATAATCATGGCCGTAGTTCTGGTGGTATCGGACAGTGATTTCCGGATAATTTCCATGTTCAGCTTTCCCTGCAACATAGTTACCAGTGCTACACCCGCCACGCCCACAGCTCCAGCTTCGGTGGGCGTAAACCAGCCGGCAAAGAGACCACCCAGAGAAATGGAAAAGATGATAAGAATCTCAAACAGCCCTCCTCCAAGAGCCCTGAACCGTTCCCTCCAGGTCGCTTTGGGCCCGGCCGGTCCCAGTTGCGGGTTGCGCCACGCTACGATGTAGATAGCCAGCATATAAAGAAACATGAGCAGGAACCCGGGGACAATTCCGGCCAGAAAAAGCTTTCCAATCGACTGTTCGGCGGAAATGCCGTACACTATAAAAATAACACTCGGCGGGATCAGCACACCGAGGGCACCGCCGGCAGCTACACTGGCCGTGGAAAGAGAAGAATTATATTCATACCGTCGCATTTCCGGCAAGGCAATAGCCCCGATCGTAGCAGCAGTGGCCGTGTTCGAGCCGCAAACCGCTCCGAAGAGGGCGCAGGTTGCCTGGGTTGCAATAGCCAACCCGCCGGGCAGATGGCCGACCATCTTATAGGCAAAGTGATAAAGGCGCGTTCCAATCCCGGCATAAAAAGCGAGGAACCCCATCCAGATGAACATGGGGATAACACTCAAAGAGTAATTGGAAAAGGTGGAAAAAAGATCTTTCGAAACAACAGCAAAGGCAGCCGACGGGTTATTCAAAAGGCTGAAACCGACAAAACCGACCAGCCCCATGGCATAAGCAATGGGCATTTTCAGGGCAATGAGCAAAAAGAAAACGGCTATGCCGATTAAACCGGCAGCGGCAGGATCCATCAGCGTTCACCCCCCACTATAAGTTTAATTACCTGCAGAAGGACGGTGAGAGCGAGAACAACAAAACCGATGGCTACCAGGTAAACAAAGGGATAAAATATTAGCTGGGTGGTAGGAGCCACTTCTCCGCTGACATCCATTAAGCGGCCGTAACGAAAAAGATTGTATGAAGCAAAAAGAAAAAAGATAAAAACCGGAATGCCGACGATAATTTCTACGATCCGCTGAATAACCGGAGAAAAACGTTCCAGGATAAAAGTTACAGTAATATGGCCGTTTTCCACCGCACAACGGGCCATGGCCAATCCGACAACAACAGCGGTTAAAAAACCGACCATCTCATAGGTCCCCAGGATGGAGTGATTGATCAAGGCCCGACCAAGGATATTGGCAACCACCAGCAGGGCGGTTGCGGCAAGAATCAGGCCGGCCAGGAAATCAAGTCCGCGGCTTATTTTAACAACAAGAGTTTCAAATATCTGCATAATAATCAATCATCCTTCGATTTATATGATCAGCTTACTTGGATAAGTTAGCGGGCAGGCGGTGAAGACCAACCATGCTCTACTCGAATAAACCAGGAAATCGGGATAGGGGGCGGCCATAAGGCCGCCGACCCTCCCACACTACCGAGCAAGCCGTTCGGTACTTGGCGGTTCGTCAAGATGAACGCACTTGCGAGTAGCCGGGCGCACCAGGAATTAAGGGCGGTCGTATGGCCGCCCTTACTGTATGGCTTAGCCCTGACAAACAGCCGGTCAGGACTGGTGATTGTGGTTTGTTCAGGTTTACTGGTACTGTTCTGCCAGTTCTTTCACGGTGGTCAGGATATCTTCTCCAGGCAAGCCGAGTTCATTCATCCTTTCCACGAAATCCGCCTGGACCGGCTCAATTTTCTCAATCCACAGCCGGGCTTCTTCCTCATCCAGGGTTATTACTTCCTGACCAGTTTCTTCAACAGACCATTGCAGAGCCTCTTCATTCTGAACATCCCAGAGACTCGCTCCTATATCTTCATGGAACTGCTCGCTCACCTCAATAAAGATCTGCTGCAGATCCGGCGGCAGCGATTCCCATTTTTCAAGATTCATGGTCATAAAAAACAGGGCATTGTAAAGAAATGGGGTCCGGGTCACATAATCGGTCACTTCAGCCTGATTCCAGCCCTGCAGGACTTCCAGGGGGGCAAGGTTCCCTTCAACAAGGCCACGGGCCAGAGCTTCATAAGCGTCAGTCTGGGGCATTGCTTCCGGAACTGCGCCAAGCAGAGAAAGTGAATTGGCGCTGAGGCCGGCCGCACGGATCTTCATCCCTTGCAGATCGTCAAGGTTGCGGACAGGTTTGACGGTAAAGAGGTCACCCGGGCCAGTAGCAATAACAAAGAGCAGCTTTGTGTTCTGGACTTCTTCAGGGTTTAATTCCTTGATCCCCTCCCAGGCTACTTTGCTGGCAGCATAGGAACTCTCATAAACAATACCAGGCAGCTCAAAAGCCTCCAGGACCGGGAAGCGGCCTCTCGTGTAGAAAAACGCAGACAAACCAATATCGGCAATACCTGAAACAACACCGCTGTATGTTTCATCCGCTTTTAACAGAGTCTCACCGGGATAACTGGTGATCAAGATTCGTCCATCGCTTTCTTCTTCCAAAGCATCAGCCCAGCCCTGGACCAGGTCGGTTTCCGCTTTGTGAACAGCAGGCCAGAAATGGGCAAGGGTCAATTCATAGATCTCATTGCCATTTCCCTCTACAACTGTTTCTTCTTCAGTTTCAGCAGGTTCTTCCGAATCGCAACCGATCACCATGATCATAAGTACCGCCATCAGGACTAGAAAAATCTTCCTTTTCAATTTCGACTCCTCCTTGAATTGTTGTTGTGATAAGCGGCCAGGGCAAAAAAAATACTCCACAGGGAGTATGATTGAACAAAAAATACCGCCTTAGCGGCTGGTAAAGAGTTGACAATCCCTGCCGTCCTACCATGCTACGATTCACTTAGTTCGTCATGTGTTTTAAAAATCCTTCTTTCCTCAGTTTTTTTTAACAGGTTGAGAACCGAAAAATGTTCGACTGCCGAGGGTATAATGTGATTTTTTTCTGTGTGCCCGTCAATTCCTTCATCGGGTCGGGCAAAAGAGGAATTGAAGAATGGCAGTGGAAATATAAAATTATCAACAAGCAAATATATTCTCACAGGTATTGTTCAGCTGGCAGCACCCGTTGGCTTTGTCCCATTAAAAATGGTTACAGCCACCGGCAATATTATCTCAACAGGAGGAGGAAACGAAGGCAATGAAAAGTTATGTTTGCGAGCTCTGCGATTACATTTACAACCCGGAAAAGGGTGACCCCGAAAGGGGAGTCGCTCCGGGCACTGCTTTTAAAGATTTGCCCGATGACTGGACCTGCCCCGTATGCGGAGCAGAAAAGAACGAATTTCAGGCCGTCCCAGAAACTAACCTTTAGTAAATGAACGGGAAGTGCGTCCATGAAACATTCTGCCTTTGAATCTGCCGAAAAAGATCATTCCGGTCATTCAAACTATGATCACAGCAGTCACGCGGCGCACTCCCCGGCGATCTTTAAGCAACGTTTCTGGCTTTCCCTGATCCTGACCATTCCCGTTCTCCTCTAAAGCCGACAGACCGTGGAATGATTCAATTTTAATATGCCACTTTTCCCCGGCTCCCGGTATGTCCCCTTTATTCTCGGCACCGTAATCTTCTTTTACGGCGGCCTGGTGTTTTTACTGGGAGCAGGAGATAAACTGAAGAACCACCGACCCGGGCAACCGGCTACAACCTGCTGGCCATCCCCCTGGCCGCAGGAGTTTTGGTTTCCCTCGGTTTTGGTTATGCCCATGGCTGTGGGGACCATCGTTATGTCAGCCAGCACCATCATTGTCGCCTTCAACGATCAATTACGAAACGGATTTCTCTTTAAACCTCTCTGACCTCAAAACGGCCAAAAATCCACAAACCGATCCAGTTTATAGCATATTTTTTATCAAGCATGTCCTTACGAATATAAATTTTCACACCGCTAACTTCAGATTTTTCATATTCCTTTTCGGCAACGGGTACTCCTGCTTGCACGGCAGGAACCATGCAGGTTCCTCCTCACCCGCCCCGGCATTCCTGGTAAAGCACATAAGCGCGGTTGCCCTTCTTCATTTTCTCCAGCGCGTTTGGCATAATCTGGATGTTGTCCAATTTTCCACCTCCCGGATCTTCCTCTGCAGAGACCTGTTTTCCAATGCAAGTTTTAAAACTTTATAAAGCAATTATAAAACATTAACAGCCATCAAACAACACCAAGAAAATGCTTGTAACCAAATAATTGGCTCGCTGAGCAAGTAAAATGCAGGAACCATCCCGCTTCCGTGGAAATGGTGTAAACAGAAAAGTCAGGACCGGAAGGACAGGCGAAACAGATGGCTGAATTAAAATTCATGATCGCATCCGACAAGTTCAAAAACAGTATGACTGCATCAGAAGCAACAGAGTGTATCAAAAGAGGAATACTTTCTGTTCTGCCAGGTTCCGAAATTTTACAATTTCCCCTTTCTGATGGAGGTGAAGGACTTGTCGATGCCCTGCTCAGCAGATCGGGTGGCCGGATAATTAAAACTGTGGTCACCGGCCCCTTAAACAGCCCGGTGGAATCTCATTGGGCTATTCTTGATGACGGGGATACAGCCGTGGTAGAAATGGCAGCCGCTTCCGGGTTGACTCTTTTGCCCAAAGAAAAAAGAAATCCTCTGGAAACAACAACGTATGGAACCGGTGAATTGATCAAAGCAGTCCTTGACCAGCAGTGCACCCGGTTGATAATAGGCATAGGCGGCAGTGCGACCAATGACGCCGGGGCTGGCATGGCGCAGGCCCTGGGGATCGGTTTTTATGATCACAACGGCCAAGAAATCGGCCGGGGAGGACAAGAGCTGCTGAAATTGGAAAAAATAGACCTTTCCGGCATTGACCAGCGGCTGGCTCATCTCCACACTATTGTTGCCGTCGATGTGGATAACCCTCTGACCGGCCCACACGGTGCATCACTGATTTACGGACCGCAGAAAGGTGCTTCTCCAAATGCGGCCGCCCTGCTGGATCGCGCTTTGATACACTTTGCCGGGATAGTTAGAAAAGACCTGGGAGTGGAAATTGGAACTATTCCTGGTGCGGGAGCCGCCGGCGGCCTGGGGGCAGGGCTGATTGCTTTTCTGCAGGCCGAAATTCGTTCCGGCATAGACCTGGTTCTCGATGAATTACAGGTTGATAAACATCTATCGGGCTGCCACCTTGTAGTGACAGGCGAAGGCAGGCTGGATTCACAATCCCTGCACGGCAAGGTCCCGGTTGGCATAGCCAGGCGGGCGGCGAAATATCATGTTCCTGTAATTGCTTTGACTGGAAGCATCGAAAACAGCCTACCCGCCTTTCACACCGCCGGAATCGAAGCTTGTTTTGCCATTGCCGACGGCCCGCTTACCCTGGAGGAATCCCTGAGAAGAGGGCCGGAACTGCTGGAGTCAAAAACGTCCCAGCTCTTCCGTCTCTGGAAAATCGCCTCATCCCACTAAAGAGTGAAGCTGCCGGGTTAACCGGCAGCTTCAACAACTATACTTATATATTTTTATCAACTAATTTATAGTATTCCGCTACAACATATAATATTACAGTTTTCACTAGAATCTGCGTCTACTCGATGACAAGGTGTGCTTCCGATTCTATGTTCATGTCAAAAACATTGATCAGCGTTTCTTCTTCTAAATCCTGGGCCAGGATGTCATATGCCCCGGACTCGAGGAAGAAAAATCTGCTTACGCCAGGTGGAATAACTTCCTTCCCCAGCCAGTCACTACCCCAACTGTCACTTTCCACCGGCGATATATACAACCTGCCCACTTCCACGTCGGTGCTGTTGGTAAAAAGCACAGGCAATTTTCCCTCTTCGCCGATTTCAATGGTTTGGTTTTCATCAATTCCCCGTATGATATCGATGATATAATTTTCGTAAGTTGAGAGGATGAGATCATAACTACCCGGCGGTACCATAAAAACAAAATTATCTCCAGGCTCAATTATTTCGTCATTCAGAAAATCCTCGCCCCAATCATCCAGATCGGGCCCGTAGAAAAGGGCAAAAGAAATGATAATTTCCTCGCTATTGTTCACTACTTTGACGGAAATGGCATCTTCATTTTCGGGAGTCGATTGATTGTTCCCACATCCTGCCACCAGCAGCAGACCGATTAAAAAAAACAGGACAACTTTATTCTTAAAGATCATAACCAACCTCCAGTCTAAAAAATCTCGGCTTACATTGCTTAATCCATTCATTCATCTCCGGCAAGAAAAAAATCCCGTCTTCTCGAGACTCCGGGACAAATACATCGGCAATAGTTATTTTACCACAGTGGTTCATTTATTCAAGTTTACGAAACAACAGCACTATCGGATAACAGTATTGGTGATGATGACACCTGCTCTACCTGCAAGATCCCTTTTTGCCTTTTTTCCGCGGTACATCCTGGATTACCGTAAATTTACACTAATGCCGGCATATACACACCGAGAAACCGGTAAAGTTAAGACTATTTTTTAGTTGTCTCCCTGACATGAGTCTGGTGCCCGGGATGCTCAAAACGTTCAATGACATCAAACTCATCTACCGATCTTTGATTGTTGTGGATTAGACACAGGCATAGCCTTTTCCCCGTTGCTGATATTGCCAGGCGATTTCCGGTAACAGACCGGAAGGAAATGATTAATATTAAAAA
>CAZDKY010000029.1:0-13995 GCA_964506505.1 uncultured Syntrophomonadaceae bacterium
CTGCAAGTTAATACACCAAACAATGCTGTCATACTCTCAACAAAGCTTAATTAGCCCGGGTCCTTTACCCAAGACTTCTCCGATAATGCTTGCTGCAGGAGTGTTGCGATCCTCAAGTTTCTGCACAAGCCGGGGAGCCCTCTCTGCCGGAACTGAAATAAGCAACCCCCCGGAGGTTTGAGCATCGGTCAAAAGAGCCAGAACCACAGGGTCTATTTTGGACTCAACATCAAGATCCTGGGAGCAGAAATTTTGATTGGCATGGCTACCCCCCGGGATCAGGCCCATAGCAGCATATTTTTTGGCTTCAGAAATCAGCGGCACCTTATCGGCATAGATCTGCATGACAACATTGCTGGCCCGGGCCATTTCGAGAGCATGACCCAGCAACCCGAAGCCTGTCACATCCGTACAGGCATTGACTCCCGTTTCCACCATCGCCTCGGCTGCATCCTTGTTGAGAGCAGCCATTAATTCCGTGATCCGGCGGGTGACCTGTTCATCCAGCATTTTTGCCTTCAGGGCTGTGGCCAGGATGCCGGTCCCCAGCGGTTTCGTTAACACCAGGAGATCCCCCACCTTTGATCCCGAATTAGCCAGAAATTTTTGGGGATGCACCACCCCTGTTAAAGAAAGTCCGTACTTTAACTCCGGATCTTCCACACTGTGCCCGCCAACCAGGACAGCTTCCGCTTTATGGATAGTGTCAAGGCCCCCTTCAAGAATGGCACGCAGAACAGAACTGCCCATCGCTTTATCCTTGATTGGGTAACAAACAATATTCATTGCCGTCAAAGGCCTGCCGCCCATGGCATATATGTCGCTGAGAGCATTTGTTGCCGCAATCCGGCCAAAGTCATAGGGATCATTGACAATGGGAGTAAAAAAATCAACGGTCTGTACAAGGGCCAAATCATCGGTAAGTTTGTACACACCCGCATCGTCAGATCCTTCAATACCCACCAGCAGATTGGGATCTTTAACCAGTTTTAACCCTTTCAGTGCTTCGGCTAAGTCCAACGGACTTATTTTGGATGCTCAGCCGGCAGCGCGTGCCTTTTCAGCCAGCTGCGGTTTCATTTCAAGGTTGCTCACAATTAATAACCTCTTTCATGATAAGTTGTGCTTATGCTTCCGATCCCGGCCAGGCATTTTCATTATTTCTGTGCATATAAATTCTTCTCCGGGGAATATTCTGGAGGGATTATTTTTCTGCCCTTGCAGAAAATCGGGAACTTTATATATTATTTATTACTTGCCGGCATAAGTAAATTGAAATTATTAATACAACAAATGTATAGTATAAAATTAGTCTATCCATTTAAAAATAACCTTCAGACTCCGTTATCAGTATGCACTGGGAAAAAGATTTTAAGTATTCTGCCATACCCGGTTCACAGAACCATACTACCATAACCTCACAGTTAGTATATACTAACATTCTATAGTATAATAAGATTATGAACATTAATTAAAAAAGGAGATGTTGTTATGCCATGGATAGATGAGAGTAAATGTTCAGGTTGTGAAATATGTATAGAGGAGTGTCCCGCAAATACCATTTACATTGTTGACGATCATGCGGTAATTGACATGAATAACTGCATTCACTGCGGTGTTTGCCATGAAATATGTCCGGAAGAAGCTGTCAGGCACGACAGTGAAAAAATCCCGGATGATATTAAATCCAATGTTGCCAAAACAAAAAAGTTCATGGAAGATTGTGCCAGGTATTTTCACGACGAAAGAGAAAAGGGGAAATGTCTTGACAGAATGATCAGGCATTTCAATAAAGAAAAAATTATTGCCGAAAAGACTTTGGCCGAGCTCAAAATGATGAAACATTAAAAGATCTATGCCCATATTGTAAAACCTGATACTACTGAGACGATGAAGGACTATGAAATCATTATCAATCAAGTCGACCTGATAATCCCTATCCTTTAAAAATCATGTAGTAGGATCTTACATTAGCTGCCGAATGGGTAATGTGCTAAAATAAAACTAATAAATAACCTTAAATAAAAGTAACAGCTTGAATCTTAAAACAGAAGGGGCACACTTTTTATGCAGGCAGATAAAATAAAAAAGACAGAAACAACCGATGCCATTGCGACTAAAAAGGAACTTTACCGAAGAGCAGGCCTTAAAGATATCGACGATATCTACAGGATTGCCTCGAAAACACAGCTTGTAAACAAACCAGTTTTAATGTCCACACGAGGCTTTTTGATAGATCACTATACTTCACAGCCCCATAAAAAAGAAGAATTTGCAGACAGCATTTTTAATTCAATATTTCTGGTATGCGAAAACAGAAAAGGAATTCTCGGTTTTCTGCAGGGACATGAGAGCGAACAATGGTTAAAACAAAGGCCAAACATGTGCGGGGTAAACGGCGCCAGGATAGACTGGAACGAGGAAGCCTTAAGAAAGCTGGGAATAACTAGCCTGGAAAATTTTCATCATTTCGGGGTAATAGACAAGGTTGCCGTTGATAAAACCCTGGGCAAAAAAAGAGTCGCCTATAATTTAATCAAGCTGTTCGCCAAGCTGCTGCTGGAAAAAGAAAAAAGGTATGTCTTTTCTGAGATAGTAACCCGCGTTTACAGTAGAGACAAACCCATGAATATAAAAAATAAGGCTTCCATAAGATTCCATAAGAAACTTGGTTTTAACAAAGTGGGTGAATCCGAAAAATACAGCTATGAGTACACTTTTCTTAAAGAAAAGGGTTTCTTTAAAGATGAAATCTACCTCGCCAAGATTAATGATCTACCCTATCAATATAAACGGATATTCCAGGTAATTAAATAAAATATAGAGCCCTGCTCTTGTAATAATAAGCAAAACTGCTTATCTGAAATGATAGTTCACACAAACAGGTAAAACCATAGGAGAAAAAGGGCAGAGGGAAAAATGTTTGCTTCCGCCCTGCCTTTGTTCTTCCGTCTCTTCTTTCAGTTCAGTCTTCCATTTCTTCCATTTCAGCCTGCTTCCTTTTCGCCAGGATGGAGCTCAGGATTTTAAGTTTGAAATAGCCGATAACCGCTGCTGCAATGACAATAAGAACCCACCAGTACCACGCCATTGATTATTCACCTCCCGCGGGGCATCAATCTACCCCTGGTCAATTTTAAAGCCAGTAATAGAAAAACTGCACTTAATATTACGGTAAAAAGAGCCGGACGCCAGAAACCGAAGACAGCGCTATCCCCAAACAAAAAGCTTCTAAGCATCTGAAATTGCCAGTAGTTGGGGAAAGGAAAAAAGATTGCCTGCAGGCTCTCCGAAACAAAGAGTGAAATAATTGGGACCGCCAGGTAAAGGGGCATGAGCACCTTGATTACGGCAATGGCGCTGATCTGATTGTTGGCCAGTCCTCCGATAAGTAAACAGAAAAGAGCAATCAGCAGGGCTGAAGCAATCACTGCAACAGTCAGCAGTAAGTAGTTAATTTCTGAACCAGACAGGATCAAAACTGTCCCGAATGTAATGACGGCGGCAATAATCAAAGCTATTAAGGAGCGAGCTGTCAGGTAACGCGACAGGTTGAGCGGGGTAACCGCCAGAGCATTCACCGCCTTACTGTCCTTTTCATCAATGATATGGAAACCAGAGACCACTCCTCCCAGCAGAAGGGCCAGCATGACCAGAGAAAGGACAATCACTTCCCGGATAATGGAAGAAGATTCACCAAGGCTGACAAAATCAAACCGGACCATTCTCTTACCGGCCAGAGAAGCCGCCAGAACTACATGACCGGATTCAATGATATTCTCCGGCTCATTACCTTCATAAAGGAGCACCGGCTTGCCATCTTCCATCACTATACCGGGGACAGCATCGATTCTTTCTACCCTCTCCCTCACTTCTTCCCCTGTAGCATATACTTCAATGTCACCGTATTCTTTAAGTCCTTCAATAACCTGCCTGTCAACCTCGGAAGAGACAGCCAGGGTTATTCCAGCCGATTCAACAGCAGGAAGAAAGGCTCTAACCACCAGGGCAAGCAGAAGCGGAGCAACTATCATGTAAAGAAGAATATTATCGCGCAGGGCGGTGGCCAGATCCTGGCGCATCAAGATTAAAATCTGTTTCATTTAACGCCCCTCCTTCATCAGTTTGTGGTGGACAACCAGGTGACAGGCCAGATAAGAAACCACCATCAAAACAAGCAAAAAGAGATACAGGGGTAGCAGGGTCCTGCCGGTAGGGAACAAAATCTCCCGCAGACCGAAAACAATGGAATAGGAAGGAAGCCAGGTCAACCACGACGGGGCAAAAGATGGCCAGCCGTAAGAAATAATCGGCGCCATGTTAACCATTAAAAGGCCGATACCGACAAACAGCCATTCCGATATGTTGTTAAAAAACACGGCCACAATAAGCCCCAAAAAGGTGTAAATGGCAGAGCTGAAAAAGATGACCAATACAAGAGCCGGGTAGTTAACGGAGATTGCGATGGTTGGCAAAACCATAAGCAGGCCGTAGACAAGGCCGACCACGGCAAAAACAGCAGCTTTTGATAAAATATAGACAGCTGTTCCCCCCGGGCTGACCCGGTATGAACGGATGGTTCCCTCCGCCTTTTCCTGAAAAAGCAGGACTGCAGCCATCAAAAAACCGAGGACGATCACTTCAAAAACAAGCAGCGGTGGAACAGCATTCTGATTCTGGGGCACCTGCACTGCTTCCGGTCTTAAGTAATGTACCCCGTATTGAACCGGCTCTCCATCTGTGTAAATTGGACGCAGCGGATCCTCAATGGCAGCGGCAATGAGGTTCAAGTTTTCCTCACTGATGGAACCTCGGTAAAACAGGGTTGTCCGGGGGGCGCCTGCATCATCTTCAAAATATATCCCGATGCCCTGCGGATCTGCATTAACAGCCTGTTTCAACTCCACCAGACTTCCGAGAATGCTCGATTCAGCAATCCCCTCTTCCCGGGCAGCCCCCTCCAGGTGCTTCTGCGGGCTTCCGTCGTAGAAATAATAAGTATCCTCCAGCTCATAGTCGGGCGGGATGGCAAACAGAACAACCAATATGATCACCACCAGGGCACCGGCCAAAACCCACATCAGGGCATTACGGGCGGCAATTATCAGATCCTGCTGAAAAAGATTGAGAAACCTACGGATCATGCCACCAGCCCCCTCCCCGTCAACCGGATAAAGATCTGCTCAAGGCTTGCTTCCTGGGAGTGCATAGTCTGAATTTCCTTCGTGCTTTCCATCAGGTCACGGAGCGCCCGGCGGTCTTCTTCATGAGAGAGAAAGTAAAGTTTGCTTTTAACTTCACCATTTTCCCTGTATTCCACCTTCACGGACTGTTCGCCGTACTGTAGTTTCAGGGCCCTGGGGGCATCCATAGCCACAATTTTACCTTCGTTCAGAAAAGCGACCCGGTCACAAATCTCTTCGGCTGCGAACATGTTATGGGTGGTCAAAAAAATGGTTGCTCCCTGGCGCCTTTTTTCCATGATTATATCCTTGATCCGGGCTGCGGTAACCGGATCCAGGCCGGCCGTCGGCTCATCGAGGAACAGAATTTCGGGATTGTTGATCAGGGCGCGGGCAAAAACAAGCCGCTGTTTCATCCCCTTAGAATAAGTCCCTGCCTTCCTGTGCGCCGAATCGCCAAGTCCGACGAGCTCCAGCATGTCCAGGGGCGCGCGGGTCGGCACATCAAAAAGACCAGCATAATAGCGCAGGTTTTCGTAACCGGTCAATTTGGTGTACAGGTTTGGATGTTCAAAAGATACACCGATGCGGTTAAAAAATTCTCTTCGCATATTCTCTATGGGCCTGCCCTCGCAGGTAATAGTCCCCTTCTGTAATTTCAGCAGGCCGGTCATGATATTCTGGACAGTACTCTTGCCCGCCCCGCTGGGACCGAGAAAACCAAATATTTCGCCGCGATCAATGCTGAAAGATACATCCTGAACCGCATAGGTGCCTTCCCCGCTGTAATCATGATATAGATTTTGCACTTTAATCATTTTATACCCCTCCTTCTGTGTCACCAGAACTCTTCACCTGGTTGATCAGTCTTTCCATTTCGGCAAGATATTTGTTTAAAGCAGTCATCCCTTCCGTTGTGATAATAACACTGGTGGCAGGTTTGCGGCCGACGATGCGTTTGCTTATTTTTACATAGCCGGCATCCTCAAGGTTACGCAGATGAACGGAGAGATTGCCTGCCGTCAATTCAAGTTTTTCCTTTAGCTCGGTGAAGGAAACCCTGCTTACCTCGCCGGCAGCAAGATAGCTTAAGATCAACAGCCGGGTTCGCTCGTGAATAATCTTATCTATTTCCGGTTGTTTATTACTCCTCTCAGCCATCTGATTACTCCTCCCGGGAGGAACGAATATAACCTGCAGCGCCCATGACCAAAAAGCCGAGGCCAAAACTGATAATAACCTGGAACAGTTCATGAAGTCCGGGCAACCAGAAAAGGAAAGTAAAACCTGCCAGCAGCAGCCACCCTCCCAGGAAAAGCAGGGACCTGAAATAAAGCAGACCGGATATGGCAAAACACAGCAGTCCAAAGACAATAGCAGTGAACGGAAGAATTAGCCGGTCAAGGCTGGCAGTGCTCAGATAAAGGGGCACCCCGACCAGGACAATTAGAAAGGGAATCATAATTTCAATAAAGTGACTGGTATAAATAGCAGCAACGAGATCCCTGAGGGTAATAGTGGAATCGATTTCCCTGGCCTTGCGCAGAAAACTGCGCAGTTTTAAAACGGCAATAAAGATAATAGCCAGGGCAATATATAAATAGAGATACAGCCTCGTTTGACCAGGCATAAGGTGATAAGAGCCGTACTGCCTGATAAGCAGATAAAGCACTGTCGATATAAAAATGATCAACAACCCCGAGAGCAGGGCTGCAAGCCGGATAGCCTTGGCAACTTCCATGAAGTTAAAAATGTTGTTCCGTTTAGAAACTGCTTTCTTAATATATTCAAGATCATCCAGCAGCCTGTCCAGGTCTTGATCTGCTTCGTTCTTTTCTCTAACCATGGTTATTCCTCCTGTAAAAGCAGTTTATATTATAAACTACTTTTAATTATAAATATGTCTATGCTTTTGTCAAGTACAAAATTAATATTGAAGTAAATTATTTAACACCCTTATTTGACCATGTAAAAAAATATAGCCCTCGTACTGCAGGGCTATATTCATATTTATTCTTTTGATTAACACCACATGGGTCGCACTGTGCCACCCGTGCATTGTTGCCGACTGCCCTGGTAATGGCAGCAGCACCAGGCTGGGCAATAGAAGGAAGCATGATCCATGAATGCGGGAGATAAAAAGGGTTATGCTAAATTAACAAGGCAGATATAATTCTCCTGTTATGAATTAAATGGATAGAGAAAAAATTAAAAGTATAAAAGCTTGAGCCTACGGACAGAGGTAGTCATTGATATCATCTGCCGCCTGAACGCCGTCGGCGGCAGCCCTGACGACCAGTGACTGGCCGCTGGCCATGTCCCCGGCAGAGAAAATACCGGTGGTACTGGTCATATGATATCCGTCAACAGCAATGTTGCTTCTTGCATCTCGCTCCAGTCTGAGGGCCTCGGCCAGAGGATCTTTACCGGGGCCGATAAAACCGAGCGCCAGCAGGACGAGGTCGGCGTCCAGGGCAAAATCACTGTTTACTTTCTCTAACGGGATGAAACGGCCGTCTTTTTTAACCCATTCTACCTCCAGGCAGTGCAAGCGCTTAACAGTACCCTTATCATTTCCTTCAAAGCTTTTCGTACTGACACACCAGCGGCGGATGCCACCCTCCCGGTGGCTGCTGGAAACCCGGTCAACCCGCGGCCAAAGAGGCCAGGGGTTTTCTGGAGGCCGAATTTCCGGAGCCCGGGGCATTATTTCGATCTGGTAAACACTGGCAGCACACTGGCGCAAAGCAGTCCCGAGACAGTCCGAACCGGTGTCTCCACCGCCGATGATCACCACGTTTTTATCCCTGGCAGTAATATCTTCTTCCACAAAGAGCGGCTCGCCGATAATCCTTTTATTCTGGGCGCTGAGATAAACCATGGCCGGGTAAATACCTGACAGTTCACGCCCTGGAATATCAAGATCGCGGGGCTGGCGGGAGCCGCCGGTCATTAGGATAGCGGCAAAGTGCCGCTTCAGGTAGTTATAAGAGATATCTCTGCCGACAACTATCCCGCATTCAAATACAATTCCTTCCTCTTTCATCAGATCGATACGCCGATCGACTATTCTCTTATCCAGTTTAAAATTGGGAATACCGTAACGGAGGATACCGCCGGGATGAAGATCTTTTTCGTAGACGGTAACGTGGAAACCCATCCTGTTGAGACGATCAGCAGCAGCAAGACCGGCGGGGCCGGAACCGATCACGGCCACACTTTCTCCGCGGCGCCGGCGGGGCGGGCGGGGCTTGATCCATCCTTCGGCGAATCCTTTTTCTATGAGCAGCTTCTCGATCTGGCGGATGGCTACCGGCTCTTCATTGATACCGCAGACACAGGAGCCTTCACAGAGAGCAGGACAAATCCTGGCTGTAAATTCAGGGAAAGGGTGAGTGCTGAGAAGGATTTCCAGGGCTTCTTCCCAGCGTTCTTCTACAACCAGTTCGTGAATTTCCGGGACTATGTTACCCAGGGGACAAGCGTAACCATGACAAAATGGTGTACCACAGGTTAGACAGCGGGCAGCCTGTTTCTTCGACTCATCCTCCGAAAGGATCAATTCTACTTCCTCGAAGTCGCCTAGACGCTCTTTCGGATCCCGGTAGCCAGGTTCCCGGCGCCTGATTTTCTTTAAAGTATTTGCCATAATCTGCCCCTCCTATCCTAGTTATACTGCGGGACGGTCCGTTTTACAGCACCGTCTTCCTTGCTCATCTTACCAAGGACCTGCCGGTACTCGATGGGAAAAACCTTGATGAAAAAGGGCAGGCACTCCCGCCAGTTGTCCAGTAAATAGGC
Source organism: uncultured Syntrophomonadaceae bacterium (assembly GCA_964506505.1). Taxonomy (GTDB): domain Bacteria; phylum Bacillota; class Dethiobacteria; order DTU022; family DTU022; genus M55B129. Next base: position 8,985 of record CAZDKY010000029.1, read on the forward strand.
CGCTTTTGGGCTGCCGGTAAAGAAATGGTGTTTGGTTATCATCTCCCGCAGTTCTTCTATATCTTCTTCTTCGACAACCTGTTCCAAATCAATCATGTCCAGGTTGCAATTACGGTCAAGCACTCCTGAACGATCATAGATATAGGCAATCCCACCGTTCATGCCCGCCCCAAAGTTAACTCCGGTTGGACCAAGAATCACAATTCGCCCGCCGGTCATGTACTCACAGCCGTGGTCACCCACTCCCTCAACTACAGCACAAGCCCCGCTGTTGCGGATGGCAAAACGTTCACCCACCAGGCCGTTGGCGTAGAGCTCGCCCCCTGTGGCACCGTAGAGAATGACGTTGCCGGCGATGATGTTCTGCGAGGGATCATAGCAAATATCCCTGAAGGGTTTAATAATGATCTTCCCTCCAGAAAGTCCCTTGCCGACATAATCGTTAGCTTCACCCTCCAGATTTAGGGTCAGCCCCCTGGCAGCAAAAGCTCCAAAACTTTGACCGGCAGATCCTTTGCATTTTATGGTAATCATTTCATCGGAGAGGCCTTCGTTGCCGTACTGCACAGCAATACGGTTGGATATAATCGTGCCTACGGTTCGGTTGCAATTGTAAATCGGCGTTTCAATTATCACCGGTTCTCCGATTGCAATAGAATTCTCTATACGGGCCAGCAACCGGTAGTCAAGCGCTTCTGACAGGTGGTGATCCTGGCCCCTTGTGCAACGAATCTCCGATGAATCAGCCTCCGGTTTGTATATTACCCGGCTCAGGTCTACTTTCCTCGCCTTCCAGAATGTTATCTCCCTGTTTTGTTCAAGCAGGTCAGACCGACCCACCAGGTCGTCTACCCGGCATATGCCGAGCGAAGCCATAATTTCACGCAGTTCCTCGGCAACGAAAAGCATAAAATTACGGACATGTTCCGGTTTGCCGGCGAAGCGGCAGCGCAACTCCTCATCCTGGGTAGCTACGCCGACCGGGCACCTGTTGCTATGGCAATCGCGCATCATCACACAGCCGCAGGAAACGAGTACCGCCGACGCGAAACCGAATTCCTCAGCTCCGAGCATCGCTGCTACAGCCACGTCACGCCCTGTCTTCAAACCGCCGTCGACCTGCAATCTAACCCGGCTGCGCAGACCGTTAAGAATCAGGGTCTGCTGGGTTTCGGAAAGGCCCAGTTCCCAGGGGACACCTGTATGCTTAATTGATGACAGAGGGGCTGCTCCGGTGCCACCGTCGGCACCGCTGATCAGGATCATGTCAGCGTGACCCTTGGCCACTCCGGCAGCAACTGTACCTACGCCAACTTCGGAGACCAGTTTGACGGAGATGCGGCTCTCTGGATTAGCATTTTTTAGGTCATAGATTAGCTGAGCGATATCTTCAATCGAGTAGATATCGTGATGGGGCGGCGGAGAGATAAGGGTTACCCCCGGCGTTGCATGTCTGACCCGGGCAATCATTTCGTCTACTTTGTGCCCCGGCAGTTGTCCTCCCTCACCCGGTTTGGCGCCCTGGGCAATCTTGATCTGCAACTCTCGGGCGCTGGCCAGGTAGGCGGCAGTCACCCCGAAGCGGCCGCTGGCCACCTGTTTGACAGCGCTGCAGAGATTTTCGCCATCGGGAGTGAGTCGATACCGGGCAGGATCCTCTCCCCCTTCTCCGGAATTGCTTTTGCCTCCCAGGCTGTTCATAGCCCGGGCCAGGGTGATATGGGCTTCCGGACTCAGGGAACCAAAAGACATGGCCCCGGTAACAAAGCGCCTGACAATTTCTGTCGCCGGTTCGACTTCCTCCAGGGACAGGCTTTCTCTCTTCTTAAAACGGAGCAGTCCCCGCAAAGTAGTCTGTTTCTCCTGTTGATCGTTGATCAGGACAGCATATTCTTTGTATTTTTCATAATCATGCATTCGGACAGCGTGCTGGAGCAGCCTGATCGCTTCTGGAGACCAGAGATGCCTTTCCCCATCACGCCGGTATGAATATTGGCCGCCGGATGGCAGCAATTGATCGGGATTTTCTCCATCAACAAAACTGCGGTAATCTGCATAGCGCAAATTAGCTTCGGCAGCAATTTCATCAAGGCCAAGACCCTGTATGGAAGAGCGTGTTCCTATAAAATACCGGTCAATAAGCTCATCATTCAGGCCGACCGCCTCGAATACCTGGCCATTACGGTAACTGCGCAGGGTGGATATGCCGATCTTGGACATTATTTTCAGGATCCCTTTGCAGAGAGCTTTGATATAATTCTCCATCGCCTTCTGTTGAGAAAGCCTTTCCCCAAGCAGGCCTCGGTCGGCCAGGTGAGCAACAGTCTCAAAGGCCAGGTAAGGATTGACGGCTGAAGCGCCGTACCCAAGCAGCAGGGCCATGTGGGTCACTTCACGTGCTACTGCACTTTCGACAAGGATACCGATGCTGGTGCGCAGGCGCCTGTCAACCAGGTGCCGGTTAACCGCCGAGACAGCCAGCAGGGAAGGAATGGGAACCATATTTTCATCCAGGTCGCGATCGGAAAGGACTACCAGCCCGTAACCCTTTTCAATCGCTTCCTGTGCTTTGGAGCAGAGACCATCGAGCGCTTTTCCCAGGGCGCGGCCGTCTCCGCCCACCGGAAACTGCATTTTCAGCTTTGTGCTGCAAAAACCTTTTTCTTCCAGACTGCAGAGCCGCCGCAGGTCCTCATTGGAAAGGATAGGATGGCTCAGCTTGATCAGGTGAGCCTGCTGTGGTGTTTCAGCCAGCAGGTTATCAGCACATCCGATAAAAGTCATCAGCGACATTACCAGCTCTTCCCGGTAGGGATCAATAGCCGGGTTGGTCACCTGGGCAAAGCATTGTTTAAAATACCAGAATAGCAGCTGCGGTTTTTCAGAAAGCACCGCCGGAGGTTGATCCGCCCCCATTGAACCAACGGGTTCGATCCCTTCCAGGGCCATTGGCTTAAGGATACGCCTGATATCTTCGCGAGTATAACCAAACAACCGCTGGTTGGCGGTAAGGCTACCTTCGTCTACCTTTACAGCAGCTATGGCGTTAAAGAAACCGTGAATGGTAACCCGGTTTTCTTCCGTCCAACGCCGGTAGGGACGGCGGCGGGCCAGACGCATTTTAATTTCCGTATCCTTGAGCAAACGTTTCTCATCCAGGTCAACGAGCAGCATTTCTCCCGGTCGCAGGGCACCCTTCTCTTTTACTTCCACAGGCGGAATGTCAATTACCCCGGTTTCGGAAGCAAAAACCATGAAACCCGATTTAGTTACAGTGTAGCGGGCCGGACGAAGACCATTGCGATCAAGAACTGCACCAACCCTTTGACCATCGGTATAAACCACAGCAGCCGGGCCATCCCATGGTTCCATGATCCCGGCATGGTATTCAAAAAAGCCGCGCAGATCAGGTCCTATGGGATACCTGTCACCCCAGGCCTGAGGAATTAACATGGCTATAGAATGATCTAATGCACGGCCACCGCACCGCAGAAGTTCAAGGGCATTGTCCAGATTAGCCGAATCACTGGCTTCCGGGTCGAGAATCGGTATAATTTCTTTTATATCCTTGCCGAACAGCTCAGAGTGGAAATCTTTCTCTCTAGAAGCCATCCAGTTGCGGTTGCCGCGAAGGGTATTGATCTCCCCGTTGTGGCAGAGGTAGCGAAAAGGCTGTGCCAGCGGCCAGGAGGGAAAGGTATTGGTGCTGTAACGCTGGTGGACGACCACGAAAGCACTTTCCATAAGCTCATCAGTCAAGTCCGGGTAAAATGTTTCTACCTGATCGGGCATCAAAAGACCTTTATAGACAATGGTCCGACAGGAAAGGCTGACTGTGTAAAAGTAATCCGGCTCACAGCAGATGGCAGCGATCTGCTTTTCGGCCTGCCGGCGTATAATATAGAGCTTGCGCTCCAGATCGTCATCACAAAAATTACCACCGTCAATGATGCACTGGCGGATGAAAGGCATCTGCTGCCTGGAAATTCCACCAAGGACGTCCGGATTTACAGGTACATCGCGCCAGAGCAGAGTGCGCAGGCCGGAGCGGTCGGCCAACCGATCAATAATTGCACAGCACTCGGTACGAACCTCTTCAGAACCTGGCAGGAAAAACATCCCCACCCCATAGCTACCGGCTGACGGTAGCCTGACACCTTGTTCCCCGGCAAGGCGGCGGAAGAAATAGTCAGGTAGCTGGAACAGCAGCCCCGCGCCGTCCCCGGTTCGGTCGTCTGCACCGGTCGCCCCGCGGTGGAAAAGGTTTTTCAGCACCTTTACTCCCTGTCCGATGATTTCACTGTTCTTTTTTCCATTAATATTAACCAGGAAACCAATACCACAGGCATCGTGCTCGCTGGCAGGATTGTACATCCCCTTTTTGTCAAGATCTCTGCGTAAGTCTCTATCATTTTTCATACCGATCATTCCTGTCTTCAGATAAGTTTCTGTATAGTATACCATAGTTATCCCGTATCGTGGAATCGTATTTCATTTTTTAAAAAGAAGATAATCTTTTCCGGCAAAAAAAATATTAAAGTGGAAATATAAAGCCTGTTCCTGAGCGACAGTCTATTAATTTTTAAGAAAGGGGATCTATTATGAAAAATATCAAAGCTGACATTAGATATGCGCACGATATTCTATTACAGCTGCTCCAGATTCCGAAACCAACTGGTTATACTGACCAAATCGTTCATTTTGTCGGCGGCTAACTCTACCGCCTGGGGATTGAATTCGAACTGACCAGACGCCGGTGCGATCAGGGTAATCCTGATCGGACAGCGGGAAGAACCGATCCGGGCAATCGTCACTCATCTCGACACACTGGGCAATGTTCGGAAGGCTGAAAGAAAACGGCCGCCTGGGCATTGCCCCATCGGTACCTGGCCAAGCCGCTTTGCCGAAGGAACCAGGGTAGTGATCTTCACCGACGACCGCATCTTCAGGGGCACCATCATTCCCCTCAAAGCATCCGGCCATACTTACGGCCGGGAAATGGATCGCCAGC
>CAZDKY010000030.1:0-28754 GCA_964506505.1 uncultured Syntrophomonadaceae bacterium
ATTTGTTTTCTTTTTAAAAGAAAAGAGCATAAAAAAACAGAGGTCCATAACATTATACATTTACCATATATTACAAGGCAGTTAATGTTGCACTTTCCCGATCAATTTTTTATTACAAAAAATGCTTGACAAGATCTTCAATATCCGTTAATCTAACAAAAAGTAAATATAACAAAGCGATGATCAGAACCAGTAACAGGGAAATCCGTTTCAGAGAGCTGCAGCAAGGTGAAATGCAGCACGGCAAAATCTGTGAACTCCTCTGCTAGCTGCCAACCGAAATTGGCTCTTACAGCTAAAATTAGGCCTGGACGGAGACTTCCGTTATTACAAAGAGTGGACGGTAGTAGTCTTGCCGTCAAAAAGAGTGGTACCACGAATACGGCTTTCGTCTCTTTGGCGAAAGTTTTTTTATTTACCTTTTTAAAAAATATTTGAATTTCTGGAGGTAATGATGATGGCAAAAGAACAGCAACAGGCAAAAGCTGAGAAAATCTATCTATTCGACAGCACTCTGCGAGACGGAGAACAAACTCCCGGGGCACGCCTAAATTATGATGAAAAGATTGAAGTGGCTCGCCAGTTGGCCCGGTTAAATGTGGACATAATTGAAGCTGGTTTCCCTATCTCTTCACCAGGTGAATTGAAGGCAGTCAAAGCTATTGCTCGTGAAGTAAAAGGCCCGGCTATCTGCGCTCTGGCCAGGGCTGTGCAGGGCGACATCGATGCCGCCGCGGAAGCGGTAAAAGAGGCTGAAAAACCAAGGATTCATGTTTTTCTTGGATCTTCTGATATTCACATGCAGTATAAATTAAAAAAAGAACCTGATGTGCTTTTGGAACAGGCTGTTGACGCAGTTAAATATGCCCGCCGCTTTACTGATGATGTGGAATATTCACCTGAAGATGCCACCAGGGCTCGCGAAGAATATCTTTATACTCTCCTGGAAGCGGTTATCAAGGCCGGTGCTACGGTTATCAATATTCCTGATACGGTTGGTTATGCCGTCCCTGAAGAGTTTGGGTCCCTTATTGCCCGTTTGCGAGAAAATGTCCCCGGAATGGATAAAATTATTCTCAGTGTCCACTGTCATAACGATCTCGGCCAGGCCGTGGCCAATTCGCTGGAGGCATTGAAAAACGGCGCGCGGCAAATTGAATGCAACATTAACGGCATAGGAGAACGAGCCGGCAATGCAGCTCTCGAAGAAATTGCCGTTGCCCTGCGCATTCGACAAAATTATTTTCCCTATTATACCGATCTTAATTTTTCTGAAATCTATCGGACCAGCCGCCTTGTTAGCAAACTTACACGTATTGCCGTACCGGTTAACAAGGCAGTCGTTGGTCTTAATGCTTTTGCCCATTCATCAGGCATCCACCAGGATGGTATTTTAAAAAACAAGGAAACCTATGAAATAATCGATGCCACGCTTATCGGCGGCAAAGCAGCCCAGATGTGTCTGACAGCTCGTTCCGGCAGAGCTGCTGTTTCCGACCAGCTCAAGAAACTTGGTTTTTCTCTTTCCTCCGACCAGCTGGAAACAATCTACACGCATTTTTTAGAACTGGCTGACAAGAAAAAAGAAATGTATCCGGAAGATCTCGAAGCGCTGACCCTGGATCACCTTTCGACCACCGAGCCCCTTTATATACTTGATTATTTACAAACAGTAAGCGGCAGCAAAAGCATTCCGGCTGCAGTAATCCGCCTTAAAAAAGAAGATGGCAGTACCTTTGAAGAAGTAGCCGTTGGCACAGGTCCGATTGATGCAGCCTACAATGCTATTAACAAGATCACCGGCCTGAGCATCGGACTAGACAGTTACCGGATCAATGCTGTAACTCAGGGCCGCGACGCTCTTGGTGAAGTCCAGGTTAAGATGTCTTACCAGGATAAATCCATTATCGGACGCGGGACCAGCACCGATATTATTGAAGCCAGTGTCAAGGCTTATCTTAACGGCCTTAATAAACTCCTCCGGATCAACGGTTACAATTAAATACAAACTATTGTTTGCTGTAGATAATAATCAATGTTATACTTTTTGAAAGTAACAAATGATCGGGGTGATGATGTGGAACCATTAACTGAAAAGCAGAAAAGGGTCCTCACGTTCATCGAACAGGAGGTTGAACGATGCAATTATCCTCCTTCAGTACGGGAAATGTGCCGGGCTCTGGGAATCAGTTCAACGGCTACGGTGCACAGTTATCTCTATATTCTTGAACAAAAAGGATATATCTCTCGTGAGGCAACCAGGCCACGGGCCATTAAACTACTTTACAAAACCAGCGAAGAAAACGAAAAACGCTGCAGCTTTATTCCACTGATCGGCAGTATTACTGCCGGTCAACCTATTTTAGCAGAAGAAAATCGGGAAGGTTATTTTCCCCTTCCCGATACAATAGCCAACGGACAGGAATGTTTTGCCCTCAGGGTTTCAGGAAAGAGCATGTCGGGAGCCGGCATCCAGGATGGGGATTTCGTGATAGTCAAGCAGCAGCGAACGGCACAGGACGGTGATATTGTCGCCGCTCTCCTGGGAGAAGAAGCAACAATAAAACGTTTTTACCGGGAAAAGGATTATATACGGCTGCAGCCTGAAAATGATACCTTTTCCCCTATCTTAACTCGTGAAGTTGAAATAATAGGTAAAGTCATTGGTCTTTTTCGAAAACTTTAATTTAATTTCTTTGATTTTCGTGATCGATCTTATCTTGTTTCGCTGTAGTACTGCCGTTCGGTAATTCTGTAAAGGGTATCAATTTATCGGCCAGCTCCCGTTCGACTGTGACTGTCATCTCAAGATAATTACTTTTGTATTCCAGGTATTCTATCCTGGCCCGATCCTGTAAAATGGCATAAAGCTTGCCCTCTTTATAGGGAAGATAAATTTTCATCCTCATTCCTGCACCGCTGAGCATAAGCTCAGTTTTTTTTCTTAATTCTTCCATTCCCTCTCCCGACAAGGCCGATATAAAGATCGCTTCTGGAAATTCACGTTCCAGAAATTTTATCTCGCCTTTTTCAGCGAGGAGATCTATCTTATTAAAAACGAGCAGTTCACGAGTTTCAGCTTGAAGATCAATATTCTTTAGGTGCTTACGAACAGTTTCGATATGATTTGGATAATCGGGATGGCTTAAATCAACCACATGGATCAATAGATCCGCATCTTCAATTTCTTCCAGGGTAGCTTTAAAAGCAGTCACAAGCTGGCGGGGCAGTTTTTCTATGAAACCGACCGTATCAGTAAAAAGGACCTCCCTCCCTCCCTCCATCATTCCCCGCCTGGTAGCAGGATCAAGGGTTGCAAATACTTTATCTTCCGTATAGAGATTCGCCCCGGTCAGGGCATTCAGGAGAGTAGATTTGCCTGCATTTGTATAACCGACCAGGCTGACAACTGCACACTGGTTACGTCTGCGGTGTTGCCTATGAAGGTTGCGCTGTTTCCTGATAACATTTATTTCCTTTTTAAGATCGCTGATCCGGCGGCGTATGACCCTGCGATCGACTTCGAGTTTAGTTTCACCCGGACCACGCGTTCCGATTCCACCACCAAGCCTGGAAAGGCTACTGCCGAGTCCTGTTAATCTCGGCAATAAATAGTTCATCTGGGCTAGTTCCACCTGCAGTCTGCCTTCTCTGGACCTGGCACGGTTAGCAAATATATCCAGGATAAGGGCGGAACGATCAATTACTTTCCGGTTAATAACCCGATCAAGGTTTCTTATTTGAGAAGGCGACAGCTCGTCGTTGAAAATTACCAGGTCGGCTGATAATTCTTCTGCAAGAACGGCTACTTCTTTCGCTTTGCCTGGTCCGATATAAAAAGAACTGTGCGGTGTATCCCTTTTCTGAGTTACCTGAAAGGCTACGTTCGCTCCGGCCGTATCAGCCAGGAGTTTCAACTCTTCAATGGATTTTGCAAAATATTCGTTCGGTTGTCCGCGATCCAGGCCTACCAGGATCGCTTTTTCTTTTGCAATAGACATGGTTTTCATATCTTTCATCCTGTCATTTCAGCTCCAATTAACAGCATTTAACTGATCATTTATTAATATTTATTTTAATTTACATTTTATTGCAAAAAGACACTCTTCCTGCGAGTGTCTTTTTAACTTACCGCTAACAGAAAATGAAAAATCAGTTTTCAACTGTTTCATCTTCTCCGCCGTTTTCTTCTTCAGAAACACGGAGATTGATATTGCGGATTGGGATTATGGTTGAAACAGCGTGTTTGTAAACAAGCTGTTGTTTCCCCTCTACATCAAGAAGAATGGTGAAATTATCAAAACTGCGCACAATGCCTTTAATTTGATACCCGTTCACAAGGAATACGGTAGTTAACATATTTTCTTTTCGAGCCTGGTTCAAAAAAGTATCCTGTAAATTAATCATGCCTTTCATCTATCGGACTCCTCTCTGTCTATTGCTTTGCGAACTATATTCGCCTGTAATGGTGCCAGATCCTTCACTTTGTTGTAAATAATTTCAGCTGCCTGGCTGTAAGAAAAATCATTCGTTATTTCCAGCCATTGAATATCTTTTTCTCGACGGAACCAGGTCAACTGTCTCTTGGCCAGGTTACGGGTTTCTTTTTTAATACTGGCCACCGTTTCTTGCCAGTTATTCCGGCCTTCGAGATATCTTCCTATCTGTCGATAACCGAGGATTTGCATTCCGGGCATTTTATCATTGTATCCTTTCTCATTAAGGCGACGCACCTCTTCGACAAACCCCTGTTCTATCATCATGTCGACTCTTTGTTCAATTCTTCTGTATAGAAGATGACGTTCCATGTTCAAGCCAAATTTTACGATTTTATAGGGAGTTCCCCGGCGCGATGTTTCCTCAACCTGCCTGGAAATGGGTTTCCCTTCTCTGTAATATACCTCCAATGCTCTGACGATACGTTTCTGGTCATGCGGATGAATAGCAGCGGCAGCCTTTGGATCCACCTTTTGCAGTTTTAAATACAATTTTTTAATCCCTTCCCTGCTCGCTTTATCCTGCAATTGCTCCCGCAGCTTTGGCGAAGGTCCTTTTTCCCCGAAGGCATAGCGATCAGTAACCGCTTTGATGTATAAGCCTGTCCCGCCGACCATGAATGGCAGTTTGCCGCTCATCCACATGGCGATGATAGTCTTATCGGCTGCTTTTTGATATTCGGCGGCGCTGAAAGGTTGGTCCGGCTCCAGCAGATCAATGAGGTGGTGTTTTACTTTGTTTTGTTCTTCCTCGGGCGGTTTAGCTGTTCCAATATCAAGCCCTTTGTATATTTGAGCGGAATCGGCGCTGATTATTTCTATTTCCAGCATTCCAGCCAGTTTTATTGCTGCAGCAGTTTTGCCAACCGCTGTAGGCCCCACCAGGATCAGCAGGGGAATCTTGTTCTCTTCCGTCAAAGAGCTTTTCCTCCCTCACCATTACAAACTTATCTCAAAGAACCAGTTATAAAATTTGTCCTTAAATCTGCTTTGCATTGCACGCATGTTATTATCCGCCATGACGGTGGAAGCTCTTTTCCAGCTCCCTTCTTTTAAAACTGATCACAGTAGGCCTACCGTGTGGGCAGTTTTGTGCACCGGCTACAGGCGACCACAACCGCAGAAGTTGTTCCATTTCTTCTCTGGTCAGCAGCTGCTTAGCTTTGATGGCCCGGTGACAGGCCACAGTTGCCATGATTTTATCCCTGTAATCTTCATCACTCTCACCGTCGATATAAATCATCTCTTCCAGGATCCGATAAATATAATCGCTCTTAATGCTGTCATCGATTGTAAAGGGTAATGCCCTGATTGCATAGCTATCCCCTCCAAGGGATTGAAGATTGAAACCGGCTTCTTCAAGCATGGGCAGCAGTTTAGGCATCCGTTCACGCCAGGAAACAGGCAGTTCAACTGTCAAAGGCATAGTCAGCTGACAGCTATACTTACGCAAATCCAGGCGACTTTTGGCCTCTTTTAATTGATGGTAAATTGCTTTTTCATGAGCGGCATGCTGATCTATAAGCATTAGATCTTCACCTTTCTGAACCACAAGGTAACTCTGCAAATATTGCCCGATTAGCCGCATTTCATCGCTTTCCCCATTTTCACGAAGGGGGTTTTCTCCATTTACCTGAAAAGTTTCAGGGCGGATCGGCCTTTGTCCTTCTTCTTTTCTGCCCTTGCTATAATCCAACCCGGGATGTTCAAACAACAGCTGAGTTGGCCGGGGTTCACTTTCTTTCTTTTCAACGGATAGACGGTAATCTGTGGTCTCCTCCACCTGACCCGGCCAGCCCGGCAAAATTACCTTTTCGCGGAGAGCAGCTTTTACTGAACGGAAAACAAGGCCTTTTATCGATTCGCTCTCGGCAAATCTTATTTCTGTTTTAGCCGGGTGCACATTAACATCCAACCTGTCAGGAGCTATTTCTATTCTTAAAACGGCCAGGGGGTGACGATGTCCGGGTAGAAGATCTTCATATCCTCTTTCCAGGGCATTGACAATAAGCGGATTTTTAATCACTCTTCCATTGACAACAATAGTAATCCAGCGTCGTGAGGACCTGGTTAAATAAGGAGCAGAGATATAGCCTTCAATGGAACAACCGTTTTCTTTATCCTTTTTCTTTAGGGCAATCATCGCTTCGGCCGTTTCAGACCCATAAATTGCTCCGATTGTATGATAAAGGTTATCGTCGCCGGTTGTTCCAAGCAGTCTGCGAGTCCCGCTTTGCAAGGTAAATGAGACGCTGGGCCAGGCCAGGGCCATTTCTGTGAGTAGAAAACTAATTTTTGCCGATTCAGCCGCACTGGAACGTAGAAATTTTAACCTGCCCGGGGTGTTATAAAACAATTCCCTTACTTCCACTCTTGTTCCTGATGGAGCACCCACCTCCTCGAAATTGACCACTTCACCCCCGGCCAATTCAATCCTTTGACCGCTTAACACCGCTTCAGGTTTTGATGTGAGATCTATCTTCGATACAGCCGCTATGCTTGGCAAAGCTTCTCCGCGAAAACCAAGACTTTTTAGCGAAAATAGATCTTCAAGGTTATCAATTTTACTGGTGGCAAATCTTTTAAAGGCAATCGGTATTTCCTGTTTATTAATGCCGCAGCCGTTGTCAGTTACCGAGACCAATTCTTTTCCTCCGCCTTCGATGGTTACCTCAATCTTAGTCGCTCGGGCATCAAGAGCATTTTCAATAAGCTCTTTAACCACCGAGGCCGGGTTTTCAATTACTTCTCCTGCTGCAATCTTTTCGGCGGTTGATTTGCTCAATATTTTTATAATCATCCTTGTTCATCTCCCACCGTTTTATCCTTTTCATAATCCAGAAGGATCTGCTGTAAGTAAAACATTTTATGCAGTGCTTCGAGAGGAGTAGTACGGTTTAAATCAATATTTTTCAGTTCATCAATAATTTCAAGCTCACGACGGTGATCTTCTGCCGGTTTGACCACCATTGGCAGCAGGCTGAGCTGCCTCTCGGAAGATGATGAGGATACCTGTTCCAACTCCGTTAATATTTCTTCTGCTCTCAGCAGTACTTCCAGCGGCACACCGGCCAGTCTGGCCACATTGATTCCGTAGCTTTTGTCAGCCCGGCCGACCACGACCTGTCTTAAAAAGATAACCTCTTTACCTCGCTCTTTAACAGCCATAGTATAATTTTTTACGCCTGCAATTTTTCCTTCCAAGTCGGTTAATTCATGATAATGGGTTGAAAAAAGGGTCTTCGCTTGCAATTTGCTTCCGATATATTCAATAACACTGCGTGCAATACTCATGCCGTCATAAGTACTGGTTCCCCGGCCAATTTCGTCCAGGATGATCAAACTGTCACGGGTGGCTTCTTTCAAAATCGATGCTGTTTCTTTCATTTCCACCATGAAAGTGCTCTGTCCCCTACTCAGATCGTCGCTAGCGCCAACCCTGGCAAAAATTCGATCAAATACCGGCATTTCCGCTTTCTCTGCAGGAACAAAGCTGCCCATCTGGGCCATAACAGCAATCAGGGCTGCGCTTCGAATGTAAGTGCTCTTGCCGGCCATGTTGGGACCTGTAATAATTAATAGAAATTCGCGCTGGTTAATCTTGATGTCGTTAGGAATAAATCTTTCGGCAACCATCTGCTCAACAACCGGGTGATGGGCTTTCTTGATTTGCATTTGCGAACTATCGCTGAAAATGGGACGGTTGTAATCATTTTTCTCTGCCTGTTCTGCCAGATTCCTGATGCAGTCGATTATCGCTGTGCTGAAAGAGGCCTCAAGAAGTTTATCCGAGTAATTTCCGTAAATTTTTTTTCTCAAGTCTTCAAAAAGAGAATACTCCATGGCAGCCATCTTTTCCCTGGCACTGATAATTTCTTCTTCCATCTCATTAAGGTCTTCCGTTGTATAGCGCTCGGCATTAACAAGGGTCTGCTTGCGGTGATACTCCGGGGGAACCAGGTTAAGATTAGGTTTGGTCACCTCGATGTAATAACCAAAATTTCGGTTGTAACCGATCCGCATTGATTTAATCCCGGTTCTTTCTTTCTCCCTGTTCTCGAATTCAAGGAGCATATCACTGCTTTCCCTGGCATATTTACGCAGGCGATCAACTTCATCGTCATACCCTTTTTTGAAGAGTCCTCCTTCTTTCAGCGAAAACGGCGGATCTTCTACCAGTGCTTTATCAAGCAATTCGATTAGATCTCTAAAAGATGGCATGGCCTGGCCGGCCTTGCGTGTTAGTTCGGATTCGCATTCGGCCGTCTGTTCCCTTAGTTTTTCTATTAAACGAAGATTGTTTTTCAGGACAACAAGGTCACGGGCTGTTACCCTTTCGTAAAAAAGTCTGCTGCAAAAACGCTCCAGGTCAAATATATCCCTCTGGATACTGGAAATTTTCCGCCGCAGAAGTGGTTTGAGGACAAATTCCTCCACTGCGTCAAGCCTTTTTTCAATTAATCTTTTACTGCGCAGAGGCTGTTCCACCCAGCGCCTCAGCAACCGTTTCCCCATAGCTGTCACACAGCGATCAAGCAAACCAAGCAGGCTGCCCTCTTTTCCCCCTTCCCTGATGGAACGGCATAATTCCAGGTTACGGACTGTTGTTGCATCAAGGCTCATATTTTCCCGCGGGAAATAAAGCTCAAGATGATGAAAATGCTTTCCACCTGCGGGCAACTGCTGCAATGCCTTTAAATAAACCAGGGCAGTTGCGGCTGCCTGAGCGGCCAGGGGAAAATTATGAAGATCTAATTTCCCCCAGTTATTCTCTTCCCATTGCTCCCTGATCAACTCCTGTACTTCTTCAGGTGCTGTGACCGGAGTGTAGAGATCAATTAATCCATTATGGCCGCTGCCGAAAACTTCTCTACTTGCCGCTTCTATTTCTTCCGAGGAACAGAGAAGCTCTGCAGGTTGAAGTCTGGTCAGTTCATCGGTAACTATCTCCCAGGCTACTTCGCCTCTCTGCTCCGTGATTTCAAAAGTTCCTGTAGACACATCAACGGCAGCAAGGCCGTAGCAACAGTTAATATCCCCTACCACCACTGCAAGGTAATTGTTACGGCTCTCTTCCAGCATTTCCGGATCGGTAATTGTACCGGGGGTTAGGATCCTTGTTATTTCTCTTTTGACAAGTCCCTTTGCCTGAGCTGCATCTTCTACCTGTTCACAAATTACTACCCGGTATCCTTTGCTTAACAATCTATTGAGGTATGTTTCCGCCGAGTGGATTGGTACCCCGGCCAGCGGGATCGGGTTTTCGCTCCCCGCATCGCGAGAGGTTAAAGCAATGTCCATTTCCCGGGCTGCTGTATGGGCATCTTCAAAAAAGAACTCATAAAAATCACCCACCTGGAACATTAACAGCTTATCCGGGTGCTGCTCCTTCACTGTGCGGTACTGTTCCATCATTGGGCTGATGCGGTTCAAAAAATATCTCCTTTCAAGGCGGTTCCTGAAGAATTTACTAATTTTTCGTTTCAATCTCGCCAATTAAATCCCAGGTGCGGGCTTCTTTTATCACAACCCGGACCAGCAGCCCGGTCAAGTCACCATAAGCTGGGAAATGAACCAGTTTATTGGTTCTCGTTCGACCGGTTTTCATATCCGGTTTGTTTTTGCTTGTACCTTCTACCAGGACTTCCACTGTTCTGCCAACAAGCGGTTCATTTACTTCTTTGCTTATACAATGCTGGAGATTATTTAACCTTTTCAACCGACTTTCCTTTTCCTGGCGGTTTATCGCATCTGTCAACAGTGCTGCCTTAGTATTATTACGAGGTGAATAGAGAAAAGAAAAGGCATTGTCAAAACGTATTTCATTGATCAGGCTCAGTGTATCTTTAAAATCTTCTTCTCTTTCACCGGGGAATCCCACAATCAAATCTGTGGTAACGGAAACACCGGGTATTTCTTTTCTAATTTCTCGCACCAGGCTGCTGTATTTTTCCCTGCTGTACTGCCTTTTCATCAATCTCAGGATCCTGTTGCTTCCGGACTGTACCGGGAGATGGAAATGCTCGCATATCTTTTCTCCTTCGTTTACAGCTTTGATCAATTCGGAAGAAAGATCTTTCGGATGAGATGTCATAAAGCGAATCCTGGCCAGCCCATTAATTTGATCCATTTCTTTAAGCAGAGCTGCAAAAGTTGGTTTGCCAGGCAGATCATGACCGTAGGAGTTAACATTTTGCCCCAGCAAAGTAATCTCTACATAACCTTTTTCAGCCAGGGATTTTGCCTCGGCAATAATATGTCCCATCTTCCTACTGCGCTCCCTGCCCCGGACATAGGGAACTATACAGTAAGAACAAAAGTTGTTGCAACCATAATTTACGGGAAGCCAGGCTTTAAAAAAACTGCTGTGCCTGACCGGAAGGCCCTCACGTTCGGCATAATCTTCTTCAATATCGACAATGGTCTTATGCTGCTCAAGTTCCATGATCATGGTTATATGAGAAGGCAGTCGGGGCAAAGCATGAGTCCCCGTGATCAAATCTACAAAAGGAAACCGCTCTTTTAAATGGAAAGCCGTTTCTCTCTGTTGTGACATGCATCCCGTCACTGCTATAATCAAATCTTTATTTATATTTTTCAATGGCGCCAGTTTCCCAAGCAATGATGCTACCTTATCTTCCGGTTTTTTTCTCACTGCGCAGGTGTTGATAATTATCAGATCGGCTTTCTCCAGTTTCTCCGTGGGACTAAAGCCGAGGCCTTCCAGCAAAGCGGCCATTACTTCTGAATCATGTTCATTCATCTGGCAACCAAAAGTAAATATAAAATAGGTTTTCACTTTTTTTACACCGTTCAACGGGCTTTGCGTATTGACCTGATCAGTTCGCAAGCAGCAGACTCCTTTTCCATATACTAATCGATGCCCTTGTTTATTGTTATTTTAAATCCTTTTTCTTCTCCGACTTATCAGATATACTTTCCAGCCAGCTGAAGAATACCGACCATACTTCATGAAATGGTTTTTCATTCAGGATTACGGCCAATTAGTTTTTTTTGTGGTTGTTTTATTTTTCCCGTTCACTGTATCTTCATCTTCAACAATCTCAATAGCAAAATCGGGACAGAGATATTCACACAACCTGCAGCCCTTGCATTTATCCGGATCGGTCATAACCGGAGTTCCATCTTCGCCAGGTTCAAGTATTTTTTCCGGACAAAACGCAAAACAGATGCCACATTCCTTACAGCGTTCACTGTGGACTTTCAATTTAAATTTTCTCTTGCCCATTCAACTGAACTATCCTTTCCAATACAAAATGAAGATGTTTCCAAAAACAGTATGTCAATTAATTTTCTTCATCGTTGCCCTTAAAACCTTTCCATATATTTATTCTGATTCTCTTGATGTACTGGCAGGGCCTTTTTTTCTTTTTGATCTTACAGAAGAATAATACCGAAATAACAATCAGTCCTATTGCCAGGAGCAAAACCCACGGAGAAATATCGAAAAGTATCCTCAACAGTCTGATTGCAAACCCCATTGTTTCAGTTAACAGCAAGCTCAAAACTATCGCCAGGAGGCTGTATATAGCCCCACCGAGAAAAGTATAGATAACGAATAAATAAAGGTTCATATGCATCGCCCCGGCGGGAAATGAAATAAATGTCCTGGTCACTCCCCATAACTGAGCCATAAAAATAGAAAAATTGCCGTATCTATCCCACAGCATGGCCAGTTTGGACGGCTGCCTGTCATAAACCTTTTCAACATGTTCACAGGTCTCGTCACCGCTTTTTCTCTGCTCGTTTCTTTTTTTGTACCCTTTTTTTACAATCTTGCTCAGCATGCCGCCGAACATCCCCACATAATAACTGAAGATGCTGCCTGTGGTAATGCCTATTGTAGAAGCCAGGAATATAGACCAGAACGAAACATTTCCCCTCAGGATCATGGTTCCGGATGTTAATATTACAACAAACGAAGCAAAAGGAACCCCTGCACTTTCGGCTAACATAGCCACAGCGATTCCTATAGCACCATATTTTGCCGTCATCATCTCAAATATTTCATATAGCTGTTCAAGTGGCTCAATATTTTCCATAATATTAGTCTGCCTGCCCGCTCAATAAGGCATAGATTCCCCAGATACCGGCTTCCGGTTCGAGTTCCGCTCTGACAATTTTCAGGGGGGTTACATTGACGGCTGGACGAATTGCATTTTCAAATATTTTTTTACTTATTCTTTCCAAAAAATCTTCCCGGTTGAAGGCAATTCCCCCTCCGAGCACAAGACAGGCCGGGTTAACGATATTCACTAAATTTGAAAGTCCGATCCCCACATTGTCGGCAGCAAAATGAATAATAGATCTGGCTACAGTATTCCCACTGTCGGCAAGGGTAAATACATCTTCCGCGGTTTTAATTTCACTACCTGAGACGCCCTTTCCTAAAAGATCCGCTCCATGACAGGCAATGGCACTACCGGAGGCCCAGGCTTCAAGACAGTTTTCCCCACCACATTTACAACTTCTATTTTTACCGAAAGGTTTAATGTGACCTACTTCACCGGCAAAACCGTTGCTCCCCCTGTATAACTTTCCGTCAAGGAACAATCCGCCACCGATACCTGTGCTTACTGTAACATAGACGGCATCTTTAAATCCCCTGGCAGCACCATAATAAGCTTCACCAACAACAGCTGCATTGGCATCATTCTCTATTGCAACCTGTAAACCGGTTGCTTCGCCTATCATTCTGGCCAGAGGGACCGGTGAATGCCATTCCAGGTTGGGTGACTGATGGACCAAACCACTCCTGTGATCTACAAAACCAGCCATGGAAATGCCCAATTTGTTAGTTTTGCCACCTGCAGGTACAATAATTTCTTTTCCCACAGATAACATTTCTTTTTTCAGCACTTCAACCAGTGCTTCTGGTTCTGGGCGGGCAGGAGTCGGTATTTTTTTTCTGAACAATACCGACTTCTGCCTGTCAATTAACATGAGCAGTATTTTTGTACCACCTATATCCGCTGTCCAAAACAATTCATTATCCATAATCATAACCTGTCTTTTTCTTTATATTATAAAGCAACCGTCCTTAATAAAAAAGAATAACCCGTTTTAAATCAGCGGGTTATTCGATCCTTGAATTTTTTCATTATGACCTGATATTAAACGTTCCCGAGGGTTCCTTCTTTTTTTCGTACATATAATCCTCGTAAATATACATCAATTCTTTGTCAAAAAGCGATCTTTTTAGATCAACAGTCACGCTTCTGATCATTTTTAGCATTTCTGCTGCTTCTTCATTCGAGAGTTCTATCCCATATTCGACGAATTTCATTTTGACCGCCTTTGTACCTGAATGTTTGCCGATCACAATCTGCCTTTCCAGTCCCACATCTTCCGGGCTGAATACTTCGTAAGTAGAAGGATCTTTCAGCACTCCGTCCGCGTGGATTCCCGATTCATGGGCAAAAGTATTGCTGCCAACAATCGGTTTTGACGGATAGAGCTGGCGACCTGACGCCCTGGCAACATATTCGCATAAATTGCAAAAATCCTTTGTATTAACTCCCATGTTAACATTAAAAAGATGTTTTAAAGCCATAGCCACTTCTTCAAGGGCAGCGTTTCCCGCCCTTTCTCCTAAACCATTGACGGTTACGCCAATAAATCGTGCACCAGCTTTTAACCCGGCCAGTGAATTGGCGGTAGCCATCCCGAAATCGTTGTGCATATGCATTTCTATATCCATACCTGTTTTTGAAATCAGTTCGCTGATAATATCATAAGTTTTAAAAGGTTCCATAACTCCTATTGTATCGCAGAACCTGAGGCGATCGGCACCTGCTTCACGGCCCAGTTTAGCAAATTCAACCAAAAATTCCATATCACTGCGTGAAGCGTCCTCGGCATTCACTGATACATACAAATTGTTTTTTTTGGCAAATTCAACTGCTTTGGTCATATGATCAAGAACCCAACGGCGTGAAGTTTTCAACTTGTGGTTAATATGAATGTCTGATGTAGAAATGGAAACGGCCACGGAATCCACACCGCAATCAATTGAGTTTTTAATATCCTCAATATTAGCCCTGTTCCAGGCCATAATACTGGCCTTAAGGCCGTAAGAAACGATGTCCCTGATAACCTGTTTTTCATCCCCGCCCATTACCGGTATACCAGCTTCAATCTGATGGACCCCCATATTATCAAGCATTTTAGCAATACGTAATTTTTCACGGTTTGCAAAAACTACTCCGGCTGTTTGTTCACCATCGCGTAGTGTTGTATCAACCAGCATGGGCAAATCTTTTTGCATAGCTTCCTGAAAGCGTTCCATTGCTTTATCCTCCTGTATTAATCGGTTACTGCCTGATTTGACCTTCGCCGTAAATGATATATTTAATGCTGGTCAAAGCCTGGAGCCCCATCGGCCCACGAACATGAAGCTTCTGGGTACTAATGCCCATTTCCGCACCGAGACCAAATTCAGAACCATCGGTAAAACGGGTTGAAGCATTAACATATACTGCTGCGGCATCAATGCGGTTCAGGAATTCCCTCGAACGTTTGTAATCGCTGGTTACTATTGCCTCCGAGTGTCCGGTGCCGTAACGGTTAATATGATTTATCGCTTCTTCAAAACTTTCTACAACCTTTACAGCAATGATTAAATCCAGATATTCCGTCTCCCAGTCCGATTCGTCTGCCTCTTTCACCTCAGACGAAAAAGATTGTGTTTTTGGACACCCCCTTATTTCCACATTGGCGTTAAGTAATTTTTCGATCAAATTTTCCATAATCAAAGGTGCCGTATCACGGTGAACCAGGATTGTTTCGGCAGCATTGCATACACCTGGCCGATGGATCTTTGCATTAACGGCAATATCAACCGCCATGGACGGATCTGCACCCTGATCAATATAAACATGGCAATTCCCAACGCCGGTCTCAATAACCGGGACCGTAGCATTCTCAACAACAGCCCTGATCAATGATTTACCTCCCCTTGGGATTAGTAGATCAAGATATTGATTCGCCCTCATTAAATCCGCTGCTGCTGCTCGGTCTGTTTCTTCGATTAGATTTATAGAACCATCAGGCAGTTTATATTTTTCAACACAGCTTTTAATCACAGAAACAATAGCTTTGTTGGAATTAATAGCCTCAGAGCTGCCTCGTAAAACTACTGCATTACCGGCTTTCAGGGCCAGACCGGCAGCATCAATAGTAACATTTGGTCTTGCTTCATAGATGATAGCCACTACTCCCATGGGAACGCGGACCTGGCCAATCTGCAAGCCGTTGGGACGTTTCCACATTTCAACAACTTCACCAATTGGATCTTCCAGAGATGCAATTTCCCTCAGCCCTTCAGCCATCTGATCGATGCGGCCTTCGTTTAGAAGCAACCGATCATGAAAAGCTTTGCTGTAGCCTTTTTTCTTCTGCAGGTTTTCCAGATCAATTTTGTTGGCTTCAATAATAGCAGGACTATTATCCCTTAACATGTCGGCCAAACCCAATAAAAATTCATTTTTTAAAGAAGTGGAAACATAAGCAAGGCCAGCAGAAGCCGAACGTGCTTTTTGGCATTTTTCCAGAACTTCAGGATGCATTTTCTTCATCTCCAGTTTTAAAAACTAATAAACGATCAGATCGTCCTTGTGGATAACTTCTTCAGCAAAAGGCCGATCAATAATTTGCGCTATTTCTCTGCTGTCTTTCCGGAATATTTTTGCCAGTTCCTCTGCCGAAAAATTGCTTAATCCCCGGCCAAGTTCATTCTCGTTTTCATCAAGAACCGCAATTAAATCTCCCTGTTCAAATTCTCCCCTGACGTCAGTCACTCCGACTGGAAGCAGGCTTTTGTTCCCCCGGCAGAGAGCTTGAGATGCTCCTCTGTCTACCGTTACGCTGCCCCGTACTATCTGTCCGTAGGCAATCCACCTTTTACGCTTACTCAGGTAATGTTTCTGCGGGCAAAAATATGTGCCTTCTCTTTCACCGTCAAGAATTCTGGATACTGCAGCAGGATTGGCCCCGTTGCATATGTACATTGGCACTCCGGACATGGTGGCAATTTCTGCTGCATGCAGTTTTGTAATCATGCCGCCTGTTGCCAGATCGTCATTTGATTTTTCTGCACAGGCCTTAATGCTTTGGTCAATTTTTTTCACAATCGGTATCATTTTTGCATCAGGATTATTTAGCGGATTGGCATTATAAAAGCCATCTACATTTGTTAACAAGATCAGCAATTTGGCATCACTTAATCCGGCTACCATGGCTGAAAGTCGATCATTGTCACCAAATTTAATTTCTTCTGTTGAAACAGAATCATTTTCGTTGATAATTGGGATAACACCGAACTTGAGCAGTGTTAATACGGTATTACAAATATTTATATAGCGCCTTCTGCTTATTAAATCTATACGGGTAAGTAAAATCTGACCTACTATTACTCCGTACTCGGCAAAAAGTTTTTCATAAATCTGGATCAGTAAACCTTGACCGACAGCTGCAATGGCCTGTTTTTCCGGTATGTTAATGGATTTGCGTAGAAGATTAAGCCTTCCCCTGCCGGCCCCTATTGAACCAGATGTAACAAGAATCACTTCGTGTCCCTTGTTGCGGATATCAGCAAGTGATCTGGCCAACTTTTCCATATAGCCAAGATTCAATTTACCGCTGCTGTGTGTTAAAAGCCTCGTTCCAACTTTTACTACTACCCTGGTTGGAATAGGATATGCCTTGAGATTTTCTTTATCCACGGCGCAGTTCTCCAGAACGTTTTGTTGCTTCAATAACCGCTTTCAGCAGGCTGCTTCGGAAACCTGTTTCTTCCAAAACATGCATCGCTGCTGCTGTAGTACCGGCAGGTGATGTAACAATATTGCGCAGCTCGGCAGGATGTTTTTCATTTTCACGCAGCATCATTGCCGAACCGATTACGTTCTGGATTACCATTTTCGAAACCACATCTCTTCTGATGCCTACTGACACGCCTGCATCAATCATTGTTTCAATAAAAAGGAACACATAGGCCGGTCCGGTTCCACTTAAGCCCGTTACCGCATCCATTAATTTCTCAGGAATACGTATTGTCAGGCCAAGTGGCTTTAACAAATTTTCTACAATATTAAATTCTTCTTCCGCAACATCGTCCCCGATGCTTATAACAATCGTTCCCTCCCCAATCAGGCAAGGAGTATTAGGCATTAATCTAATCACTTTTGCCCCGGAGGAAAGACAACTTTCTATGTATTTAATTGTAATACCGGCAGCAATTGAAATAATGATTTGTTCTGCTTTTATCGACGGTTTTATGGAGTAGAGAAGTCCTTCCGTATCCTGCGGCTTGACTGCGATAAAAATAAAACGGCACTCTGAAGCAAGTTCATTGTACCCGTCAGAAGAAACAGCCTTCAGTTCCTCAGCCAGCTGTTCCTGTCTTTCTTTATTTAAATCAAACAGGTAAAGCGAGGCAGGATCTATTCCACCTCGCTTTATCATACCTTTTGCCAATGCTGATCCCATGGCACCACAACCGATTATTCCGATATTGCTATTTTCCATGATTATTTAAGCTCCTAAATTCAAAGATCTAAAAAACATTATATCTAAATAGTAACAAAGTCGCAACTACCGTGCTTTCAACTATTATCGGTTTTTGAAACAATTTTTATAATGTAATTGTTTCCCCTGATAGATATGCCTAACCTGAACAGGGCATAAAACAACCAGGTCCCAACAGGCCTTCAAACCAACCTCCGGAATACTCTTCACTGTGCCAATCTACAGCTGAGCTTCCGCCACCACCTCTGGATGGTCTTCACTCAACCTCCGGCACGCTACTGACATTCCGAGCTGCGATTCCCGACAGTTCCGGCTCTTACCCCTTTACTGTCGATTCTTTCAGCGATCCGTGCTCCGGGAAAATCCTTAAAAGGCTTCCGGTTACCCTTCTGCCATATTGGTTTCCCTTTGCCCGGACCAGGCTTGCTCTCCAGTCTCTCGGAACCTGGTGAATTTATTATTACTCAACTATTCATGTTTGTCAAGACCATAAACAAAATATTTTAATAAATCAAGAAAATACTTTTTTGATGACTTTTATCGCCCAGTCGAGATCTTCATGGCTGATAATCAGCGGCGGTGCCAGTCGGATAACATTTTCATGTGTTTCCTTGGCCAAAATCCCCATGCTCATTAACTTTTCGCAGTATGGACGGGCTTTTCCCTTCAGTTCTATTCCAATCAGCAGTCCCCTCCCCCTGATCTCCTTGATCGATGGGTGCTTGATCATTCTCAATTGATTAACAAGGTAATTACCTTTTTCAACAACACTTTCAATTAGATCTTCATCTGCCAGTATATCGAGAACGGCTATAGCAACAGCACAAGCAAGGGGATTGCCGCCGAAAGTTGAGCCGTGTGAACCCGGTTCAAATACTCCCAGGAATTCTTCGTCTGCAGTCACAGCCGAGATCGGCATTACTCCTCCTCCCAGCGATTTACCGAGGATATATACATCCGGGACTTCATTTTCCCATTCACAGGCAAACATCTTACCGGTTCTTCCAAAAGCGGTCTGTATTTCATCGGCCATGATCATTACATTATTTTCCCTGCACAGGGCGAAGGCTTCTTTCAGGTAGCCGTCAGGGGGAATGATGATTCCTCCTTCAGCCTGAATCGGTTCAAACATAAATGCACATGTATTTTTATTGATCGCTTTTTTCAGGGCTTCAATGTTTCCGTATTCTATGATTTTAAATCCCGGCGTGAAAGGTCCAAAATCGGCCTTGTAGGATTGATCTGAACTTAATGATATAATCGTCAGGGTACGACCGTGGAAATTACCTTTACAAACAATTATTTCCGCCTGATCAGCAGGAATATTTTTAACGCGGTAAGCCCATCGCCGCACTGCTTTGATAGCTGTTTCAACCGCCTCAGCCCCTGTGTTCATTGGTAAAACCATTTCTTTACCTGTCAACCGGGCCAGTTTTGCACAGAATGGTCCAAGCTGATCATTGTGGAACGCTCTCGAGGTCAGGGTTATTTTATCAGCCTGGTCTTTAAGCGCTTTAATAATCTTTGGATTCTTGTGTCCAAAATTCATGGCCGAATAAGCGCTAAGCATATCCATGTAGCGTTTACCTTCAGCATCTTCAACCCAGACTCCTTCTCCCTTTGACAACACCACCGGCAAAGGGAGATAATTACGCGCACCATACTTCTCCGTTATCGACAGTATATCCCTGCTGTTTGTCATTCATGCACCTCCATGGCTTAACATTAAAATATCCCGTCGGTGTCTCATAATTGGTCATTTGACTTCACTGAAAAACATGTAAATGAGATGCCGAACTAAATCGGCATCTCATCCTTATACATGGCAGGGGAGACAGGACTTGAACCCGCAGCCTGCGGTTTTGGAGACCGCTGCTCTGCCAGTTGAGCTACTCCCCTTCTGGATTGATTTTAGTCTATTTGACTCTCTCTGTCAATGAAAGGGCCTTCGATATTTATATAATAAATATCTTTCAGCTGTCGTTTCCATCACCTTTGATTACTGCCAGCGGGCGGAGCCTGGCTACCTTTTTGCTTAAGCCAATTTCAGAAAATGTGTCGACAACTGCTTCAATATCTTTATAAGCCTGAGGAGCCTCATCAAGGTAAGCTTTATAGCTTCGTCCTGATACCATCACTCCGTTAAGCCTTTCTATTAACTGTTCTACATTTACAGAACGCCTTGCCGCAGTGCGTGACAGTACCCTTCCCGCCCCGTGATTGACTGAATTATATATTTTCCTTACTCCCGGCTCTGCCCTGATCACGTAAGATGCGGTTCCCATGCTGCCCGGTATTATGGCCGGGTGGCCTATTTCCCAATAAGCATCCGGATTGGAGCGGTGACGGGGTGGCAAAGCCCGGGTCGCCCCTTTGCGGTGAACAAGCATTATTCTATCGCCTATTTCTTCAAAACGAGCGGTATTGTGAGCAACATCATAAACCACTCCCAGGTCATAGTCCCGATTATCCCCGCCAAACTTAAGGACAAAAGCTTTGCGAATATCGTCGGTAATCCACTGCCGGTTGCAAAAAGCAAAATTTACAGCACAGGCCATGGCCGTCAGGTAATTTATTCCTTCTTTTGACTTGATCGGCACTGCAGCCAAACCGGCCGAGGGGATATCCAGTCTGTATTCGACAGCCTTCTTTTTCATCACTGCCGAATAGTCAGTACAGATTTGGTGGCCGAACCCCCTGCTCCCGGTATGAATCAAAACAGTAATTTTCTCTCTTTCCAGTCCATATACCGCCGATGCTTCCTGATCAAATACCTTTTCCACATAACCGATTTCAATAAAGTGATTTCCCCCGCCGATAGTAGAAAGCTGAAGGCCGCGATCAACCGCTTTTTTACTGACGCTTTTGATGTCGGCTTCCGGCATAAATCCTCTTTCTTCTATGAAATCGACATCTTCCGGACGGCCTATCCCCAGTTCCAGCATATAAGGGACTCCCCCATGGATAAAACCTTCAAAATGCTTCCTAACCATCTCACTGTGCCTGCTTTTACGCCCCACTCCACTGGGAACCTGTTCTTCAATTTTATTCATCAGTTCCCTGAGAGATTTCCGATCAAATCTATCCTTTCCAATATTCGTTCTTAGTAGCCGAACACCACAGTTAATATCCATTCCCACGGCACCAGCTGATATAAGGCCATTCTCGCTGTCCATGGCCATAACTCCGCCAATTGGCAGGCCGAAACCGGTATGAATATCGGGCATACCGACAACCGGGCTGATCACGCCGGGCAGGGAAGCAGCGTCGACCAGCTGCTGCAGTGACTGATCTTCCTTAAATGATTTATAAAGACTTTTGTTCAGGTAAACCAAAACATTAGCCCTCATTTTTCCCTGCCGTTCTATTTTATAACAGTTTTTTCCGGCAGGCACGAGCCTTTGCACTGCAGCTTCCTCCTTCTGAATTACTGGAGTTAAATATTATTCATTCGAGTAGCGTTTTCAGCGACTGTATTGCCTCACGGTTCGTAAGATTATAATGGATTGGCGTAATTGAAATATAATTGTCCCTGATTGCTTTAGTATCGCTGTCTTCATCTTCCGGATCGTCTTCAACCAGCTCCCCGGCCAGCCAGTAATAAAACATCCCCCTCGGATCGACCCGCCGTTCGAATGTGTTACGGTAACGCCTCACTCCCAGTCCGGTCACCCTGGTTCCCCTTATTATCTCTGTATTAACAGGTATATTAATATTAAGAAGCGTTTTTTTCGGAAAATCACCTTTCATTAACAGTGGAATAATACTGCAGATGTAGCGTGCTGCATCTATGTAGTTTTTACTTTCCCCTCGTCCGGTCAGGGAAACCGCTATAGAGGGTATACCCATGATTAAACCTTCTACAGCAGCCGATACGGTTCCTGAATAAAGAACGTCCGTGCCCAGGTTGCTGCCGCGGTTGATCCCCGAGATTACCAGATCTGGACTCTCCTCGAGAATCGCTTCTACTGCCAGTTTAACAGAATCAGAAGGGGTTCCGTTTACTGAATAGCCGCAGAGTTCCTGATTATGCATGAAGTTTACTTTGTCCACCCGCAGAGGCCGGTGCATGGTAATGGCATGCCCTACAGCACTTCGCTCCCTATCGGGGGCACATATGGAAAGCGTGTAATTCTTTTTTTCTTCAAACAAAGCCTGGCTTAAATGCTGCAGACCTTCAGCATAAATACCGTCATCGTTTGTTATTAAGATATGTAAATTACTCATCTTTTTTTCTTGATCCCTTCCTTCAGTCGGAAAGCACATTTTTCTGCTTCGGTTTTAATTTTTTCTTCATCCAGCGTTTTCAATTCACCCTTTTCCAGAAGGATTTGCCCTTCTACCATGACCAGTTCAACATCCGCCGCCTGCGCGGCATAAACGAGATGGGCCACCGGATCATGCATTGGAATAAGATGGGGACGATCACACCGCAGGCCTACCAGGTCGGCTTTGTATCCTTCCCGCAGGCTGCCTGTTGCCAAAAGTCCCAGTATTTCAGCGCCATTTATAGTAGCCATTTTCATAGCTGCCGCGGCATCAATGAGCGTGGGATCTTCGCTGGCGCCTTTGCTGATGAGCGCAGCCAGGCGCATCTCTTCGATCATATCCAAATTGTTGTTGCTGGCGGCACCGTCGGTTCCCAGGCCTACCCTGATTCCTTCCTTCAGCATACCGGCAGCAGAGGCTATACCGCTGCCCAGTTTTAGATTGCTCCCTGGATTGTGAATTACACCCACATTTTTTTCCTTCAGTAAATAAAAATCTCTCTCCGTCAAATGGACACAGTGAGCAGCAATAACGGGATAATCAAAGAAACCCATGTTATATAACTGCTCCGGGGGAGAAAAGCCCCATTGACGCAGGCTGTCTTCCACTTCCTTTCTCGTTTCCGAGAGGTGAATTTGCAACGGCCTTCCTGTTTTTTCAGCCAGGGCCATTACTTTCTTCAGATATTCCGGAGGGCAAGTGTATGGGGCATGGGGGCCGATAGTAACATTGATCCGTCCCCTTTCCGCTCCATGCCACCGGTTGATAAATTCCTCCGTTTCCTGCAGCCCTTTTCCATCTTCATCGGTAAGACCCACCAGGCCGCGGGACAGGACAGCCTTCATCCCGCTCTCCACTGCTGCTTCAGCTACCTGATCCATAAAAAAATACATATCCGTAAAGGTTGTGGTGCCGCCCTTTATCATCTCGGCAATACCAAGAAGTGTTCCCCAGTAGATATCCTCGGCCGAAAGCAGCTCTTCGATAGGCCATATTTTTTCTTCCAGCCATTCCTGGAGAGGCATATCATCTGCATAACCCCGAAAAAGAGTCATTGCAGTATGACCGTGCCCGTTGACCAGGCCGGGCATGACAATAAGGTCTTCCCCGTCAATAATTTCTGTATCACTGTCCGGCTTAATTGCCCCGGGACGCTCTACAATTTTTTCAATTCTCTCCCCTTCAACGAGTAGATCACCTTTAAAATATGGCGATCTTTCATCATCAACAGGCACAATCATAGCATTATCTATTAGATATTTTTTCATCGGATCTGAACCTCCTTTTTGCCGGTTACCCATGGACCCGACAAGTACCAGCGGGCATACCGATATGTTTATGCTCCTTTAATCACCGGAGCGATGACAAGATCTTTTTTTGATCAATACAGCAGTCTGCTTATTTTCTGAGTATCAGGTTTGTTGATTACTTCTCGCTCAGTTATTAAAGCTGTTATTAGCGAAGCCGGTGTAACGTCAAAAGCAGGATTAAATGCTGCAAATCCCTTCGGGGCAGTTTGCAAACCAAAAAATGTAGTAACTTCAGACGGTTCGCGCTGTTCGATTACTATATCATTGCCATTTTCAATAGTATAATCTATGGTAGAAAGCGGAGCAGCAACGTAAAATGGAATGCTGTGAAAATTAGCCAGTACGGCCAGTGAATAGGTGCCAATTTTATTGGCGACATCACCGTTTGCTGCAATGCGGTCTGCCCCGACAATGATCAAATCAATCTTTTGCTGCGACATCATGTAGCCGGCACAGTTATCGGTAATCAAAGTAGCGGCGATTCCTTCCTCTTTCATTTCAAAGGCGGTAAGCCGCGCCCCCTGCAGGAGAGGTCTGGTTTCATCAATATAAACATGTATTTTCTTGCCCTGTTCCACAGCCGTCCTGATCACACCCAGAGCTGTACCGTAACCACCTGTAGCCAGAGTACCGGCATTACAGTGGGTCAGGATCGAAGCCTTTTCAGGAACCAGTTCCGCACCCCTTGCCCCCATCTTCCTGTTGGTTTCTATATCCTCAGCCAGTATTTTGCATGCTTCTTTCCTCAATCCTTCTACTATTTCCTCTCTGGAGGCATTCTCATTCCCTCTCAGCCATTCTTCGATACGATCAAGGGCCCAGGTAAGGTTAACGGCGGTGGGCCGTGTACGGGCCAGATTCACTGCCGCATCTCTGAGATGAGATATGTATTGATCCGGATCGATATCCATTGCCAGCGCTTCTTGCGCTGCCAGGGCCATCCCAAAAGCGGCAGCGATTCCGATAGCCGGTGCCCCCCTGACGCTCATACGGCAAATTGCTTCTTCCACCGTTTTTACAGAGCGACAGGTAATATATTCCTTCTTTTGCGGCAACAGGCGTTGATCGAGGATATAGAGGCACCCTTCGCGCCAAATCATCGTTTCCAGGTTGTTTTTCTTATTGATCATGGCTTTTTCTTCAATCCTTCCAGTAATGTCCCATTTCGCTGCAGCGGCAGTCACGTCTTAAAGGGATCTCTTCAATACAGGTTGCGATCAATCGGTCCAGTTCCGCCTTGTTTTTATCCACAGCTTTAAGGACATCTTCATGAGTTATTGGTATTTCAGATATCCCGGCGGCATAATTTGTGGGCAGGGCAATGGTAGCATAGCAGATCCCCGCTTCCCGGGCCAGCACAACCTCCGGGACACTGGTCATCCCGACCAGATCTCCCCCCCACTTTTTGAACATTTCTATTTCGGCCGGTGTCTCAAGACGCGGGCCTTCCGTGCACACATAACAACCTCCGTCAATTAACTCCCTGGAAATTTTTTGACCCGCTCTCAAAAAAGCCTTTCTTAATAAGGGGCAATAGGGCTCGCTCATATCTACGTGAACCACTGTTCCATCTTTTCCATCGTAAAATGTGGAAGGTCGATTTTTTGTAAAATCGATAAATTGATCTATTACAACCATGCTATCGGTTGGTATATCTTTTCGCATAGTCCCAACCGCAGCAGTGGAAATCACGGCGCTGACCGACATCTTTTTCAAAGCAGCTATATTGGCCCGGTAGTTAACCATGTGGGGAGGAACGCTGTGCTTTCCACCGTGGCGTGTCAGAAAGAAAACCCTTCGTCCCCGGTACTCACCGCCGTGCATTACTACCTTTCCATATGCCGTTTCAACTTCAAACTCACTTATTTTTTCGACAAAAGATTGATCATAAACTCCCGACCCACCGATTACGGCAATATTACCTGGTTCCATTATAAAACCTCCCCACCAAACTAAAAAAGTGGAATCAGCCGATTCCACAGCTAAACTTCGCTGGATTGATTAAAAATTCCTGCCTCTATCTTGTTGACGTCATTTATAAAATAAGCTATACTATTATTGCTTTTCACAAGCCGTATCCTTCCGGCCGACGTAGCTCAACGGAAGAGCAGCTGATTTGTAATCAGCAGGTTAGAGGTTCGAGTCCTCCCGTCGGCTCCAGTAAATAAAGGGTTTTAGGAGACTGGATGAAATATCCAGTTTCTTTTTGTGTACGTATAGTGTACCAATCGGGGTTTTTAGCATTCATTAAAGAGCATTTCCTCCAGTTTTTCTGTCGCAGCTTTTTGCATATCCGGCAGGACATGGCTGTATGTATCCAGGGTTAAGTTTATGCTGGAATGGCCTAACCTTTCACTGACTATTTTTGGATTTTCTCCAGCTTTCAAAAGAAGTGTCGCGCAGGTATGCCGCAGGTCATAAAGCCGGATATCAGGTAAACCGGCATCTTTAAGTATAGGTTTAAAATGCCGGGCAATTATATTTCTTTCTTTTAAGGGTTCGCCTTTTTCATCGGCAAAGACAAAGTCCTGATTATTATATTCGCCTTCTTCGGCTCCCAGGATTTGCGCTGCCTGTGTTTTCTTATGCTCTTTTAAATCCTTTATCACTGTTTTTGGAATAGGTACAGTGCGCCGGCTTTTGGGTGTTTTTGGCTCTTCCAGCTTCCACTGTTTACCGGTCCTGCTTAAAACCCTTGTTATTGTTATTCTGCCATTCTCCAGGTCTACATCTGGCCATTTCAGGCCATATGCTTCACCCGGTCTCATTCCTGTTGTAATAAAAAGGGAAAACAGCGGTTTATGTATGCTTAACATGCTGGCCTGTAAAAACTTCGCTGCTTCTTCCTGGGTTAAGGCTGTCCTTTCTTTTTTCTCATTCCGGGGAAGGTCCACAAGATCCGCAGGGTTTCGGTACAGCTTACCCCATTTAACCGCCTGTTCAAGAGCATTTCTTAATACTGTATGAACATAACGGATCGTTCTGCTGGAAAGTTTATTTTCTTGCATTTTGCTATACATGGCCTGTATTTGTGCTGGTGTTAACTGAGACAGTTTATAATCTCCAAGGTGCGGTTTAATATAGAGATCGACCATCTGCTTATAACTCCTGAAAGTTTTATCCCTTACCCTGGGTTTTGCTGCTGTTTCTAACCAGCTGCTAATATAATCCTTCAAGTACTCTTTTGAAGGATCTACGAATGTTCCGGTATCCCTTTCTCTTAAAACCTTTGTTAAATACTTCTCTGCATCTTTTTTGTTCCCGTGAATCGTTTTATTATGGTTCTTTCTTTTGCCTTGCGCATCGGTTCCCAGGTAAACCCTAACAAGCCATTTATCCTTCCCGCGTGGGCTGATATGTCCAGCCATCTTTAAAACCTCCTTTTTGTTTTTATAATTTCTTTACTGTGTTACAATGTAACCAGGGCAGGCTGTATTGCTTGCTCAACCTGAAACGGCCGGGCCAGTCCCGGCTGTTTTTAATCAAAACTTAAATTAGAATCATCTAACATACCCGGTAAATCTTCGCCTTTATCCCGTACTACTTTTAAGATTCTACTGGCGGCTACTTCCTTTGAAATATCATCATTCAGCAATTCATAAGCAGTTTTAGCCAGTTCGTTCTGCTCTTCGATTATTCTCCATGCTTTAAGAGTAATATCGTTTATTTCCGGCATTATATCGCCTCCCCTTTAAGTATTGCCTGCCCTGGCAAAATAGCTACTCTTTATTCTCATGGAAAAGATTATCAAGGTCTTCTTTTTTCACCCTGGCCAGCTTCCCGGTTTTATAAACTTTTAATTCCCCGGATTTTATTCGCCTGTAAATTGTAGATCGTGAACACCGCATATACTCTGCAGCTTCGTCAATAGTTAACCATTCGGGCATTTTGTTAACTCCTTTCAACACTTTTTCTTATAATACCATAACATATTATATTGTGTCAATACCTTTTTAATTCATTTTCCTGATTATTGCATGCCAATTATCTTTTGATATTAAGCGGAACCAGTATATTGCCATGGCCAGCGAAAGAACCATATCATCATGATCGCTGCTTTTGGCATGCTCATATATATCATTCCCTTTGTCTGAGACTTTTATTTTAAAATTCGATAATTCCTTGAGCAAGGCTTTTTTCTCCGGCAGTTTTTGCGGTATTTTTAATTCGCCTTTTTGAAATGCAGCAAGCAAAGAGGATACAATATCGCGCTTTGGTACTGCCATCCCTCCCGGTATGCTCTTGCGCCTGTTACCTGCTGTAAATTGAATCCCAAAAGGCTTTAAGCCTTCTTCCCGGAAAATATCTAACACCGGACGCCCAGGGCCCCCGTAGTCAATCACTAAATAAGGTTTTTCTTCTTCACCCGGCCAGCCTTCATTAATGATTCTTTTAATATCTCTACATATTTCAATGTATGAAGAATGTAACCTGTACCTTTTCATATAAAGCAGATAGTAAACCGGAGAAAGATATTTAATTTCATTCGGGGTTATGCAGCCGGAGCGCGTATCATCAGCATGAATAGTTCGCCTTACTATTGATAGAGCAGAATAGTCCTTTGCCTGGCCAAGGTCTAAACCTAGGGCAATATGATGTATATCAAAATTCCGCCGGAAACTGTCGTTTCGATAATTTCTTATATCTAAATGTCTATAATCCTCACCTTTAAATCCACTTACACCGGTCAAATTAATCACCTCCAAATTTTAAGGGTTCGATATCATCTGACAGCGCTGCTTCGATATCATCTGCCCGGAAAACACTATCAACATTTTCCATAAATTCACATTCGTCCCCCTGCCGATAAAACCAATCACCCAGGGCCTTTTTTTCTGTTTTTAAAAAGTCTTTACTGATTCGCGGACATTCGGCAGCTGTAATCAGAATTTTTTCCCATCCTTCACCGCCGGTCCATTCTTCAAAAAAATGGCCTCTCTTGCCGAATGGAGTACTAAGCAGCAGGAGACGGCCCCCGGAGACGGCCAGCATCGGCCTGACTGCATAATGCAGGGCATCGTCAACCCTTGATGCTTCGTCTTCTATAATCAAATCAACGCCACTGTAACCCCTGACAGTTCCTTCACTTGACGGCAGGGAAACAATCCGGCTCTTTGTTTCGAAAGCAAGG
>CAZDKY010000031.1:0-22602 GCA_964506505.1 uncultured Syntrophomonadaceae bacterium
TTTTTGTATCAGTTATTTTTGGCCCATTATTTTATACTGTTTGTTGTAATGTATTTCACTTTTAGGTGTTACTGATTGGCTGGAAGCGACCTTTTTGGGGTCGAATCATTTATCTTTTCTAAATCACAACAGGGAAAGGGATACAGCACCATGATTAAACCAATAAAAATTATGCCCTGCATGGACATGCAAAACGGCCGGGTAGTTAAAGGAATCCATTTCGTAAACATTAAAGATGCCGGCGACCCGGTTGCCTGTGCCATTGCTTATTGTAAAAACGGTGCCGATGAACTTGCTCTGCTCGATATTTCAGCTACTGTTGAAGGCCGAAACACGATGCTTGATGTGGTAAAAAAGGTTTCCCGGGTCACTACTGTCCCCTTTACTGTCGGGGGAGGCATCAGTGATCTGAAGACAGCTGAAGCTGTCCTCGAGTCAGGGGCAGATAAAATATCTGTCAGCAGTGCCGCTTATCGCAAACCCGACTTGATCCCAACGCTGATTAAAGCCTTCAGTTTCGAGAAGATCACGGTGGCTATCGATGTCGATCAAAACCCGGCTCTTCCTTCCGGGTACGAGGTATACATCGACGGCGGTCGGACCGCCACAGGAACAGATGCCATTGAATGGGCTAAAAAGGTGGACAGTTACGGGGTGCCGATAATCCTCCCCACCAGCAAAGCAGGCGATGGAGCACAGACCGGTTATGATCTGCCCGTGATCAGCTCGATGAAGGCAGCAGTTTCGGCAGAAATCGTCGCTTCCGGGGGGGTCGGGAAGCTTGAGCACTTTTACGAAGCGGTGGAGGCCGGCGCTACAATCCTGCTGGCTGCCTCAGTGTTCCATTTTGGGTTGATCGGGATTGGAGAGCTTAAACAGTATTTGCGGAAACGCGGTGTACCGGTTAAAATTGCCACTTAGCAGGACATTTACTGAAAAACGACGTCTGCTTTTAAATTCACAATGATCTCACTTTTTTTGATCCCGTATTTCTTGATCTTGAAATGCAGGCTCTGCCGATTGAATCCCGTCAGGACTGTAGCAGCGCTGATATTACCGCCTATCCTGGTGAGGGTATCTATGATCAGCTGTTTATCCATGCTCTCAATGGTTTCCCTGAACCGACAGTCAAGGATCTGAAAACACAACTACCAGCGGCTTTTTCGAGCACAATAATACGATTTAAGGCAAGCAGATAGCCAGATATAGTATTGACAAATAATTCAAGTATATGTAACATTAATTAGGCGAGTGAAATCTTTTGCAATTTTGTGGTTACTTTCATCTCATCTAACCCTGGAAACTTTCAATCCACACATCAAGAAAATCGGGGCTAAGATAAAAATACTTATTCGCCCCCTTAATCAGCTGAAAAAGGTATCTTTAGAAATAAATTTCAGTAAAGGTGTTTAAAAGGATGATGGGTGAAACAAATTATAAACAAGTAACAGGAAGTCTGATCGATCGGTCTTCAGTAGAAGGATTCATCACCAATCTGAACATATTAATTAAGAATATCCGTACTTATCCTCCGGGACATTCCGCAATCAGCAAAACTGTTGAAATGCTTTCAACCGGGCTGCCTGATATTTTTGTCAGCAGCCCGGTCCTCATAATCAACGCTATTAGAAATAGCCTGCTGGCAAATGGCTCCCTGATCAATTTTAAAAACCCTCATATACAAAATTTTGCCCTGTTTATCAGTCGGCTAGGAATCGCTTCCTTCACCCTTAAGTTCGGCCTGGACGCTGAAGAACTGGAACGCTTCTGCCGGTTGATTCTCTCTGTGCCGCCGCATACTCATATTTATGAGCAAAAAAACATACTCGGTGAAATTAATTCTCTTCCACACCTCACAGTAAGAGAAATAGATTTAAGCGCAATCCGCTTCAGTGACGAAGACACTGCCGACAGCACCAGGGAAACACAGTTAACCATGTGGCAGGAGTTTATGCTTGGCTGCCTTTCCCCGGAACTGAAGAAAGTGCGAGATCCCTCCCTGCTGGAATCAATCCGCATGTACGAACGGGGCTCACTGCATAGTTTTCTGCAGGCATTTGCAATTCCGACCGACAGGATGCTCGAAAGTTACGAGGCTGTGATTAGAGAACACTTCAGCCCGGCCTGTAATGCAGAGGACGACGGAGAGAGAAAAACCTTTTTCCAAAACATGCATCAGGCCTTTGGCCAGTTGAACCCCGACTTGAAAGAAAACATACTTACGACAACCTTTGATGCCCTGAACAATTCTACCAGCGAACAATCCCTGGGAAACATGCTCAAATGTATTCCCGGCGATATGATCGTTGATGTTCTCAGCCAGGCTGTCCTCGATAAGAAGGTAATCTCTCCTACTTTTATCAAGCTGATGAGCGTTATGTACAGAGCAGGCAAACAATCACCGGAAGCATCAGACGATCGGGACCGGGGCAGCAGGGCAGTCTGGTCCCGCATAGAAGAACTTTTCAGCAGAAAAGGCTACGAAAAGTACCTGGCAGAAGACTATGCCGAACAGCTTTTAAGCCTTTCCCTGGAATCAGACAGCACCCGGGGCGGTAAACTATACGGTTTTTCATGCGAAAAATATCGGCCGGCTTTCCAGGGTAAAACAGTGAACAGGCATCTTACTACAGCTCTGCTCTTCCTGATGCAGAGGGATATTGAAGAAGCAGTTTACATCGGCTATACCGACATCATTTCTCAGCTGATCCCGGAACTTCTGGAAACCGGCGACTACAATTATCTGCTGGCCATATACCGTGTTCTCAAAAAACGGCTGAAGAAAGACAGCAGCCCTGCTGTTTCCAGGGCGATCGCACGAACACTGCGTCTATTCCTGGATAGTGCTCTTTCGGCCAGGCTGGAAGAAGATTACGGTAGCCCTGATAAAGAGCAGAGCAAAGAACTTGAAGAATTGGTCATAATCAACGGCCACCAGAATCTTACCTGGTTGATTGGACAGTATTTGGCCCAGGAAGATGAGGAAATAAAACACCGCCTTTATAAACTAATCCACCGCTTCGGTCCCCGCTGTACAGAATATACCCTGGCCAGGCTGGCCGGCAGTAAAAGTAAAGAAACCGTTGAATTGCTCAGGCTGATTCAAAACTGCATCTCCACAACTTCATCCGTAGAAATCTTCAATTTGCTGAAAAACAACCGCCTAGATGTACAGCTGGAAGCCATCAGAACCCTGCTGATAATGAAGGATCCCCGGGCTGAAAAAGCTCTGCTGGAAATGCTTCTATCCAGGGATATGGAAGCTGCTCATGAAGCTCTGAAAATTGCCCGTGATTACAAAGTGCAGGACCTGGCACCGGTCCTGACCAGACAGATCAAAACTCTTTTTATAACCCGAACCACTTTGGCTCACAATAAGGCCTTTCTCAGCCTGCTGGGCACTTTCGGAAACGCGGAGGCACTGCCCGGCTTGAAGAAGATAGCCAAAACCAGGTTTTCCTTAACCCCCCTGCGTCTCCGCCAAACACTTGAACACCTCTTCAAAACTCTGGCTGGATACAGCAAATCATCAGCGGGGGAGTTAATCACCCTGGGCCTGCAGTCGAATAACGAAAATATCCGTACCGTCTGTGAAACGCTAACCGCTGAACAGCAGGATGAACCACAGACATTAAATATAGATGAAATATAAAAACAGATTCTTTTAAACAAATCAGTAACGGGGTGTTTGATTTGACCACAATCGGTAAAAATGAAATTGCCAGCATTATAATCGAATTTACCGCAGCAGCCACCAATATGAAAATATATCCGCAGAACCATCCCCAGGTAACCACTTTTGTAGATCGTCTTCACGACAGTCTGCAGTGTTTTTTCGAGCGTATCCCCGAACTGACCCTTTTTATAGTAAATGATAATATTATCGCCTTCGACAGGCTTGTGCCAAATACCGGACTGGCCGAGGAATCATTTAAAAAGATCCTGGCTGGCAACGAACTTGAACGGATCACCTTTCTCGCCGGCCTCTCAAAACTGGAACTTAACCAGTTTATAAACAACCTGGTTGCCCCGGATAAAACAGGTGCTGCGGCGACCAATCACATCAGGATCGGAAAAGTGGCCTTTGATGAAACGGCGGAAGCTGACAACCGGGAACCCAGCCGCTCCTCCGAACTGCTTAATTTTAATTACAAGGCGGAAGCCGAACTGAAAAAGATATACCTGGACGTCCAGAACAACAAACTGCCTGACCCGATCAAAGCAAAGGAGATTGTTACCGAATTTATCAAGATCTATGACAAATCGATCAGTCCTCTAAAAATTTTGGCTCCTATTAAATCAGTAGATGAATATACTTACGTTCACATCACCAATGTTGCCCTGCTGACAATCTGCTTTGCCGATTACCTTGGTTTTTCAGGTAAAAACCTTGAAGATATCGGGATCGCCGCCTTACTGCATGATGTCGGTAAAATGTTTATCCCGGATAAAATTCTTAAAAAACCGGGCCCTCTGGATGCTAGCGAAAGAGCAATTATGGAAACTCACACCCTCAAGGGAGCCCAGTACATCGGCTACCAAAAAAATATCCCCAAATTAACCATTATTGCAGCCCTTGAACACCATATTAAGTACGACGGCTCCGGCTATCCGAAAATTAAAAAAAACTGGCAGCCAAACATCGCCAGCCAGATAGTCAGCATAGCCGATGTCTACGATGCCATGCGCAGTAAAAGGCCTTACCAGGAAGCAATGAAATACGAAAAGATAATCGCCATAATCAAGGAAGGCCGGGGCTCATCTTTTAATCCCGTACTGGTGGAAAACTTTCTTAATATGATCGAAAGCTAAACTGGATGATGCTGAAATGGTCTCCACAGATCATGATCAAACCAACCTATTTTTCGTCTTTTCCCCACTTAGACTGCTCTGCCGCTTTCCTAAAACCTTTCTTCAGTGATTTCCAGGAAGTATCAAACCCTTCCTTTAATGATTCCAGGGAATCTTCGTTCATTTCAACCAGTTCTTTTAGTTTTGCTCTTCCTTCCTCAATTTTTTTGTCCAGAACAGCCATCTTTTCAGGCAGTTTCTTCACCGTTTTCGTAACCGCTTCTTCAGCTTTACTGCCCAGTTTATCAAGTTCTTTTATCCATTCATCCAACTGTTTCTCTAATCCCTGACGATATTCTTCTTTACTCTCCAATTTTACTGTCTTCTCCCTTGTATTTCCCGGGCCTGGTCGGATCTTCGGAGATTTCTTCAATCGCCTGGATTTTTTCGTTGGCTTCTTCGAAAGATTTATAACTAGATTGCTGAACCATGTACAGCATCACTATTTTAATGCCATTAATATTGTCGCTCTTTTGGGCCAGCCAGTTTTAAAATAGTTATAACCCGTTATAGATGCTGAGGCGGTTAAGCTGAAGCTGCCCTTTTATTTTTCAACCTTCATGGTTACATCACGGGGCAAAGCCAGTCCGGAAGCCACTTCGATTGCCTTCATGATCCCCGACGGAACCGGGCAGGCCGCATGTTTGATATGTTTTTTGGCGCTCTCAAAAAGTTTCCCTTCGCCAAAAGGAGCAAGTACTTCTTTCATCCCTTCAGCTGTTTTATACTCTTCCGCCAGCGCTTGCACATGTGGACAATCACTCACAATATCCAGTTTTACCTCTGTGCCACCATTCGAAGTTGCTTCAATTTTTGTCATATATCCGCACACACCTGCATCGACATTCACTTTTGCCACAATGCTCATCCCTTTCTACTGTTGATTTATAATCATAGCTGCTGATTGGTAACCCATCTTTTTAAACAAGTCGTTCCAGGATGATCAAATCTTAACTTAAATGCTTGAATAAAAACCATGCCTTTGCTATTTTACATCATTAAATAATCCGGGGCAAGATTTATTTGGGTAATTACCCCTTAAAACACACGATTCACAAATTAGCTCCTGTATCGGTGATACCGTTTCATTTAGAATATCATTTTGATCGACCTTCGAGGTAGAGCTATTAAAAGAGGCTTCCCACTGTACAATAATACTGCACCGTTTACCAGGCCCGATCCGCTAGTTATTCCATCCTTCCGGCAAGAAACAGCAAATTTCCAGTGAATTGTTAGCAAATCCACAGGAAATCAATATAAAATATGAGGGGGATAACCAATAAGCAATGGCTGGTTTTAATTTAATAGAAACGAACAGGTTGAACAGTTTGTGCTCAGTGTGCCATAATATGATGCAATGGTTTCAAATGTTATTTTGAGTTGCCAGGAATAAAAAGAGGAGATAATAT
Source organism: uncultured Syntrophomonadaceae bacterium (assembly GCA_964506505.1). Taxonomy (GTDB): domain Bacteria; phylum Bacillota; class Dethiobacteria; order DTU022; family DTU022; genus M55B129. The sequence goes on from CAZDKY010000031.1 coordinate 6,261, forward strand.
ATTGCATGTTAAACAGTTGGATATGCAACAATATTTTGGGAAGCGCCCAATGACCGGAAATACATTAAATATGGGACTGAAAACCCTGGCCCATCTATTCAGGCACTCTGTTGAAAACCTGCCCAGTTTTCAATATGTTAAAAACATCACCGGCACAAAAATTTGGATAATTGCCTATCTGGCCCGAAATAACGACAAAGTAGAAGAAATAATCCGCATACAGTTAATAAGTTAATAAGTTAATACACAGGGTGCGGTTTGTAGATTTGGAGGTTGGCAAAAATGTTTAAAAGCCTGGCGGAAAGTTTGCGCGAATATAAAAAAGAAACCATAAAAACTCCACTCTTCGTTATGTGTGAAGTGATCATGGAAGTATCCATCCCCTTCCTGATGGCCAGCCTAATCGATTTCGGGATCGATGCAGGCGATATGGCCGTGATCTTCAGGCTGGGTCTGGCGCTGCTTTTCATGGCCCTGATTTCTCTCTTATTCGGGATGCTATCCGGCAGGAGTTCAGCAATTGCGGCAGCCGGTTTTGCTAAAAACCTGCGGCAGGACATGTTCTACAACGTTCAAACCTTTTCTTTTTCCAATATCGACAAGTTTTCTCCATCCAGCATCATAACCAGGCTGACAACCGACGTGACCAACGTCCAGCAGTCATTCCAAATGGTCATTCGTATGGCTGCCCGCGGCCCCCTGATGATGATTTTTGCCCTGACCGCCGCTTTCAGCATAAATGCTCGCCTGTCGCTCATTTTCCTGGCGGCAATCCCTTTCCTCGGCCTCGGGCTATATATTATCATGACTAAGGCTTATCCCCTTTTCAGGCAGGTCTTTAAAACCTATGACCGCCTCAATAAGATCGTCCAGGAAAACGTGCGGGGGATCAGAGTTGTTAAATCCTTCAACCGGGAGGATTATGAAAAAGAAAAATTTGGGGACATTTCACAGGCAATTTACAGCTATTTTTCCATGGCGGAAAAGATAGTCGCTTTTAATATGCCTCTGATGCAGTTTTCCATGTACGCGTCCATGCTCCTTATCTCCTGGTTTGGAGCCCGGGTAATTGTTGCCAGTGGAAATAACCCGGCTCTTGGCCTGAGCACCGGTCAGCTGATGAGTTTGATGACTTACACCATGCAGATCCTGATGAGCCTTATGATGCTCTCTTTCGTTATGGTAATGATCACCATTTCACGGGCCTCGGCAGAAAGGATTGCCGAACTGCTGGAAGAAAAAAGCGATCTCACCAGCAAGGAAAACCCTGTCTATATTGTATCCAGCGGGGAAATCTCTTTCGAAAATGTCAGCTTCTGCTACAGCAAAGAAGCCGATAAAAAATGTCTTAAAGATGTCAACCTGACCATTAAATCAGGCGAAACATTGGGCATAATCGGCGGAACCGGTTCAGCCAAAACCACCCTGGTCCAGCTGCTCCCCCGGCTTTACGATGTTACTGAAGGGCGTATTCTGGTCGGTGGAGTGGATGTGCGCGATTATAACCTCCAGAGCCTGCGTGACCAGGTAGCAATGGTTCTGCAGAAAAATGTCCTGTTTTCGGGAACAGTAAAAGAAAACCTGCGCTGGGGCAACCGGGAAGCTGATGACGAAGAACTGATCAGGGTCTGCAAACTGGCCCAGGCCGACGATTTTATCCGCAGCCTGCCGGAGCAGTACGATTCCCATATTGAACAGGGCGGATCCAACCTCTCCGGAGGTCAGAAGCAGCGCTTCTGCATTGCCCGGGCTCTCTTGAAAAAACCGAAAATCCTGATCCTTGACGATTCTACCAGTGCTGTTGATACCGGAACGGAAGCTCTCCTGCGCCGCAGCCTGCGGCAGGAAATGCCCGATACTACCAAGCTGATCATTTCCCAGCGCATTAGCTCAGTTGAAGATGCCGATAAAATCGTTGTTATGGACGATGGCAGAATTACCGCTGTCGGAACCCATGAAGAACTGCTGGAAATATGTGACATATACCGCGAAGTATATCAATCGCAGGTGAAGGGAGGCAAACTCATTGCCTAAAGGAATGGGACCCCACGGCCGCATTCCCGGAAAACCGGATCTGCGGAAGATAAACCCGGCTACATTGAAAAGGCTTTTCTCTTACATGGCAGGATATAAAAAACAGCTGATCCTGGTGGTAATCTGTATTGTCATCAGTTCACTAACCCTGGCCATTTCAGCCCTGTTCCTGCGAACACTGATTGATGATCATATCACCCCCCTGCTGCTGGAAGCTGAACCTGATTTCTCCGGCCTTTTCCGGGTAATCATCATCATGGGAATCATCTACACCAGCGGTGCTCTGGCCACCCTTTTCTATAACTGGCTTATGGTCGACATTGCCCAGGGTGTGCTGAAAAAAATCAGGGATGAGATGTTCAGCCACATGCAGTCTTTGCCGATCCGCTTCTTTGACAGCCGCAGCCACGGAGATGTTATGAGCTATTATACCAATGATGCCGATACTCTGCGCCAGATGCTGACGATGAGTCTGCCCCAGACTTTTGCTGCTCTTGTAACTATGACCTCCGTCCTGCTGGCCATGCTTTACCTCAGCTTCTGGCTGACTCTCCTCGTGCTTGGATTTACCTACCTTGCCCTGCGCATTGTCGGTTTCATTGCCAGCAAAAGCGGTTCCTACTTTATCAAGCAGCAGCAATCTCTCGGCGAAGTCAATGGTTATGTTGAAGAAATTATCAGTGGGTTGAAGGTAGTCAAAGTATTTAATCATGAAGAAGTGGCCAAAGAAGATTTTGATGAAAAAAATGAGATTTTGGCTGCCCACTCAACTGAAGCTCATAAATTTGCCAACATCCTGATGCCGATCACCCACAACCTCGGTTATATTCTTTATGTCCTGGTCGCTATAGTGGGCGGCGCCCTGGCCATAGGCAGTGTCACAAACATCAGCCTGGCCGGTGCGGGCCTGCTGACCCTGGGAATGATCGCTTCTTTTTTACAGCTTTCGCGTAGTTTTATCAATCCACTGGCCCAGGTAACCATGCAGCTTAATTCAGTAGTCATGGCCCTGGCCGGGGCAGAAAGAATTTTTAAGCTGATGGACGAGCAGGGCGAGGTTGATGATGGTCATGTTTCCCTGGTCAACGTGAAAAATGAAAATGGAACCCTGGTGGAAACAGAAGAGAGGACCGAGCACTGGGCCTGGAAAAATTACAATAACGACGGCTCGCAAAGATATACAGAACTGCATGGAGACGTTCGCTTCCATGAAGTTGACTTTGGCTACGATGAAAATGAACTGGTTTTAAAAAATATCACCCTCTATGCAGAACCGGGTCAAAAACTGGCTCTGGTGGGAGCTACCGGAGCAGGTAAAACAACCATCACCAACCTGCTTACCCGTTTTTATGACATCGCCGACGGTAAAATCCGCTATGATGGGATTAACATCAATAAAATTAAAAAAAGCGACCTGCGCCGATCCCTGGGGATGGTCCTGCAAGATGTGCACCTTTTTTCCGGCACGGTCATGGACAATATCCGCTACGGCCGCCTTGATGCTACAGACGAGGAATGCATCGGAGCGGGGAAAATGGCCAACGCCGACAGCTTCATAAAAATGTTGCCCCATGGATACCAGACCGAACTGACTGGCGACGGCAGCAGTCTATCCCAGGGACAGCGCCAGCTGATTTCCATCGCCCGGGCCGCTGTGGCTGATCCCCCGGTGATGATCCTCGACGAAGCAACTTCTTCAATCGATACCCGCACTGAAGCTATAGTCCAGGAAGGCATGGACAAGCTCATGCACGGCCGGACAGTATTTGTCATCGCCCACCGTCTTTCTACAATCCAGAACTCCGATGTGATCATGGTAATCGAGGACGGGCAAATTATTGAACGGGGCAATCATGAAAAGTTGATCTCCGAAAAAGGCCGTTATTACCAGCTCTATACGGGCGCCTTCGAACTGGAATAACCAGCAATCAGAACCCTGTGTATTAACTTATTGACTCAATCAGAACCCTGTGTATTAACTTATTGACTTATTGACGGGACAGAGGCAAACCAGATTTCAACAAGGGCTTTTCCTTTCTGTCGCGAATAATTTAATATGTACGGCAGACAGGGTTAACCGGTAGTTATAACATATTCGCCGAAGGAGTGGTTAAAGTGGATGATTTTAACGAATTCCACTCTGAAAACGAAGATAACGACATAATAAAAATACCTGATTTCAGGAAGAAATCCAGATCCGACAGGCCGGGGGGGAACAAACGGTGGCTGATACCCCTTGTCCTCTTGCTGTTGATAATCGTGGCTATCAGCATCGTCTGGTTTATCGGCAGCCGCCGGCAGACCGGCCTCTTCCGCTGGTTAACGGACCAGTTCGCCTCGGATGAAGAGACAGTGCAGATCAATCTGCCGGCAGCCCTTTTTACCGGCCAGGATATTGATGCAGTTATTGCTGAGGCCGTGGAAGAGAAAGGCGTAAGTGTAATAAACTGGCTCGACAACAGTACGCTTATCTACACAATGTCTCCGGAAGTAATAGAAATACTGCAGAAGGAAGCAGCGGATAACCTGGAAGATAAAATTGCCGCCATTAAGGAAGGCCGGCAGTATCCTTTTGTCCTTGACTTAAGCCAAGACAGCTCTTTCAAAGAATTTTACCTGGTGGCAAAGCAGGAGCAGCGCGACAGCGCAATGGCTGCAGCGGCGGAACTGCTGGTCCTGGCTGCTTATTACCGGCATCTTGACGCTTCTGAAGACGCTATCCCGGAAGTTTCAATAGCTATCGAAGCAAGTGACAGCAGTGGAGCTCCGGAAATGCTGTTTTATCCCGCTGACCTGGAAGAAGCCGTCGCTATCCTGGAAAATCCACCCGAACCGGACCCGGAGCCTGAATCTCCGTCTGCCGGAGATGAAGTAATTGTCATCACCGGGCCAGATAACCTGAACCTGCGCAGCGGCCCGGAAATTACTTACCTGATAATCGACATCCTCAACTCGGGAACGGTGCTTGAAGTAATCGGCACAGAAGGAGATTGGCTGGAAGTAATCACTCCCGAAGGCAAAGAAGGCTGGGTCCACGGCAACTATGTGGAACTCTATACCGATTAGGGAAAGCAGGGAGCAATTATTCATGGCTGATGACAATAAACAATTAAGTCAATATGCCAAGCCGACCGACACAAAGGGAAAAGAAGTGGTGGAAAAAATGAATGAAAGCCACTTTCACCTGACAAACTGGGGCCTGGGAAAAGTGCAGATAGCCGGTACCGATACCATTCTCGATATAGGATGTGGAGGAGGGAGAACCGTGGCCTCGCTGGCCGGACAGGCTTTCAGGGGAAAGGTCTACGGAATCGACCATTCTCCAGACTGTGTCAGGTGGGCTACTGAATACAACCGGCACCTGATAGACAGCGGGCGGGTTGAAATTGTTTACGGCAGCGTTGAAAGCCTGCCGTTCAGGGAGGAGTCTTTTCACCTGGTGGTGGCGGTGGAAACCATCTACTTCTGGCCCACACTTTTGCAGTCTTTCAAAGAAGTCCATCGGGTTTTAAAATCAGACGGCTGTTTCCTGATTGTCAATGAAATGTACCTCGGTGAAGACGCTTTCGAAGAAAGAAATAAAAAATGCATGGCCGGTGAAGAGATGACCATCTATTTCCCCGGGCAGATTGAGCAAACGATGAAAGAAACCGGTTTTATAAACATCTCCACCGATCTAATAAAAGAAAAAAATTGGCTGCGCTGCCTGGGTAAAAAATAAATAGAGGATATGAAAACTCCGGCTGCAGGCCGAATCATTTCAAACCCTTTACACGAATATTAGCTTTGCCCATATTTATAAGCAACATACTCAATAATAATTCCGTAAACTGCCCCGACAATAAAACCCATCAGATCACCGAAACCGGTGGCGCTGTAAAAGGCAAAAGAAACCACCAGGCCGACCAGTGCTCCCCTGATCAGCAGGCCGGTCAGCTCCTTACGCCCATCCAGCAAACCGATGACAAAACCCAGCAACAGGCGATTATACCAGAAAGCAAAAAAGTAGATTCCGCCCAGTTCACTTCCCGATCTGATCAGGGCTCCCAAAATACAGACTACCCCGAGAATTGCGCCGGCAATGAGTGAAACAGCCATTCTTCGAGTAAGCACATTTATCACCCCACCATTTATTTGACCGGCACTAACCATGCCGCTCCTATCGCCCTTTAACGGGCTTAAGAGGCTACCGGCCTTTGAAGTTTGCCTTTCGCTTTTCGATAAAAGACTGGACCCCTTCCAGGGCATCCTCACTCTGCATGATCGGTTTCAAATCGGGTAAAAGCCTATCAATCGCTTTTTGGGGCCCCTCAAAACGGGTAATGCGAGCCGAACGCAAAGTAGCCTGGATACCCAGCGGAGCCTGTTCGCTGATGTTTTCGGCGATGGCAACTGCTTTTTCCAGTTCTTTTCCGGGCTCTACTATTTCCTGGATTAAACCGATCCTGTATGCTTCCTCGGCCGTTAGCTCATCTCCCGTCAAAAGATAGCGCATAGCATCTCCCCAACCCACCTCCAGCGGCAACCGCACGGTGGCCCCGCCAACGGGATAAATGCCCCGTTTTACTTCAATCTGCCCAAAGCGGGTATTCGCTGAAGCAATCCGGATATCAGCCGCCAGCATTAGCTCAATACCAATAGTAAAACAGATACCATGCACCGCCATAACCAGGGGCTTCCCGAGCAACTTGTCCCGGTCAAAACCGAGAGGATCGCATGAAGTTTCCGGCAAGTTAGGATATTTCCCACCGCTGAAAATATCGACCCATTTAATCATGTCTATACCGGAAGTAAAGTGATCCCCGTGGGCAAAAAGCACGCCGCATCGCAAATTATGCTCGTTATGGAGTTTCCCCAGAGCCGCTGCAATCTCAAGGTACATGTCGGGATCAACCGCATTCATTTTTTCAGGGCGGTTGAGCCCGACTAACAAAATATGATCCTTTTCCTCAACTGTAATTTTGGCCATCCTTCTTCCCCTCCTGATCCTTAAGCTTACACCCTGCGTACTAACTTATTAACTTATTCGCCTTTTAAAAAATCGCCTTTGGAAAAACTTTTATTAAAAAGGAAAGGTACGGGGTAGCTGTTCTGCGTCAAGATGCATCGATGAAATATAAATTGCAGGCAATCTCATTTTATAACTTGCTCGGAAATCAAAAAACCCTTCGCAAGAAACCTTTTTAAGGTGATTATTACCTTCCCAATCGTAACCCTGAGATATATTTTATCATTCCGGTTGAAAAATACAAAACAACCATTCCGAACACTCCACTCTGGTATATTGAATTACCGTTCATCTTTCATTAGCTTTTGCGCCAGTAGAGCCCCGTTTTTTATATCTTCGTAACCAGTACAACGACAAAGATGCTTGTTAAGCGCTCTCATGATTGTTTCTTCATCAGCATCAGGGTTTTCTTCAAACAAAGCAGCTAACTCGGTAGCTATACCGGGAGTACAAAAGCCGCATTGAATTGCCCCCGCTTTAACCAGGGCTTTTTGAACAGGATGAAGCTCTTTCCCCCTTGATAAACCTTCAACCGTAATCACTTCTCCTCCGTCCACCTGAGCTATTTTTTTCTGACAGCTTTTTACCGCTTTACCATTCAAAATGACAACGCATGAACCGCAGGTCGAATTATCACAGCCTCGTTTTGTTCCTGTGAGGTTGAGTTTTTCACGTAATACATCAATAAGTAACGTATCCACTTCTGCTTCTACAGTTCTTTCAATGCCATTTACTTTAAAGGTAAACTTTCCCGCCATCATGCATTCTCCTTCCTACCAGCAAGGGCTTTTTTTATCTCTTCAGAAGTAACCGGTATTTCATAGTAATCGACCCCGATGGCATCATGAATGGCATTCAAAATCGAAGGTGCGACACCGATAACCGGGTGCTCCCCAATCCCTCGAGCCCCATAAGGACCCACAGATCCGGGATTTTCGATAAAAACAGTCGTCGATTTAGCCGGAATATCTTTAAGTGTTGGAATACGGTATTTGAAAAAATGGGGGTTCCCCTGGTGGCCGTTTTCATCATAACGCAGTTCTTCAGATAACGTCGCCCCGACTGCCATTAAAACTCCACCGAGAATATTGCTCCTAAGTTGTTTTGGATTAATGACTCTGCCCATATCAAAAGAAGAAGCAAAATGGTCAACAATAATTTTACCAGTCGCTTTCTCGATCCTTATTTCTGCACCCTGTGCGCCAAATGTATAGTCAACTCCCATTGAGCCCTGACCAGTTTCCGGATCGGGATTGGAGTAACGGGGCAGTCTGGCATCAGCAGTTGCCTGCGCTACTTCACCGATAGTAATACCGTCGCTGGTGATATAGCCCCGACAAATATCTTTGACCGCAACTTTAATGCTTGGATCATTTCTTAGATAAACATATTCGCCGTTATATTCCAGGTAATCTTCATCAGCTTTGAGCACCTGGGCCGCCGTTTTTTTCAATATGGCGATCAACTTATCTGAAGCACGGATAATAGCCCTTCCCCCCTGAATCGTAAACATTGACCCTATAGTCTGCCATTCATAAGGAGAAAATTGTGTGTCGATTTCGGAATAAACACGGATTTTTTCCGGAGGGATCTGGAGAGCTTCTGCCGCAACCTGCTTGACAACTGTCCGTAGCCCCTGACCGACCTCCGCTCCGCCCATGTTCACAGAAACGCTGCCATCAATGTTCATCTTCATGTAGCATCCCTTGGTAGAAAACGGTGCCCCTTTCGGAGACTTCATCAGGGCGGCAAAACCACGCCCGTAATAATATTTATCGTCTTCCTTATTCTTCTCTTTACTGAAAACAGCATTCTGCACAGCTTTGGCTGCAGCGCGGACATCACCATTGGTCTTCCACATATACTCGCCAAGAGCATTGACACTACCCGGTCCCAGGTAATTCATTTCTCTCAACTGGAAAGGATCCATGTTTAATTTGCGGGCCAGCATATCCATCAAACGTTCTGTGGCAAACTGTGATTCCTGGTGGCCATAGCCACGATAGGCACCGATAGGGGTTGTATTGGTATAAACCGTGTAACCTTCCATATAACAATGATCATATTCATAAGGACCACTTGAATTATGGGTTGCACCGATCGTGACATTAACCGCGGTGTCAGAGTATGCCCCGCCTGAATGAAAAATCTTTGTCTTAATAGCTACCAGTTTGCCATTCCTTTTCGCACCCAGCTTCATGTAAGTACGAATACCGTGAGCAGTGAGAGTGCTGGTAAAATCTTCCTGACGTGTTGCCACCCATTTTACCGGATAGCCTGGAACGAAACTGGCAATCCAGGCAATAGTTTGTTCAACCGTAATATCAGACTTGTAACCAAAACAACCACCGATCTCGGGGATATGAACACGCACATCCGATACGGGCAGGCCATAATTGTGAGCAAGATCCTGTCGAATTATAAACGGGCAGATCGAGGAAGACCAGCACTCAATAGAGTTATCTTCTTTAAACCAGACTATGCTGCCGTGAGGTTCGATCGCCGCTGAAGAACCAAATGGGTAATTAAACTCTCCCTCAACAACTACCTCGGCTTCAGCAAATCCTTCCTCGCCCTTGCCCTTGATCAGGCGATAATAATTAGCAATATTTGTACTGGGAATATATTTCAACGTCGGCAATCTCCAGTACTCCTCGGGATGATCATGAATTAAAACTGCGTCATCTTTCATCGCCTCTCTGGCATCAAGATAAAATGGCAGCGCTTCATATTTCACCTTGATCTTTTCAACTGCCGCATTTGCCTGCATAAGTGTCTCAGCAATAACCGCAGCAACAGGTTCTCCGCCATAGCGAACTTTTTCGACCGCCATGGGGGTCAAATCGGCAATGTTATCACCATAGTGAAGATCGCACCCTTTACCGGTAACTACTTTAACAACACCGGGCATTTTTTTCGCTTCACTCGTATCAATATTAAGAATCTTTGCATGTGCATATTTGGGTCGTAAAATTGCGGCATGCAGTAATCCAGGGAGGCGAATGTCATCCAAATAAATCGCCTTTCCCGTAACTTTAGAGATTGCATCCGGCCTCGGGAATGATTTGCCGATATATTTATATTTCATATGCTGACCCCCTTCAAAGAAAATCCCGGCAAACTGAAACAAACTAAAATAATCAATAGTTTATTCTCTCTTGTAAGCTTTTAACAGGGCTGCCGGGTAAGCTGCATTTCGGTTAGCTATCGTAAGCGCAATAATTGTCACCACATAGGGCAAAGTAAGAAATAGTTCGTATGGGAACTTAATGCCGGTTAACTGCAAACGGAGCTGCAGGGCTTGGACACCACCAAAAATAAAAGCTCCCCAGAGTACCCGTTGGGGAATCCAGTTGGCAAAAATCACGAGAGCAATACATACCCAGCCTCTGCCGGCAATTATATCAAATGTAAAAAACCCGAGGGTAGATAGCGTCAGGAACGCGCCGGCAACCCCCATAAATGCGCCGGCTATCATCAGCGAAATCGTGCGTACACCGTAAACATTGATACCGGCAGCATCAGCCGCTTCAGGGTTTTCACCAACGGCACGAATTTTTAATCCAAAATTAGTTCTATAAAGAATCACCCAGACTACGGGGACCAGTACTATGGCATAATAGGTCAAAGGATACTGCCTGAAAATCGGCCCAAGCACCGCAATATTCCCCATCAAATTAACCCGTTCAAAAGGGATTAGCTGCGGTGGATGCGAAGGTGTACCGAATATTACTCTGAATGCATAATATGCCAGGCCTGTACAGAACAGGGTAATCCCCAGACCGGAAACATGCTGGTTCACCCCCAGGTAAACCGTCATGAAGGCCATCAATAATCCGGCTAAAACGCCTATAAGACAGGCGGCAAGAACCCCCACCCACAGTGAACCGGTAAGGTAAGCTGCGGCAAAACCGGTAAAAGCACCCAGAAGCATTATTCCCTCGATCCCCAGGTTTAAAATACCGGCTCGCTCGGAGAAAAGTTCACCCAGAGTGCCAAATATAAGAGGGGTTGCCACACGCAGTGTTGCAGCAAGTAAACCGACTATGAAAGCGTAAATTATTTATCCCTCCCTTTTCAGCCTGTAATTAGTGAGGACAAACATACCTAGGGTCACCAGCAATAAGGCTGCTTGGACAACCTGCCCTAAATATACCGGCACGTCCAGAGCACGGCTGACAGTCAGGGAGCCTGTTTCAATAAGACCAAAGAATAACGCAGCTATACCGACACCAATCGGGTTCAACGCACCCAGGGTAGCCACAATGATCCCGGTATAACCCAGATTTGAAGAAAGCCCTGGAATAAGGTGAAAGTGAATCCCGGCCACTTCTCCTACTCCGGCCAATCCGGCTATTCCTCCGCTAATTAAGGCGGTTGCAAGAACGGTCTTACCAACATTAACACCTGAAAAACGTGCTGCTTCGGCATTACTACCTGCTGCACGCATCTTCAGACCAAATCCTGATCTGTTTATTAAATACCAGATAACAGCCAGAGTAATAAGACCCAGGATGAAACCGAAATGCAACCTTGAGCGGGGAATCAGCTTAAAAAATACAGCGCTTGAATCAATGTCCGGAGACTGAGGCCACATTGATACAGGATCACGCCAGGGCCCATTCAATAAATAACTGACGATATAAACAATAATAGAGTTCATTAAAAGGGTAGTCACCACTTCATCAACCTTAAGCTTGACCTTCAATAATGCGGGAACAAGGGCCCAGAGGACCCCACCTAGAAAACCGCAGATGATCATCAGGGGAACCGAGACCCAGGGAGTCGAACCTTCAAGCGCCACCCCGAGCCAGGCCCCAACGATGGCCCCGGCTGTCAGCTGTCCCTCGGCGCCGATATTATAATACCCGGCTTTAAAAGCAAACGCCACCGCTGCCCCGGTAAGAAAAAGCGGGGTTGCCTTCACAAGAAGTTCGATCATCGAAACAGTACTGGTAAAAGGTGCAACAAGGAAATAATAATATGTATGCAGTGGATTAACTTGAACCCAGGCAATAAAAATTAAGGTGATCATAAAGGTTACAACTACTGCAGAAATCGGTATTATCGGGCGCACCCAGGCTGGAGCAGGAGCCTTTTCAATTTTTAGCTTTGACACAGTAAGTCCTCCAAGTTTATCAGGGAGTTGTCACTTTTTCCTTATCGAGCACACCGGCCATTAGCAGGCCAAGTTTTTCTTCGGTTGCTTCAGACGCCGGCATTATATCCATAATCCGACCTTCATAAATAACGGCAATGCGATCGGATAAGCTCATTACTTCATCAAGATCTTCCGATACCAGGAGCACACCAGCTCCCTTGTTTCTCTGCTCAAGCAGTTTTTTCCGCACATATTCAGTAGCCCCAACATCCAGTCCCCGTGTAGGTTGAGCAACCATTATGCATAAAGGATTACTGGCTAACGAACGGGCCATCACGACCTTCTGAATATTGCCTCCCGAGAGTTTCCCCACCGGATCTTCAGGTGAAGCCTTAATCTGATATTCTTCAATCAACTCGCGGGCATGTTCACGGATACGTTTTCGATCAAGGGCTCCCCGTTTTAAATAGGCAGTCAGGTTTTCCAGGGCCAGGTTTTCAGCAACCGAAAGCTCCCCTATTACTCCGGCATGCCTGTCTTCCGGAGTTCTTCCCATACCTGCAGCAGTTATGGTTGTGGGAGGAGCACCCGTTATATCTTTACCATTTAAAGTTATCTTGCCCCCGGCAGGTTTTAGCAAACCCGAAAGAATTTTCACCAGTTCAGATTGCCCGTTGCCAGATACTCCGGCAATGCTTAATATTTCTCCACTACAGAGTTCTAACGATACATTTTTTAAGCGTTCAAAATTATCGCCATCAACATATCTTAAATTTTCGATAGAAAGAACAGGCCTGCCCGGTTTTTTCTCTGTTCCGCGGACAACGCCGAAAGTTTCCCGCCCGACCATCATTTTGGCCAGTTCTTTTTCAGATGTTGCAGAACGGTGCACCGTACCAATCAGTTTACCCCCGCGCAAAACGGTAATTCGTCCACAAATTTCCATCACTTCATAGAGCTTGTGGCTAATAAAAATTACGGAGAGTCCCTGTTCAACAAGCTGTTTAAGCGATTTAAACAGGGCCTCTACTTCCTGTGGAACCAGTACAGCAGTCGGTTCATCCATAATTAAAACTTTTGCCTGCCGATAAAGAGCTTTTAATATTTCCACCCTCTGGCATTCCCCAACAGAAAGAGAACGGACAACAGCATCCGGATTTACCGGTATACAAAACTTCCTGGACGCTTCTGCTACTGATTTACTGATTTCCCTCGGATTAATACTTATACCTTTAGTTGCCCCCAGTACTATATTTTCTGCCACTGTAAGAGGGGGAACTAGAGTAAAATGCTGAGTAACCATACCAATACCATTGCGGATAGCATCCCGGGGAGACGTGATATGAACCGGTTTTTCATTAATAAATATCCGACCTTCATCGGCAGTATATAGTCCGTAGAGGATACGCATGAGGGTTGTTTTCCCAGCCCCATTTTCACCGAGTAAGGCGTGGATCTCCCCTTTTTGCAAATCGAAATCAATCCGATCATTGGCTATCAGATTACCAAACCGCTTGGTAATACTTTTCATTTGAATTACATGCATAGTAATGATACCTCAACGGTGGCAGGCTTTAAGCCTGCCACCGCAAATTTGTTTAAAATCAGTTAACAGCATCGGGAGTAGACTCATCTATGTCCACCCGTAAAACGCCGTCTTTAATATCCTGTTCAAGCTGGTTTACGAGATCAATCAGATCAGCCGGCATCTCTTCTTCCAGGCCGTGGAAAGGTGCCAGGTAAGCTCCACCTTTCCCCATCATGCAAAAGTCCTTCAGGTCCTGGGCTGTATATGTTCCTCCTTCAATACTGCTAAGAAGGTATTCAAAGGTTGGTGTAAGGTTCCAAACGGCACTGCTGATAACAGAATCGGGAGCAAGGTCATTTTGATCGGTCATTTGCCCGAATGCCCAAATATCGTTTTCCGCGGCGGCTTCAATAACCCCAAAACGCTCAGCATATAATAAATCGGCGCCCTGTTCGATCTGAGCCAGCGCAGCCTCTTTTGCTTCAGCAGGGTCAAACCAGCTGTTAATGAAGGTTACATAAACAACTGCATCTTCGTTGTAATCTTTTACACCAAATATAAAAGCATTGGCAATTCTGTTTACTTCCGGCACCGGCATTCCGCCGACAATACCAATCTTGCCGGTTTCAGTCATATGGGCAGCTATAACACCAAGCAGATAGGCAGGTTCATGAATCCAGTTGTCGAAAACCGAAAAATTGGGTTCAACCGGACCAAGACCAGAACCGAATGCAAAAGCAATATCCGGGAAGTCTTTGGCCACTCTGCGAGCTGCTTCCTCATTGCCAAAAGCATCACCGGTAATCAGATCGGGTTGCAGTTCGTCAGCAACCTGTCTTAGTTCCCGTTCAAAATCTCCTGCATAACCCAGGTTGTCGGTATAAGAAAATGTTGCCCTGCCTTCCTCAACAAGCTTATCGCAAGCTTCATTGATTACAGATACCCATGGCTCTTCAGCAGGAGTAGAGTATATGCCGTAAATCGAAAATAAATCATCTTCAGTTTCTTCAGCCGGTTCTTCAAGTTCATCTGTCTCAGATGGCTCAGCAGCCTCCTCTTCAGGCAGCGCGCAACCCGCTGCAAAACCTGCTATTAACAGAAAAACCAGCATAAAGTATAACCACTTTCTCCTTAACATAAAAACCCCTCCTTGAATAAATAGAAACCAGAATCTATTCAGAGCCCCAATTCCAAAACCCTCTTGAGCTGAGAAGATAAACACCTCCCTTGACCCATAATCTTCCATCAGCTAAACGAACCTAGCCTCTTCCCATTTTGCGCATTTTATCCAGATCCACCAGCCTGCCATGGCTGATCACATGCAGGGGCGCTTCATGATATCGCAAAGCTTCAAGCGTGTTCGGTGCATCTAGAACAACCAGGTTGGCGGGCGCGCCAACTTCCAATTTGAAATCTTTTAGGCCGACACATTCGGCCGCCCTGACAGTAATCATGTCATAAAGCGTTTCCATTTCAGGACGGGTTGTCATCCACAACAGGTGTGATACAAGAAAAGCTACTTCCAGCATGTTATTACGCCCGTACGCATAATAAGCATCGGAAATATCATCCTGCCCCAGGCAAACAAGATTCCCCTCTTCAAGAAGTTCGGGAACTCGGGCATGCAGAGGCCCTGTCTGGGGATCGCTGACCACTCCCATCTGCGCTTTTTTAAGCAAGGCGGATATTTTCTGGAAATAAGGCTTCGGGTATAAGGCCATAGCCCGGGCATGGTGAGCCAGCGAACGCCCGAAACGCTGGCGCTTTATAGTCTCAACCGCCATTGTTTCCAGGGACCGCAAGCCGGGATCGCCGGCATCATCAACCAGCATGGACACATCAGCATCGAATTCGTCTGCTATATCGAAAATAACCTTAACGTGTTCGGCAATATCAGTTTCCGTATACTCGATCCAGGGGATACCGCCGACTACATCCGCTCCCAGTTTCATCGCCTCCCGAACAAGGTCGCCTGCGCCGGATTCACGGACTATACCATCCTGGGCAAAAGCAACAACCTGAAGATCGACTATCCCCTTAAATTCTTCCCGGGCTCTGAGTAAAGCCTTAACCCCTTCCAGACGGGCTTTACTGTCCACATCGGCAAATGCCCTGATATGGGTATTGCCGTAATATGCCGCCAGGGCAACTGCCTTACGCACATTTTCAATAATCCATTTCTCGTCATACTTTTCCTTGACCCGCATGGCCAGCTCAATACCAGTCATAGCTTTACCCATAGATTTATCGGCACTCTGATAAGATTTCATCGCTTCATCGTCCATCATCATCAGTGTATACACCTTGCACAAATGAAGATGGGCGTTAACAAAAGACTCCGTTACCAAATTACCTCCTGCATCGATCTCCTCCGCCGCTCCACCAGACAGTTTCTCCTCAACATCTTTAATTTTGCCTTCATAGATACCAATGTTATAAAGTTTCTCCGGCCGACCGCGCAAACGAGAATTACGAATCAGGATATCATAATGGTTTTCCTTGTAATTCCCCATTGCCTTATTTCACCATCCCTTTAATAAATTCGGCTTAATTAACAAGTATGAAATTACCTCCAGTGTCCCCTGACCAATATATTAAAAATTTAATATGACTTCTGCCATAAACGCTAACAGGTTTTTTAAAAAAATGATCGAACAATCACAAGAGTAAA
>CAZDKY010000032.1:0-32725 GCA_964506505.1 uncultured Syntrophomonadaceae bacterium
GCTTAATATCAATTAAATCCTGTTTTACTTTTAATGAGAAGATAACCCCGCATTATGGCCATAACGGTTATGCCAAGCGGCAGTGCCGGTTGGTATCTATCGCACCCACAGGCGGGGTTCCCCTTTTTAGGTCTTTTTTACCCTGTGTTCCAAGATTCTTTATGACGGTCTTAATTTATTTCACGATCAGGACGCAGCAATTTTTCGCTTCCTGGGCGATGGCATTGCTAACACTGCCGAGGAGTAATTTCTTAAAACCGCCCAGGCCCCTGCTGCCGACAACGATAATATCAAAATCATTTTCCTGGGCTACTTCGATGATCTTATGCGATGGATGTCCGTCTTCCAAGATTGTTTTCGCCTCAATGTTTTTTTCGGTTAGAAAACGTTTGGCTTCCTGTAAGATAATGTCTCCTTTTTTCTTTTCCATTTCGTAGCGTTCTTTAAAATGTTCGATATCAGCTTCGGTGATGGCATATCCTTCTCCACCCCAGGCAATGGCAGAAGATGAGGGATCCATCTTTCCTTCGAATATATGAATTGCCGTGACTTCATTGATATGGGGTCCGGCGGCTATTAAAGCAGCTTTTTCAAGTGCTTTCTGGCTTTGCTCCGAACCGTCTACACATACCAGCATTTTCATATTTCATGCCCCCTGTTTGAGAAATAAATGATAATGACCGCATAATCAGTGGGTCTGATCTGTGGTTTTCCTTTTCCGGTCTCTATTTATTTTATCACGCTGGACAGGGTTTTGTAATCTTTTATCTTCAGGTAATTTGCGAACGATGTATGATTTGCTGTTATGATGAAGCATAAAGATACGCCAGGCGCCAGGGTTGCGGAACAGGTTCAATCCTTTCTCCCCCAGTAAAAACGTCAGCTGCCGCCAGTGATAGAAAAAGCCTTCCACCCGGGGAGGGAATATGTCCTTGCTCTTGAAAAAAATTAGCTTCCTGAAAACCGGGATTGGCCGTTTGCCTTAGCCTGCGGGGACCGGATTTTTCTTAATCAACCTTGGTCCAGATAGCCCGGCCCTGGCTGATGAAACCGGCATCTGAACTTTTTATCTCCACTGCCGTTCCGCCGGTCACCATGGCGTCATTGGCAATTACTGCGTCAACTTCATGGCTGAAGTTTGACAGGCGGGCCCAGTAATCGATTTCGTCGTCAGTCCGGTAAGTACCTGCCTCGATATCGACGCCGACAATCCAGCATCCATCTTCGATCGTACTTTTAAGTTCCGGCTGATATGAATCGTCAAGCCTGTACCAGGTTCCGCTTCCTTCGCTTCGAAAGGCGACATCCGATTCCTTGACTTCCACAACTACCGGCCCGTTCGGAACAGCTCCGTTGGCGATTACATCTTTCCGTTCACCGCTGAGGCCGGAGAGACGTTCAAAGTAAGTGATCCCTCCTTCAGAGCGGTAGAGCCCCGGTTCGATATCCTCATTTACCACATAAGTTCCTGCTTCGATGGTTGGAGGCCCTTTTTCTTCGTTGTCCCCTTCAGTTTGTTCCTCAGCTGTAGGCTCTTCTTCTGAGATCAGATCAGGATCCACCGTATTACCTTGTTCCTCAGTCTGATCAGGGTCCGGATCGGCGCTCCCATTATCGTTCAGGGAAGAGAGAAAAAACAACAAAGCCGCCAGCACGGCGAGAAGGATTATGATAGCCCAAAGCCACCATTTTTTCCAGAATGGTTTGCGCTCATCTTCCTCGAGTGTTTCATCATAATAGTTTTCCAGTTCATCTTCTTCGTAACTTTCCGGTTTTCCATCTTCATATTTTTTTGGTTCCTTATCCTCGGCCGAATCAGGTGAAAGATAGATCCTGTTTTCTTCAAACACTTCTTCCTTTGCCAGTTGCTCATCCACGTCTGCCGGTTCCAGTTTTTCCGCCGCCGTTGGAGATTCGGTCGATTCTGTAGTGCTGGATTCTTTTTCAGGTTTAACCGTTTCTTCCAGTGCCGGTTCTGGCGGTAGAGGTACTTTATCTTTCTCAGTATCTTCAGCTGGTTTTTTTTCTTCAGGCTGTGAAGTTTTGGAGACTAACTGTCCCTCTGACCATCTACCCGTCAGTTTCGTACCATCGGCTTGAATTTCAATGCCCAGGCCGTGCCTGCGGCCATTCTTCCATTCACCGATGTATTTTTTCCCTCCCGGCAGGATCAATATTCCCAGGCCATTTGGTTTATCGTCAGCCCATTCACCTGTAAAGCGGCAGCCATCCGGCCTGGACCAGGTGCCCTGACCGTGCCGCCTGCCGTTCCGCCATTCTCCTTCATAAAAGGCTCCGTCTTTGAAAGTATGTGTTTTTTTCTCCATCTTTTACTTCTCCCCGCTTCAACCAATTTATCTCAAAAGTAAACCCGTAATATTATACATGATAATTTTGTCTGTTTTTACAAGGAGATTAAAGTGTTTCGCTCATATCGAGGGCATAACGCATGAGCATGTCTGCATCAAGGACATTGACCAGGTTGTTTCCGTTTAAATATGCCTGCCTCTGTATGCTTTACTCCAGTTTGATTAAATCCAGCGTATGCTGAAAAACGAGGGTCACATCGACTACGTCTATCCTGCCGTCCCCGTTAAGATCTTTAGGACCGGCAGTGTTTTCAGGCAACCATATTATAACAATATTTTACATCAAAGTCAAGTTGTGCATACAATATAAATGTATTTTAATGGTTAATAATCGGATAGAATATGTTATAATGCCCAGTAAGTGATATCACCACAGAAAAGAGGTAATTTTCATGTCCCTTGAACGGCAACGTCTCTTATGGATTATTGTATTTCTTGTTGTTGTTCTTTCTGCCTTTATTGTTCCTTTTATTTCCTTTATGAGCAACATGACCAAATTTTACGGTGCCTTTCTGTTTTGGAGCATTTTTGCCCTGGTTGTTATTGTATTCCTGGGTATGATTACTGCCAGGTGGAAGGATGATCGAGATGGGCGCTAATACCGTTTATATTGCTCTCTTTGTTTATTTTATTCTAGGCAGTGTTATAGCCCGTCAGGCCAGCCGCAAACTGGGTGGCGGAGTGAACGAATTTTTCCTGGCTGGCCGGTCTCTGGGCGGAATTGTTTCCGCTCTCACTTACAGCGCTACTACTTACAGCGCGTTTATGCTTGTCGGTCTGGCCGGTTTTACTTATATCGGCGGGGTCGGGGCCCTTGGTTTTGAGCTGATTTATCTTTCCGGGCTTGTGCTGGTAGCTTTTTTCGGACCGCGCTTCTGGCTGGTGGGACAGCGTTATAACTATCTCACCCCCACCGAAATGCTCGGTGATCGTTACGGAAGCA
Source organism: uncultured Syntrophomonadaceae bacterium (assembly GCA_964506505.1). Taxonomy (GTDB): domain Bacteria; phylum Bacillota; class Dethiobacteria; order DTU022; family DTU022; genus M55B129. Next base: position 3,313 of record CAZDKY010000032.1, read on the forward strand.
AAGCAGTAGCTGCCGTTTCTGCTGTGGCTGCGGTAATTTTCCTCATTCCCTACAGTGCGGTTCAGCTTATCGGAATCGGCGCCTTGCTGGAGGGTATTTCAGGTGGGGCTATTCCTTACCTGGCGGGAGTGGGCATCGCCGCTTTCATTGCCGTTTACTGGACCTGGACCGGCGGATTAAAGGCGGTGGCCTGGACCGATTCTTTGCAGGCGGCGGTCATGCTGATTGTGGCCGTGCTTTCGGTTGTTCTCATTGCTTACCGCGGTTTTGGCGGTTTTGGCGGGCTGTTTGCCGGTCTGGAAGCAGAATACCCGGCCTGGCTGACCGTGCCGGGTCCCGGCTTTTTCAATATCAACACATTTGTCGGATTGACCCTGCCCTGGTTTTTCTTCTCCCTTTCCAATCCCCAGGTCAGCCAGCGGCTTTTCGTGCCCCGCTCACTGGGTCAGATGCGCATCATGGTGATGGGTTTTCTGGTCTTCGGTTTTATCTATACCATGGTTTCCATTCTGTGGGGTTTTTCCGCCCGCCTGCTCATCCCCGAACTGGCCGTTGCTGATAATGCTACCCCGGTCCTGCTGGGTTTAAATGTTGTTCCGGCAGGGGTTGCCCTGCTGGTCATGCTTGGAATCTGTGCAGCGGCTGTTTCTACGGTTAATTCAATTATTTTGACCCTCTCCTCCATGATCTGCCGCGATGTTTTTAAGAGTTCCCGCAGACCGAACGACGAAAACCGGGAACTGCTTGTAGGAAAAATATTTGTGCCTCTTTTCACGGTTGTTATCGTTGCTTTTGCTACCATTCGACTGGATCTAATCGCCGCCCTTTCTGTGGCCTCTTCGGCTGGCTTGCTGGTTATGGTACCCGCTTTGATCGGGGCCTTTTTCTGGAAACGGGGGACTGCCCCGGCTGTACTGGCCAGCGTTGTTGTCGGCGGGCTGGCAGCTACCTTTCTTCAATACAGCGGCTTAAAGCCTCTCGGTTACTGGCCGGGGGTCTGGAGCGGTCTCATTGCCACTGTTCTCTTTATTGGTGTCAGTTTCTTTACCCGCCCGCCGGAGAAGAAAGCGGCAGAGTTCATCGGCTATTTGCAGGAAGAGCTGGGCAGAAAGAAAATTATTTAAAGAGATAGCAGTAGTAATTAGAACATGATACAGGAATAAACAGAACTGTGATATTGGGCGGGGAAGTGCTCGGACAGGGGCTCCCCGCCTTTAATCAATAAACGGGGTGCGGCGATTACGATGGATAATGAAAGGGAACAACTGGTAATTGGAGAAAAGGAAAAGCGGCTCGATTCAATTTTGGGCAAATTTGACCGGGTGGCAGTGGCCTTTTCCGGTGGAATGGATAGCACCTATCTGCTGTTCAGGGCATTGATTGTCCTCGGCAGGGGGAATGTACTGGCTGTGACGATCAAGTCGGAGCTAACGGGTCAGGCGGCAGTGGAAGAAGCGGCTGCCCTGGCAGAAAAACTGGGTGTGGAACACCAGGTTTTGGATCTCCATCTTCTGTCTATTACCGCTATCGGGAACAATGAACGAAACCGTTGCTATTACTGTAAAAAAACTATCTATGCGAAAATGCTCGCTGCAGTGATTGAACGTGGCTGGTCTATTCTACTGGACGGTTCTCATGTCGGCGATCGGTTTGAGGAGCGGCCCGGAATGCGCGCTATTACGGAGCTGAACATCCGTTGCCCCCTGCAGGAAGCAGCCCTGGACAAAAAGGAGATCAGGGCTCTTTCTTGGAAAGCCGGATTGCCCACCTGGGATAAGCCGGCGGAAGCCTGTTTTGCTTCGCGGTTTCCATATGGGGAGTTGCTGACCACAGAGAAAATCTGGAAAGTGGCAGAAGCAGAGGCATTTCTGAGGCGCATGGGGATGGAAAATGAAATGCGGGTTCGCTGTCATGGACAGCTGGCCCGCATTGAAGTAGATATAAAAGATTTTCCTGTTGTCCTTTCCAGGCGAAGAGACATTGTTAGCTATTTCCGCAATCTCGGTTATCTCTATGTAACCTTAGGCTTGGAGGGGTTTTCCTCGGGAAGCATGGATCGGCAGTAATGATCTATCAGGGCTCTTCCCACCATCCTTCGTCTAGATCCTTTTCTACCACTCCGTCTATATTCATTTTTACGTCATGCTTGAAAACAGTACCCGGGCAGGCGTCAGTTTCGGACTGTTCACCGGAATCAGTTTTAACTGTTGGGGTTTCTTCAGCGGTTTCTTCGTTCTCCCCGGTTTCGTCTTCTGCCGTTTCATTATCCGGGACTGCGGTTGTTTCATTTCCTTCTTCTGCCTGGCCGACGGTATCTTCTTCAGGGGTGGCGGCTTCTTCCCCGCAACCGCAGATTACCGTGCCGAGAAGAATAACCAGTAAACCGAACAGGACGAACTTCCTCTTATCCATCCGCCATCACCTCCAGAACTAATTATTCGGTTAAAATAATAATTCACCCATTTATATCAGTCAAGGTTATACCAATCATCATCATCATCATCATCGTTTTCTATGATCGGGACTCCCCAATCGGCAGTATCTTCCTCCGTAGTCACGTAAATGGGAGGATCTCCTTCTGTATCTTCCGGGGCAGCATCGGCTTCCGCCGGGTCGTCTTCATCAGATTGAGCAATTTCGGTATTTTTTCCGGTAAACCCTTCTGTTTTCAGGCCGCCCTCACGGAAAAAGTCAATTCCGGCGACATAGAGTGAGATGCTGTCCCAGTTAAGGCTTCCGGGAAGGCGGTCGCTTTTATCAGCCGGAATGACAATTTCTTCGGTTACTTCATCCTCAACGTTATTATTTTCATCCGTAAAATCGTCTGCGGGTTCTATCTCTGTTATTACGACCTCAAAAGGTTCGTCGGCGCTGTCAGCTTCAGACGTGAAAGGCATCAGCATACTGCAGCCGCCTAAAAGTGGCAGTAAGAGGACCATTAGCAAGAGCAGCAAAATTCCGGATCTGGTCAGCATCAGATCAACTCCTGTCTTCGTTTAAATAAAAGCGGTAGTACTTTTTCATATTATAACATATCTTTGTTTTTCCAGTCTGCAGAAAAATCAACGGTTTGATCAGGAGAGAAAATTATCTTTGGCCGGTGAGTCATATACCGGATATAAATTTATGGTGTTATGATCTTAAAGATTTAGATTAAGTCTGGTATAATTATGCCAATTATAAATATGTAATATATTACATAAACAGGCAGTCATCTTTGAGCAAATCGGTACAGCCGAAAGTAGCATTAGTTGTTGAAAATAAAAATGGAAGATGGAGGGTACTGCTCATGCGTAAAATAATATTTCTAATCCTTGGTATGGCTATTCTGTTGACTATAATGTTTATTTTACCCGGCTGTGGTGAAATGGAGGAAGAAAGTTATATCCTGCGAGTCGGTTTTTTACGGGAGATCGAGAGCCTCAACCCCATGCAGATCTGGTCTTATCAGGCTTATGAGATCATGAACCTCAATTACAACATGCTGGTCAGCTGGGATGAAGATATGAACGTTATACCAAATCTGGCCCGTGAGTGGACGGTGGATGCCGATGGCCTTGTCTGGACCTTTAATCTCCAGAATGGTGTTAACTGGCATGACGGTGAGCCGTTCAGCGCCGATGATGTGAAATTTACTTACGAATATATTCGCGACAACGAGTTCGGATATTTTTACAATTACGTGGCCTCGATGGAGGAGATAGAGGTAATTGATGAGAATACCCTGACCATCAAGACGGATGAGCCAATAGCCTGGATGCCCCAGATCCTCGTTCCCATTTTGCCCGAGCATATCTGGTCGAAAATTGATCCTGCTGATGCCGAGGGTGAATTTGCCAATGAGTTTCCTGTCGGGACCGGTCCCTTCCAGGTTGTCGAGCACCGCAAAGGCGAATTTACCAGGATGGTTGCCAACGAGAATTACTTCAGGGGAGCACCGACGCTTGACGAAGTTATTTTCATTATCTATGCCAATATCGATCCGATGATTGAAGCGCTAAAACAGGATCAGCTTGATGTCATTCCTGCTGTTCCGGGAGCGCAATTGAAAGAGATTGAAGAAGCCGATGATCCCAATATTGTCACCCTGGATGCCGATTCGCCTTCATTTACTGAGCTTGCTTTCAATGTATGGGAAGATCCCGATTCTCTCGGCAATCCCCTGTTACTTGACAAAAATATACGGGTAGCTGTCGAGTATGCTATTGATCGACAAAAAATTATTGATACAGCCTATCACGGCTATGGAATAGTCGGTTCAACCATCGTTCCGCCGCTTTTTGAATACTGGCATTACGATCCGGGCGACGATTTTCGCGCTTATGATCCCGAAAAGGCAACGAAAATCCTGGAGGAGGCCGGTTATACTACCGGTGCCGATGGAACCAGGGTCAGCCATAACGGTGAACCCCTTGATTTTAGCCTGTTACTCCGCTCTGAATCGCTTGACAACCAGAAAGCCGGCACCCTGATTAAAGATATGTTAAAAGAAGTTGGTATTGATTTAACAGTTAGTTCGATCGATGAAACGACTCTTACTGACCGGATTTATGAAGGTGATTTCGATATGTTTATATGGGGCTGGTTTGTCGATGTTGATCCCACATCGATCCTGAAAGTGGTTACCACTGATGAGATCATGACCTGGAACGACTGTTTTTATTCCAACCCTCAGTATGATGAAATGCATTTCCGCCAGCAGAGGGTTATGGACCGTGATGAGAGACGCGAAATCGTTCACGAAATGCAAGGCATTTTTTACGATGATGCCGCCTACATTGTCCTTTCCTATGACCCCGAGCTGCAGGTTTACCGGGCCGATCGCTACGAGGGGTGGGTTCGCAATCCGCGGAACGGGCCGGTTGTCTTTACCAATATAGTCGATACCTATGAACAACTGCGTCCTGTTGAATAGAAAAAATTTGCTCTATTCCTGCCTGCCGGCCATACTGTGCTGGGCAAAGAGAGCAAAAACAGTTATAATGGGCAAAAATTCAGGAAAGACGGTGATTAAGATTATGAGCGGTTACCGGACTATTCACAGTAAAATAGAGGAGGAGCAGGACAGACTAATAAAGATGTCCCGGGACATTCATAGCCATCCGGAAGTAGGGGGTGAAGAATTCTTTGCTTCAGACCTGATTACCACTTATCTGGAAGAAAAGGGTTTTAAGGTTTGGCGTGGAGTAGGAGGCTTAAAAACTGCCTTCATGGCCACTTACGGAGAAGAGGGATATCATGTCGGATTTTGCTCCGAGTATGACGCTCTACCTGAGATTGGCCACGGCTGCGGTCATAACCTGATAGCCATCGCCGCCGTTGCTGCCGGGTTAGCCCTGGCTGCTGCCCTGGAGGGACGGCCGGGCCGGGTTTCGGTAATTGGTACACCGGATGAAGAAGACCACGGAGGAAAAGTGGACCTGGTGCGGACGGGAGTATTTGACGATATCGATGCCGCAATGATGTTTCATCCCAGTTGTTCAACACGGATTAATGTCACCTCCCTGGCCTGCTGTGATTACCGGTTTATTTTTCATGGGAAAAATGCCCATGCTGCCATCGAGCCGTGGGAAGGGCGCAATGCCCTTGATGCTGTGATTCAGACCTTTAATGGTATTAATGCCTTGCGGCAGCATCTCAAAGACGATGTCCGTGTTCACGGAATTATTACCGAAGGAGGGCTGGCCACCAATGTAATACCAGATCGGGCTGTTGCTGAATTTCTGGTCAGGGCCCGCGATAGTGTTGGCCTGGAAGAGGCGGTAGAAAAGGTAATTGCCTGCGCCCGGGGAGCGGCCACGACCACCGGTACCACCCTGGAAATTGAGCAATCCAATTATCCCTATGAAGCGATGTGCAGCAACAGTATCCTGGCCGATGTTTTTGCCGAAAGCCTGCCCCAGGCCGGTTATAACTTTCAGTCAGCCCAGGCGGGGGAAGTTGGCTCCATCGATATGGGCAATGTCAGCCTGGTTACTCCTTCTATATATCCCCTCCTTGCCCTGACCGATCAATGGGTGCCGCGGCATACTCCTGAATTTACAGCCATCTGCAATACGGAAAGGGCTTATGAAGTGATGCTTGCTGCCGGTAGGGCCATGGCGATAACGGGGCTGAAAGTAATCGACAGTCCGGTCCTGCAGGAGAAAATTAAAGAGGAGTTTTCAAACTTGAAGCAGAACTAAAAAGCATAGCATAATTGCATATATGAATGAATAAAGATCAAGATAAAGGGAAGTGGAAAAGTGGCAGCAACAATCATTGAAGAAATAAAACCGGCCCTTTATCGCGCAGAAATACCTCTACCCGGCAATCCGCTTAAGGCGACCAATTCTTATATCATCAAAGATGAAAAACGCAACCTGGTTATCGATACAGGAATGAAGCGCAGTGCCTGTCGGGAAGCGATGAGAGATGTTTTTGAGCAACTGGCACTTGACCCTGAAAAAACGGACTTTTTTGTTACACACATGCATATAGATCACATTGGCCTGGTGGACGAATTTGCAGCAAGCAGTTCTGTCGTTTATTTCAACCGGCCCGATGCCGAAATCTTGAACCACAAGAATATCTGGGGGATGATTTTGGCGATGACCGAGCGGCATGGATTCCCGGCGGAGATGGTGGAAATGGCCGTCGGTTCACACCCCGGAAAGCATTATGAGCCGAAGAAGCCGGAGGATTTCACCCTGGTTGAAGATGGTGATATTATTCGGTATGGTTGCTATGAACTTTGCTGTATAATGACCCCCGGTCATTCACCCGGGCATACCTGTCTCTATGAACCGGAACAAAAGTTGCTTTTTTCCGGCGATCATATTCTTGGTGATATTACCCCTAATATTACAACCTGGTTGGATGAAAGCGATCCCCTTGGTGACTACTTCAGGAGCCTGGATCGTGTTTGGATGATGTCGGTTGAGCTCGTGCTACCTGGGCATCGCCGCATTTTTACTGATTGTCGTAAAAGAATTGAAGAGCTTAAAGAACATCATCGCCAGAGGCTTGAGGAAGTAATGGTCATCCTGCGGGAAGCAGGTCCGGTCAGTGCTTTTGATGTTGCATCCCGGATGATCTGGGATCTGGTGGCCGAGTGCTGGGATGATTTCCCCCTTATGCAGAAATGGTTTGCCACGGGTGAAGCCCTTGCCCATATCCGCCATCTTGAGTATGAAGGGAAAATCAGGCGGGAACAACAGGGGAAAAAACTTGTTTTTAGTCTTGCTGATTAAGGGTAAGCGGATTCAATCCGGCTCGGACGGTTTTACGATAGAGGATCGGAACGGGATCAGTGTTGTTTTTGGTAAAACTTACGGGGAGGCGATTAAGATCGGGGGCTGTATTTTATCGATCGACCAGGGAACGACGGGGACGACTGCCATTGTCTGGAACAGTGAAGGGCTCTCAATAGCCCGTGTAAATCGGGAACACAAACAATATTACCCGCAGCCGGGTTGGGTGGAACAAGAGCCTGATGAAATCTGGGGGAACGTTCTAAAGACGACTGAGCAGGCCCTGCATGAAGCGGGTATATCTGCCGGGGAGCTGGCGGCGCTGGGTATCACCAATCAGAGGGAAACAATAGTGTTCTGGGATCGAAAGACTGGCAGGGCCCTGACGAAAGCGATCGTCTGGCAGTGCCGCCGCACGGCCGAAATGTGCCGGCAGCTCAAGAACGAAGGTTTGGAAGATCAGATAAGGCGCCGAACCGGCCTGCTGCTGGATCCCTATTTTTCCGGTACGAAAGTGCGCTGGGCTATGGAAAATTTGCCGCAAGTTAAAGAAGCCGCTGAAAAGGGAACCCTGGCCTGTGGAACGGTGGATAGCTATTTGCTTTACCGCCTGACCGGAGGCAGTGTTTTTGCCACCGATTATTCAAATGCTTCGCGAACCCTCCTTTTTAATATTCATCAGCTGGAATGGGACGAAACGCTGCTGAAGATTTTCAAAGTGCCTGTCGGTGTCCTACCGGAAGTAATGCCGAGCAGTTATCTTTACGGTGAAACCGATCCTAACGTGTTTTTTGGTTCTGCTGTACCCATCGGCGGGATAGCTGGTGATCAGCAGGCTGCCCTGTTCGGCCAGGCCTGCTTTCAGCCGGGAATGACCAAGAACACTTACGGGACCGGTTCATTCCTGCTTATGAATACCGGTGAAAAGGCCGTTGCCTCTAAAAACGGATTATTAACCACCGTCGCCTGGGGAGTGAAGGGGGAAGTTTCATATGCTCTCGAAGGAAGTATTTTTATCACCGGCGCCGCCGTGCAGTGGCTGCGCGACGGCCTGCAGTTAATAAAAGAAGCCTCTGACCTGGAGGATCTGGCCGGCCTAGTGGAAAGCAATGATGGGATATATCTCGTCCCCGCTTTTGCCGGATTGGGCGCGCCGCACTGGGATCCCTATGCCCGCGGTTTGCTGATCGGGATTACCGGCGGAACAACAAGGGCTCACCTTGCCCGGGCGGTTATCGAAGCGATGGCCTACCAGACCAGGGATGTCCTTGAAATAATGCGCTGCGATGCCGATCTGCCTTTAAAGGAACTTCGGGTGGACGGAGGAGCCAGTGTAATGGATCTTCTGCTGCAGTTCCAGGCCGATATATCGGGAACCGTTGTTCGGCGCGCTTCCACGGCCGATACAACGGCACTGGGCGCCGCTTACCTGGCCGGTCTGGCCTGCGGAACCTGGAAAGATACGGAGGCTCTTGCTGATCTCTGGCAGGAAAGCGCTTCTTTTAAACCGCAGATGGATGAAGACCGCCGCCGCTTCCTCTACCGCGGCTGGCGCAAGGCGGTAAAGAGATCCCTCGATTGGGCGGAAAGGGAAAAACCCTTTTATGTTTAAAAGGAGTCACGGGGACAGGAGTCAGGGGGACGTTTTGTTTGACTCATAGCATATAGCCCTGACAGGTGCAAAGGTATTCCTGGCAGATCTTTTATAGTTCAGGTAGGATTGTTTTTCGAGATATCGACCGGAGGGGAAAAGAGGCCGCCGGAGATGATTACCTTCATCCCTTCCTCAACTGTCATATCGAGATCAATAACCTCGCTTCGGGGAGCAAGGATAAGCATTCCCGAGGTGGGGTTTGGTGTGGTTGGAATAAATATGTTCAGGGTTTCTTCATGGGTTTTACCCTGGATTTCTCCTTTGGAACTGCCGGTGACAAAGCCGAGCACATATAATCCACGGCGGGGATATTCAAGGAGAACCACTTTCTGAAAAGCGGCTTTGCCCTGTATCGTAAAGGCGTCGATAATCTGTCTGGCGCTAACATAGATGCTTTTAGCCAGAGGAACGCGCTGCAGCAGGCGATCGCTGAAATCGATCAGCCGCCTGCCGATTATATTGGAGGCAATGAACCCGATAATCAGGATTAAAGCTATACCGGCGGCGAAACCAATTCCCGGCACCCGGAAGCCGATGATTGCCTGGATCAGGTTGCCTAGAAGGTTATCCAGGAAACTGAAGATCAGATAGAACACATATATGGTAACCGCAAGCGGCAGGATAGTCAGAAAACCGGTGGTAAAGATCGTTTTTAGCTTCATTTAACAGTCTCCTTAATGATTGGGATAAAGTGGTTTTAGCATGCTTTAAACAAATTACAGGCAATTGATCTTAGTATGACCTGTTACAGTTTATAAGGCAAGGAAATTATATGGTAGAAGGGTTGCGACTTGAGAAGGATGGATAGGAAAAGCATTCAAAAATTAAAAGTCAGTTTTTGCCTGGTTGCAGTCATTATCATATTCTGCCTTGCTCCTGGTTGTATGGAGGAAAAGATGGATAATGCGCCGGCAGATAATGATGGTAACAACGGGGAAGAACGGCCTTCTATTGAAAGTGTGGTAATCAGAGAACAGTATTTTGAAATGGAGTTGGCTTTAACCCCAAAGCAGAGAACACAGGGCCTGATGGGGCGGGAAAATCTTGCTGATAATCGGGGGATGCTCTTCGTTTTCCCTGCTTATGACCCTTATCCGACCGAGCTAAACTTCTGGATGAAAAACTGCCTCATGCCTATTGATGTTATATTCCTGGACAGGGGAGGAATAGTAACCGCCATTTATGAAATGGAGCCCCCGGATCCAAATATCTCTGATGAAGAGCAGCCTGTTTATCCCAGTAAAGGGCCGGCCCAGTTTGCTATCGAATTGCGAGGCGGACGGGCGGCGGAACTGGGTCTGCAGGTGGGTGATATTATTGATCTGCGCAAAGACTTTCTGCTCCAGTGGGCGGAATGAGTTATATCGTGGAAAAGATTTACTTTTGAGAGAATCGAACAGGTGCTTGTAGCTGGCTTAAGATTCCTTATTCCGGTTCATAGGACACAAAAATGGCTGGGGCGGTAGGATTCGAACCTACGCATGCGGGAACCAAAGTCCCGTGCCTTACCGCTTGGCTACGCCCCAGCGTTAATTGACTGTTGCTTTTTTGGAATAAAAATGGGGTGAGTGATGGGATTCGAACCCACGACCTCCAGGGCCACAACCTGGCGCTCTAACCGGCTGAGCTACACCCACCATTTTACTGCGCTGTAATTTTAGCATGACCGTTCCTAAAAGTCAACGGTAACGGTCGTTACAACAAGATATTTCCGGCGCTGTAGCACTCTGATACGGTGCCCTGCAGAGGTCCAGTGAAAGTGTTATCTCAAACAGATAAATATTAATGGCAGTAACCTTTACGTAAAATGTAAATGATTCATAAGCAGTTATTTCTTCTGCAGATCTCAGATTGCTATTTGATTTAAATTATACTAAAAGGCAGACATTATTGAAGGAAACTAACTCCCAAGCAAGAATACACAACTGAAAATAATTTTATCCTGCAGAAACGGAGTGAACGGAATGCGATCAATAAGCGGAAGATTGATTATCGGGCTTTTTATCCTGGTAGTTGGCATTTTGCTGCTTTTGAATAACCTGAATATAGGTGTGAATATTGATATCCGGCAAATTATGCGGCTGTGGCCGGTGATTCCCCTGGTTCTCGGATTGAGCTGGCTTGTCTCATCCTTTGGTTCGTCCGAGACAGAAGAAGGGAAGAAAACCTATTTTTCCTGGGGCCAGTTTGTTACCGCCGTAATATTTATTGCTATCGGAGTAATTTATCTAGGGCGGAACCTGGGCCTTTTTGATTTCAATACTGCCATATTGTGGAACTTAATCTGGCCGGCAATCCTGATCCTGATCGGTTTAAACCTGCTGCGGGGAAGGGCTCATGGTGGGGGTGGACGGTTCACCTTTATGGGTGGGACCAAACTCGGTAGCGCTCAGCCCTGGAAGTTGGAAAGCGGCAGCTATTTTGCCTTCATGGGTGGAATTGAGATGGACTTGACTACAGCTGAGATTCCCGAGGGCGAAACGGTGCTCGATCTCACGGCGGTCATGGGTGGCATTGATGTAACGGTTCCACCTGATCTGGCAGTTGTTTATGAAGGCTCGGCAGTGCTCGGTGGGGTTACTTTTAAAGATCAGGAAGACGGTGGAATTATTGCCAGCCGGAAGGTTGAACAGAACTTTGCTGAAGGTGATAAACGGACTGTTCGCATCCAGGCCCGGGCGATCCTGGGCGGGGTGGAAATTAAGGAGTCTAAAAGCTAAAAGCTGTTTATTTTTCAGTTAATACTTTTTGCCTGCACGGCGGGATTAATTATGGGTTGTCATTTTAATCCAGTGCGGGGAGAAGCCTGAGTTAACTTTTGTATGATGAAAGCAAAAGTTAAGGGGTTATAATCCCGCTACCCGGTTTTTCAGAGCAGCGAATACTTTTTCTTCAGGCAAATCAGGCTTCAGGTGATGGATTTGATCAAGACAGATTTTCGCCCCGTAATCCATACCCTGGCAGCCTGCCAGCAGGAGGACGTCTCCGGTACCGGTTTCTGCCAGGCCTGCGGTTATTGCTTCGGGCAGGCTGCTGTATATTTCGGTCCTAATACCGGCTTCGTTCATTACCGCCTCAAAAGTCTGGCGTTCTTCCGCTGTTACCAGGTCCTTTTCTCCGACGTGGCCGATGCTATCGGTGGCAATGATCCTGTCCAGGTTCAACCTGGCTGCCCAATGGGCAATGGCTTCGGCATTTTCACGGTTAACGGTAACTCCCCGGCTGCCCCGGATAGCATAGACCAGATGAAGCTTGCTGTAATCCATCATCTGCAGTGTTTCCAGGGTTACATCGATATTGCCGCTGTTGGCAAAGTGATCGTCGATTACCTTGAAATCGTCCTCGAAGATTAGTTCAAAACGTCTTTCCACACCTCTGAATTCCGTCAGAGCTTTTTCGATCGTTTCGACCGGGATGCTCTGGAGCAGGGAGACCAGGGTGGCTGCCATAGCGTTATAAACACTGTGTAAGCCGAGAACGGAGAGCTTGATTTTGAAACTGGACGGTTGGAAGGCGAAGAGGGCGGCCGGTTCTTTCCTTCTTATTTCGACTGTAAAACGAGCCCGGCCAGTACTTAGATCGAGATCGTGGATCAGACAGTCGGCTTCCCTGTGTTTCAGGCCGTAGGTAAAAGTTTTGGCTCTTGTTTCTCCGGCCAGCGAACGGGTGTAAGGGCAATCCAGGTTCAGAACGGCCCATTGATTTTCATTTGCTTTACGGACCAGGCTGGCTTTGGCCTTGAAGTAGTCTTCGAACGAACCGTGCAGATCGATATGCTCACGGCTGATATTGTTAATCACAACAGTATTAAAATCGGCACATTCAACCCGATTCAGTTCAAGCCCTGCTGATGAAACTTCCATCACGGCATGGGTTACTCCTGCTTCGATCATTTCCTGAAAATAGCGGTGCAGATCCAGTGATTCCGGGGTAGTCAGTTCGGCAGGTCGGATACTGCTACCTGTTTTAATAATGACTGTGCCGATCAGGCCGGTTTTCAGACCCTCTTTTTCAAAGATTGCATTGGTCATGTAGGTGGTGGTTGTCTTGCCGTTGGTTGCCGTTATACCGGTGAGGTTGATTTTTTGGGAAGGGTGACCGAAGAACTGATCGGCCAGGGCAGCCAGGGCATGCCGGCTGTCGGCCACTTTGTACTGTGGTATCTGTATGTCATCATTAAATTCTTCCACTACCGCAGCTACCGCTCCTCTTTCTGTGGCAGCGCCGAGGTAAAGGTGACCATCGGTTTTATACCCTTTTATGCAGATGAAAAGATCACCTTTGGTGACTCTTTTGGAATGATAGGCCAAGCCGGTCACAGGTTTGATCAAACCCGGCCGCCTGTCAAGGATCGATAAGACTGAGAGCAATTTATCCTGATCCAAGATGATCCCGCCTTGTTGAAAAGTACTCCTGGAAGCAGTTTCCTTCGTCGCCTGCAGTAAAAATTCCTGCTCGTGGCGCCGAGATAAAAAGCTGTTTCCTGGATCTTATATAATGAACGAGCCCGCTTTTCAGCGGGCTCCCGGTTTGTTTGGTCGCTGCAACCGTTTTTATTCCGAGATTTGAATGGCCTCAGTCGGGCATTCTTCAGCTGCTTCCCGCACTTTTTCTTCGTACTCTGCCGGAACGGGATTTACTTTTACTTCTGCTTTTTCATCTCCCAGTTCAAATACTTCAGGACAAATATCCTCACAGATGCCACATGCGCTGCAATCATCGCTTACTTTAACTTCCATGCTTATGCCTCCTTAGGTGGATTGTTGTTTTCAATAATTCATTATTCGATAAGGAATTCATTTTCCCTTTTTTTAAAGTGATATTTTAAAAGAATTGTACAGGTCAATTGTTGTGCCATTCTGACGGTTTAACAATCTGCAATTTTTATGGTGACTCTTTGTCAATAATGTGGAAAAAAGCTCGGCAAAGTTCCTGTAAAGGGTTTTCCCTGTGGATAACTCTGTGGAATTTGTGAGTAGAACACACATTTGCCTCCGGAAAATGCTGCTATGTCAGTGTTGTGAATAGAAAAAAAAATATATTGTTAACATAATATAAGTGCCATAATCTGCTGCTTTCAATTGCCTCTTGATGCTGCTTGTGATATTAATAAAACTGAGAAAGGGGGATGGTGATGAGCCGGTATAGCTGGTTGATGCTTGCCATTATTGCAGCGATGGTCTTTATGCTGGCCGGGTGCGGCACTTCGGGTGGCTGATAAGCAGAGAGGGGGCCGGTCCGGCTCCGGAACAGTTATTCCTGCAGGAATAACTTATTTTCAGGGTGGAGCGCTGGCAGTTGATTCCGGCGCTCCAGCCGTGTAGGTTAGATAATGTTCAGACGGTCGTCAGACAGAGTGAGCTGCCTCAATCCTTCTTTCTCGACGACGAAAGTGTCTTCTATGCCCACAGTTCCTTCCCCGGGGAAGATGAATTTTGGTTCAAGGGCGAAGACCATTCCTTCTACCAGTTTTTGCTCAACACCGCGGCCGATGATCGGCATTTCATCGAGTTCGATTCCTACCCCGTGCCCGACAAAGTGAACCTTTTCCGTATAACCCATGAAGTGGTTGGCCAGACCGGCCCGGGCGGCCGTGTTCTCCGCCTTTTTAAAAAGGTAGCCTCCGGTGGTGCCGGGTCGGCCCGCTTTTATCAAATCATATTTTATCTGTAACGCCTGCCTGTACGCTTCCTGCAGGTGTAAGGCCGGCTCGCCGATGGAGAAGATCCTGGTTTGATCGATCATGTAGCCGCCGAATATGCTAACCAGGTCGACCAGAATCGGTTCACCACGCTTGATTTTTCTCGTTCCGGCACCCTGAGGATAGGAAGGGTTCACGCCGGGGCCTCCGGTTGGCCCGTCGAAAAAGCTTACCACTGAGGCGTTTTCCCCGGCCATTACATGTCCGTAGTGGATTTCCTGGTTAAAGCTGCGCATGCGCACCGCGCCCTGGTGTCCCAGCAGCCGGGCTTGCATTTCCAGCCGCCCTGCCAGTTCTATTTCTGTCACTCCCTCCCTGATAATTTTACCGGCATGTTCGAACAAGGAGCGGCTCATTTTAGCCGCTTCGCCTATCAAGTCGAGTTCATAGGCTGATTTGACAGATCTTATCAGGCGTACAATAGCTGAAATATCGGTAAGGTTGTAATCTTTAAGCAGTTCCTGGTAACGGAAGTAGAGTTTAGCCGGGAGGACATCCAGTTCAAGCCCTATTTTTGAACCCGGTGGCAGGGTATCTGCAATAAGCCGGGCCAGATCGTCCCAACCCTGGAAGGGAATAATTTTATCGAGCGCACTCTCCTGGCCAGCGCGGATAAGAGATTTTTTCACGATTAAGACCGGTTCTCCTTCGGTCGGGATAAACAGGTGGGCATTTTGCCCCGTCCCGCTGAAATAAAAAAGATCTGCTCTCTGGACGAGCAGCGCTCCGGCAATATTTTTTCCCATCATGGACTGTTTGAGTTTCTCGATCCTCTGCTGCAGTTCTGATGAAGAAGTCATGAAATCCCTCCTTGAAAAGTATTAAAAAAAGAGCGTACAACTTAATCATACCATATAAAAAGGTTTTGACTAAGTTCACGCTCCCGGCAGGTAATAAGTTCTCCCGTTTATTTTCTTTTTTTCATCAAGTCACCAAGCTCTCTCGAAAAGAGCGGCGGCACCCATACCACCTCCGATGCACATGGTAACCACGCCGTAATGGGACCCTCGGCGGGCCATTTCGTGCAGGAGTGTGGCGGTAAGTTTAGCCCCGGTGCAGCCCAGCGGATGCCCCAGGGCTATTGCCCCGCCGTTGACATTGACGATTTCCGGGTTCAGGTCGAGTTCTCTCAGGCAGTAAATGGCCTGTGAAGCAAATGCTTCATTAAGTTCAAAAAGATCAATATCGGGGATTTTTTTACCGGTCATTTTCATCAGCTTTGGCACTGCAACTGAAGGTCCGATCCCCATGATTTCCGGAGGACATCCGGACACGGTAAAACCGCGGTAGACGGCCATCGGCTTGAGGCCGAGGGAAGCCGCTTTCTCGGCGGACATGACTACAGCTGCTGATGCCCCGTCGCTTGTCTGGGATGAATTGCCTGCGGTAACAGTACCTTTGGCATGAAAAGCCGGGCGAAGTTTGGCCAGTACTTCAAGGCTCGTTTCGCGGATCCCCTCGTCGATATCGAAGATGGACTCTTTTTCAACAATTTTGTTGTCCGGGCCGACCGAGCTATCGACTATTTTAAGAGGGACGATTTCATCTTTAAACCGGCCTTCTTTTGTTGCTGAGGCCGCTTTCTGCTGACTGGCCAGTCCGAATTGATCTTGTTCTTCACGAGTAATATTGAAACGATTGGCTACATTTTCAGCGGTTATGCCCATGGGGGTGTAAGCTTCAATATGTTTTTCAACAAGTTCCGGGCTTGGAGTAAGCTTGTTTCCGCCCATGGGGACCATGCTCATGCTTTCTACTCCCCCGGCGACAATAGCATCGGCATAGCCCAGCATTATCCGTTCGGCAGCCAGGGCGATAGCCTGTAGTCCCGAAGAGCAGAATCGGTTCACTGTCTGGCCGGGGACGCTGTCGGGAAAGCCAGCCTGGAGAGCGATTATTCGGCCGACATTCATTCCCTGCTCTGCTTCGGGGAATGAACAACCCATAATTACATCTTCCACTTCGGCCGGATCAAGACCTTTAGCCCTGGCCATGGCTTCTCTGACGGCTACCGTGCCCATGTAATCTGGCCTGGTGAAGCGAAGTTTGCCCCGTGGTGCCTTGCCAATTGCTGTTCGGACACTGGAAACGATAACGGCTTCTTTCATTCTGGTTCCCTCCTTTAATTTCTCAAGGGCTTGCCCGTGGTGAGAAAGTGAGTGATTCTTTCCTGGGTTTTTGGCTCACCAAGAAGGCTCTTGAATTTTTCTCTTTCAATATCGAGCAGGTACTGTTCACTGACCAGTGAGTTAGGTTTTATATTGCCACCGCAGATGACATAGGCGATGGCATTGGCTACTTTTTGTTCGTGTTCCGTGATGTAACCACCCCAGAGCATATTCTGGACGCCCGCCTTGAAGGTGGCGATCCCGTACTCACCCAGGACCCTGATCTTTTTAAGCCTGGGCGTTTTATAACCTTCCAGGACCATGGCCAGAACAGTATTTTTGGCATCGTGAAGCAGGTAGTCCTGGTTTACGCTTATTTTGTCAGTTTTTCGGAGGAATCCCAGTTCCCTGGCATGCTGGGCGCTGTTGGATACGGTAGCCATGGCAATTGCTTCGAAGGCCTTTTGTACGAATGGAAGGCGGTCTGTGTTTATATCATCGCGCAGCCCCTCGGTCATCCGGATTAGAAGCTCCTTGTTTCCTCCGGCGCCGGGTATCAGGCCCATGCCCATTTCAACCTGGCCAAGGAAAGTATCGGCAGCAGCCTGGACCCGGTCACAATGGGAAATCAATTCCATTCCACCGCCCAGGGTCATCTGGAAAGGGGCGGCGACAACGGGGATTTTTGCATATTTCAGCTTCATCAGGCCGTTTTGCAGGCTCACATTGGACTGTTCCAGCATCTCCCACTCGCCGGATTGAGCGCCCATCAGCATCAGGGCGACGTTAGCTCCGACACAGAAATTATTGGCGTGGTTGCCCACCACCATACCGACATAGTTTTTCTCTGCTTCCTCGATAGCTTCATGGATAAAATCCCAGAAAAGCGGGGAAAGGGCTTGCTGCGGACTGTGTTGTTCCAGGCAGCAGACGCCGTCACCCATGTCGAGCAGGCTGCCGTCATCATTGCCCATGATCAGCTTGTTCTGCTTCTTCAGGGCGGGTAGGCTGATGATTTCTGGGCTGACCGGTACCGGTTTATAGTTTCCTGAAGAGAAATCGTAATAGGAAAGATTTCCTTTCTCATCTTCATGGTAAAAATTATCGAACCCTTTGTTCAGCATTTCTTCGATATTGCCCGGGATCTTCAGTCCTTCATTTTTTATCCGTTCGACGCTTTCTTTCACTCCGATGGCATCCCAGCTTTCAAAGGGACCCAGTTTCCAGTTAAAGCCCCAGCGCATTGCCCGATCGATATTAACTATATCATCAGCTATTTCAGGGATCATCGAAGCGCTGTAGATTAAAAATCTTTTGGTCAGCTCCCAGGCAAACCGGCCGGCCTTGTCGTCCGAATTGACCAGCATTTTAAAACCTTTGGCCAGTTCCTCGTGCCTTGTTTTGCCGATGATATCAAAGCGGGCTTTTTCCCGCGGCCGATATTCAAATATTTCAATGTCCAGAGCATGTATTTCTGAACCATTTTCACCTTTCACTTTTTTGTAGAAACCCTGGCCTGTTTTATCGCCGAGTAGTTTCTTGTCCACCATTTTTTGCAGGAAATCCGGCAGTTCAAAGCTGGTCTTTTCTTCGGGGTCTTCGGTTTTATCATAAACAGTACGGGCGACATGACAGAATGTGTCAAGACCTACCATGTCGAGGGTGCGAAAGGAGGCGCTCTTGGGATGCCCCATCGGTGGGCCGGTAATAGAGTCCACCTCTTCGATAGTCATCTTTTCTTCCTGCATCAGCTTAATGGTATGCATCATGGCATGTGTTCCGATGCGGTTGGCGATAAAGTTGGGAGTATCCTTGGCGAACACCACGCCTTTGCCAAGCACTTTTTCACAGAAGCGGTGCATGAACGAGAGAACTTCATCAGATGTATCGTGGCAGGGAATAATTTCCAGCAGTTTCATCCAGCGCGGCGGGTTAAAAAAGTGTGTTCCCAGAAAGTACTGGCGAAAGCGAGATGAATTATCCGCCACCATCTCGTTAATTGAAAGGCCTGAAGTATTGGAGGAAACAATTATATCCTCAGACCAGTTTTCTTCCACTTGTTTAAATACCTTTTTCTTGATCTCAATATTTTCGACGACGACCTCGATCACCCAGTCGACATTCTTGATTTTGGATAGGTCGTCTTCAAAATTGCCAGGGGTAATCAGGTCAATGTTGGAATCGCTGTAGAGGGGTTTCTGTTTATTCTTGAGGAGATCCTGTTTTCCCTTAATGGCAAGACGGTTGCGTACTTCGGGACTTTTGAGAGTCAAGCCCTGTTTTTCTTCTTCCGGTGTTAATTCCCGGGGGACGATGTCGAGCAGGTAGACCGGAATTCCCACATTGGCCAGATGGGCGGCAATAGTAGCACCCATTACTCCGGCGCCGAGAACGGCAGCCTTTCGGATTTCTTTCAAGGCCATTTAAATACCTCCCTGTGACGTGAAATTAAAAAAACCCATCCAGAGGATCAACTGAAATCAGCACAGCCCGTTTACCAGCAGATCAAATAGGGGTTTTTTCATAATCGTGAGATCATATGGTTTGGCGGACATGACCCAGCAGGTCACTACTTCATCGACGGCACCAAATATCACTTTGCGGGCTGTCCTTGTGTTTAGTTCGCGCCGGTAAAGGCCCTGCTCTTTGCCTTCTTCAATCACCTCCTCAATTAACTGGAAATAGCTCATCAGCGGTTTTGATATACCCTGGTTAATTGTTTGATCAATCTGGCGCAGCTCAATCTGGGTGACCATGGCCTGGCTTGGCCTTTCTCCGAGGGTACTTAGATGATAGCAGATGATCCGGTCAAGTTTTTCTTCAGCGCTGCGGCACTGGTCCAGTTCGCGTCTCAATTCTTCAACAAAACGCTGCATAAGATTTTGGAAAAGGGATATCAGAATATCCTCTTTGTTTTCAAAGTATATGTACAGGGTCCCGTCCGCCAGGCCGGCTTCGTGGGCTATATCGGCAATCCGGGTACGATGGTATCCTCTCCTGGCGATAGTTTTGACCGCTGCTTCCAGGATCGCCTCGTATTTTTCACCCGTTCTTTTAGCCATCAGTTTTCTCCTGTATGGATGAATGATTATTCATTCGTCAATATTTTATATTATTTTGAAACAATAATCAATATTTATCACACTTATTATGAAAATTAATCCATCTACATTTATCTGTCCAAGATCTTTTGCTACCCGGCTCACAGTTTTTATTTAGATGTTGTCACCATTTTTTATCTATGGTAATATATAAATGATTTGGCGCCTGTATTAAGGCGTTTTTATTATTGATCTGACAGCCGGACGGGGTTATGCTGGTTGAAGGTTGTATATCTGCATGGTAAAGAGAGGTAATCAATATGCTGAATCACCTGGAAAATATTAAAAACAACAAGGTTAAGCTGGAAATAGAAGTGGCATCGCCGGACGTGGACACTGCTCTGGCCAAGGCCTATCGGAAAGTAGTAAGGCAGATTAATCTGCCCGGTTTCAGAAAGGGTAAAGTTCCCCGCCGGATTCTTGAAACACGATTTGGACCCGAGGTGCTGCACGAGGAGGCCCTTGAACTGCTTGTGCCTTCCGCTTACGAGGAAGCGTTGAAAGAGGCGGACATCAGTCCGATTAACCAGCCTGATTTCGAACTGGTCCAGATCGAAGAGGGCAAGCCTCTTCTTTTCAACGCAGTTGTGGAGGTGATGCCTCCTGTCGAAATAAATGAATATAAGGGTATCAAGGTCGAGCAGACAGAAGCGGTTGTTGACGATATCCAGGTGGAACAGAACCTTTTTATGCTGCGGGAACAGAGTGCCAGGCTCATTCCGAAAGAAGATGGGACTGCGGAAGAGAAAGATCTGCTGACAATTGATTTCAAAGGTTTTATTGATGGAGAACCTTTCGAGGGCGGAGAAGCGGAAAACTATTCCCTGGAACTGGGATCGAAGACTTTTATCAAGGGATTTGAAGAACAGCTCCTTGGTGTTTCTCCCGAAGAAGAAAGGGAAGTGAGGGTCAAGTTTCCTGATGACTACGGAAAGGAAGAGCTGGCTGGTAAAGAGGCGTTCTTTAAGGTAACAGTCAAACAAATTAAGAAAAAGCAGCTCCCTGAGCTGGATGACGAGTTTGCCAAAGAGGCAAGCGAATTTGATACTCTCGAGGAAATGAAAGAAGATTTACGGGAGAAACTGCTTAATAATGCCCGGGAAGAATCGAAAGAGAGAATGGAAGAAGCATTAATCGGCAAAATAGCTGAAGAGTCAAACGTGGATCTGCCGCAGACCCTGGTTGAACGTCAACTGGACAGGTTGATAGGTGAATTTGAAACTTATCTGCGTTATCAGGGCATGAATATGGATCAGTTTCTCAATCTCGCCGGGAAAAAAATTGAAGAAATCCGCGAAGAAAGGCGAGAAGAAGCGGAAAAAAGAACCAGGATCAACCTGGTGCTTGACGCGATAGCCAAAAAAGAAGGAATTGAAATCGAGGACAGCGAATTAGATGACAAGATTGCATCCATCGCCGAGAGCTATAACGACAGTGCGGAGAGGGTGCGGGAAATCATTGATAAACAAGGTCGGCTGCCGGTGATTCGCGAAGAAATGCGTATTCGCAAGGTAATCGACCTCCTTGTTTCCGAAGCGCAGATCAAGCTGGTTAAGAAGGAAACCGGGAAGCCTGACAAAGAGGATGAGGGGGAGGATACCCCTGCCAAAGAAAAGCAGGATAGTGATGAAATCGCTATAGATTCAGACGCGGATGCGGAGACGGAAGCTGAAATTGCAGAAAAAGAAAAAAAATAGGTAGTATAATAATATAAGGAAAATAATTTTGTATCAGAAGAGAGAGAGGGAGGTTTTGACCAATGAGTGTATTGGTACCGATGGTTGTGGAACAGACCAGCCGTGGGGAAAGAGCTTATGATATTTATTCGCGATTGCTTAAAGATAGAATCGTCTTTATTGGCAGTGCGATCGATGACAATGTGGCAAACCTGGTTGTGGCCCAGATGTTGTTCCTTGAATCGGAAGATCCCAAAAAAGATATTAACCTTTATATAAATTCACCGGGGGGGTCAGTTTATGCCGGGATGGCCATCTACGACACGATGCGCTATGTTAAGCCTTCCATTTCGACAATCTGTGTTGGATTGGCCGCCAGTTTTGGGGCGGTTTTGTTGTCGGCAGGCGAAAAGGGTAAGCGTTTTGCATTGCCCAATTCCCGCATCATGCTGCACCAACCTGCCGGTGGAGCCCAGGGGCAGGCTGTTGACATTGAGATTCACGCCCGCGAAATCCTGAAAGTGCGGGAAGCTCTCCAGAATATCCTGGCTGAAAATACTGGTCAATCTGTAGAGACGATTGCCAGAGACACGGATCGCGACTTTTTTATGTCGGCGGAAGATTCACAGAAGTATGGTTTAATTGACGATATTCTGGTCCACCGAAGCTAACATTGGAAATGAGGTGAACCCCAGTATGTTTAAGTTTAATGAAGAAAAAGGCCAACTCAAATGTTCCTTTTGCGGTAAATCGCAGGAACAGGTCCGCAAGCTCGTTGCCGGTCCCGGAGTTTATATCTGTGATGAGTGTATCGAGCTGTGTAATGAAATAATTGAAGAAGAAATCGGCGATGATACCGAACTTGGTTATGTAGAGCTGCCTAAACCTCAGGATATCAAGGAAATACTTGATCAGTATGTCATTGGACAGGAGGATGCCAAGAAGAGCCTTTCAGTGGCGGTTTACAATCATTATAAAAGGGTTAATGCCGGTCAGAAACCGGACGATGTGGAGCTGCAGAAAAGCAATATTGTTCTCATCGGTCCGACAGGGGTGGGGAAAACCTTGCTGGCGCAAACCTTGGCCCGCATACTCAATGTTCCCTTTGCCATTGCTGATGCCACTTCGCTTACTGAAGCCGGCTATGTCGGCGAAGATGTGGAAAATATTTTGCTCAAGCTGATCCAGGCTGCGGATTATGACTTGGAGAAAGCAGAAAAAGGGATTATCTATATTGATGAAATTGACAAGATCGCCCGCAAGACCGATAATCCTTCCATTACCAGGGATGTATCGGGAGAAGGGGTCCAGCAGGCGTTACTAAAAATTCTTGAAGGCACAGTAGCCAGCGTGCCGCCACAGGGCGGACGCAAGCATCCGCATCAGGAATTCATGCAAATCGATACCACTGATATTTTGTTCATCTGCGGTGGCGCTTTCGACGGTCTGGAAAAGATCATCCAGAACAGGGTCGGCAAAAGGGGAATTGGTTTCGGTGCCGATCTCGTTTCGCGTGACGACAGGAATTTGGGAGCAATCCTCAAACAGATCTTGCCTCAGGACCTTCTAAAATATGGCTTGATCCCGGAATTTGTCGGCCGTATTCCAGTCATTGCCACCCTTGATCCGCTCGACAAGGAAGCCTTTGTGCGCATCCTGAAGGAACCCCGCAATGCCCTGACCAAGCAGTACCAGCGCATCTTTGAACTTGATGGTGTTGCTCTCGAGTTCAAGGAAAATTCCCTTGAAGCCATTGCCGAGGAAGCAATGAAAAGGGATACCGGAGCGAGAGGATTACGAGCAATCATGGAAGAAATCCTGCTCAACGTGATGTTTGAACTGCCCTCGCGGGAAGATATCGGCCGCTGCGTGATTACCAGGGAAGTAGTTCACAATAGTGAGACGCCGATGCTGGTGACAAAGGATAAAAGGAAGAAAAAAGAAGAGAGTGCCTGATTGAGGCGAAACGGGTAGCGATAAATTACATATAAGTTGACAAGGATCTGTCTAAGCGGGAAGCGAATAGGAAAATGATAAGCTTCTCGCTTATCATTTAAAGGGGAAGGTGGTTGATAATCTATGCCCAAAAAAACAAAACTGCCGGTCTTGCCCTTACGGGGAGTGCTGGTGTTCCCCAATATGGTTTTACATCTTGATGTAGGCAGGCAAAGATCCATTGTCGCCCTGGAAAAAGCGATGATGAAGGAAAACCTGATCCTGCTGGTAGCCCAGAAGGATGCAAAAACTGACGAGCCGGCCATTGAAGATCTCTATCCTGTTGGGACAGAGGCAAAGATTAAACAGATGATCAAACTGCCCGGTGGAACGATCAGGGTTCTCGTTGAAGGTCTGAAGAGGTTGAAACTTACAAAATTGCTTACCGATCAGGATTACTCGGAAGCAGAAGTTAAACCTTTTAAAAGCAGAAAAAAAAAGACCCCGGAAATCGAAGCCCGGATTCGTAGCATTCTTTATCAGTTTGAGCAGTACACCAAGCTCAACCGCAAGGTGCCGCCGGAAACTCTGGTCACGGTTTCCGATATTGATGATCCGGGACGTTTTGCCGATATGGTTGCTTCTCATCTAAGTATGAAGCTGGAACAGAAACAGGAGATCCTGGAAGCAGTTGATCCTGGTGAACGGTTGGAAAAGCTGAGTATAATTTTGAGTCATGAGTTAGAAGTTTTGGAAATTGAGCGTAAGATTAACCTGCGGGTCCGCAAGCAGATGGAAAAAACCCAGAAAGAATATTATCTGCGCGAGCAGATGAAGGCTATCCAAAAGGAACTGGGTGAAACCGATGAACGGATGGCAGAAGCGGACGAATACCGTGATAAGATTGCTGAAGCCAAACTGCCGGAAGAGGTCGAAGAAAAGGCGCTTAAAGAAGTGGAACGCCTGGAGAAGATGCCCCCGGCGGCGGCGGAAGGGACCGTCATTCGCACTTACCTCGACTGGCTTCTGGAATTGCCCTGGTCGGTGGAGACAAAGGACCGCCTTGATCTCGATATGGCGGAAAAAATTCTTGAAGAAGATCACTATGGTCTTCAGAAGGTCAAAGAAAGGATTATTGAATACCTGGCAGTGCGCCAGCTTGCCGAAAAGCTCAAGGGTCCCATTCTTTGCCTCATTGGCCCCCCTGGTGTGGGGAAAACTTCCCTGGCCCGTTCCGTGGCCAGGGCTCTGGAAAGAAACTTTGTTCGAATTTCCCTCGGTGGAGTACGTGATGAAGCGGAGATCCGTGGACACCGCCGTACCTACATCGGGGCTCTGCCGGGGCGAATTATCCAGGGAATGCGGCAGGCCAAATCGAAGAATCCGGTTTTTCTCATGGATGAAATTGACAAGATGTCAACCGATTTCAGGGGGGATCCTTCGTCGGCTCTCCTGGAAGTTCTCGATCCCGAGCAAAATAACAGTTTCAGTGATCACTACATTGAAGTGCCTTTTGACCTCTCACAGGTGATGTTCATTACTACCGGCAATACTACCTATAATATTCCACGGCCGCTGCTGGACAGGATGGAACTGATCCACATTCCCGGCTATACCGAGGAAGACAAAAAAGAAATCGCCCGTCAGTACCTCATCCCGAAACAGTTAAAAGAAAACGGTTTGAGCGGGGGCAATCTTGAGCTGTCTGAAAATGCAGTGAGACGGATCATTCGCGAATATACACGCGAAGCTGGAGTGCGCAATCTTGAGCGCAATATTTCCGCAATCTGCCGCAAGGTAGCCCGGGAGGTAGTTAAGGAGCGAGGAAAACATGTTAAAATAACCCGTCAGAACCTCCATAAGTATCTGGGTATTCCGCGGTACCGTTATGGGGCGGCAGAAAAAGAAGATGAAATTGGTGTAGCTACCGGCCTGGCCTGGACTGAAACGGGAGGAGATTTGCTGTCCATCGAAATAACACTGATGAAAGGAAAGGGTAAAATGACCCTCACAGGACAGCTAGGCGATGTGATGCAGGAATCGGCCAAGGCAGCGATGAGCTACATCCGGTCGCGGGCCGACTCCCTAGGCCTGGCAAAAGATTTTTATGAAAATATTGATATCCACATTCATGTGCCGGAGGGAGCGATTCCCAAGGATGGTCCTTCAGCCGGAATCGCCATGGCTACCGCACTGGCTTCTGCTCTGACCAGGACCCCGATTAGAAGGGATGTGACCATGACCGGTGAAATTACTTTGCGTGGTAGAGTCTTACCCATTGGCGGAGTCAAGGAAAAAATCCTGGCTGCTCACCGTGCCGGTATTAAATATATTCTCATGCCTGCAGAAAACCGCCGCGACCTGAGCGATATTCCGCCCCAGGTCCGCCGTAAAGTAGAAGTTAAGCTGGTTGAGCATATGGATGAAGTCCTGGAACTGGCCCTGGCCGGGCCAATTGGTCCCGGAGAGGACGATGGAGAAAAGAAAGGTGAAACAAAAATTAAGCGGGATGATCTGGATGTACGTAATGAAAACCGGGATCCGGCTATCCCTCATTAACAAGCGGACGGCGGTTGGTTCCAGAGAGAGGAGGTGGTGGGCGAGTGTATGTGCGTCAGGCTGAACTTAAAGCTTCAGCATATAAAGTTGATGATTTCCCCGGGTGGGAAAGACCCGAAATAGCTTTCCTGGGCCGCTCCAACGTGGGGAAATCTTCGCTCCTGAACAAACTGGCAGGCAGGAAAAACCTGGCCCGCACCAGTTCAACCCCCGGGAAAACGCGGGGTATATATTTTTACCTGATCAATGATAATTTTTCCTTTGTAGATCTGCCCGGTTATGGTTATGCCAAGGTGTCGAAAAAAGAGCGGGAACGCTGGGCACCTATCATTGAAGAATATCTTGGCGCCAGAAGCAATTTGTACGGTTGCCTGCACCTCATCGACTGTCGTCATGAGCCAACTGAAGATGATCGACTGATGGCCCGGTGGCTGCGTATGCACAGTATTCAGCGTGTTACCGTGGCTACGAAAGCGGACAAACTTTCCCGTGGCGCTATGCTCAGGCAGCTGACAGTGATCAGGAATAAGCTGGAGTTATTTGAAGAAGAACTTATTTTGCCCTTTTCAGCTGCTACAGGCAACGGCCGCGAAGTTTTGTGGCGAGCGATCCAGGCTTTGCTGCCCTATGGAAAAAGATAATCATCCTGCTATACTTCGATAGTTGAAAGATGTGGAGGAATGAATATGCCGGTTGCAGGAATAGACGTAGGTTCGCTGACGGCGGAAGTAGTAATCTTGAAAAAAGGGGAAATAATGCAATATGTAATTTTGCCCACTGGTTCAAACAGTAAAACGGCGGCCGAAAGGGCGATGCAGGAAGCCCTGCAGGCTTCAAACCTGGATCGGGCAGATCTTGACTATATTATTGCTACCGGTTACGGACGCATCAGTATAGATTTTGCCGACAAAAAAGTTACTGAAATTACCTGTCACGGACGTGGAGCTTATTACTGGAATGTTGATATCAGGACAATTATCGATATTGGTGGCCAGGACAGCAAGGTAATCCGTCTGAATGATAGCGGGCGGGTAATAGATTTTGCCATGAATGACAAATGTGCTGCCGGGACTGGCCGTTTCCTCGAAGTGATGGCACAGACCCTCGAAGTGGAACTGGAAGATCTGGCTGAGCTCAGTGAAAAGGCGAAGGAGGTAGTGCCAATCAGCAGTATGTGCACCGTTTTTGCCGAATCGGAAGTGGTATCGCTGATTGCCCGGGGGCTGCCGAGGGAAGACATCGCTCGTGGGCTTCATCGGTCTGTTGCCGACAGAACAGCTGGTTTGGTTCACCGAATTGGCTTGATGGAAAAGGTCATGTTCACCGGCGGAGTAGCTAAAAACCGGGCGATGGTCAGGGCTCTTAACGAAAAATTGAAAACGAATTTAATTATTCCTCCGGAACCGCAGATTGCCGGAGCACTCGGGGCGGCCATCCTCGCTGCAGAAGAAGCAGACCATTAAAAGTGTGCCAGGGAGACGGAGGAACTGACACATTATTTAAGAATGTGATCGAGCCTGTTGCGCTGCAGGCTTTTTTTAATGTGGTTGGCTAAAAATAAAGCCAGGACGGCTTTCAGCAGATCAAGAGGGATATAGGGAACGACCCCGATCATCAGCGCCTGCAGCGGGGTATACCGCATGATCAGGGCAAGCTGCAGGGCTCCAAAAAAATAAATAAACAGCAGTGCGATGGCAATTCCGCCAGCGGCAAGCTGGAAATAGGGCCTTGATTTAATTTCCATAATCCGGCCATAGCAATAAACAGCCGGAATGAACCCGATCAGGTAACCGCCTCCCGGCCCGGTAAGCATATGGATGCCACCACGGGCAAAGGAAAAAACGGGAGCGCCGGCAGCCCCGAGGAGAAGGTAGGCGATTACCGCAAGCAGCCCTGCTTTTCCTCCCAGCAGGATAGCCGCCAGGAAAATACCCAGGACCTGGCCGGTAAAAGGAACCGGGCTGAAGGGAAGAGGAATGGATATCTGAGCGAGGATTGTGATTAGGGCGGTGAAGAGGGCACAGGTGGTCAGTTTTTTTAGCGGCAAAGTAGATTCATCCTTTCATTTTTCTGAATGCAGCCGGTTATATTGTTTTGCATCAATTTTTTACTACCAGCGAGCAGAATATTTTGATAGAATGATAATCGAGCACTTTACCTTTGTCAACTGCCAGAGGGAAAAGCGGCAGGGGGGTTGTCGACGCGGAGTGGCATAACGGAGAAGAACAAAAAAGTGGCGCAGTTGATATTAACTGCGCCGAGTGATATATATAAAAAGAGGGGGTCAACTCCCTGCTATTATAAAACATGAACATTACAGGAATATTACAAAGAGGTTGTTTTTTTATTACAATAGATGCAAAAAATTTGTTTTTTATTTTGGTCGGGGGATTGGAATGGATAAAGCGCTTGATTTTGTCTAAAATATTCTTCCCAGGTTAGATAAATAAGCTGTCACCTCAGAGATAGTTAAGGCCAATGCTGCAGTCTCGCTCGTCCGTTGCCCTGCTTACCGATGGAGGAATAATCAAAAAAGTTGTTACTGTTTTTTTGCTGATTGATGACCTGAAAACTCGATCGGGAAGAGCGGGTTTATAAGCGGAAGAGCTTGCCGGTGATGACATGCAGGTGTAACCTGGAAGAGCTTGCCCAGGAGCCGGCTTCACCTATTGAAAAAGGCGGGAGTGCTGGCAGTTGCTGGCGCTGATAAAGAAATCGTTGGCGCAATAATTGGGGAAAAGCTGAGTAATAAACTGGCTGCCAAAAGGGTGTTTTTCCCCATTCAGGGTCATTGTCAACACAAGGGATATTACCAGGTTGAACAAACTTAAGAAACAGCTCGAAGAGGCGGAGCTGTTGAAAAATCGTTATCAGCAAGAACTGAATGAGCTTCGGTAGTATGCCCCGGGAGGTGAAGATATTGTTGCAGTCAGCATGGCTATGAAGAGGTTGCTTGAAATAGCCGGACCAAATCTGATATAGTGGAGCATGATATCAGATTTGGTATTTTGTCGTTTTTATTTTGTTTTAATACACCGGGAAGAATTGATCACCGTTTTTCATTACTTCACCGGTGTTCTTTACAGCGTAGCCGATTTAAAAAAGATTTCCGGATACGTACAGAACCTAATAAGGTATTTCAAGCTGAGATAAATGTTGACCCGGGATGATGACACTATGCCGGATAGCATCATCAAAGTATCAATAAATGATAGGGAGAGATAAAATAACCGGGGAAGAATTGAAGAATATGCTTGATGATTATTATCTGCTACGTGACTGGGATGAAACCGGTATGCCTGTTCGTAAAATCAATTGAAGTAACAAAATAGGAGGATAAAAAAATGTCTGTTAAAACAAAAAAAACTAATGAAGACAACATACTTCTGGCTACCCTGGACATGATCCAGCAGGCTGTTGACCTGTCAGAACTATCGACCGAAGTAT
>CAZDKY010000033.1:0-4811 GCA_964506505.1 uncultured Syntrophomonadaceae bacterium
GGACCTTGGTGCGGTGATCCTGACCATTTCTTCTCTTAGTTTCCTTGGACTGGGTGCCCAGCCACCTCAGCCGGAGTGGGGTCTCATTGTCAGTACCAGCCGCAACTATTTTCTCAATGGCTGGTGGTACAGTATTTTCCCCGGCGCGGCAATTGCTTTTACGGTGCTGGTTTTTAATCTGCTGGGAGACGGCTTAAGGGAAATAATGGATCCCAGGACGAGAAATGTTTAAGAGGTGAAGAACATCGAGCCTTATTTGCATATCAAAAATCTAAAGATAAATTTCAGGCATATCGGCGGTCTGAAGAATATACTTGATATAGACGAAATTAAGGTTGAAAAAGGTGAAGCATTCGGCATCATCGGTGAAAGCGGAACGGGCAAAACGGTGCTGGCTTTATCCATCCTTGGCTTGTTGGAAATGCCGCCGGGTGAGATTGAACGGGGCGAGATATTTCTGGATGGTTTTAATGTGGTAGGGGCATCGTCTAATGAGCTTAATCGGAAGGTGCGGGGCAAAAAGGCGGCCATGATTTTCCAGGATCCCATGTCCACTCTTAACCCTGTTCTAACCGTCGGTGAACAGTTGAAACAGGTTATTATCAAAAACCAGGGTCTGCGGGGCAGGCTGGCTCGAGCGAAAGCCATGGAAATGCTCGAGCTGGTGCGGCTGTCCGATCCCGGCAGTGTGCTTGGCAAGTATCCCCACGAGCTTTCCGGCGGTCAGAGGCAGAGGGTGATTATCGCCCTGGCTCTTTCCTGCGGGGCAGAGTTTATTATTGCCGATGAACCGACGCGAAATCTCGATGTGACAATACAGGCCGGTATTCTGGTGTTGCTCAAAGAGTTGCAGCGTGACCTGAATGTGACCCTGTTGTTTATTGCCAACAACCTGGGGCTGGTAAGCGCTACCTGCGACAGGGTCGCTATTCTTAACAAGGGACGGATTGTTGAACAGGGTGAAACCTCTGCCGTTATAAGTAAACCGTCCAACCCTTATACGCGGATGCTCATTGAGGCAATCCCGCGGAGACGGGAAGAAAGAGGAGCTACTGCGGATAAGGCTGTTGGGGGAAAGCGGTTGGGCGAAAATCGACTTGATCCGGCAGGAGATCTTTCTGTTCAGAAAGTTGGGGCACGGACGGTTAAGAATGGTCCTATCCTGGAGATTAAAGGCCTGGTCAAGCATTTTCCGGTGCGGCAAGATTTGGGTAGCCGGAAAGTGCAGTTTGTCAGAGCCCTGGATGGAGTAAGCATGAAGGTGGAAAGCGGTGAAACGCTGGGTTTGGTCGGTGAATCGGGCTGCGGCAAAACCACTCTTGCCAATACCATGCTCAGGCTTTCCGAACCGACCGGCGGAAGGGTTGTCTTCGACGGGAAAGATATTTTTTCTCTCGGTCGGAAAGAGCTGCGGGATGTTCGCAGGGATATGCAGATTGTTTTCCAGGATCCGTTCTGGTCGCTTAATCCCCGCATGCTGGTCAAAGATATTATTGGGGAACCTTTGGAAGTCCAGACCGGGTTTAATGAGTTAGAGAGAATCAAAAAGGTTGAAAAACTCTTGGAAATGGTTGATCTGCCCGCTGAAAGCGTTTACAAGTATGTCCATGAATTCAGCGGTGGGCAACGCCAGAGAATTGCCATCGCAAGGGCACTTTCCCTGATGCCAAAACTGATCGTCCTGGACGAACCGACCTCTGCTATTGATATTGTTTCGCAGATTCAGATCCTGGAGCTTCTAGACAATTTAAAAAGGGATCTTGAACTGACTTATGTTGTTATTTCTCACGATCTAAGTGTGATCAACTATATGTCCGATAAGATTGCCGTTATGTACCTTGGCAAAATTGCCGAGTACGGAGATGTCCGGCGTATTTTCAGGCAGCCCGGGCATCCTTATACCCAGGTTCTCTTTGCTGCCATTCCCGATATCAATACCAAAGATATATCAGAGATCAAAATCGTACGCGGAAGCGTTCCCAGCGCGATTGAACCGCCGGCGGGCTGCCGGTTTCATCCCCGCTGCGCTATTGCTGTGGAGCAGTGCTCGCAGGAAGAACCGGAACTGAGGGAGACTGATGACGGCAGATTAATCGCATGTCACCTGTGGGACGGTCGAGGCGGCAGTCAATTGCCTCTATAGGATGGCGAAATATGGATTATCTGTTGGACGGGTGGATATTTTCTGTTTCATAAATATGCAGAAGCTGAGCTGATTTAAGGGCGATGGAGAGAATCTCGATAAATTCGTAATGTTTTTCGGTTAAGCCCAGCAGTTTTTTGGCTTTACTGATGCGAAAGCGAATTGTGTTTTCATGCTGAAACAATTCCATAGCCACCTTCTTGTAGTTACCATCGAGACGGATAAAAGCGTTCACTGTGTTCAGCAGGTAAGTGCCGTAGAGGCGGTCGTACTTGATCAGGACGCCAAGGGTGCGGTCGCAGAATTCGTTCAGGCAGTTGGTATCCTTTATGTTATAAAGGATCTTGTATATTCCTATGTCACGGTAATAGAGAAAAGGGGCGTTTATGCACTTGGCGATTTCAAAAGCTGAAAGGGATTGCCTGATGCTGAAATGAAAAGTGCTGCTGTTGGAAAATGTTTCGCTGATCCCTAAACGGCTTTGAGGATCGGCGGCGCTGAGCGAGGCCGATATTTCTTCACCGGTCTTCTGCAGAATGTGATCGTCATCTTCGTTGGCGATAATGAAAAAACCTTGCTTATAGTAAAAACAATTAAGGGCTCTTTCTTCTTTCATTTTCTCAATGCAGGATTTTTGTTTTTCATCTATCAAGATGGGTGTTTCGCCGTAGAAAGTGCAGTAGTACCTTTTTGCCTCGGGGTTAAAATAATCCCATAGTTCTCTGACCTCTCTCGGGGTTACGCCGGGATAAAGCAGGGAATCAATTCTACTTTCATGCAGGTATTTATTGCTTTCGGCTAAGAGGAGGGCGCTGATTTCGCGAATGATCTCACCGTAGGGAACCGCCGGATCGATAAAAAGCACCGGGTAATTATGATTGGAGGCAAGCTCGATAATTCTATTGGGTAGTTCGTTAATATACTCGGTGATGACAATGCTTCCAGCGCTCTGGCTGTCAATGTAAAATTTGAACAGTTTGTAAATGTCATCTTCACTGTTTTTAAACATATAGAGACTGTTAATGTAAAGATCCCCGGGCACGATCTGATTAGTGTCACTGGCTGTTATATCCTGCAGCGGACAGTCGATAAAGCTGACTCGTCTGATTTTACGCTTCAGTCCGTTATTGCCGGCAGCTATCCTGGCGCTGCGCAGGCTGCTTAAAAAAAGAATATCCTTCACGGTAACCAAGATTTTACCCCTCCATTGGAAGCAGGGCGAGAAGAAGATCGAAAAAGATTATTCCCCTGCAAAACCGGCCGATCGATATCGTTTGATAGTATTTTTCTTCATTTTATCTTGGTTTCCTTTATTTCTTTGCCAGCGGTAATAAGTCAGAGGGAGTCAGAGGGACGTTTTGTTTGACTTATCGGCTGCAGTTTGAGCATTGTCGCGTCGACGACCGTCCCATGTAAACTGGCATGATGAATTCAATAAGGATTTGCCTGGCAGATGTTTGCGGTTTGAGGGTTATTTGACTTATCTACTGCATTAAATACAATCCGGCTCCAACTGTATCGTCAGCGGCAATTCCGGCCATACCTGCCAGATTGGCAGGATTTAATTATGTTTTATCAGGCTAATCAGATTGTTGTTCCAGGAGGATCAACTCAAGACGTTCTGAAAAATTCCTGTCATCTTCGTTAGTGCGTTTCCTGGGTCCCTTTGTCCGTCCGCCGCTACGCCGTAATTTAGCTTTGACCTCCCTTTCTTCCAGCATAAAATCAATTGTTTCCTGCCGGTACTCTCTGCCGGCAGGGCTGAGTGATCTGACCTGTTTGCCCAGAAGCATGGCCGCCAGGCCCCAGTCCTGAGTTACGGCAATATCACCTGTTTCAGCCAGATTGATTACCTTCAGATCAGCTTCCTGTTTATCACTGCCCACAATAGTATGATGATCCGATTCAATATTATGATTAAAACTGGCTACTGTCCAAACTGGAATACCGTATTGGTGGCCCAATTTAATGCAGATTTTGAGAGCTGTCCTGGGACATGCATCGGCATCAACGATAATTTTCATTACTTTTATCCGCCACCATTCTTACTTTTATCCGCCACCATTCCTTCTGCATATTAACTACCTACAAAGTTCGACAATACAGGTCCAGTTCCTTGAAGTTACAGTGAAGTCACAGGAAGTCACAGGGACGTTTTGTCTGGCTTGAAGTCACAGGGACGTTTTGTCTGGCTTATTGTTGAATTGATTTTTTGATATTTGGAACAGTTTTCGGAAATGAGAGAAAGAATCAGGTCTTGGGTAGAGAAAAGGTTATATTTCAAGATCTGACCTCATAGAGGCACTGGGTTGGATGGTCATAGCTGGCGGTCTTATCGTTACCTTTTAGCTGATCAGCAACCTTGGTAATTTTGCTTTTTTTATGGTCGTGAGCAGTTAATTTTTCTGCTTGCTTTTGCCGGGTTAGCTTATTTACTCTAGTTTCCCTGGTTTTTTCTAAAAGGTAAGGTCCTGTCCTTTATAATTGAAAAGTAAACAGAGAAAACAGCCGGTTCGACTCCTGCAGTGTAGTTTCAGATGCCTGCCTTTATTTTTTGTGATAGAATGAAAAAGATTGAAGAAGAAAGATTAAAGCTCTTATTACTCTAATTAATAGTATATTTCAATATTACTGTTGATATCCAGGAGGAACATTTCCATGACTGCTC
>CAZDKY010000034.1:0-18550 GCA_964506505.1 uncultured Syntrophomonadaceae bacterium
TGCCCCTGAAACGGGCAGCCCCGCGCTAAGCTGTCTTTATTTCTGCTGCATTTACTGGGAGAACTTGTCTTCCAAACGCTTCATGGTCTCAACAATTCCGCCGTACTCAAGTTCCTTGTAATCCAGCATGGCCGGTCCCGAAAAACCCTGTTCCCTGATGGCAACGGCTTTACGGGATACTTTGTTCCTGATGTAATCCCAGTACGGATGATCAAAACAATCTACCGGTTCAGTCAATTTGCCGTCATGAACACAGAAACCGGCTGCGCTGACGATCGGTGGACCATCAAAATATGAAATCATACTACCCATTTTAACAGGCATTAATGGGCCGGTATGGCTGCCGCGCATAAAGCCTGCTACATAATGTCCAATGCTGTATGGGGACAAAATTTCGCCTGTTGCCGGAAAATCACCCTGACAGCGGACAATCATAACCGGGTCATCTTTACCGGTATATTTTCCGGCAATGTTGTGCAGCCTGGTTGTGCTTGCTACTGCTGCCTGTTCTCCAGTTGCCCTGGAATAAATTGCCGAAACGACAAAGCGTTCGTTATCCCTGAGCAAGGCAGCCAGGTCATATAAATCCTCAGGGGTATTTAATTCAATTGTCCGATCTGACTCGACGTGTTCAACGTCCATGATGACAAACTTAAATCCTTTGCCGATTTTTGGTGAAAGTATTAAACCAGCACAGTGCATCGGATCAGAAAAACCCAGGTATAAAGGCAGATTGTAAGCGCCAGGATCTGTTTTATCTGCAGTAAATAGCAGGAACGGTTCGGCTCTGCGTTCTTCAAACTCCATTTCTGCAACTGCAGGGCCAAGCCCTTTGACATTTCCTGAAAAAGCATCGGATAGCAGATCCTGTCCTGCTCCATAAAGCCCCTGTTCCTTGGCCTTATTTGTCCCGGCGATAAAGGCATCCCAGGCTAATTTATGAAGTTCTTCACATCCTGTACCATTGTTGTGACAAAATAGTATGGCCACATCATCTCCTGTACTGCCGACATAATAATCTGTAATTAAATCACCAACTCTTTTGCTCACGCAATCTTTTACTGCATTGATTAGGGCATTACTTGGTTTAATGTGTCCGGCTATACTACCTACATCTGCCTTGATCACACTTAAGGTTGTTTTCAAGATATTCCCTCCTCATATTGAAAGGACAATTTGTCCTTTGTCAGGTATTAAATTTTAGCAGTATTTTAAGAAATATTCTATCTCTTCACAATTAATTCCTGCCGGATAAACTAATCTACAAAAAAGTGTGCCTGCTTTATTTGGCAGGCACACTTTTGAAATCTCTAAAATCTTGAAAGGGTCAAGAAAACTTATTTGAACTTATCTAACGAGACGTCGATGATTATCGGCATAATCATGGGTTTACGGCCGGTTGCTTCGTAAAAATAAGAGGAAGCTACATCTCTCACTCTTGATTTAATCTTGTTCCATTCCTGAAGGTCGTTTTTGCTGATTTTATCGATAGCTGTCGCAATTTTATTCTTGGCATTAACAATAAGATCTTCAGATTCACGTACGTAAACGAATCCCCTTGTGATTATTTCCGGACTGGTGAGTACAATATTTTTGACGGGATCCACAGCCATAACGACAATTACAATACCGTTGTCAGAAAGGATTTGACGATCCTTGATCACCACATCGCCGACATCGCCTACTCCGAAACCATCAACAAGCACTCTCCCTGATGTAACAGAACCGTTCATTCTACCTTTTCCATCACTAAATTCTACAAGGTTACCTATTTTTGTTAGGAAAATATTTTCCTCGGGTATTCCCAGTTTATGAGCAATTTTTGCACAGTATGTTTGCTGGCGGTACTCGCCATGCACTGGTATAACGTACTGCGGTTTTAAAAGATTAAGCATTAATTTAATCTCTTCTTCACTGCCGTGTCCGGAAACATGCACTCCGGAAACGGGGCGATAGATAACTTCTGCCTTCAGCTGGAATAAATTATTTACGGTTCTTGCTACCAGCTTTTCATTACCGGGGATTGGATTGGCAGCAATAATAACAGTGTCACCAGGAAAAATTTCCACCTGGCGATGTTCTGACTGTGAAATTCTTGTTAAAGCAGAAAGAGGCTCTCCCTGGCTGCCAGTTGTAATAAGGGCGATTTTTTCCGGCGGGAAATCCTTGACATGGTTTGTGTCGACCAGGACTCCATCAGGAATTTTCAGATAACCCAGTTCTGTGGAAATATCGACCGTGTTGACTATACTGCGACCTACAACAGCCACCTTGCGGTTATAGCGGACCGCTGCGTCAACAACCTGTTGAATACGATGAATATTGGAAGCAAAGGTAGCCAGAATTATCCTGCTCTGTGAAAGGCGAAATATTTCGTTTATGTTTTCCCCCACTTCTTTTTCTGAAAGAGTATAACCGGGACGATCGGCATTAGTCGAATCTATAAGAGCAGCAATGATCCCTTTTCGACCAAGTTCCGCCAGTTTGTGATATTCTGTTATTTTGCCGTCCACCGGTGTTTGATCGAATTTAAAATCACTGGTATAAACAATTGTTCCCTCCGGGGTTTCAACCGCCACTCCTACAGAATCCGGGATGCTGTGGTTGGTGCGGAAAAAACTCAGTTTAAAATTGTTGGAAAGAATCAGGTTTTGATCCGGATTGATCTCATTAAGCTTTATATTCTTAACCGGGTGTTCACGTAACTTGGCCTCTACAAGACCCAGGGTCATCCTCGTTCCATATATTGGAACGTTTAGATCTTCAATAATATACGGCAGGGCCCCGATATGGTCTTCGTGCCCGTGGCTCAGAATGATCCCCAGGATATTTAAATTTTTTTCAAGCAGGTAAGAGATATCAGGAATGACAATATCGACACCGAGCATTGATTCATCGGGGAATTTCAAGCCGGCATCCATAATGATACATTCACTACCGTATTTCAAAACAAACATATTTTTTCCGATTTCGCCAACTCCGCCAAGCGGAATTAACTGCAATATTTCATTTTTACTTTTTTTCCTGGACAATATTAACCTCCGTTTGATAAGTAAAGTAGGGATTGTTTCAACATAGATCAATACTGTATCACAGACTACATTTTTGCAGTACTGATCCCCTTTACACTTTATTTATATTCCTGTGTGACCGAAACCCCCGTCGTTTCGGTTAGATGACGGCAATTCAGCCGCCTGTTTTATTATAGCCCTGACAACAGGGCACAAAACCATCTGTGCAATACGGTCTCTCCGTTTTACAACAAACGGTTTTTCACCAAGATTTATAATAATAATTTTTATTTCCCCGCGATAATCGCTGTCGATTGTCCCGGGAGAATTAAGGATGCTTATACCTTTCCTGACAGCCAGACCGCTGCGAGGTCTAATCTGTATTTCGAATCCTTCGGGAACAGCGACTATAAGTCCTGTCGGGATTAGCGCACTTTTACCTGGCTCTATAAGAATATCTTTTTCCACTGCAGCATAGATATCCATGCCCGAAGCACCCATGCTCATATAGCAAGGCATTGGAATATCATTAGCTGAAGATAATTTTTTTATCAGCAGTTCGACATTTTGCAAAGACAAAATCATTCTCCTTAAAAAACCCTGGAAACCTGGGTTTTTTAAACCATTTATCTTCTCCTGTTGTTGTTGGAGCGGGGTTTTCCCCTTTCGCCTCCGCTTTCGCCGGCCGGTTTCTTAAGAAGTGCTTTCCGGGAAAGATTTATACGTCCTTTCTCATCGATATCGAGAACTTTTACTTCAATCTCATCACCAAGGTTGACTACGTCTTCAGTTTTTTCGACCCGATGATGGTCCAGATGCGATATATGAAGAAGACCTTCTTTTCCGGGTAACACCTCTACGAATGCACCATATTTTTCCACCCTGGTTACTTTTCCGGTATACACTTCTCCTGCTTCTACATCTTTAACCAGCGTTTCGATCATTTCTTTGGCTTTTTTACCACCTTCAGGATCGACAGCGGCTATAAAGACTCTTCCGTCCGGTTCAATGTCAATATCTACTCCTGTTTCGGCAATAATCTTGTTAATCATACGACCGCCTGGTCCAATTACTTCGCGAATTTTGTCAACGCCAATTTGCATTTTGATCATGCGAGGAGCATTGGGCGAAAGTTCCGGACGGGTTTCATTTATTGTTTCATTCATTTTACCAAGAATAAACTTGTAACCTTTATCAGCCTGTTCGAGAGCCTGGGAAAGGATCTCCGATGAAATACCTTTAATCTTGATATCCATCTGCAGGGCGGTAATACCATTCTCAGTTCCCGCCACTTTGAAATCCATATCACCGAGAAAGTCTTCGATTCCCTGAATATCCGATAGAATAACAACCTTGTTATCTTCCTTTATTAGGCCCATTGCTATCCCCGCTACAGCTCGCTTGACAGGAACTCCTGTATCCATCATTGACATTGAGCCTGCACAGACGCTTCCCATCGATGTAGATCCGTTTGATTCAAGCACTTCGGAAACCAATCTAATCGTATATGGAAAATCATCTTCCGAGGGAACCACCGGAGCGAGTGCTTTTTCCGCCAGGGCACCATGACCTATTTCTCTTCGTCCCGGACCTCGCATAAATCCGGTTTCACCAACGCTGTAAGGTGGAAAATTATAGTGATGGATAAAGCGCTTTGATTCTTCGATACCAATGCCGTCCAGGATCTGCACATCTCTCAGGGCAGAAAGGGTACAGATGTTCAATACCTGTGTTTGTCCCCTGGTAAAAAGACCAGACCCGTGGGTGCGCGGAAGCAGTGAAACCTCACATGTAATCGGGCGGATTTCCTGGGGACTTCGTCCGTCTGGACGTATTGAATCATTGACAATCATCAGGCGAAGAGTTTCTTTTAAAGTACTTTCGTATATTTTAAGCAGATCAGCTTCAGAGTCCGGATATTCTTCAAGATAACTGTTTAAAAAGTTTTCTTTCACAGAGGCAAGTTTTTCTTCCCGCTCCTGTTTTTCGTTTATTTGAAGAGCTGATGCGATATTTTTTCGAATTTCCGGTTCCACCTTTTCCAATAGTTCAGGTGATAGAACGGGTACTTCAAAAAACAATTTTTCGCAGCCTGTATCGGCAACCATTTTTTCTTCCATGGCAACTATTTCTTTGATTGATTCATGGCCTGCTTCAATACACTTCAGAACATCTTCCCTGCTAATTTCATGTGCCCCCGCTTCGACCATCATTACCGCTTCCTTGTTCCCGGCCAGCATCAGGTGTAGTTCGCTTTTTTCATTCTGTTCCTGGGTGGGGTTAACCACCGGTTTCCCATCCAACAAACCAACGATAACGGCAGCAACAGGCCCATCGAAGGGAATCTTTGAAATAGAAAGAGCTGCTGAAGCACCGATAATTGAAAGTGGTTCGGGCGGACAATCCTGATCCATCGATAAAACAGTGGTTACTATATGGACTGAATTGCGGAAACCCTTTGGAAAAAGCGGCCGTACCGAGCGATCAGTAAGTCGACATCCTAAAGTAGCTCTTTCAGTGGGGCGTCCTTCTCTTTTTATGAACCCTCCGGGTAGTCTGCCCACTGCGTAAAGCCTTTCCTCATAATCGACGGTAAGTGGTAAAAAGTCTACTCCCTCCCTCGGTTCGTCGGAAACTGTAGCAGTTACAAGAACTACCGTGTCTTTATAGCGCAGTAAAACGGAACCGCTGGCTTGCTTGGCCAGTCTACCCGTTTCAATAGTTAGTGTTCTTCCCTGCAAATCCATAGTATATTGATTCATATATGTACTTCTCCTCTCAAATCCTATACTGTTTCAATTTAAAAACACGGGGTTCAGGCCCCCGTGTTTCAAATCCGGTTATTTCCTTAATCCCAGTTTGTTGACGATAACCTGATAGCGTTCCGGCGATCTGTCTCGCAGATAGTTTAGTAATCCTCTGCGCCGCCCTACCATTTTCAGTAACCCACGCTGTGAGTGGTGATCCTTTTTATGAATTTTCAGGTGTTCCGTCAGATAATTTATTCTTTCTGTCAGAAGCGCTATCTGTACTTCGGGTGAACCGGTATCTCCTTCGTGCCTTTTATAAAGATCAATAATCTCCTGCTTTTTACTTTGATCCAGCATAAAAAAACCTCCCATTAAATTAATCGCCGCCGGCTGTGTAAAGCGTCGGGAAAGCGCTTAACCCGGCCTGCGGTTCATTCTTTTAAAGATCTTAGCACAGAACAACCTGATTGTAAAGGAGTGCTACTGCCGTTTGTAGCCTGTTTAAAATAAGGAATTAACTTTCTGCCAGCTTCAATGTCAAGTCTGATCTGTTCTTTTAACTGCTGCGGTGAAGAAAAGGTTTTTGTATCACGCAGTTTCTCAATGAATAAAAGACGTATGGAATAGTTGTATATAGTACCACTAAAATCAAGGATGTGGGTTTCTACGCTTGTATCATAACGAGAAAAAGTCGGCCTGGAGCCTACATTGGTTACCCCAAAAAGATACCCTCCGTTTAAATTCCCAACTGCGGTAAGGTAAACACCCCTTCCCGGCCATAAAAGGCGGGGACTGGCGGCAATATTGGCTGTTGGATAAACCATTTGTTTCCCAATCCCGTAACCCTTGATGACTTTTCCTGTTCTGAAAAAATAATAATTCAACAGTTCGGCAGCTTCCTTGACAGCTCCGGATAGAAGAAGAGTTCTGACCCTGGAACTGCTGACTTCCCTTCCCCTGTATTTGAGCATCGGGGATACATCAACCGTAAACCCGAGTTTCTCTCCCCAGTAACGCATAGTCTCAGCGCTTCCGGTTCCCTGCTTGCCGAATGAATAATCACTGCCCGTGAAAACAGTTTTCACATGTAGTTTATCCAACAAATAATTAAGGACAAAATGTTCCGGGGATAAATGTGAAATTTCAGCTGTAAAAGGTTCCACAATTAAATATTGCAGTCCCAGTTCAGACATAATTTCAGCCCTATCGGCCAGTTCAGATAATAGGACAAAAGGCCTTTCCGGATGAAGGGAAATTACCGGGTGTGGATCAAAAATTAGGGCGGCACTTATTCCCCCATATTTTTTTGCCGCTTCAATCGTTTTTCTAATGATCATCTGGTGACCTCTGTGCACACCGTCAAAATTGCCGAGGGCCAGGTAGAGCGCCTGCCCGCTTACAGGCAGGCGCTCTACTCCGTTTATAATCTCCATTGTTAGTTCACCTTTCCTGCATTCCATTCACCTGGTGGCAGAACAGAAAACCATGTTACCAGCTAAATTTAACGCTGCTACGTTAAAGGTCAAAGAATTTATTAGTTTTCAGCAAAGCTGTATTGTCATCAGTGTCATCTTCGATAAAGGAAGCAATTGTTTTAAAATTATCATCTTTATCGTATACCCTTACCGGTAACCCACAGGCTGCATTTTCTACAAAAGCTGTTTTAATCAGTCTGACCTGTCGCCCATGCTGCAGATCGGTAATCTTTTCAGAATCAAGTATGATTTTTTTTAAATTTTTAACAGCACTGTCCATCGGTAAAAGAAAATTATCAAATTTCCCTTGTTCCACCAGTATGGCAATTTCATCCAGGCTGTGGGCTTCCTTCATCGAAAAATTGCCTGCTGCCAGGCGGCAAAGCGAAGAGAGATGACCGCTAACTTTTAATGCTTTGCTCAGTTCGACTGCCAGTGTCCTTATGTAAGTGCCTGCTGAACAGCGAACCTCAATGGTCAGTTGAGGTGGACCTTCCTCCTTTACAGATAAAATCTTAATTTCATAAATTTCAACTGTTCGGCTGCGCAGAGGAACAGTCTTGCCGCGACGAGCCCAGTAATAAGCAGGTTTTCCTTGATACTTCACTGCTGAATAGACAGGTGGAATTTGCTCGATCCTGCCGGTAAAATTTAAAGTAATTTCTTCTAAATAATCCGGATCGAGAATTGGCAAAGACGAACGGGCGATAGTTTTACCATCGGCATCGCCTGTATCCGTGGCAATACCAAAAGTAATGCCGGCGCGATACGTTTTGGGCAAAGAACTTGTATATTCGGCAAGCCTGGTTGCTTTACCAAGGCAAACAGGCAAAACACCCGTTGCTATAGGATCAAGGGTTCCCGTGTGGCCTGCTTTAACTCCCGGTATCAAGCGACGGATTTCGCGAACCACTCCGTGCGAAGTTATGCCTCGTTGTTTATCGATGACAATCAGGCCGTTCATAAAATATACTCCTTCAGTCAGGTAGATCTTTGAGCATCTTACGGGCTTCCGCCATTACCCTGTTTTTTACCTGCTCATAATTTCCCTGCAGACGGCATCCAGCTGCGCGGACATGACCGCCGCCGTTTAGCCTGCCTGCCAGATCGCTGACGTCTAGATTCTTTGAACGGAAGCCCACTTTCACTTCGTCATCACTGTCCGCATAAAAAAGGATAC
Organism: uncultured Syntrophomonadaceae bacterium; assembly: GCA_964506505.1. Lineage (GTDB taxonomy): Bacteria > Bacillota > Dethiobacteria > DTU022 > DTU022 > M55B129. The sequence goes on from CAZDKY010000034.1 coordinate 8,417, forward strand.
CGAGCTCCACACCCTCAATATCACGGCTGTAATTAACTATTCCGTCCAGATCATCACTCGTAGCCCCGCTTCTTTCTCTAATGTCCCTGCTGAGAGTCATCACAGCAATTCGCTGTTTTTCGTAAAATTCAAGACTCGAAAGAGCTTCTTTCAATAAAGTATAAAAAGCAAGAGGTCGTTCATCAAATATTTTATGGGATAGACTGCCAGGATTTATGCTATATTCCAGGAGCGAAGCAGCAACCCGGTGTGTGTCTGATTTGGTGTTATCATACTTGAATGAACCGGTATCGGTCGAAATGGCTACATACAGTGCTTCGGCAATATCCTCATCCATATCCACTTTAAGATCACGCAGGAGGTGAAACAGAATTTCACCGGTGGCAGAAGCTTCGGCATTAACCAGGTTGTACGTACCGAAAAACTGGTTGGTGACATGGTGATCGATATTGATAATATTACCGTTTTCCATCACTATATCGCTGAAATCACCGAGTCTATCCGGATCACTGCTATCAAGGACAACGGCAATTGATCCTGTATTGTCGAAGAGATTTTTATCGTTAAGGATTATATCTGCACCCTTAATAAAAGCGTATTTCGGGGGAACGTGTCCAGGCGTAAACATCATTACCTTTTTACCAATCTTGCTCAATCCGAGCCCCATAGCCAGCAATGATCCTATGCTGTCGCCGTCAGGCAGCATGTGGGAGATTAAATTAAAGTATTTTTCTCTTTTTAAGATCTCAATGATCTTCTCCCGTTCCTTCATTTCGTTCATTATTTTTGCTCTCTTTTTCTTTTAAAGATTTTATGACGCTGTCGATGTGAGCGCCGTATTCCATAGAATTGTCAAGGTAAAAATTAATTTCCGGAGTGTAACGCAGCTTTATGCGCCTGCCTATTTCACTGCGTATATAACCGGTTGCCCTGATTAGCGTTTGCAACATTTCTTCGCGCTCAGTTTCATTTCCAAAAATGCTTACATAAATAGAAGCATAACGTAGATCTTTTGACAGCTGAACTTCGGTTACACTGGTTATGCCAGCCACCCGGGGATCTTTCAGCTGTGAGCCGATTATCTGGCTGACGTCTTTTTTAATTTGCTCTGCCACCCTGCGTATTCTGTTTTCGCTCATCGGTAATTTTCCTTCCCGGTCTTTCGTGTCTGTCTTGTTTGCAAAACTGCCCACTGATACTAACGGGCAACCTGTTCCATGATATAAGCTTCAATGATGTCACCTTCATGAAAATCATGGAAGCTTTCGAGTAAAATACCGCATTCGTAACCGGTCATTACTTCCCGAACATCGTCTTTAAATCTTTTCAGGGAGTCAATTTTACCTGAATCCATTATCACGGTTCCGTCCCTGATTATCCTGACCATAGCATTACGGATTATTTTACCCTCAGTCACATAACAGCCTGCAATTGTGCCCAACCGGGAAACTTTAAAAGTCTGTCTTACTTTCGCCTGGCCCTGAATTGATTCCTTAAGCACCGGTTTCAGCAAACCGGTAACCGCCAGTCTAATATCTTCGATCGCTTCGTATATAACCCGGTAAAGCCTTATATCAACCTGATCCTGTTCAGCAAGTTTGCGGGCATTGTTGTCCGGGCGGACATTAAAACCGATTACAATGGCATTTGAAGCAGAGGCAAGCATGACATCAGATTCATTGATTGCACCCACGCCTGTATGGATTATTTTGATCAGGACTTCTTCCAGGCTCAGCTTGTAAAGGGCTTCCTGCAACGCCTCCACAGAACCTTGCACGTCTGCCTTCAATATGAGATTTAAATCTTTTACTTCGCCTTCCTGGATCTGTTTAAAGAGATCTTCCAGGGTAACCCTTTGAACATTCTGTGTCGCTTCCTTTATCTTATCGGCCCTCTTGGAAGCAACTGTTCGGGCCAGCTTGTCGTCGACGACGACCTGGAAGCTGTCACCAGCCATGGGGACGTCATTAAGCCCCAGTATCTCAACAGGTGTCGAGGGACCTGCCGATTTAACTCTTTCTCCTCGTTCATTAATCATAGCCCTGATTTTACCGGCGATGGAACCACAGATAACCGCGTCGCCGACTCGTAAAGTGCCATCCTGCACCAGTATTGTGGCTACAGGTCCTCTTCCGCGATCAAGCTTTGCTTCAATTACGGTTCCGCGGGCAATCCGTTCAGGACTGGCCTTCAACTCTCCAACCTCCGACAACAGCAAAATCATTTCTAAAAGTTCATCCAGGCCTTTGCCTTTGATAGCGCTGACCGGTACGAAAATGGTGTCTCCTCCCCATTCTTCAGGAATTAGACCATGGTCGGAAAGCTGCTGCTTAACCCGTTCCTGATTGGCATCGGGCTTGTCAATTTTGTTTATTGCCACTAAGATAGGCACCTGTGCTGCTTTGGCATGGTTTATTGCTTCCACTGTTTGAGGCATTACCCCATCATCGGCAGCCACCACAAGCACGGCGATATCCGTTACCTGAGCCCCTCTGGCCCTCATAGCTGTGAAAGCTTCGTGACCCGGAGTGTCAAGAAAGACAACTTTTTTCCCGTCTATTTTGACCTGGTAAGCACCAATATGCTGGGTGATGCCGCCAACCTCACCGGCAGTTACGTTGGCATGCCTGATTGCATCAAGCAATGAAGTTTTACCATGATCTACATGCCCCAGCACTGTTACCACTGGAGTGCGCAAAATTTCTTCCTTTTCATCATCTCCAGCCTCGACCAGCAGTTCTTCTTCATAGTTATCTATCTGATATTCCACCTCATAGCCATTTTCCTCGGCTACCAGTTCCACTGTTTCTTTCTCCAACGGCTGATTTATGCTGGCCATAACGCCCATTTCCATTAAAAAGTTGATCAGCTGAGCCGGCGTGACATCGATTCTTCCGGCCAGCTCTGCTACTGTGACCTGTCCTTCCAGTTTCAATTTCGGTTTCCTGGCTTTCAGTATCGCCGCTCTTTTTTCTTCCTGAATTGCTTTTCTTGCCTTGCGGCTCGGTGCTTCTTTAGGTGGTGCCTTCGGTTTTTCTTTCTTTTTGGCTGCCGGTTCTTTCTTGCTTTTTTCTTTCACGTTATCCGGCGGTTTCTGCCTGGTTTGCCCGGTCAGTATGGACATCACTTTTTTAGCTTCTTCATCAGTTAACGTACTCATGTGGTTGTTTACTACAATGTCCATACCTTCCATTACTTCTATCAACTTTTTGCTGGTTATACCCAGCTCTTTTGCCAGTTCATATACCCTCACTTTGCCCATCTACAACACCTCCATAAAATGAGCCCTCCTCGTTCTGGTCCTTACTCTTCATGGTAATTTTTTAATGTGACGGTTATCTCTTTAACAAGTTGATCCGATATTTTAGTCTGCAGATTTCTTTCCAGCCTTCTTGCTTTGATTGCCTTGTTCAGACATACTTCCTGTGGACATATGTAAGCGCCTCGTCCCGCCTTTTTTCCCGTAGAATCAAGCATTACTTCTCCGTTGGGGGTTCTCACGATACGTACAAGCTCTTTTTTCGGTTTTTTTTCCTGACAGCCGATGCAAACCCTCATTGGGACTTTGCGCTTTTTAATCATCGTCTTCAGAATCCTCCTCCGGCTCACCTGCACCTTCAGATTCATCAATTGCCGGGGTATCGATATTATTTTTAGCTTTCCCCTCTTTCTTTTCTTCTGTCGTTTCAACAGTAGTACTTAAATTTTCTTCCTGCATTTCAGTCGTTTCTTCAGCTGCCCCGATCGTCAGCTTATCGGCTTCTTCAACGGCTTCTTTTTTATCCATGTCAATGTGTAAACCAATCGCCGATAAGTTTTTGTCGGCATATTGTTTCTCACTGGATATATCAATTTTCCAGCCTGTTATTTTAGCAGCCAGCCTGGCGTTTTGGCCTTCTTTGCCTATGGCCAGGGAAAGTTGATTGTCAGGGACTACGACTGCCGCTGTTTTATTTTCAGAGTTCAGTATTACTGAAGATACCTTGGCCGGACTCAGTGCATTGGCTATATATTCTTCCGCCCCTTCGTTCCACTTTACAATATCAATCTTTTCACCTTTCAATTCACTGCTGATAGCCTGCACCCTGCTTCCCTTCGTCCCGACACAGGCTCCGACAGGATCTATATCCTGGTTGTTTGAAGAAACAGCCAGTTTAGAACGATGCCCGGCTTCTCTAGCAACGGCTTTAATTTCAACAATTCCATCATATATCTCCGGTACTTCCATCTCAAAAAGGCGTTTTAAAAAACCGGTATGAGTGCGTGAAACAATGATTTGCGGGCCCTTGTTTGTTTTCTTAACTTCCATAATAAATGTTTTTACTCGTTCCCCCTGCCGGTAGCGCTCGTAAGGTATTTGTTCCTCCACCGGCAATACCGCTTCTGTACGTCCGAGGTCAATAATTACATTTCTTTGTTCAAACCGTCTCACCAGACCGGTTATTACTTCCTCAGTGCGGTCAACAAAGTTTTCGTAGATCATTTCTCTTTCAGCTTCCCTGATTCGCTGTATAACAACCTGTTTTGCCGTCTGTGCTGCTATCCGCCCGAATTCTTTTGGTGTAACCTCCACTTCGACAAGATCTCCGATCTGGCAGTGCGGGTCATAAACCCTGGCTTCATAAAGGCTTACCTCCTGTTGATCGGACTTCACCTCTTCGACTACTTTCAACTGCGAAAAAACTCGTATTTCTCCTGTATCGCGATCGACAATCACTCTGACAGCCGGTGCAGTCTGAAAATTTCTTTTGTATGCTGAAATAAGGGCAACTTCGAGCGCTTCAAAAAGCACATCCTTGCTGATTCCCTTTTCTTTTTCCAAAATTTCTATGGCAGCAAAAAGTTCCTTGTTCATTTTTTTCAGCGTTTACCTCCTTTCTTTCTATTTTTTAAAATCTGATTTTTTTCCGGTCCGGTAAACCAGAGGTTAGCCTTCTTTATTGCCGTGAAGGGAATCTTAAAAACAGTGCCGTCTTCCACCATGACGGTCACAGTGTTACCTTCAATCCCCTGCAGTGAGCCACTGAATTTGTTTCTGCCTTCAACTGTCTCTGCTGTTCGAAGTTTGACCTTTTCTCCAACATACCGGTTGAAATGTTCTTTTTTTCTGAGTGGTCTTTCCAGACCTGGAGAAGATACTTCCAGGGTATATGAGTGTTCGATTGGGTCCTGGTAATCAATAAAATCAGACACTTCCCGGCTAACCAGTTCACAGTGGTCAATGGTTATCCCACCTTCACGATCTATATAAAGCTGTAATTTTCCATTGCGTCCGGGCAGATAATTCAGATCGACCAGCTCGAAACCCATTTTATCCAGGAATGGTTCGATCATTTCTATTAAGTTTGTTTTCATCATTTCTAACGAACCCATTGCAGCCTCCATTAGCCTGAAAAAGCCCTTTTAACATGAAAGAGTGGGGAACCCCACCCTTAAGACAAAACAACTCCAATCCTTATTTAATTTACCACAAAAATACTGCGCATGCAAGAAATAAAAGCGCTTTACTGTTTCTTTGCAAAACCGGAACGGGTTAGAAACCTTAAGATTTCCCAGTACATTTTAGCCCTTGCTGAAAGCCCTCTCAGGATTCCCAGTTTTTCTTCTTTCATAACGTGGGACAGGTCGGGAAGCTGGACTTCTTCTACGGCAATTCCATTATTTTCTACATACTGGTGCAGGGCCATTTCAATACCAAATCGAGATAAATCCAGATCTGAAATGTTTTCCAAAAGTTCTCTTCGCAGGGCCCGCTGCCCTGATAAAAAGGGAGCCATTTTCTGAGCAATGTCGGTGGCCATCCGTCCTTTTTCAAATATACCTACAGTCATCATGGCCTGATTTTTTATTACCGGTCTTAACAGTGTTTCGACATGGGAAGGAGTTAAACCGATCAGGTCAGCATCAAGAATAATTATCACTTCTTCCGTGCAATAATCGAGGCCTGCTTTTAGCGCTCCTCCTTTGCCGCGGTTGATAAGAAGTTCAATAATTTCCACCCCTGGGAATCGTGCTGCTGCTTCAACCGTTCCGTCTTCAGAACCGTCGCTTACAACAATAATTCTGTCAATGAGGATTGAATTCTGCAGGGTTTTAATAACATCGCCGATCGTTTTTTCTTCATTGTAGGCTGGAATAATAGCCGTTACTTTCAAAGAATTTATTCCTCCTGACCGTTGTTTCCGTGATATCGGGCTTCAAGATCCAGTTCTTCTTTCAGGGATGGCAGCAGATCGTTCAAATCCACTGTGCGAATAACCTCTCCGTGACGGAAGACAATACCGTGTTTTTGACCGGCTGAAATGCCGATATCAGCTTCACGAGCTTCTCCAGGACCATTAACCATACAACCCATTACCGCTATCTTCAAAGGAAGATGATAATTTCTAAGCAATTTCTCTACTTCATTAACCAGGGATAGAAGATCAATGCTGCAGCGACCGCAGGTGGGACATGAAATTATATCGGGGTGGAAATGTCTTAAACCAAGCGCTTGCAGAATATGCTGGGCTGCTCTCACTTCTTCAACTGGCGGTGCGGTGAGTGAAATCCGCACAGTATCACCGATACCATCTGCCAGCAGAGCGCCTACGCCTATAGAACCTTTAATTAACCCGGAATATGAAGGGCCGGCTTCCGTTATCCCGGTATGCAGTGGATAATTGTTTTTACCGGCAAAAATCCGGCAAGCCCTGATAGTTGTGTACACATCAGAAGCTTTTAAAGAAACAACCGTATCAAAAAAACCGCAACTTTCAAGCACCTCCAGATAACCGAGAGCCGATTCCACAAGAGCGTCGGCTGTTGCGCCGCCATATTTTTTCAAAAGGCTCTTTTCCATCGAGCCTGCGTTCACCCCAATCCTTATAGGAATGGACAGCTTCCCGGCGTGTTCGGCAATGCTTTCCAGTTTTCTGGGGCCGCCAATGTTCCCGGGGTTTATTCTGATTTTGGCTGCTCCACTGTCAAGAACCATGTGGGCCAGTTCGGCATCAAAGTGAATGTCGGCAATTAGGGGTACTGAACTTTTTGAAGCCAGCTTTGCAAAGGCGTCAACCGATTCACGGTCCGGTATAGCCAGCCTGACCAGCTCACAGCCTGCTTCTGCCAGCTCCTTGATCTGGCTTTCAGTCTCAGTCAGTGAGGTGGTCCGTGTGTTGGTCATTGATTGAATGGCCACAGCGTGGCCTCCACCTATTGTCACCGTTCCGATTTTAACCGCTCGTGTATTTCTTCGTAAGATAGTTTCCATAAATCACCTTTTACTTCCCGGGCAAAATGTCAAAGCGCAGAAGATCCTGATAAGTTATAAATAGGATTAAAATAATCAACATGGCAAAGCCGATAAAGTGAATAAAACCCTCTTTCTCCGGGTCAATACGTTTTCCCCTTAAAACCTCCACCAGCAGGAAAAAGAGTCTTCCGCCATCCAGGGCAGGAATGGGCAGCAGGTTCATTATCCCAAGACTGATGCTGATCAACCCGGTTAGCATTAAAAGATTAACAAAACCGGTTTGGGCCACTTCACCGATTACGTAAACTATACCCACCGGTCCAGTCACGTCCAGAGGGGCCTGGCCTGTAAGCACCTGATAAATTGAATTTATTATCAATGCAAAACGCTCCAAACTAATCTGAAGGGATGGTATAAAGCTATATTTTTTTATCTGCGGTCCTATTCCAATAATTCCCCTGTTATCCTCAGGACTTATCTCGCTGACTACGTAAATCTGCTTTTTGCTGTCATTCCGTTCGATAATCAGTTCAATTTCCTGGGCCGGTTTTGCTGAAATATTTGTCAAGACATCGTCCCATTTGCTTACGGGTGTTCCGTCGATGGACTTAATAATATCGCCGGATTCTAATCCTACAGCTTCTGCCGGTGATTCTTCAACGATATAACCAATCTGGGAGCTATCTGTAGGAACACCGACCAGGAAGAAAAAGATAACAAAAAAGACAACAACGGCCAGAACTAGGTTCATCATCGCTCCAGCGACCAAAACTAATGCCCTGCTTAAAGGAGGTTTACGACTAAAACTGTCCGGATCTGAATCTTCATCTGGGTTCTCACCAAGCATACGGCAAAAACCACCAAGGGGTACCACTCGCAGGGAATAGTCAATATCATTTTTTCTCCAGCTCAATATTTTTGGTCCGAAACCGATTGCCAGTTCAAGAACTTTAATCCCTGTCAATCTGGCTACGAAATAATGTCCCAGCTCGTGGACAATGATCAGTATACCGAAAACGAATATTGAGGCTATTAATGTCTGCATTTTAGTTTATCCTTCTCTCTAAGGCGGTTATATATAATTTGGCTTCCCGCCTGGCCCAACGGTCCGTGGCAACTACATCTTGCAAAATGGGATCGGACATAGGCCTGTGCTTGTTCATTATTGTTTCGATCACTTCTGCTATGTTGTTAAAACCTATTACACCGGTCAGGAAGCTTCTTACTGCCTCTTCATTTGCTCCGTTCATTACGGCAGGCATTGTCCCGCCTTCTTTTATCGCCCTGCAGGCCAGATCCAGGCAGGGGAAATTTTCCCGGTCAGGCTTCTTGAAATCAAGAACAAGATCAAAGGGATCAAAATTTTCAAACTTACTCTCAAGACGTTCCGGATAAGTCAGTGCATACTGAATTGGCATGTGCATATCCGGCCTGCCTAGCTGAGCGATAACTGAACCGTCTTTATATTTTACCATAGAATGCACAATGCTTTGCCGGTGGATAACTACCTCTATCTGGTCAAGGCGCAAATCAAAAAGCCACATCGCTTCAATAATTTCAAGACCTTTATTCATCATAGTCGCTGAATCAATAGTTATTTTGCCTCCCATATTCCAGTTAGGGTGTTTTAGCGCTTCTTTTGCCGTGACATGGCTGAGCTCTTTTCTTGTTTTTCCATAAAAGGGGCCTCCCGATGCAGTCAGGTAAATCTTATCTACTTCTTCTTTTCTGCCGCTGTGGAGGCACTGCCAGATTGCCGAATGTTCGCTGTCGATTGGATATAATTTTGTTCTATCCAGAAGACCCATTTTATTTAATATTTCCCCACCGATAACCAGTGATTCCTTGTTGGCCAGGGCAACCTTCTTTCCTTTCTTCAACGCTGCCACCAGCGGTTTGAAACCACTGAAACCCACCTGGGCCATCACCACAAGGTCCGCTTCATCAATTGTTGCAGCTATTTCCTGGCCCTGATCACCGGACTTCACCTGACAACCGGTACCATTTAACACTTTTGAAAGCCTGCCTGCAGCTTCTTCATTGCTTAAAACAGCCAGCTTTGGTCGGAATTTAATGACCTGCTCCGCCAGCAAGCTGTCGTTGCTGCCCGCTGTCAGAGCGATGATCCTGTATTGCGGGCCCAGCATTTCAATTACCTCCAGGGTCTGCCGGCCGATTGAGCCTGTAGACCCGAGGACAGCTATCCTTTTAACTGTCAAAAGTTTGTTCAACCCTTCCATTTTAGCTTATTAAATCTTACCACATCACAGGCTTTTCTGCACAGCCTTAGCCTTAACATCTTTTAACTACTCCCTTCTCTCACACTTCTTCAGACCTTCCACAAACCGCTTACCAGCAAATATAGCCGCTTGCTCAAATCTCAAAATCCTCGTCCACCTCATTATGAGAGTCAAACCCTTCTTCTACCAGGGCAGTGTTTAAATCTCTTCCTGTATTTTAAGAACATATACCCGGTCAAAGGATATAATATATCCTCCTGCATAACACAGACACGCTGGCTTTGTATCAAAGTATTGAAGGTGCTCGGATTTTCAGGCTGCGTCAGAACTCGCCCGCCTGCCGCTCGCTCAGACAACTGCCGCAGTCATTCTGAAATCCTGTGCTCCTCTCGTTTCTTGCAAAGCCTGATGCGCATATGTGTTATGCAGGAGGCTTTATCTTTTTCCTTCAGCAAAGGGTTACCAGGTACCGGATCTGCTGCTCATAACCTTTTTTATGGCCGTATTTATTTGATACCGAAATAGTTCATCTGATTCAAAGAGCAATCCGGTGGTGAGCTTAGTGGATAGTTAAGATAGGCTTCGCAATTATTGACTGCCGGTTGAAAAAAGTTTCCGGCAGAAAGAGGGCCAAACACTGCCGGCAGCGCGAACTAAAGC
>CAZDKY010000035.1:0-54149 GCA_964506505.1 uncultured Syntrophomonadaceae bacterium
TCGTCCACCTCTGCGTAAACTGCGAAAGCAACCTCCTTGCGCAACTCGCGCAACTCTGCCTCACTTGTCTGCCAGTTTGGATGGCCTACAAAGGCAGCCTTAATCTTTCCGCTGACTGCTTCAGCAGACTTTATCCCCGCATCAATCAGTAACTGATACACGAAAAACGTCAATCCATCGAAACCCTTCTCAGCCTGTTGTTTTTTCCGTTTCTCATTCTTATCAATCTCACCAAACAATTCGTTGAGCGCATCCTGAGTACTGACCTGCCGATCTTCATAGTTTTCCTGCACTGCCTTAGCCCGCTCCGCCATGGCAATCAGGAAGGGGTCGTCGCTGTTTTCCTCAGCGACCTTTTCGATACTCTTAATCAGGTTAATGACCTTCGTACTATCACCACCATTTTTATCAACTATATAGTCCACGGTATCTTCATTAATTTCCATAAAATCAGAGACCGGCTCGATATAGCTGGTCCCTATATGCTGCTGCACCAGTTCATTTGTTTTTTTCTGAAATGCCCGGTCAACATATACCGTTTTAGTGTAAGCTTTACGAACCAAATCATAGATAGCAGCAAGCGTGGCATAGTCTTCAATGAAGGACCTTAAGAACTTGTCAGGCGAGATAATCTCATAGAGCATCTCGATCTCCTTGAATTCCTTAAAAAACTCCTTACGCCGCTCCTTGTCCCGGAAGTGTTCAATTAGGTCATTGACATCCCTATCGTCGAATCCACGCTTAATCATCTCCAGATACTGCGGGGCCTTCTGCTCCATCTTATTTTTAAATAACACTTTGAGGAGCTGCAGGTCCTTGACAATAGCATTGACCTCATCGCTATCGAAGGCCAGAGCTTTCTCCAGCTTATCGAATATGCCTACAAAGTCGAGCACAAAGCCGTGCGGCTTAACCATCTCCACAGCCTCATTCTCGTAAGGTCGGTTCACCCGCGCAATGGCCTGAAGTAGGGTGTGATCGCGCATAGGTTTGTCCAGATACATAGCGTAAAGAATGGGAGCGTCGAACCCGGTCAGGAGCTTCTCGGTGATAATCAGGATTTTAGGTTCACTGCCAAACCGTTTAAAATCCTTCCTTATCTGCTTTTCTGCTTTATCATCAATGTGATGAGCCTTTAGCTCTGCTGAGTCATTGTGTTTACCCGTATAGACGACTACAGAGTACTCCGGCTTCAGATATTTATCAAGCGCCGCTTTATACTTGGCACAGGCAGGCCGATCTACAGCAACTAAAAAGGCCTTATAACCCAAAGGTTCAACGTTTTGTAGATAGTGTTTGGCCACGTATCTGGCTATTTTATCCACACGTTCATCACCCTTAAGGAAATTCTTCAGGTTCACCGCCCGGTCGAGAATTTTATTCAGCTCGACAATGTCGGCGATGCCCTCAGTCTCCGCCAGGGACCAAAACTCCTCTTCCATTAACTCATGGCTAGCCAAGATTTCGTTTGGCGCAATATTATAGAAAAGGGGCAGTGTTGTACCATCCGCTATGCTCTCCTGGATTGAATACTTGTGCAGGTAACCGTCCTCATCATCCACCCCAAAGGTTTTAAAGGTGCCCTTACCGTAGGCCGTCTTATCTATTGGCGTTCCTGTGAAGCCGATATATGTTGCGTTGGGAAGCCCCGCCATCAAGAAATTGCCAAGATCTCCACCCGTCGTGCGGTGTGCCTCGTCTAGCATCACGTAAATATTGGTCCTCTGGTTAACATTCTCAGGCATATCACGGAACTTATGGATAGTCGTGACGACGATCCCCCGGTAGTCATCCTTAAGAAGCTTGACCAGATCCTTGATGCTACCTGCGTGTTCTACGTTGCCAAGGCCTAGCGCTGCTAGATTCTTAAGCATCTGGTCCTCGAGCTCATTGCGATCAATCATTAAAAGAATGGTCGGCTTCTCGCTAGCCGGGGCCTTGAACAGCATTTCGGCAGCCTTTATCATCGTGAAAGTTTTTCCGCTACCCTGGGTATGCCAGATCAGGCCACGGGAACGATCAGCATCATGACATCGTTCGATTACCCTTTCCACCGCCGTGGTCTGGTGCTGCTGCAGAACATATTTATTAAGTTCCTCGTCCTTTTCCGCAAAGACAATAAAGTGTTTCAAGAGGTCAAGGACATGACGTCGGTCGCAGAAAGTCTTAATCTTTTGTTCAAGTTGGCCGACCTGTTCGTGTTTCCAGTTGAAGATATTACGGCGGACGGTATTCCAGGTGACGCCATAGGAGAACCCTATGGACTCGGTTGCTGTGAATACCATCTGCGGCACGAACAACTCAGGGGTCTCCTCGTGATAGCGGCGGATCTGGTCCACACCGAGTGCAATAGCCTCATCTCTATTCGCATTTTTACACTCTATTACAAGAACCGGGATGCCGTTGATAAAAAATACCACGTCCTCACGGTTGCCGTAAACTCCGTTATGGATGTAGTATTCTTCGGTAACCTCAAATACATTATTCTTTATTACATCATAGTCGATCAGTTTAAGATCCAGTTCGCGGTTCTCTTCGGGACAGTAAAAGGTTCCGGAGTTGCGAAGCAACCCGAGAGCCTCCCTATTGCCGAATATGTTTGCTTGAAGGCGCCGAAGTTGTCCGACCAAAGCGCCCTCGGCTTCCACATACTTGGGATTGAAGTCCTTGACCTTCTGGAAAAGGAGGTCATCAAAATAAAGTGATGCTTTCGCTGCGCGTTCAGCAGGAGTAACACCCTCTTGGTTGAAACCACGCCGGACCTCAGCCTCAGCTCGGGAGACGTAATTCCACTCCATTGTTTTTGTATACTCAATGATGGGGCGCTGTACCGTCTTGTATTCACCGGGCGTTGGCATTACATAACATCCTCCTATCCTGTAGCAATCGGTTCATAGCCCAACTCAGTCAGGTCCAGGTCTTTGACCCGTATTTGGGCGGTCATCAGTTGGTGGAGCAGTGTTTGAAACAAACACTGTAAAGCATAGGCAAACTGCTTATGCTCTGCAATTTTCTTATCTACAATGTTAAGTGTGGATATAACCTCATCCTGCTCTTCCAACGAAGGCAGTGGAATCATAAAACTCTTGAGTCGGGTTGCACTTATATTACTCTGGCTGACTGCACGAGTTGCAATGCTTTTTAGACGCTGCTGCGTCTCATCGCAGTTTAAGTAGTGGTTAAGAAAGAACGAGTCCAACATATCATGATCAACTCGAAGTCTTATCAAGTAGGAGGCAAATGCATACTCCCCATCTAAATCAAATATCGCTGTCCTACCAACTAAGTCATAACTATTAGTGCGGTTAAACAGTACATCTCCTCGCTTAACTGAAAACTTATTGAAGTCCGCCTCACTAATCTCAACCCACTTGAGGTCGTTGGGTACTATCTGGCCATTAATCTGATTTGTCATGCGGAGCATTGGGTAACTACCTGCCGCAGACCCTTTTACCGACAATCCGTATTGTGCCATTTTGAGCAAACTTCCTAATGGTATTACTTTCCAACTCTCTGGCACGGGTCCGATCTCGGTCTGTTTCTGCTTCTCACCACGCCTTCCATCGGTAAAGAGCTTATGCATGAGTGCCTTCTTGAGCTCAGTTGTCAAAGCAATCAGTCGTTCCTGCTGCTCGATGGCGCGCTGAACTAATGTTAATAGCGATGCAATTTTCTTTTGTTCCCATGTGTCAGCTGGATGCGGAACTGAACTTTCCTTTAAGAGCTTGAAATGGCGGTTGTAACCGCGACTAGGAATTTTCTGATTTATAAGGGCGAAATAGAAAAACTTGGAATCAAAACGCGCTTCATCAGGTTTTAGCACTTTTGTGCCATCTGCGCCGAGCACAAACGGAAAATCCACGAATTTAAAACACCTTGTATGATCCCCGAAAATGATATAGGGAAGGCCATTATAAATAACCCTCTCTTCGTCATTAGTGTATCCTGCAATAAAAGACTGCCCTTGGTCTATAACAGGGAAGCGCCCCACAGCTTGAATCTCTGAGTTGTTAATCTGGTTTTGACGCTTAACTTCATGGCGCACTATGCATTCGCTGAATGGTGTAATCTTCCAATCAATCATCTCAGGCTCCCATTTTCTTAAGAACATTTTTCAACAAGGCACTCGTCTCCGCTATCTCAGCCTCCAGCATATCAATCTCATCTACAATCTCAGTAATCGGGCGATATTCCTCGGCATCACTGACACTGATGTGCCGGGAAGGCGAGATATTGTAGTCTGTAAGAACGATCTCTTCCTTCGTGACGATCCGGCTGAACTTATCTTCCTCGCGCCACTCCTGCAACGTGGATACGATTCGTTCGATACCGTCACCTGGCAGGTAGTTCTTTGGGTCACCCTTTGCGAAAACCTTGCTGGCGTTTACGAGCAACATCTTACCCTGCTGTTCTGCTGTTTTAGACCTGTTCAGGAAGAGTAGGATACCCGGTGCAGAGGTATTATAGAACATGTTCTCGGCCAAGTAAACCACGCCTTCAATGAGATCCTGCTCCACAAACCACTTGCGGACTTCCTTCTCCTTATTTTTATTCACGTTACCTGACCCACGTGAGGCAGCCCCGGTATCGATTACGATAGCAGCACGACCCTTTTCGTTCAGCGAGGCGGCCATGTGCTGGCCCCAACCCCAGTCAGCCGACTGCTTACCGGGAAATCCCGCGCCTTGAGGAAACCGGCCGAATTCGTCATTGTCATAGTCCTGCTCGGTGAACCAGTCCTGATTCCACATGGGATTGGCGACAACCCGATCGAAGGTTTGGAGGCGGCCACCCTTACGGAACTTAGGGTTACGGAATGTGTCTCCAATCTCAATCCACCCCTCCATATCGTGGATGATCATATTCATATTTGCCATGGCCCAGGTGTTGCCGATATATTCCTGCCCAAAGAGCTGGAGCGGAGCAAACTTTTGATTTTCTAAAGAGGCCATCTTCTCGTGTAGAGCGATTTGGCATTTAATAAGGAGTCCCGCCGAACCACAGCAGGGGTCATAGACCGTCATGCCTGGCTCAGGGTCCATGATCTTAGCCATAACCATGCCTACTTCCTTGGGCGTATAGAACTCACCCGCTGACTGACCCGATCCTTCGGCAAACTTACGAATTAGGTACTCGTAGCTGCGGCCAATAATATCTGGCTCCACGTCATTGAGACCAAGGCGTTTCTCCGACACCTTCTCAATCAGGTTGGAGAGGCGGTCATCACCTATGTCGCGCTGACCGTGTGTGGTCGCGTTAAAATCAATCCGGTCGATGATGCCCTGTAGAAGAGGGTTAGCCTTGGCTATCTCACGCAGATAGGTCGTAACCTGCTCGCCAATCTTCGTTGAGAGCTTTCGAATGACAGACCAAACTTCATCATCTGAATTATCCGGCTGTAGTGGGAGATAAAAGCGGACAAGCTTCTGGTCTCGTTTGACCAATTTGAACGCCTTCTCACGTGATCCGACCTTATCCGCGATACGGTTCAATTCGTCATCGAATACGTCACATAGTCGCTTCGTAAATACCAGTGGAAGGATAAAATCTTTATATTTCGGTGCGTCTTGCGCTCCGCGAATGCTGCACGCAGCATCCCAAAGCCAGGATTCCAGTGATTTGCCGTTATTATTGTTATTTGCCATGAGTATTCAGTCCTTTGATTTATTAGCTTGATGTTTCAATGCAGCGCTGGCATGCAGTGCCCTATATTGTAACCGCGCTTTAGCAATCCCATTTAGTAAAACAATGCCGCCCAAGGTTGTAGATACTCCCACATCCCAATCGGCGATAACACTCGAATACCCAGAGTTCGTTCGATTTGAGCAGAGTTCTTTGGGAGCTTGTTTTCCATAGTTAGAAACGTATCACATTCCAGCGCAAGCGCATCTTTAAGCAGTAACCTGTCACCGTCACCAAGATAACCATAAGAAGTTGAGTCGATGGCAAAAAGTTTTGTCTGATCTACGCATGGCTCTCCGGATTCTTCAAGACAATTTAACCAGTAGTCGTAAACATCATAAGCCAACTGAAGGTATTGAGTGTCTCTCTTTGCTTGCACTTCAACAAAACTGTTCCTTGAGAGAGCAAACTGGAACGGCGCACGTTCAGAAACCTGAATGATGTGCCGCAACGCCTCAAGCTTTGCGATGCCCTTTGGGTCGCGATATATAGGATCGCCTTTAGGCAAAGGTTCATTCTCATACAGGAAAGCTCCGTAATCCTGGAGGGCCTGCAGAATGGACGAATCTAAGAATATTCGACACGGTATGTTTCCAAACTTGGAGATCATAATAGTCCAGTTGACATGTATTTTTAAATCTATTCTGTAAACTAACCCTATATTATAAATAATGGTAATGATAGTCAAGTGATAGACGTGTTAATATGGATGAGTGCATCCTACAAGAAAACCTTCAGTATGGCTTAATAGTCCGTGACACATCCGTGACATTTTTCAATCCATCCTACAGTACAGCAAAGCGCGAACCTATTGCGGTTCGCGCATTTTAACACTTCAATTGGTGGAGGCGGCGGGAATCGAACCCGCGTCCGAAGATCCAGCAACAGGAGTTTCTACAAGCTTAGTCCCGGTTTTGTTTCTCGCGCCTCGGGCTCCCCGGAGCAAGATCCCTCAGCACCAGCCCGCTTAAAATTCCCGCTTTAGCGGCCGGGCGGCCCCTCAAGCAGTAGACCGGATTAGTGTCACCCCGTATCTTTCCCCCGGCCGGGGAAAGAAGGGATGCGCTACTTTAGATTAAGCAGCGAGAGCTAATTTAGGTTTGGCGTTTATAGCCGTTCCATGTTTTTACCAGGCCATGGTCCTGGACCTGCCACTCCTGCATCTACAACCCCCGTCGAATCCTTACGCCCCCTTGGTTAACCTTCCCGCTGTTTTTCGCGGAATGCTCTTTCCATCTCCCGCTTGCTGTCCCGTTCGGCAATGTCGCGCCGCTTATCGTAAAGCTTTTTACCGCGGGCCAGGCCAAGCTCAATTTTGATCAGGCCCCCACTCAGGTAGATCCTGAGAGGGATCAAAGCGTAGCCCTTTTCTTTTATTTTTCCGGCCATCCGGTTAATCTCGATCCGGTGCATTAGAAGCTTGCGCACCCGGAGAGGATCATGGTTGAAACGGTTGCCCGGTTCATATGGGCTTATGTGCATATTATACAGGAAAAGTTCTCCATTTTCAACTCTGGCATAGCTATCCTTCAGGTTAACCCGGCTGTTGCGAACGGATTTGACTTCAGTTCCTGTAAGGACAATTCCGGCTTCGCAGGTCTCTTCTATATGGTAATCATGCCGTGCTTTGCGGTTGGTGCTGATAATTTTACTCATGCCGTTCTATTCTCCAATATTTTCAGATCCAAAGGACTTTATCACTGCATTTACTTGATTTCAAATTGCCGGCCCCATTTTTCGGCAAATGTTATTTCCGCAAGCTCTTTGCGTGGTCGTGCAGAAGGCTTAACTGCCGGGTAACCCAGCGGTGTCAGGGCCACTACGCGATAATCTTCCGGAATGCCGCAAACTTTCTTCACTTTTTCTTCCTCAAAAAACCCCACCCAGCATGTACCCAGGCCTTCGGCATGCGCAGCCAGCATTAGCTGCTGCATGGCCAGACCGGCATCGAGCATGTAATAATCTTTGCCGTCCTGTTTACCCGACTGCGACGGAGCAGCACAGAGGACGGCTACTACAGGGGCTGTTTTACCGACAGCCGTCCGGGCAGGGTTTGTCGTGGGCATGCTTTCAGCCAGCTGCTTTTTCAATTCAGGTTCTCTGACAATAATAAACCGCCAGCACTGCAAATTTTTCCATGATGGGGCGATCCGGGCTGCATCCAGGACACGCTTTAATTTCTCAACCGGTACCGGGTCGGTTTGATATTTCCTGACACTATGTCGCTCTTCCAATACCTTGAAAATATCCATCATCCTGCCTCCCTGTAATTGTTCTGAAAAGAATACAACGATAATAAAACTTGGTTAATATTTCAACCCCATCGCGAAGATGGGAAAAATGGAAGTGCCAAAACCTCAGTCCCTGCGACACATTTTTATTCTGCAGGGGCAAAGGTAACCTGCCCTTCTTCCCGACTGGCCCTGATTACACGCACTTTAGTAGCATCTCCCAGGCGGTAGGTTTTTCGTTTTCTCTCGCCGATTAGTGAAGCGGCCTTTTCATTATAAACATAATAGTCGTCATCCAGTTCGACGACCGGGATCATGCCTTCTATGGTGTTGTCAAGTTCGACAAAAAGGCCGAAGTTGGTCACTCCGTTGATAATGCCGGAATAGACTTCACCGATTTTTTGTTCCATGTACTGCGCTTTTTTAATCTCTTCATCCGCTCTTTCAGCTTCCACTGCGGCTCGTTCTCTCTCTGATGAATGCAAAGATACTTCGGGCAGCCTGGCCTGCAGGCGTTTGATTCTTTCACTGGACAGCCCATGTGGAGATAGCTGCTGCTTGAGAATACGGTGTACCACCAGGTCAGGATAGCGCCGGATAGGCGATGTAAAGTGACAGTAATACTCGGAAGCAAGACCAAAATGTCCTTCATTCTCAGCACTGTACATGGCCTGCGGCAGTGAACGCAGCACAAGGTAGCGGACTAATTTTTCCGTCCGTTCTCCCCTGGTCTGCTCCAGGAGGCCGTTCAAATGCTTCGGCTTCAGAATCTTTATGTTGGACAGCGCCCCGATGCCCATCATGGTCAGGGTTTCACGGAGCTGGGCCAATTTTTCCTCGGCGGGAATAGCATGCACCCGGAATATACAGGGACGTTTTTCCCCGGCCAGATAGCTCGCTACTGCTTCATTACAGTAAATCATAAATTCTTCGATCAGTGATTCGGAACGCCCCATCACCCGTTTTTCAATGGTCACGGGTACTCCTTCTTCGTCAACTTCAATTCTCGCTTCGGGAAGATCAAGATCCAGCGCTCCCCGTTTCATGCGCCGTCGGCGCAGCACTTCCGCCAGGGTTGACATATTGTCCAGCATCACTTTCAGCGACTCATCTTTAAACACAGGCTTTTCCTGTTGCCCTTTTAAATATGCTTCAACCTGCTGGTATGTTAATCGCTCGGTTACCTTGATCAGGCTGGGGGCAAAGCTAGCCCCTGTCATCTCCCCCCGATCATCAATATCCATAATCACACTGACGGCAAGACGATCTCTGTTTGCCTGCAAACTACAAAGGTTTTCTGAAAGTGCAGGCGGCAGCATATGAATAACCCGTTCCGCCAGGTAAATACTGGTCCCTCTTTTAAAAGCTTCCCGGTCGATAGGTTTGCCTTCCCTCACATAGTGAGAAACATCGGCAATGTGAACCCCCAGCTGCCAACGCCCCCCGGGGAGCTTTTGTAAAGATACGGCATCGTCAAAATCACGGGCCATCTCGTCATCTATCGTGACCATTTTCAGGTCGCGTAGATCTTCACGTCCTTCCGCCGATAAAGCTTCGGTGACTTCGTCTTCACCCGAAAGCTGGTCCAATGCTTTTAAAACAGCGGGAGGAAAATCACCGGGCAGCTCATACTTGTGGAAAAAAGCAAGTTTCTCAGTCAGTCGGCTACCGGCTGGTCCGAAATGCTCGACAATTTTCCCCCTGGACGGTTTAGTTCCCTGCCCCCACTTTTCAATCTCCACTACAACCTTGTCGCCCACTTCAGGGCCTTTTACTTTTTTAAAGGGTACTACGACCGGCCCGGGGAAGCGCCGATCATCAGGAATAACATAGTAATTATTCTTGTCGCGGTGTAGAGTACCCACGAGACGATTGCTGCCTCGTTTAAGAATGCCTATTACCGTCCCTTCACGGCGCTTTTTGCTTCTTTTCCTGTTTTCAAGGCGAACCATGACGCGGTCACCATGCGCAGCGCCCTTCAGGTTATCGGCACTTATAAATACATCTTCGCTCTTTTGATCCGGACGTAGGAAAGCAAAACCCCGTTTGTTACCCTGCAGGATTCCCGCCAGGTAGTTGAGGCGCTCGGGCAATCCATACCGGCCGCGGGCGGTTTTTACCAGCCTTCCGTCATTCTCCATTTTCTTTAATTCATCAACCAAAATTTTTTTATCCTGGCTCTGCAGTCCAAGGGCTGATAGGAGATCTCTTTCGGTAAGGGCATTTTTTTTATGATCTTTTAATATTTTTTCAATTTTATTCTGAATCTCTTTCATTGTATTGCTTCTCTTTTCCAATTATTAAGCCCACGCCTTTCGTACGGCATATATTTTACTGCCTGTCTAAATTATTGTTCGCTATCATTATAAATCCTTCCCGGATAAAATAAAAGGCAGGGGATACAACCGGCTCCCCTGCCGTCAATAATATTTTTCAAAACACTGCTGTTAGTTAATAACTACCAGCAAAATAGTAAAGAGCATGAAAGCAACGGCCACATACGTGGTTACTTTACTCAGCTTCTCGTCCAGCCCTTTCTTTTTACCAACCAGAGACTGGGCACCGCCCGCTATTGCACCAAGACCGGCGCTGCGGCCGGACTGCAAAAGCACAATGCTAATCAGCGCGATGCATATAATAAGGTAAATTATGGTTATCAATGTCCCGATCATTTTCTTTTAACCTCCAAAAACAATTACTGACTAGCGAACAGCCCTTATTTTAACATAGATCCCGTGCTTTGACAAACAGTTATTTTTATTGGCCAATATTATTCCTGTTTTTACCAGCTCCGCTAAGACGGCTGTCTGTTATTATGACTTGAAGCTTTCGAACTCCATGCCGGCATACCTTGCTGCCTGTCCCAGATCTTCTTCAATCCGGAGCAGGCGATTGTATTTGGCCACCCGATCCACCCGTGACGGGGCACCGGTTTTGATCATTCCCGCTCCGGTTCCAACGGCCAAATCGGCAATAAAAGTATCCGCCGTTTCCCCCGATCGGTGAGAAATCATCCGGCTATAACCGAAGCGTCCCGCCAGGGCTATAGTATCCAGTGTTTCACTAAGTGTGCCGATCTGATTCAGCTTAATCAGAATGGCATTGGCAGTCCCCGATTCAATTCCACGGCGAAAACGCACAGGATTGGTAACAAATAGATCGTCCCCGACGAGCATGATCCGGTCACCCATTTTTTCGGTCATCTTCCTCCAGCCTGGCCAGTCTTCTTCGCTCAACCCATCTTCGATGCAGATCAGAGGGTATTTTTCGACTAGGATCTTGTAATAATCAATGAGCTCTTCGGCTTCAGAGGTTCTGCCCTCGATGCGGTAAAAACCATCTTTAAAAAATTCGCTCGCTGCAGCATCCAGGGCCAGTGAAATATCTTTGCCCGCTTTGTAACCAGCAGAATCGATTGCTTCCAGGATCAATCCGAGTGCAGCTTCGCTCGAATCGAGGTTCGGAGCAAAACCTCCTTCGTCACCAACATTGGTGTTGAAACCATTATTCCGTAAAATCTTTTTCAGCTGTTGAAATACCTCCACTCCCATTTGCAGGGCACGGCTGAAACTATCTGCACCGTGGGGCACAATCATAAATTCCTGAATATCCATATTATTATCGGCATGGCTGCCTCCGTTCAGAATATTCATAAACGGCACCGGAAGGATCGAAGCTGTCAGGCCGCCCAGGTAACGGTACAAGGAAAGATCAAGCATCGCCGCTCCGGCTCGCGCCGCCGCCAGCGAAACACCAAGGATAGCATTGGCACCCAGCCGCGATTTGTTCTCAGTCCCATCCAGCTCAATCATCAAGCGATCCAGATCTTCCTGGTAGAGAACACTGAGGCCACAAAGCTCCGGGGCCAGAATTTCGTTCACATGCTGGACGGCAGTGAGGACTCCTTTACCTCCGTAACGTTGATCATCATTATCACGTAGCTCAATCGCCTCAAATATACCCGTCGATGCACCCGAGGGCACCGCGGCGACTCCTTTCCAGCCCCCCGCCAGAGCAAGTTCAACCTCCAGGGTAGGGTTACCCCTCGAGTCAAGGATCTCCCTTGCCCTGATTGTCCTGATCTCTTCATCCATTTATAATCACTCCCCATCTATGCTCTTCAATTCTGTGGTGATTGAGACTGCCCTTTATTTATAAAGTTAGATCAATCCTTCTGGGTTAAAGAATCGCCGGCAGCACTGATGAGCGCCCTGAATGATTCTACCTGCAGACTGGCCCCGCCAACCAGGGCACCATCAATGGAAGGTTTTTTGACAAAGGAACCGATGTTGCTGTCTTTAACACTGCCTCCGTACTGGATCCGCAGTCCCGCTGCAGATCTTTCCCCCAGCAATTTTGCAACCATTTCCCGGATCAGGAGAGCAGCCTCTTCCGCATCTTCGGCAGAGGCTGCCCGGCCGGAACCGATAGCCCAGACCGGCTCATAGGCAATGACCAGGTTTTCCGTTTCATCAGGACTCAAGTCTTCCAGGGCTCCTTTGATCTGACGTTCCAGCACTGCAGCAGTAGCCTGCCGCTCTCTTTCTTCTTCCGTTTCACCAACGCAAAGAATCGGCCTGAGACCACTATTTAACGCAGCTTGCATCTTTTTGTGAACATGGCTGTCAGCTTCACCCATTAAATGCCGCCTTTCAGAGTGCCCAATGATCACATACTCAACCCGATGTTCGAGGAGCATGGGAGCAGATATTTCTCCCGTAAATGCTCCCTCACTTTCCCAGTACATATTCTGCGCTCCCAACTTTACCGCTGTACCGGACAGGGCTTCCGCCGCAGCCGCCAGGGCAGTAAAGGGAGGGCAAAGCAAAATATCAATTTCTTTGTAATTTTCAAGGTTACGGCAAAAATCATGACAAAAAGCAGCCGTTTCGGCCGCTGTCTTATGCATTTTCCAGTTCGCAGCAATAATCAGTTTCATGATTACTCCCCCCGGTTTTGTTAAGCCGGCATCATTACGGTCCTTATTTATCCTGTAATACCGCAATTCCCGGCAGTTCTTTTCCTTCCCAGAATTCCAAAGTGGCCCCGCCGCCGGTGGATATAAAACTTATTTTTTCAGTCAATCCCAGTCCCTCCAGGGCAGCAACCAGATCTCCCCCTCCGACTACTGAATAAGCTTCACTGCCGGCTACCGCGGCAGCCACACCAGCCGTGCCGCTGTCAAAAGGTGGCATTTCAAATACTCCCAGCGGACCATTCCAGACGATCATAGCTGCGTCGGCAATGATGTCAGCAAAAAGAGCAACGGTTTCCGGGCCGATATCAACTGCTTTGCCTCCTTTTTCCACCTTTTCAGGGCTTAAATTCTTGAAGGGAGAACCAGGCCTGAGCTCTTCCGTCACAGCCAGATCAACAGGTAGAAGTAAACAGCACCCGCTTTCTTCGCTCTCATCAAGAAGATCAGCTGCCTCTTCAACCATTTCTTCCTCGTAAAAAGAATCACCCAGGATAAAACCGTCGGCCACGAGAAAAGTATTGGCCATACCACCTCCAAGCAGGAGGTTGTCGGCCAGATCCAGAAAACGGCGGATTACATTAAGCTTGTCTGAAACCTTGGCTCCGCCAATGATTGCCGTCAGCGGGCGCACCGGGTCGTTCAAACAACGGCTCAGCTCATCAATCTCCTTTTTCATCAGTAGACCGGCTACTGCTGGCAGATATGATGCCACTCCTGCTGTCGAAGCATGGGCACGGTGAGCGGTTCCAAAAGCATCATTGACAAAGAGAGCAAAGGGTTCGGCCAGCTGGCGGGCAAATTCGGGATCATTTTTCTCTTCACCTTTTTCAAAACGCAGGTTCTCCAGGATCAAAACTTCTCCTTCTTGCATTTCCGCAACCCTTTTTTTAACTTCAGGGCCGACAACCGAGTTGATTTTATGAACCGGGCGGCCGAGAATTAAGGCCAGTCTTTCAGCAACCGGATCCATTTTCAGTTCCGGTTTTGGTTCTCCCCCGGGGCGTCCCAGATGGGAAGCCAGCACAACCCTGGCTCCCCTGTTAATCAGGGATTCGATGGTTGGCACGGCTGCTTTGATCCTGTTATCATCACGGACCCGTCCGTTCTCCAGTGGGACGTTGAAATCGCTCCGCATTAATATTTTTTTTCCCGCGACCTCGACATCTTCTATGCTTTTTTTGCTGATCATTTTCTCTTATTTCCTCCCGACAGTCGTATTGCGACGCCTCTTGTATGAAGCCGGAATGGAAATTTCCTCCCGGTATTTGGCAATTGTTCTTCTGGAAATGCTGATACCCTTTTCTCGGAATATCTCCGCCAGGCGCTGGTCGCTGAGTGGTTTACCTGGATCTTCAGCATCTACCAGTTCACGAATATATTTTTTAATACTGTGCGAGGAATAATCCGTTCCCTCACTTCCACTTAAACCGCTGGAAAAGAAAAATTTGAGAGGGAAAAGACCACGCGGAGTTTGGATGTATTTATTAGCTGTGGCTCTGCTTACCGTAGATTCGTGTACTCCCACATTAACAGCCACATCCTTGAGGGTTAGCGGTTTTAATTTTTTTATACCTTCATCCAAAAAAGGCCTCTGGATGTCAACAATTTGCTGAGAAACCCTGAACAGGGTAAGACGTCTCTGTTCGATACTGCGAATCAGCCAGTAAGCTCTCTCAATTTTATTTTTGATGAACGAAGTCAATTTTTCATCAGCAGCACTGCCGGAGAGCATGCGCTGATAAAAAGGACTGATTGTCAGCTGAGGGACACTATTATCGTTACCCATGGCCACATAACGATCGTCGACTTTTTCAACAATTACATCCGGCACAATATAACGAGTTTCATCCCCTCCGCCAAAGATACTGCCCGGTTTGGGGTTCAAAGTGCGGATGAGAGAGACTGCTTCTTCAACCTCTTCCTCGGTGCAGCCAAGGCGAGAAGAAATATAAGCAAAGCGGCCGTCCGCAGCTGCCGGTAAATATCTCTTAACAATTTCCAGGGCTTGTTCGGGAACCTTCTCTATTCTTTTAAGTTGAAGCAAAAGGCATTCCTGCAGGTTTCGGCACCCGATGCCTGTTGGTTCCAATTTCTGTAATATAGCCAGGGCCTCTTCCAGTTCTTTCGCTGGTGCACCAAGGGCCGCGGCAAGATCTTCAATTTCATCCTGCAGATAACCTTTGTGATCAAGGTTGCCGGCAAGAAAAGCGGTAATTCTGTACTGACATTCACTCAGGGAGAGCATGCGCAGCTGGCTCAACAGATCTTCGAGCATAGTGCCCCCGGCTGCGGAACAGTTTTCAACAGAAGGCCTTTCCTCGTTCGTTATTTTCAAACCGCCCCGCGAAAAAGATGTATCCATATCCATATCGCGCAAATATTCTTCCCAGGGAAATTCATCATCGTTTGTCTTTTCCTGTTCAGGTTCTTCGCTCATATCAGCCGGTTCATTTATTTCCTCTTCCCTGTTATCCTGAATCTCCAGCACCGGGTTATTGATAAGTTCTTCCTGGATGTGATCTTGCAGTTCAAGGGTGGAATACTGAAGCAGGGTAATGGCCAGTTTGAGCTCCGGAGTAATAATCAGCTTCTGGGTCTGTTCAAGTTTTAGATTATGATCAAGTTTCACCGCTGATTCTCCTGTTCACAGATATTCCCCACGGATAAAATGTCATAGCTGATTGTGAGGCTTTCGGGCAGACAGGGCCTGAAAGGCCGTCCTGATGATGTTCTATTTCGACATGGGCAATTAGAAATCCTGCCCTTTTACTTTCGGCTGGCATGCTTTTTGCTTGTGCCAAAGGCAGCTGTTTTTTCTGCAATTTTTTCAAGACGGCGGTAACGGTGATTTACAGCCGATTTACTGATTGGAGGATCACATAACTCGCCAAGTTCTTTCAATGATGCTTCAGGGTGACTTCTGCGAGCCATGGCTGCTTCCTGCAGGGGGAGGGGAAGATTCTTAAGCCCAATCAAATGATCAATTTGTTCGATTATCTCAAGCTGATGCTGGGCAGATACAACCACCTTTTCCAAATTTGCCGTTTCGCAATTCACAAGGCGGTTGACTCGGTTGCGCATACTTTTTACAACACGCATGCTTTCGAGCTGCAAAAGTGTTCCTCCTGCTTCGATGATCCGCAAAAAATCGGCAACAGCTTCTGCATTTTTAAAATAGATAAAAGAATCGTTTTTCCTTTTTCTAGTCAGGGGAAAAAGGTTGAAGCTTTTCAGAGCCCGACAATAGATTTCGGCATCTTCGCTGCTGCCGCAGTTTAACTCCAGATGGTAACCGGACCGCTTCGAGACACTCACACTCCCGCCGGCAAGGAAAAGTCCTCTTAAAAAAGCCTTTTGACAGCAGAGCCGCCTCGGCAGCGCAGTTTTTCTCCTGTAGAAACCGATCTGGCGCCCAGCTTCTTTTAAATCCAGATAGATCAGCAGGGCATCGATCTGTTCCTTCCCGAGTACCTGAACCAGAAAACGGATTAAACCAAGCCTGCGTTCCTGCTGTCTGATTATCAGCGGAGCTTCTACACCAGCCTCACGAAGCAGGTTAAAAAGCCGCCGTGCGACAGCATTATCTTCGATCGCTATGCTCAAAATGTGAGTCCCGCTGTTTATAGTATAATAACCGCGCCTCAGCAGAAGGGCTTTCAGCTCCCATGAGCTGCAGCAGGGCAGAGTATTTTTCTGGCGAACCAGTTCATGTTTGATTTGTGTAGTTAAAGACACCTGCGCCCATTCCTCCGCCGGGATTAATTTTTATCTATATCCCTGTGCTCAACAAAAAGGTTGTAACGAGACCCAAGCTCGTGGCCCAATTCATCGGCCAGGACAACTGATCTGTGATGTCCGCCTGTACAACCAATGGCAATAACCAGGTTTGTTTTACCCTCTTTGACATAGTAGGGAATGGAAAAATCAAGAAGTTCTTTGACCATCTGAAAATACTTAACTGTTTCAGGCCATCGCCAGAGATATGATCTGACCTGTTCATCTTCCCCGGTAAGCGGCTTAAGATGATCGACATAATGGGGATTGGGTAAAAAGCGTACGTCAAAAACAAGATCAACATCGATAGGAAGGCCGTACTTAAAACCGAAAGATATGATTCGGATCTGCATGTTTTTATCACGCTGACCCGGTTCATAGGTCTCGACTATGCGGTTTTTCAATTCCCACGGCTTAAGATAAGATGTGTCTATAACCTGGTTGGCTCTGCCCCGCAGTTCACTTAAAACTTCCCGTTCTTTTTGAATTGCTTCAGGCAGGCTCAGATCGGCAAGGGGATGACGGCGGCGCGTCTCCTTGAAACGCCTGATCAGGACATCATCGTCAGCAGTAAGAAAAAGGATTTCATAATCGATCCCACCGGTTTCCAGTTCCCTAAGAGCAATAAAAAGATCTTCAAAAAAGGCTGCACCACGCATATCACAGACCAGGGCTACTTTTTTATTTTCAGATTGGATAAATAGTTCGGCAAATTTGGGGATTAACGTAGGCGGCATATTATCAACACAGTAATAACCCAGATCTTCAAAACAGTTCAGGGCAAAACTTTTACCTGCTCCGGACAAACCAGTAATCAGCACAATCCTCATGACATCTTCTTCAGCAATGGCAATCAGCCTCCCTTGTGATCAATGGAACCATTCTGTTTAAAAGTGCTGCGATGGAGGATATACTGTTCGATAACATCCGCAACACCATCCCTGCTGTTGGCTGCGGTAACCAGGTCGGCTATTTCAAGTAATTCCGGTTTGGCATTGGCAACGGCCACGCCAAGACCGGCGTAGCTTAACATATCCAGATCATTGTGTCCATCACCAAAAGCCAGTATTTCTTCCTGTTTAATACCATTTATTCCGGCCAGCCAACGCAGAGCCTGACCCTTGGTAGCTTTTCGATCAGTTATGTCAAGAAAGAATGGGCGGGCCTGCAGCATGGACAGCTTGTCTCCAAAACGGACCTTTAAAACAGAGGCTATTTTATCAAGACTGCCAGCCGGGCATATTACGCTTATTTTGTCCGGCATTATCTTCCGGCTCTGTAAAAAACGCTGCAGATCACCGGTTATCTGCAGTTTTACATCGGCCAGCTGCCTGTAGAACCTGGAATGCTCCCCTTCCTCCTTGATATAAATGAGATCATCTGAAAAGAGACTGGCGTAGCAGCCGTTTTCTTCAACCGCCTCGACAACGGCAGCAGCCATTTCCATAACCAGGGGTTGCCTGAGAATAACTTCTTCGCTTGAAGACATTTTTACCAGGGCTCCGTGGCAATTGATCATCGGGACATCACCATCGAGACCCAGATCTCTTATAAAGGGGAAACTAGTTCTATACATCCGGCCGGTAGCAATAACAAATAATATTCCCCTGTCTACAGCCTGCCTGATGGCCTGCCGGTTTCGGACGGAGATCTTTGCTTCATTATTAAGCAGCGTATCGTCAAGATCGGCGGCAATTAATCGAAAGCTCATTGGTTGATCCTCCGCAGTGTTTTCCCTTCCAACCACCTGAAATCTTGAAGAGCAGCAGTTGAACGAAAAGGTTTGCTGTGTAGCAATAATAGTATAGCATACACCGCAATTTTGTTCGTGACCACATTGTGATCCCTTTTCATGAATACCACTACTTATCGTAAAGTCAGATCTTTTTCTTTCCCCTGTGCAGCTCGTTGTAGACAACAGCAGCCAGAGCAGCGCTGATCCCGGGCACCACCAGCAGCTGTTCCGGTGTTGCCCTTTGAATATCCTCGATACAGCCAAAGTGAGAAAGGATCGCAGCCCTGCGGGTAGGTCCGACACCGGGGATATTCTCAAGCTTTGAACGAATTTCGCTGCGTTCTCGCCGCTGCCTGTGGCTGGTGACGGCAAATCGGTGCGCCTCATCACGGATGCGCTGTAGAAGCTGCAGCAGTGGGTCATCGGGGACCAGGCGCGCTGGCAGTGTTGACTGTTCCATGAACAGACGGTCTGGATTTTTAGCCAGGGCAACCAGGGAAACACCTTTCAATCTGGTATCACGTAGTGTTTCTCTGACAACGCGCAGCTGGCCTTTGCCTCCGTCGACCAGGATTAAATCAGGTCGAGGCCACTTCTTCTTTTTGCTTCGCCTGGTCAGTACTTCCCGCAGGGCTCCGTAATCGTCACCGGCAGGAGCTTCCCTGATATTAAAGTGACGGTAAGCTGCTTTATCCGGCTCTCCGTTTTGGAAAACGACCATCGCTCCTACGGCCTGACCGCCACGGAGATGAGAAATATCATAGGCTTCTATGCGAGAAGGAGCCTCCGGCAACCTGCAAAGGTGGGCCAGCTCCTGCAAAGGTTCTTCTATTCTCATCTTCCGGCGTTCTTCCTCTTCCTGGAGGCGCAGAAGGCCGTTGCGCTCGGCCAGTTCAATCAGTTTTTTCAGGTTACCCCGTCTCGGCTGCCGCAGAGTTACCCTGCGTCCCCGTTTTCCCCACAGCCATTCCCCCAGCAGGTCGGTTTCAGCAGGATTGACGGAAAGAACAATTTCAGCAGGTACTTCTTCAGCCCGGTTGTAATAACCTTTGATAAAAGAAGCCATAACTTCATCATCAGCCACATCACCAGTCCCGGAAAGCGGGAAATGATCCCGGCTCAGCAATTTGCCACCCCTGACCCGAAACAGGTGAACTGCCGTTTTCTTCTCGTGGTGGACCAGGGCAAGTATGTCCCGATCAGTTTTATTGGCTGCTGAAAGCATTTTTTGCTGCTGACCGGTAACTTTACGTAAAGACTGCAGCCTGTCTCTCAGGCCGGCGGCTTCTTCGAAATGCTGAGCAGCTGCCGCCTTTTCCATCTGTTTTTTTAACTTTTTCTCCAGTTCATCATAGCGACCCTGTAAAAAAAGAATTACCTGAGAAACAACCCGATCGTATTCAGCGGGGGAAACAGCTTTTCGCCCCCGGCAGGGGGCCAGACAGCGCTTCATCTGGAAATTAAGGCAGGGCCGGCTGGAAGCCGGGCTGCCGTCCAGCGGCTGCCTGCAGCGGCGGAGAGGAAACACAGAATTTAATAACTGCATAGTTTCTCGAACCGCGCCCACGTCCGTGTAGGGGCCAAAACGAAGCTCCTCCTTACCGGGAAACGGCTGATAACGGGCTCTGCGGTTACCCTTCTGGGAAAGCCGCAGCAGCTCGAGACGCGGGTAAAGTTCAGGAGTAATAATTAAATAGGGATAATCCTTGTCATCCTTCAACAGAACGTTAAACCGGGGGCTGTATTCCTTGATCAGGTTACACTCGAGAATCAGTGCTTCTACCTCGGAATCAGTCACTATATAATCAATATCTTCCCATTTTTCCTGCAGCGATTTCATGCGGGGTGCAGCAGCCCGGCTTTCGACGAGGTAAGAACGAACCCTTCGGTGGAGAGAAATGGCTTTCCCGACATAAATAACCCGGCCATGCCCATTTTTAAGGAGGTAAACACCGGGCATATCGGGAAGACGCGATACTTTTTCCCTGAGCTGATTGTTCATATTCATTCCGCACAATTTAATTGCGCCAATCCTGCCTTTTCATGTGATCCGGAAAACCATTTTATATTTTTTATGGAGCGGCGGTCTTTTTCCTTCCTTTACGGGTTTTGACCCGCTTGCCTGAAAGATGTGAAAGTATACCAACCAGCCACTGCCCTGTATAAGAACTGCTGCAAGCGGCAACTTCTTCCGGCGAACCGGCAGCCACTACTTCCCCGCCACCGTCA
The DNA here is from genome assembly GCA_964506505.1 of uncultured Syntrophomonadaceae bacterium. Lineage (GTDB taxonomy): Bacteria > Bacillota > Dethiobacteria > DTU022 > DTU022 > M55B129. The sequence continues at coordinate 20,630 of CAZDKY010000035.1, forward strand.
CCGCCTTCGGGACCCAGATCAATAAGATAATCGGCCCGCTTGAGTACTTCAAGATTATGCTCAATTACAACTACCGTATTGCCGTTCTCAACAAGCCTTTCCAGGATTTTAAGTAACTTCTTGATATCATCCAGGTGAAGTCCGGTCGTCGGCTCATCAAGAATGTAAAGGCTGCGTCCGTTGCTGCGCCTGGAAAGCTCCGTGGCCAGCTTGACCCGCTGAGCTTCACCACCGGAAAGGGTGGTCGCCGGCTGGCCGAGGCGAATATACCCGAGGCCTACGTCATATAGCACCTGCAGCTTACGCTGCAGTTTCGGGATGGCGGCGAAAAATTCAAGGGCTTCTTCAACCGTCATATTCAGAACGTCGGCAATATTTTTCCCCTTGTAACGCACTTCCAGGGTTTCACGGTTATATCTTTTACCACGGCAGACTTCACAGGGAATGTATACATCCGGTAAAAAATGCATTTCAATCCTTAGGATGCCGTCCCCCCGGCACGCTTCACAGCGGCCTCCCTTTACATTGAAGCTGAAACGACCGGGCCGGTAACCGCGGCGGCGGGCTTCCGGTGTTTTGGCATAAATTTCGCGGATGCCGTCGAACAAACCGGTATAGGTAGCCGGATTGGAACGAGGGGTACGGCCTATTGGCGACTGATCAATTTCAATCACCTTGTCCAGGTGTTCTACTCCCTCCAGGCCTGCATGTTCACCGGCTTGCTGATGGGAACGGTGCAGGATGCGGGATAGAGAGCGAGCCAGGATTTCATTGATCAAAGTACTCTTCCCCGATCCTGACACTCCGGCCACACAGACAAAGAGCCCCAGGGGGATGCCTACGTCAATGTTTTTCAGGTTGTGCTCGCGGGCACCGCGGATCCGGAGCCAGCGATCATTAGCCCGGCGCCTTTTTTCCGGAAGAGGCACGCTGCGCCTGCCGGCCAGATAATCACCGGTTATTGAAGAAGGCTCGGCCATAATATCATCGATGGATCCCTGGGCTACAATTTTGCCCCCGCTTTCCCCCGCCCCCGGACCGATGTCGACAATCTCATCGGCACTACGGATGGTTTCCTCATCATGCTCCACTACCAGTACTGTGTTACCCAGATCACGAAGTGCTTTCAGGGTTTCGATTAACCTGGCATTATCACGCTGGTGCAAACCAATGCTCGGCTCGTCAAGAATGTAAATAACACCGGTCAATCCGGATCCGATCTGGGTAGCCAGCCTGATCCGCTGTGCTTCGCCTCCGGAAAGAGTTGCCGCTGCTCGATCAAGGGTCAAGTATTGCAGCCCCACATTGCGCAAAAATTGTAGCCGCTCGGTAATTTCTTTGAGCACCTGTCTGGCAATTTGCGCTTCCCGCGGTGTGATTGTGAGCCGGTCAAAAAAGTTTGAGACTTCTTCAACAGTCATGGCAGTTAAATCGGCAATGTTGGTATCGTTAACCAAAACAGCCAGGCTGGCTGGTTTCAACCGCTTCCCTTCACAAGCCGGGCAAATTTTTACCTCCATATAGCGCTCAAGTTCACTGCGCATATCCTCGGATGAGGTTTCCGCATAACGTCTTTCCATCAGTTTAAGAATACCGGGGAACGCCTTGCGATAAAAGCGTACTCTTTTAAAAAAGTTAACATAACGGAAATTAATTATCTCCGGAGATCCGTATAGCAGCTTGTTCTTTTCCTCCAGGCTGAGATCCTTAAACGGTTTTTTAAGATCAATATCCCATGCTTTCGCCGCCGATTCGAGGAACTGCTGATAATAATTACGACCTGACCAGGGCTGTACTGCTCCTTCCGCCAGTGACAATTCGGGATTGGGAATGACCAGCTCGGCAGAAAATTCCGCTTTTGTTCCAAGACCGCCGCATCCAGGACAGGCCCCATAAGGTGTGTTAAAAGAAAAAATTCGCGGGCTGATCTCTTCAAAGCTGAAGCCGCATTCGGGACAGGCAAAGTTTTCGCTAAATATCAGCTCAGTTCCGCCGACTTCTTCAACCAGAACCAGTCCCTCACTCAATTTGAGGGCTGTTTCCAGTGAATCGGCAAGACGAGACTGGATCCCTTCACGAATTACCAGGCGGTCAACTACAACTTCAATGTTATGCTTCTTCTGCTTGTTGAGGGTTATCTCTTCCTCGAGATCGCGAACCTCACTGTCAACTCTGACCCTGACATAACCTTTGCGACGCATCTCTTCAAATAAAGTTGAATATTCACCTTTACGGCTCCGCACGAGCGGTGCAGGCACCTGAATGCGTGTATCCTGCGGCATGTCAACAATTTGATCGACCATCTGCTGAACGGTCTGCTGGCTGATAGGTTTGTGGCAATTCGGGCAATAAGGATGGCCAATACGGGCGTAAAGCAGGCGGATATAATCATATATTTCGGTAACGGTCCCCACCGTGGAACGGGGATTGCGGGATGCAGTTTTCTGATCAATGGAAATGGCCGGTGACAATCCCTCAATCTGGTCGACATCCGGCTTGTCCATCTGGCCGAGAAACTGGCGGGCGTAGGCAGATAAAGATTCCACGTAACGCCTCTGTCCCTCGGCATAAATTGTATCGAAGGCAAGGGATGATTTACCCGAACCACTGAGGCCGGTAAAAACAATTAATTTATTGCGGGGAAGAGTGAGGTTGATATTTTTAAGATTGTGTTCTTTCGCCCCGCGGATGACGATATTTCCGGCTGTCAAGTCTGTCAGCTCCTCCTGTTATTGGCCCTTTTCCAGCTCAAAAATCATATCACGCAGCTCCGCAGCCCGCTCAAAAGCCAGCTCCCGTGAAGCACGGAGCATCTCTTTACGCAGCTTGTTTACTGTTTTGCGCCTTTCAGCCACCGGTATGTTTTTTAAATCTTCTTCCATGTACCGCCCTTCCTCTTCGGCGGCGGCAGTCGCTTCGATCAGGGAATGGATCGGTTTGACAATGGTCCGGGGAACAATGCCGTGTTCCTTGTTAAAAAGGATCTGTTTCTGGCGGCGCCTATCTGTTTCATCAATCGCCCGGCGCATCGACGGGGTTATTTCTTCGGCATACATGATCACACGTCCCTCGGTGTTGCGGGCAGTACGGCCAATTGTCTGAATCAGCGATCGCTCCGAACGCAGGAAGCCTTCCTTGTCGGCGTCAAGAATAGCCACCAGGGTAACCTCGGGCAGGTCAAGCCCTTCCCGCAGCAGGTTGATACCGATCAAAACATCAAACTCGCCAAGCCGCAGCCCCCTGATAATGGACATCCTTTCCAGAGCGTTTATATCGGAATGCATGTAACGCACTTTTACACCCATATTTCGGTAATAATCTGTTAAATCTTCGGCCATCCTTTTAGTCATCGTCGTCACCAGAACCCGCTGCCCGGCCTCGGCCCTCCGCCTGATTTCACCATAGAGTTCATCCACCTGCCCCTCCACCGGCCTGACTTCAACGAGCGGGTCAACGAGACCTGTAGGACGAATAATCTGTTCAACCACCGCTTCAGTGTGCTCCAGTTCCCACGGTCCGGGGGTAGCTGATACAAAAATTGCCTGATTGACCAGTTTTTCAAATTCAGCAAAACGCAGCGGGCGGTTGTCCAGGGCCGACGGCAACCTGAATCCGTACTCCACCAAATTTGTTTTGCGTGACAAATCGCCGTGATACATCCCGTTAATCTGGGGAATGGTAATATGAGATTCATCAATTACCACAAGCATATCATCCGGAAAATAATCCAGCAGGGTGGCCGGACGACTGCCGGCCGGCCTTCCGTCAAGGTGGCGTGAATAATTTTCAATGCCGCTGCAGAACCCCATCTCCTGGAGCATTTCCAGATCAAAGAGGGTTCGCTGTTCCAGGCGCTGGGCCTCGAGCAGTTTATCCCGGCTCCTGAAATAAGTTAGCCTCTCTACCAGTTCCGCCTCGATGGCGGCAATGGCCCGCTTTAACTGATCAGGTGCCGTTACATAATGGGTCGCCGGAAAGATCGCGACATGAGCCCTTTCTCCAGTCACTTTGCCGCTGACAAGGTCGATTTCCCGCAGCCTTTCAATTTCGTCTCCGAAGAGCTCTACCCTCAGGGCAGCTTCCGAAAATGAAGCCGGTATTATTTCAAGAACATCACCCCGGACCCGGAAAGTCCCTCGATGGAAATCAATCTCATTTCTTTCATAGTGTATTTCCACCAGGCGCTCGATGATCTGATCTCGACTGATCCGGGCTCCAGGCCTCAGCGAAAGGACCTGATCCCTGTATTCCTGGGGAGAACCGAGACCGTAAATGCAGGACACGGAAGCGACAATGATAACATCCGATCTTTCCAGCAGGGCACTGGTTGCAGAATGCCGCAGTTTATCTATTTCATCGTTGATCGATGAATCTTTTTCGATGTAGGTGTCGCTCGAGGGCAGGTACGCCTCCGGCTGGTAATAATCATAATAACTGATAAAGTACTCGACCGCATTATCCGGAAAAAGCTCCTTAAACTCGCTGCACAGCTGGGCAGCCAAAATCTTGTTCGGAGCCACCACCAGCGTCGGACGCTGTACCCGTTCGATAACGTTGGCAATAGTAAAAGTTTTCCCTGAGCCGGTTACTCCCAGAAGGGTCTGGTAACGGGAGCCCCGGTACAAACCTTGCACCAGGGCTTCGATAGCTTCCGGCTGGTCCCCGGAAGGCCGATGGTCAGCTTTAATTTTCAAAATGCCGCTGTTGCTCAAGATAAAACCTCCCGCCAGCAGCGTTTTAGCAATGAATAAGACCGCATGTTCGCTTTTGTGTCAAGGTTCATTATAACACAATCAGGAGGAAGGAAAAATCTCTGCGATGATAATAGTAAGACCGATTATTATGAAAAGAGTGGAGGAAACAAAGCGAATATAACGGGGATTGATTTTCGCCAAAAAACGGCTGCCCACAAAAACAGCCAGGAGGTGATTTAGAAACATGGCCGCCATCGCCCCACCAAAAACAGCCAGGGGATAACCAAAACCGGCAACAAGAAAAACGGCAGCCAGCTGGGTTTTATCACCAAACTCGGCGGCAAAAACCATAACCATAGTTTGGAAAAATCCTTCCCTGCCGCGGCATTCTGCCGGTCGTTCATCGTCGGACCGATAATTGTATAAACCCATTACAATAAAAACGAGACCGGCTATCATCACAATCAGGGTATGAGGAACAACAGAAACGATGTAATCACCAACCACCACAGCCAGGCCGAGAACTGCAGCCAGAGCTACCATTGCCCCCGCCAGCACCTGCAGGGGCGGGTAACAGGATGCCATGGTCAGGGAAATCAGCTGTGATTTATCGCCCATTTCAGCAACAAACATTGTAACAAATGCAGCAGATGCAGCGACAAGCAATCATTACACCTCCATCGATAAGGCCGGGCTGCAGATTCGGAATCGGCCAAACGATGATAATATGCTTATTTAAATATTCTTTCTTTCCATTTGTTCAGCCATTTGGAAGATCTACCCTGTTTCATGACCAGAAATATTTTTGAATCGGCAGGAGGAGCAGGAATCAAACCCAGGGCAGCACAGCGATGCAGCAGTGGATGGTTAAACGTTTGCCGGTTTCTTTCCATTTTGCCATTTAAAAAGCCATCCCTGGTCGGAGAAGAACGTTTTTTCAGAACGACCGAAAAGGATTCCCCTTTTCTTTCCCCTTCAATAAAAATCATAAAATAGCTATCATCAATTTTCTGCAGCAGATCAGGGTTTCCGGTAACCTGCTGCCCGTTGATTTTCGTAATAAGATCTCCTTCCCGGAGACCCGCATCATCAGCAGGGCTGGCAGGCAGAACCATCATTACTGACACACCATATGGCCCCTCCCTGTAAAGAGGAGGCCGGTTATTTTCCTGCCTGTTTCCGTAGAGAATTAAAAGTTCGTGCCCCAGGGGAGCAAAAATCACTCCAGGTAAAACGAGAAAGGAATAATACTCTGAACCAACCGCCAGACATAGAAGAATGACGCTGTAAAGAGCAAGCCACACTGCAGACGACACTGTCTTTTCTCTCGGTGCCGTAGATAGGGCTATATCGGCATAGCCGAGACCGGCTGCCACGGGAATGATCATGTACTGCAGGCTCTCTCCCGTTCCAGGCTGCAGGGTTGACTGAATGATGGGCCACCAATCCGGCATGCTAACGCCAACAATTTCAACCTCCGGAACAACGGCAACCAGCAGGGCAACCAGGGGTAAGGGCCAGAACCGCTGCAGTATGTGTGCACCAACCACTTTCCCATCACTCTGTTTGAGATAAACCGGGCTGCTTCCCAAATGTCCACTAACATAAATCAGCAAAGCCTCAACCAGGTGAAGGAGGCCGATTAAAACCAGCAGAGCAGGGATGTGGATCATGAGAAGATTGTCAATGATAAAATTTTCCGTCACTACAGGAAAAAGAGGAACCAAAATATGCCGGAATAAAATCACGAAAGCGGAAACTATTCCACCGGCATAAGAAAAGCACAGATAGCGGGGGTTGATCAGCAGTAAAAGCAGGGCTACAGGCCAGAGAAAATAGAGACCGATCTGTTCCAGGGAAAGCCCGAGCAAAACCAGAATAATACTGGCTGCAAAACCACCCAGGGCTCCAAAACCTAACGCGGTAATCATCTGCCTGCCAATGGGATTGATCGTTCTGCCAAATAATTTTTCTTCCCTGCTGGCCAACCGCCTGTACTGCATGTAAACCAAAAGCAGCACAAGCCAGAATATGGGCATAACCAGCGTCAGGGCAAAAGTTGTCAAAAAAATACGGCACATTTCGAGCAGTGCGTCCATCATTAATCATTTCCCTCGGTTATATTCCAGAGACCCGGCTTAAGGATCAGATCGAGGGCAAAATTTAATTGATCATCCTGTTCCCGGGCAGCTATATCCAGAGCTTCTCGCAACTGAATCCAGGTCTGATCGTCAAATACACCGCTCCTCTTTATACCGGCTGCTGTTTGAAAATCAGTTAGCACCCTCGTGGTCTGTTCATCAAAATAGCCGGTCACATCAATTGTATAACCGGTTTGTTCCAGCATCATTTGGAGCATCTCCACATCGGGTCCATAATGACCACGCTCAAGTTGCCCCGGTAAAAAATAACGGTAGTAGCGCAGTATCTCCGGCATATCCACCTCAAAATCAGGTTCTATTCCATGCTTGTGAATATCCCGGCCGGAAGGTGTAAAATAGCGGGCCATGGTCAGAAGAATAGCCTGGTCATCGGAAAGATAAACCAGCTGCTGCACGGAAGCTTTTCCAAAAGTTGTTTTGCCCACCAGTAATGCCGCTCCTCGATCCTGCAGCGCTCCGGCCAGCAGTTCTGCAGAGCTGGCTGATTCTTCGTTGATCAGTACCACGATTGGATACGGTTTTTTCACCGCACTTGAATAGTAAATCGTTTTAACATCCTCGTTCCGGCCGACCAGGCGGACAATTTCTCCTTCCGGTACTAACAGCTTGGCAATTTCGACAGCCTGGTCAACCAGCCCGCCAGGATTATCACGCACATCCAGAATTAATCCCTTGCTTAAACCACTCTGTTCAATTGCTTTAAACTGAGAGGTAAATTCTTCAGCCGTATGACTGTCAAAGCTGTTGATTTTAATATAGCCTAGCCCTTCTTCGAGCATCTCGCTGAAAACTGAAGTAACCCGAATCTCCTCTCTATCCACGGTCAGAGCAATTGGCTCATCGGCTCCGGGTCTTTTAATGACAATGTCAACAGACGTATTTGCGGGGCCACGCAGCAGTTCTACAACGAAATCAATTCCTTTCCCGGACAGGTCAAGACCGTCGGCTTCGATAATTTGATCGCCCGGGGTGAGTCCCTGCCGTTCCGCAGGGGTATTGGCAAATGTTTCAAATACAACAACATCATCACCCACTTCAATGATCCGCACCCCGATACCACCGTAAGAACCCCTCGTGTCCAGGAGGAAAGTATTGAGCGCTTCAGAATCATAGTATTGAACCTGTGGATCCTCCAGGCTTTCAATCATACCATGCACCGCTCCCTCGATCAGGATATCCTGATCGACAGGAGTGTAATAATTGTTCGTAATGGCATCCATCGTCTCAAAAAGGATCTCCGTGTCCTCATCATAGCCGTTTTTTGCCGGCTCAAATTTAATCACTTTAGTTTGACCTTCATCATTTGAACCAGTTAAGTAACCTGCCGCGAAGTAAGTGAAAATGTTGGATCCCACCAGTAGAATTAGAACCACGGCAACCCAAATAAATATTAATTTTTTGCGATTAATTTCCATCGCTTTCAACTCCCGTTCAGCACATCTGCTGCTCTATTTTAGCTCATTCAGAACACCTGAGCATAATAATATCATAAAATGGTTAACCTGTATCCATTTCCGAAAAAGCTTCAGCCATCACCTGGATATATTCTGCCGGGGATGGCTGAACTATTTTACGCTGCCGTCAGATACTTAATCCTGTCAAAGAAACTTTATCTTTCCGGACACTTTACCCACTGCTTAGAAATAACCGGTAGGATTGTGTCGATAGTCCGGATTGCCGCTGGGGTAGCTGCGGACAGGTGATTTTTCATACTCCCGTACTTCAAAATGAAGATGGACACCGGTGCTGTAACCGGTAGTCCCGGCCCGGGCAATTCGCTCGCCTCTGAGGACGACGTCCCCTTTATTAACCAGCAGGCTGCTCATGTGAGCATAGAGAGTAACTGTTCCACCACCGTGATCGACCATCAGGCAGTTACCGTAACCGCCATTCCAACCGGCATAAATTACCTGTCCATCAGCGGCAGCCAGAATATAATTGGCTGCTCCATGATGGGGAGCGATATCGATTCCCCCGTGCCAGGCCTTTGCTCCGCTGAAAGGATCATTGCGCCATCCATAGCCTGAGCTGACCCAGGTCGGCGGTTCAATAGGCCACAGGAGCTTGCCGTTAAGGCCGGAAAACTGGTTGCTCGCCTCGGCAATCAATTTACGAATCAAGGCATCAAGCTGCTGAGCTTCATTTTCAAGATCGGCAATCGCTTTCAGGTTTAAAGCAATTTCTTCTTCCAGCTGCTTAAGGATGGCCTCCCTCTCGCCGGCGGCCCGCTCCAGTTCAGCCTCGTTGTCAGCAACCCGGCGGCGCATTCCCTCAAGATCGGCCTTTTTCAGCTCCAGCTCTTCTTTCCAACTTTCAATCTTTTCTTTCTCAGCCTGGTACTCTTCAACCAGGCGCAGATCATTGGTAGCAATTATACTCAAATTATGAAGACGGGTTAAAAAATCAAAAAAACTGTTCGACTCAAAAAGAACTTCGATATAAGAAACAAAACCATGCTGCTGAATAGCCCGCAGTCTTAGTTTGAGCAGTTCTTCCTGATAACTGAGCTGCTCTTCGGCTTCAGCCAGTTCGGCCTCAGCTTCCTCTATTTCCTTCTCGACAGCAGCAATCTCAGAGGCCAGTTCCTCCTGTTCCAGACGCAGTTCCCGGATTCTGTTTTCAAGCTCCAGCAATTCTTCTTCTAAAGCAGTTTCACGATTGAGGCGCTGCTCAAGAGCGTTTTTTTCATCGTGTCTTTTTTTCTCGATCTCCTCTAGTTCCTGTTGTTTGGCTTCAATTTCTTCCGTGAGGGCTTGAACCGGTATGGCACTGCAGAAGACAAGCAGAAGGGGCAGGATCAATAATAGTAACCAGATCTTTCCGGTATGCATTATTCCTTTCCTCCCTGATACCTGATAATAAAAGCTTTTTTCTCTATCTAAGTATGTATTTGATATTTACACCCGCAGAAAACGGCCTATCGAGAATGTACTGCCGACAATTCCCAGGCCGGTGCCGAGGGGAATAAGATATTTGGCCAGTTCACGAATAACCGGTTCTGCCGGGAGCAGACTCAGAAAATATAGATTGTTGCCCGCTACCCACTCAATGGAATACTGGTAAAGATAATACAGAATAACCAGCGGGATTACCGCTCCTACCAACCCCATCAACAAACCTTCCATCAAAAAAGGCCAGCGGATGAACCAGTTGGATGCACCGACATATTTCATGATAGCTATTTCTTTTCTGCGCATCATGACGGTCAATTTAATAGTATGTGATATGAGAAAAATCGCCGTTACTGCCAGCCCCAGCATCAAAGCCATTCCGATATACTGGAGAACACCGGTTACCACAAACAGGTTCTCTACATAACCCTGGCCGTAAAAAACTGTTGATACGGCAGGATAAGTTTCAAATTCTTCAGCCAGTTCAACTACTGATTCCGGAACGACCGTTTTTATTTCATATGAAGCAAGCAAAGGATTGTCAAGGGCTGAATCATAACCTTCCAGCATGCCGCCAAGCTGCATCTGGAGGCGACGCATATGCTCTTCGCTGGAGACGTAGGTTACCTCCTCCACCTGGCTATGCTCGCTCAATTGTTTGTAAAGATCATTAACCGCCTCCTGAGCAGCCTGGTCTTCTATGTAAACAACAATCTCAACCTGTTCCTTAACCGTATCGGTGATATGATCAATATTAAGGTTCACCAGCATAAACAGCCCCAGCATGAGAAGGGTAACCACAACAACGCCGGTTGAGGTTATGCACATCCAGCGGTTGCGGTATAATCCTTTGAATGTCTCACCGATAATATAACCGAGGCCGCTAACGAACATGAGTATAAATTCCCTTCTGTTCGTCACCAACTAACTTGCCCTGGTCGAGATAAATAACCCTTTTTTTGAACCGATCGACAATTTCCCGATTGTGAGTAGCCACTAAAACTGTTGTACCACTCAGGTTAATGCTGCGCAGCAGGTTCATAATATCCAGCGCTGTTCCCGGATCGAGATTACCTGTCGGTTCATCAGCCATGATTATTGACGGGCGGTTGACCAGTGCTCTGGCCAGCCCAACCCTTTGCTGTTCTCCTCCGGAAAGATCACAAACCCGCTCTTTCGCTTTTTCCTGCAATCCAACCAGCCCCAGAACGTGAGGCACTTTCTTACGAATATCCCTCCGGGAAGCACCTGTTACCATCAAGGCAAAAGCAACATTTTCACTGACCGTTCTATCATCAATCAATCGAAAATCCTGAAAAACCATGCCGATACTTCGCCTCAGGCTGGGAAGGCGACGCCGCGGCAGGCAGGATATATCGTTACCGAATACTTTCATCAACCCGGCAGTCGGCTTTATTTCACGAATAATCAGTTTTAGCAGGGTCGACTTTCCGGCACCGCTTGATCCAACAATAAAAACAAATTCACCGCGGCTAATTGAAAAACTGACATCTTCCAGTGCATACTGTGTACACCGGTTGTATTTCATAGAGACATTGTCTGCTTCGACCATCCAGTCAAACCTTCCTGAAAATCGCTTAAGTTATTCCAATATTTATGCATTCGACAATGAAAATCGCGTTCCTGCCAGTATTTTAATATATTTTTACTTATTTTGCAAATAATTATACTCTATGGAATGGCTGGGTGAAATAAGGACAATCTGCTTCATACTTATCGCTCAATGCTGCTGCATTTTCTTGAAACCTTCACCGTGGACTTCGGTTGCATTGCCCAAAATGACAAAGGCATCGGGATCCACTTCATGAATAATTGTCTTCAGCTGGGCTGTCTGCTGCCGGGTGACCACACAGAGTAACACTTCCCTTGTTTCCCGGGTGTAGCCTCCCGATCCTTCAAGCCATGTGACCCCCCGTCCCAGTTCGAAGAGAAGCCTCTCGTTGATTTTTTCTCCCTCCCTGGTAATAATAATCGCCGATTTGGCCATGCCAAATCCTTCCAAAATGGCATCAATTACCTTAACACTGACAAAAAGGGACAGCGCTGCATACATTGCCGCTTCTCCACCAAAGACAAAAACAGCCGTTGCTAAAACAGCCATATCTCCCCAGAGCATAGCCTGGCCGGGACTGACTCCCCATACTCTGGCCAGGATCAGGGAAAGCAAACCCGTTCCCCCGGTCGAGCCTCGATAGCGAAAAACAAGTCCTACTCCAACACCCATAACCAGCCCACCATAAACTGAGGCCAGCAGGAGATCTTCAGTGATGGCAGGCAGCAGAGGGGCAGTAATTTCCACCGCCAGGGAAAAAAGAAAGGTACCGAGCAGGCTCTGCAGGACAACCCGGGTACCGAGAACACGGTAACCAATGATAAAAAGGGGAATATTTAGAATGATAATTGTCAGGCCTACCGGCACTTTTAGCAGGTGGTATACGACAACGGCCAGCCCGCTCACTCCTCCTGGAGCCAGCATATTGGGAACCATGAACATATTCATACCCACAGCAAGGATCGTCGCGCCGACGAGAATGCCAAAAAAATCTGTTAGCAGAGCTTTAAAAAACATCCTGTTCACTGTTGGCTTTTTAATCATTTATTTACTCCTATTTCTTAAGCGGTATTTTGCCCCGGGCTTTCCAGCGTAAAAAAGCTTCAATAAAAGGATCAATTCCACCGTTCATCACTTCATCAACCTGCCCAATCTCAACCTTGGTGCGGTGGTCTTTAACCAGGGTAAAGGGGTGAAAAGTGTAAGTGCGAATCTGGCTTCCCCAGGCAATTTCCCTCTGCTGGCCGCGTTCGGTATTGATCTCTTCGGCCTGTTCCCTACGGGCCAGTTCAGCCAGCCTGGCCTGCAGGACTCGCATAGCCTGCTGACGGTTACTGTGCTGCGACCGGTCGTTTTGACAGGTCACCACGACACCAGTGGGGATGTGGGTAATCCGAACTGCTGAATCTGTTTTATTAACATGCTGTCCCCCGGCTCCACTTGAACGGAAGGTATCTATTTTTAAATCATCAGGATTAATCACATACTCTTCTTCTACTACTTCCGGGATTACATCGACGGAAGCGAAGGAAGTATGGCGCCTCCTGGAGGTATCAAAGGGAGAAATCCGGATCATGCGGTGCACTCCTTTTTCCGCCTGTAAATAACCGTACGCTGCATGCCCCCGGACAATAAATGTAGCGCTTTTGATTCCCGCCTCATCATCGGCCAGAATATCGACCAGCTCAATCTGATATTCTCTGCGTTCACACCAACGATTGTACATGCGCAACAGCATTTCGGCCCAGTCCTGCGATTCTAAACCGCCTGCACCGGGATGAAGAGAAACAATGGCATCGCAAAAATCATAGCTGCCGCTGAAAAGGGTTTCCAGTTCCATCTGGTCCAATCTTTCTCTAATCTTTGCCAGGAGGAAACCGGCTTCAGCGATCGCTTCCGACTCCTCGGCTTCCTCTTCCCCGGCCAGCTCGAGAAATACTCCGGTTTCTTCAATTAAAGTGAACAACTCCTGCAACGGCCTGAGTTGCTCACGTAACGCACCCTGTTTCTTTAAATATTTTTGTGCCCTGGTGCTATCTTCCCACAGTTTTGGATCAGTCGCCTTTGACTCGGCTTCCTGCAGTTCTTTCAATTTGGCATCGTATTCAAAGAGAAGCCCTCATCTCTTCCAGCCTCTTCTGCTGAAGGGCCAGTTCTTCACGGTACTCTTTTAACATAATCTTCACCTTCCCCGCAGCGCTCTGCTGCATTGATAATCTTGCTTTACTGTGAAACTTCGATCTGGCGTTGCCCATTTTCTCCGGACAACAGTTTGATTTATCTCCCGCAGCATTTTTTATACTTTTTACCGCTGCCGCAGGGGCAGGGATCGTTGCGTCCCACTTTTTTTACTTTTACCGGTTCCGGTTTGCCAGGGGTACTCTGCGGCTTGCTCCCCTGCTCCGCGCTTGAGCTGCTTCTGCTGCCTCCGACGGCATCGACACGAGGTTTATAGCCCGTCGCCTGGCCGGTAACCGCCTGTCTACGGGGAGCGGCAGTAACCCGGACCTGATATACAGCCCTGACTACGTCGGCCTGAATCTGGCGGATCATATCTTCGAACATCTCGGCACTCTGCAGGCGGTACTGCACAAGGGGATCCCTCTGACCGTAAGCCTGGAGATGTATTTCATGGCGCAACTGATGCATGACATCAATGAAGTACATCCAGTGACGGTCCACAGTGCGCAGGAGAACAACCCTTTCCAGTTCGCGCATTATTTCAGGCGTTAGCTCCTGCTCGCGGGCTTCGTAAAATTCTTTTGCCTCGGCCACGAGAAGAACCTTGATATCGGCTGCTTCGCGATCGATTAGATCGTCCAGTCTGATTTTACCACGACGAGCAAATGTTTCTTTCGCCCGTTCGATCAGGGCACGAGCACTTTCATCATCCAGGAACCCCTTTTCCGCGGTATATTCTTCAATCAGGCGATCTAGTACCTCTTCGACCATATCCATGATCGGCTCTCTCATGTTTTCGCCTTCCAGGACCCGGCGGCGCTGCCCGTAGATTACTTCGCGCTGCTGGTTTAGAACATCATCATATTCCAGCAGGTTACGGCGAATTTCAAAGTTTCGTGATTCCACCTTTTTCTGGGCATTTTCAATCGCCCGGCTGACCAGGGTATGATCAATGGGAATTTCTTCATCTATTCCGAAGCGGTCCATGAGCGAAGCAATATTATCTCCGCCGAAAAGACGCATCAGATCATCTTCCAGGGAGACAAAAAACTGCGAAGATCCCGGGTCTCCCTGGCGTCCGGACCTACCGCGCAGCTGATTGTCGATACGGCGGCTCTCATGACGTTCCGTCCCCAGGACATGCAGCCCGCCCAAAGCTACTACTTCTTCGCGCTGGCGACTGGTGTCTTCCAGGGCCCCATCTATCAATTCACGGTAACGCCTGGCCCAGCTCTCAACTGCTTCGTCATCGAGCTCACTTTCCTCCATCCCGAACTCATTGACCAGCTTTTCTTTGACCAGGTATTCCGGATTACCGCCCAGTATAATATCTGTCCCCCTGCCAGCCATGTTGGTTGATATGGTTACCGCTCCACGTCGGCCGGCCTGCGCTATGATGTACGCTTCCCGGGTATGGTTGACAGCATTGAGGACTTCATGCTCTATTTCCTGCCTTTTCAGCATCTTGCTGAGCATCTCCGATTTTTCCACGGAAATGGTGCCAACGAGAACAGGCTGTCTCTTTTCCTGCCGTTTCTTAATCTCTTCAACAACAGCATTAAATTTGGCCCGTTCGGTCTTGTAGATAAGGTCAGTCTGTTCCTTGCGGATAAGCGGTTTATTTGTCGGTACTTCCACTACATCCATTCCATAAATTTTACGGAATTCTTCCTCTTCAGTAAGGGCGGTACCGGTCATGCCGGCGATTTTTCCATACATGCGGAAATAGTTCTGAAAAGTGATCGAAGCCACCGTGCGGGTGGCTGCCTGAACCTGAACCCCTTCTTTAGCTTCAATTGCCTGGTGCAGGCCGTCCGAGTAGCGGCGGCCCGGCATCAATCGCCCGGTAAATTCATCAACGATAACCACTTTCCCATCCTGAACCACATAATCGACATCTCTTTCAAAAAGGGCATAAGCTTTAATTAGCTGATCAAAATAATGTCTGTGTTCGGAAGCGGTTTCAGTTTCCTGTTCGTCAGCCAACTCTTCTTCCTCTGCGCTGTCGTGGCCAAGGCGCAGGAGATGGGAGAGCTGGGGATTAATCCGTTCCAGTTCCCGATAACCTTTATCCTTGATATCAGCCAGTCGAGTTGCTTCATCAATTACATAGTAAAGTTCTTCATCCAGGTGAGTGAGCCGCTTTTCGGTCATCAACCGCTGCTTGGTCCGTTCCACCAGCCTTTCCAGGCCGGGTTCTTTCATCATTTTCAGCAAATTTTTGTTTTTTGGCGCCCCCCGGCGGGCCAGCAGCAGCTTTTCAGCCGCTTCATCCGTATTGCCGTTATCAAGATCCGATCTGGCTTCTTTAAGTAATTCTCCAACCAGGCGGCTCTGCTTGCGAATCAGGTGTTCAACTTCTTTTTTCCAGCGTCCGTAATCTTCCTGCGACTCAACTCGGCTGCTGATGATTAGAGGAGTACGCGCTTCGTCGATCAAAATACTGTCCACTTCATCAACAATGGCATAATGCAGATTACGCTGCACCATGTCTTTCTTGTAAAGAACCATGTTATCCCGCAGATAATCAAAACCAAGTTCGTTATTGGTAGCATAAATAATATCTGTCTGGTAGGATTCCTCCCTGGCGGCCGGCTCCATACCCTGAACTACCAGGCCGACTTTCAAACCGAGAAATTCATAAATCGGTCCCATCCACTCACGATCCCGGCGGGCCAGATAATCATTTACTGTAACGATGTGAACCCCTTTACCGGTAAGAGCATTGAGGTAAGCGGGAAGGGTGGCCACAAGCGTTTTACCCTCGCCTGTTTTCATCTCCGCAATACGTCCCTGGTGCAAAACAATTGCTCCCAGGATCTGCACTTCAAAAGGCTTCATACCCGTCTTACGATAAGCCGCTTCCCTGGCCAGCGCAAAAGCCTCCGGCAATATATCATCAAGGCTTTCCTCCTTCAGCAAGCGTTCCTTAAATTGCTGTGTCTGGAAAGGGAACTGATCATCATCCAGTTCTGAAGCCCATTTCTCCAAATTGCTAATCTGTTCTACAGTTTTTTGCAGACGGTTTACCTCTTTTTTATTAGGATCACCGAACAGCTTCTTCATAAAAGAGGCCATGACAATACTCCTTTCAAACTGCACAACCAGTAAAATTCTGTTGCAGCAGCATTACTACAGGATCTGTGTGTTCGGATAAAAACTTTTTCCGGCCCACTTACTACCCGGCCGATTAATCAACAGCAGCTCCCTCTTCAATCTCATCACAGATTGCCCAGAGGCTGCCGGAGATCAGAGAGTGTCCTCCCAGGACAACCGGTATGGCACACTCTTCCGCCGCCCTTGTAAAAGTCTTCAACCAGGGATTATCGATCTCCCTCCACCTTCCCAGGTCTGAAAGAAATCTTTCCCGATTCGAAAAATCATACTTAAAATGATACATCAAAACCCGGCTGTCGATAAAAGCACAGCGAGCAACCCGGGCCAGATAACCGAAGAAACGCTCTGTACCGGCATCTTCAAGCAACAGCCCGAGCAGGGACACTACTTCTTTATTATCTATTCGCCCAAGGGTTTTCATACCCCGTTCTTCGGAAAAAACACGCAGCCGCAGTTTAAGGCGGGCGTTAAGCTGCGCCATGATCGGGGCTCCGATCCGGCCGATCAGGGCTACTTCTTCATATTCATTACCCAGGACGGCCTTGGCCTTGGCTAATTTTTCATAATTAAGATCAAGCTCATTTAAAGCAGCTCTCATCCGTGGGCCTGCAAAAGGACCGGTTCCCAGGACAACAAGATCAGTCGGCGTATCGATGTCAAAGAGAAGTCCGCGCGTATGAGGCATTAGGTCCATCGTCAGATTAAAGCAATCACGAAGGGTTAAGGCAAGGCTGTTGTCAACTGCCGGAAGGTTAATATCATAGAAATTTTCAGGTACCGTGAAACCGACCATATCTGCTGACTGGGTATTGTTGGCATAAACAAACCGCTGCCTTGAACGAAGCTCCTGCGCAATCATAACCAGTTCATCCTCTGTAATAAGGGGACAGCCAGCACCGTTCAGGCAAAATACCCTCGACAATCCGTGGCTGCGGACCAGCTCTTGCAATTCATTGCCAAAATGAAAATCTCCGGGATCGATGTTATTGAGCAATACCTTCGCTCCAAGACGGGATGCCGGTTCAACCAGCTCAGGGCGGTTGGTGGATAAAAAAATCCTATCGAAACAGGCGGCCCGGTTCATTTTTTCCAGGTTGTCGAGCAGAGCGGCATGCCGGACCTGAATAACCATCTCCTCGACCCTGCTCTGCGGCATAGATCCTTCAAAAACAGCCGCACTAACTGGTTTATGCATCAAAAAAACATCTCCCCGCCCGGGATCAGCCCGGGGCTTAGGAACTTCTCTATTCAGGCTCGATCAACCCATGATTCCCGTCTTTCCGCCGATAAACCACATTAATGGTTTCACTGTCGGCATTGGTAAAAACAAAAAAGTTATGCCCCAGCAAATCCATTTGTAGAATCGCTTCCTCTACACTCATCGGCTTGAGGGAAAACCGCTTTGTTTTAACAATTTTTGGTTCTTCGTCCTCGGCCCTCTCTTCCGCTTCAGCAGCAGCTTGTTTTTCACTGATTACCCGAACACCGCGCTGGCGCATGGACTTGTTCATGCGGGTTTTATATTTTCTGACCTGTCTTTCCAGCTTATCTGCCACCATATCTATGGAAGCATACATGTCACCAGTTGCTTCTTCGCCGCGCAGGATTAACCCATTCAAACTCATGGTTACTTCAACAATATGTTCTTCTTTGATAACGCTCAATACAACCTGCACATCGGTAGTTTTATCAAAATGCTTTTCCAGCTTGCCAAGTTTCTTATTAGCATAATCAACCAGGGCCGGAGTGGCTTCAATATTTTTACCTCGCACATTAATATTCATCTTTCCAACCTCCCGCTAATTATTGTAGACTATTATACTACTACAAATAGTATTCCCCAGTCCAGTGGAAATTCCTTCCCCCTGACGGGATCGGGGCAAGATCCGAAAAACCATCCGACGGCTATTTTTGACCCCTTTTTCTCCGGAAAAGAACGGTTTTCTTCAATATTTTAAACTGAACTTAAGCGTGTTCCAAAATTGTAAGCAATCACTGCTCCGTAAACTGTTGCCCCATGCTGTTTGAGAACGGCGGCTGCTTCTTTCATCGTCGAACCGGTGGAGTAAACATCGTCGATCAACAGCAAGGTTGCTCCGGCAGGCAGTGACCCTGCGTAATTGAAAGCACCGCGGATGTTTTTTTGCCTTTCTAGACGCGATATTGTTGTCTGGGATGTAGTGTCTTTTGTGCGGACCAGAAGATTTCTGTATGGCCTGTTCAAAAAAGCGGCAGTAGCGCGGGCGATCAAAACGCTCTGATTAAAACCTCTTTCCTGTTCCCGCCGTTTATGCAAGGGCACTGCCGTAACCAGATCGGGAAAATCAAAACCACATTTGCCGATTTCAAAACCCAGCCATCGGCCGAGAGGCCGGGCAATGGAACGACGGCCGTGATATTTCAAATCGTGGATCAAGCCCCGCATTTCCTTTTTATAAAACGAGAGGGCAAATAAAGCTCCCAGCTTTTTGTCCTTTGCCTGACAGCGGCATTCTGTTTCAGATCCAAGCAGATTTCCGCAGTTTGGGCAAATAAAACCTGCAGGGGAATATTTCTCTTCACATCCTATACAGAGCGGCCGCCCGGCATTTGAAGAAAGGACAGCACCGCAGAAAAGACAACGTTCCGGGTATAAGAGATGGAGAAAGGAATCCAGCCAGCTGGGTGTAATTTCCGCCGATCCGGCTCGTCTGCAACCAACCGGTTTGTTCATCTGTTATTTCCCCCGGAGAGCAGCCGCCCGTCCAAATAGCTGTACCGTTTTTCGGCACGATTGTTATGCACCGCAATGGCCAGTGCTTTTTTACTGCCCACCAGAACTGCCAGTTTACGAGCCCGGGTAATCCCGGTGTAGAGTAAATTGCGCTGCAGTAGCATGTAATGCTGGGTTAGAACGGGCATGATAATGACCGGATATTCACTACCCTGGCTTTTATGAACCGAAACAGCATAAGAAAGGACCAGTTCATCGAGTTCAGTAAAATCGTAAACTACCGGGCGAGGCTGCAGTAGTTCACGAAAGGTAACCACCAGTTCCCCTTCCTCCCGGTCAATAGCGGTTATTAAGCCGATATCTCCATTGTAAACTTCTTTCTGGTAATTATTCCGTATCTGCATCACTTTGTCACCGAGCCGATAAACAGTACCTTTGCCAATCGTCTCGGTTTTGTGGCGAGCGGGAGGATTTAGCGCTTCCTGGAGAAGAGTGTTCAAACGATCGACACCGGCAACCGTTTTGCGCATCGGTGTGATCACCTGCAGATCGAGCAACGGATCAAAAGGGCCGTAATTGGGCAATCGCTCCCGGCAAAGCTGGACAACCAGTTGAGCAGCCTTCTCCGGGTCTTCTTCCTGCAGAAAGAAAAAATCCCGGTTTTTAACATTGAGGTAGGGCATCTGCCCCCTGTTAATGCGGTGGGCATTGACGATGATCAGGCTTTCCCTGGCCTGGCGAAAAATATGGCCAAGACGGAAACAGGGGATGTTGCCGGCGTTGATAAGATCCCGGAGGACATTTCCCGCTCCAACTGCCGGCAGCTGATCAACGTCACCTACCAGGATCAGTCGGCTGCCGGATGGAATAGCTTTGAGCAAATTGTACATCAGGATCAGATCAACCATCGATGCTTCGTCAATAATGACCACTCCGGCCTCAACCGGGTTCTTTTCATTACGCTGGAAACGAAAGCCCTCCCCTTCGGAGTAGCTGTATTCAAGCAGCCGGTGAATGGTGAACGCTTCCTGCCCGGTCGCTTCAGTCACCCTCTTGGCCGCCCGGCCTGTAGGGGCAGCCAGAACCACTTTTTCTCTCAACAACCTGAACATGGCAAGCAGTGCCTTGATGGTTGTTGTTTTCCCAGTTCCAGGCCCACCGGTTACAATCAACACCCCGTTATGCAGAGCCTTTTCGAGCACCTGCAGCTGTTCTTCCGTCAGGTGGGAACTGTCATATTTTACACGACCCAGGACCTGGACCGCCTCTATTGGTGAAACCTGCCTTACGAACCTGCTGAGATTCATGACCAGCCTTGCAGAACTCTGTTCTGCCTTGAAAAACGGAGCATAATAAACAGCCGCTCCATCATCCATCTGCTCAATGTGAATGCGCTTCTTTTCTATCATGCCCAGCAGCTGTTCATCAAAAAACTTTTCCTGTAAAACTTCCACCGATGTGTCAAGCAGCTCCCTGACCCTTTCGAGAAGGATCTGGCGGGGCAAAAAGACGTGTCCCTCTTCCGCCGCCCTGCTCAGTGAATAAGTAATGGCCGCCTGCAACCTTTCCGGGGATCCTTCCGGCATTCCAAGCTGGCGGGCAATTTTATCAGCGGTTTTAAAACCAATTCCGAAAATATCCTCAGCCATCCGATAGGGGTTTTCCTGCACCCGTTCCACTGTTTCCGATCCATAACGCCGATACAGACGCATGGCCTGGCCCACTCCTACCCCATAACCCTGCAAAAAAACGAGCACATTCTGGACATCCTTGTACTGACTGTAACTCTTAATTATCCCGGCGGCTTTGACCGCCCCGATTCCTTCAACCTCCTGCAGGCGGTGAGGTTCTTTTTCCATTACCTCCAACGTATTGAGACCGAAGTGATCGATTATCCTTGCCGCGGTTACCGGTCCAATTCCCTTAATCAATCCCGATGAGAGATAACGTTTCAAACCTTCTTCCGTAGCCGGCAGGATTCTCTCCCATTTTTCTACCTCCAGCTGCTTGCCGTAGCGGTTGTGAACCTGCCAACTTCCTTTTATGAGAAGGTTCTCACCTTCCTGCATGGGAGGAAAATTTCCGACAATGGTAATTGCCTTACCGTCCTGGCAGCGCAAGCTACCTACAAGATAAGCGCTTTCCTCACTGTAGAACCTGATTTTTTCCAGAACTCCTTCCAGTCTTTCCAGACGATAAACCTCCCTGCCGCAAATTATAACAATATCCGCCTGCCAAAGCTGATCAAAGATGCTGACACTTAAATATATTTTTATTTACCTGTTGAGAAAAACTCTTTTCTCAATCGTACGCCTGCACCAACATTTTACCATAACGGAAAACCCTCTTCTTAATAGCAAGGGTAATGATAAATTATAAAAATAAATGTTACTGGTAAGGTTCCCTTTATGATCAGCCCCGTAAGCAGACCGTCCGGCAAAGCAGCACGACAAATTCCGGTGATCCCGGCAACCATTTCCAGATCAATCATTTTTTAATTTTACGGCTGCCTGCAGCCTCTTTAAGCAAGTCTACTTTGTCAAGCCGTTCCCAGGGCAAATCGAGCTCGGGACGACCGAAGTGGCCGTAGGCCGCCACCTGCTGATAAATAGGCCGCCTCAGGTCAAGATTTTCAATAATGGCAGCCGGCCTTAAATCAAAATGCCTGCGGATGAGCTCTTCTATCAGCTCAACCGGCACTATTTCCGTACCAAAAGTTTCAACCATCAGGGAAACAGGCCTGGCCACTCCGATGGCATAGGCAACCTGAAGCTGGCATTTCGCAGCAAGGCCGGCAGCTACTACATTTTTGGCAGCGTAACGCGCTGCATATGAAGCGGAACGATCGACCTTGGTCGGGTCCTTGCCGGAAAAACAACCACCGCCGTGAGCTGCATATCCACCATAAGTATCCACAATGATTTTTCTTCCGGTTAAACCGGTATCACCCTGTGGACCACCGACTACAAAACGTCCGGTCGGATTGATTAAAAACCGTGTTTCCGGAACAATCAGCTCGGGTGGAACAATTTCCCTGATCACATATTCAATAATGTCTTTCTCGATCTGCGCCATGGCTACCTTGTCGCTGTGCTGAGTGGATATAACAATCGTCTCCAGATGTGAAGGGCGCCCATTGTGATAGGCAACACTGACCTGGGATTTGCCGTCCGGGCGTAGATATTTCAAAATACCATTTTTCCGCACATAAGCCACCCTCTGCGCCAGCTTGTGAGCCAGTGAAATGGGCAGAGGCATCAGTTCAGGAGTTTCATCGCAGGCAAAACCAAACATTAGCCCTTGATCTCCCGCCCCGGTCAGGTCGTAATGGTTTGACAGTTCCCTGCCTCTCACTTCGAAGGCCTTGTTCACTCCCAGGGCAATGTCTGGAGATTGTTCATCAATTGCAGTTATAACAGCACATGTATCCCCGTCAAAACCATACTTGGCCCTGGTATAACCAATTTCTTTTACCTTTTCTCTAACCAATTTGGGGATGTCCACATAGCATTCGGTGGTAATTTCACCACTTACCAGTACCAGGCCTGTTGTAAGCAGAGTTTCAGCAGCAACCCGGGCATGGGGATCGCACTTGATTATGTCGTCAAGAATAGCGTCGGAAATCTGATCGGCCATTTTGTCGGGGTGCCCTTCAGTAACTGATTCCGAAGTAAAAAGATAATTGTTTTGGTGCACTGACTATTCCTCCTTGCGGGCTAAATTTAGATTTTTTGCCACCCTGTCCTGCTGACAAAAATGTAAATACAAAAAGCCTCTTTTCTCAAGAGGCCCTCCTGGCACCTCTCATCTGCCGGGGACAGAGTCCACCCCGCAGCAATTGGCACCGTGATCATCAGATCCGGTTGCCGGGATTCATCGGGGCTGTCCCTCCTCCGCTCTGGATAAGAGAAAAGATTATTAAATTATAACAATGATACACCAGCATTCCGGCCAAGTCAATTCGCAATTCAATAAATAATTATTACCCATTCCGTAATAAATAAAATCGGTTATCCGTAAAAGAATATTCGTTTCACTCTTGATCTGTCCAGGCTTTCTGTAATACTGCCATTACTTCAGTATCCCCAACCTGATCAAAACGGGTGTAAAACTGGCCGACGGCAGCAAAGTTGGGCGGCGCTTCGAGATAAACCAGTTCGTCAACCTCTTCTGCCAACCTTGTGAGGGTATCAGGCGGTCCCACGGGGACAGCGAGGACCAGCTTCAGCGGATGTTGCTGCCGCAAACTGCGCAGCGCAGCCAGCAGGGTATAACCGGTAGCCACTCCATCATCAACCAGAATCACCAGCCGGTTATCAACCAGTGGAAGAGGACGGTTCCCCCGGTAAAGCCGAAGGCGTCGTTTAATTTCTGCCTGCTCTTCCGCTGCTTTATTTTCAATGTAATCCCCCGGTATATTCATTCTTGCAACAAGCTCTTCGTTAGCTATAACAAAGCCGTCCCCACTCACCGCTCCAATAGCCAGCTCCGGCTGGGCAGGAGCCCCTATTTTACGAGTTATGATTAAATCAATTTCTCCACCAAGGTTTTGCCAAATCGGTTCGGCAACGGCCACTCCTCCCCGGGGAACAGCCAGAATGAGCGGATCATGCCCCCGGTAGGAATCAAGCCTTAAAGCCAGCTGTTCACCGGCCCGCCGACGATCACTAAAGGCCATCCTGCTTACCTCCCACTGACAATATCTATGTTGACCTCTCTCCAGACTAATAAAGTTACCGTCAAAAACTGGCTGCCGCAGCTCCCAATTTCACGGTTGGTCTTCTCTTTTCTCCTCTTTAGAGGGAAAGAATTTCAAAAAGCTCGCGGGAAGCCTTTACTGCCGGTGAATCTGCCGGCAGATCGATAAGTGCTTTTCCTTTCAAGTCATAATCCGAAATCAGAGGATCATCTGGCATGAAGCCCAGCAGGTTAAGTCCACTTTTTTCAATTTCTTCTTTCAAAATTTCGCCTTCATTACTACGGCTTCTCCCGATAACCAGGCCCATTCTAGTAACACCAATATTAACTTTTTGCACTATTTCTTTTACCCGGCCGGCGGAACGTATCCCCCGTGCTGTAGCATCACTGGTTACAATCAGCCAGTCAACCATGGGCAAAAGGCGCCTGCTGAGGTGCTCAAGGCCAGCTTCGTTATCGGTAACCAGGTAATCGTAATTTTTACTAACCTGCTCGAGATATCTCTTCAGCAGATCATTGGGGTAACAGTAACAACCCGGTCCTTCAGGATTACCCATGACCAGCAAATCAAAAGCATCTTCTTCGACCATCGCCTGGCTGAGGCGATACTCGACAAAAACAGATTTGGTCATTCCCGTGGGCACAGCTTTTGGATTTTTTGTATCTTCAAGAATAGCACTAATGGTTTCATTCACTTCCAGGCCCAGGGCCTCATTGAGATTGGCATTGGCATCAGCATCGACGGCAAGGATACTTTTCCCCGGTCTTTCTTCCATCAGGTAACGAATTAGAAGCGCGGAAAGGGTTGTCTTCCCGGTGCCTCCTTTACCGGCCACAGCAATTCTTTTTGTAATCATGATCTTTTCCTCCAGTTCTTTTTGCCTTAAGACAAACGACTTCAGCTTTTCAACATCTTTAAAAATACTAAACCCTGAACAATCTTTCATACCCAGAACAAAAAAAGAGCACCCGTGGCATTTGTTTAAGGCAACAACTTTTCATTGAGATCTTCTTTCAACCTTCAGTGAGATCTTCTTTCAACCTTCAGTGTTGAGCAAAGCCATATTTCAACCGGTACAGGCAGGGTTACTCTCCTTTATGATGTTGATCCTCTTATTTATTCTCAATTCAGGAATGGTTCTTAAATTCAGCTATTATGATACTACAATTGAATGGCCGGAGCAAACCACGTTGCGGCACGCATAACAGGGATATGCAAACAAAAGATATATGTTAGAATAAAGATGATAAAATTTATCAACCTGTGTGGGGAGGATATTATGATCGGCTACAATGGACAATCAGAGACAGGCAGGATCGAATCAATTCTGATGAAAAGCCCCGCCCGAGCCTGGCTGGGCCAGGAGAATGTTAACCGACAATGGCAGCAACTCCATTACCCCGAAAAACCGGACTTTGAAAAAGCACTGCTGGAATACAACCAGTTTGCAGCGATTATCGAAAAAAACGTGCCCGAGGTTCACTATCTGCCTGAAGACGAAATAACCGGGCTGGATTCAATTTACACACACGATCCCATCCTGATTACCAAAAAAGGTGCTATTCTATGCAACATGGGAAAAAGGGAAAGAAAAACTGAGCCTCAGACGATCAGCGCCTTCTTTAAGAATTTGGGCATCCCCATTCTCGGGACCATCGAGGAGCCGGGCACAATTGAAGGAGGAGACGTGGTCTGGTTCGACGACAATACCGTAGCTGTCGGTCTCAGTTACCGCACAAACTGTGAAGGTGTCGCTCAACTGAAGAAATTAACCGCCGGTTTGGTCGATGAAATCATCGAAGTGCCGCTGCCCCACTGGAACGGACCGGAGGAATGCTTGCATTTAATGTCTTTGATAAGCCCTGTTGATCGCGACCTGGCAGTAGTTTATTCAAAACTGATGACAGTACCTTTCCGTAATCTGCTTCTGCAAAAAGGCATCGAGATGGTGGAAGTGCCGGATGAAGAATATGATACCTTCGGCTGCAATGTCCTGGCTATAGCACCAAGGGTTTGTGTTATGATTGCTGGAAATACACGCACAAAAACAGCTCTTAAAAAAGAAGGCGCTACCGTCTACGAATACCCCGGTGAAGATGTTTCAATCAAAGGAGGAGGCGGTCCAACCTGCCTGACAAGGCCTATTTTAAGGGTTTGATATTTTTAAGCTCATGGGAGATCAATGGCTGAAATCGATGATCAAAAAAATGATCCAGATTATTGATAAGCCCCTATACACAGCTACTGGTTGGCTACGATAGGGGCTTTCATTTGCATTTAAAAAAACGGAACCATTCACAGGAAAATTAATAAAGTTAGAAGATATGCTGTTCTCCCGGCGAAAGGACAATACATTTACTACCGGTTTTATCTTCCACCTTCTTCTTGAATTCTTCAGGATCTGCCTCGATGAGGGGCCAGGTATTGTAGTGGAAGGGGATAACCTCTCTGGCCTGCAGAAAAGAAGCGGCCATCACGGCATCGTCAATGCCCATTGTGAAATTGTCCCCGATGGGCAGGAGGGCCAGGTCGAGAGAATCAAGTTCACCGATTAACTTCATATCGCTAAAAAGCGCCGTGTCACCGGCAAAATATATCTTCTTCCCATAATAGTCAACGACAAAACCGCAGGCATGACCGCCGGGTATTCCCGAACCGTGAAAAGCGAGGGTCAGCTTAACCGTCCCAAATTGGAACTGATGTCTTCCTCCCAGATGCTGCCCGTGGGCAGCTAGGCCATTTTCGCCCGCCTGACCGGCAATTTCGGCTGTTGATATGATCGTCGCTTCTTCCCTTTTGGCAATTTCATATGTATCACCCAGATGGTCAAAATGAGCATGGGAAACTAAAATGTAATCGGCTCCAATTTCTTCAAGCTTCATGGAGGCCTGAGGATTGCCGGTAATATAGGGATCAAAAAGCAGGGTTTCCTTTCCTTTATCCCTTAACCGGAAAGCTGCATGGCCAAGGAAAGTTAGTATAGGCATAGTAAAACCTCCTTCTGGTATGGTAAATTTTATTTATTAACCGGGGATTTTATGACCAGTTCTTCTTCCCTTTCACTGATAATTGATAAAAGCCTTTTATGAACCAGGTCGGGCAGCGGTTCCGGGCGATGATGCTCCAATATTTCTCTCGCCTTTTCATCACAGGCCCGGGTAAGGTCTTTGGCTCCGCTGTCATTCCAAAACTGCCGCATCCGGCGATCGATTAACCGGCTTTCGGAAAGCTCTCGCATGTGCCTGTAGGTGTGCTCTTCGGCCAAAAAGTGCCCCCGGGCACCCACTTTTTTAATTACATCAACCGCCAGAGACTCGTCGTTAACCGGGATACCCTCAAGAACTTTCCTGGTCATAGCAATGATCTCATTATCCATAACCAGTTGTCCGAAGCTCATGGTCAAACCCATCTCCAGCATCCCCCCGCCGTAGATCATATTGGCACCTGCCAATGCCGGCAGCAGGGAAGTCAGGGTTTTTTCATGGCCAGACTGAGCATCTGAAACCTTGCTGTCACCCTAAGTACCGGCAACATAACTGGGTAGCAGATAATAACGGGCCAGGATGGCCACAGCGGCACTTATTAAACCGAGCTCGGGGCAACCGACCGTTGCCGTCGCCTGTCGCATATCGATCATTGTGGTTGAACTGCCGTACATCACCGGTGCCCCCTTCCTGGTCAGCTGGGCCAGGACAATACCCCCGAGCACCTCCGCATTGTGGGTTACCAACGTCCCCGCCAGGGTGACCGGTGATGTAGCCCCGGCCATCGCCATGGAAAGAATATTCTGGGGCAGGTTAGCCCGCGCATATTCGATGATCGGCTCCCCGCAGCCTGCGGAAATGGTCAACGGGCTCTGGGGACAGGTACACCCGGAAACGATAGGCCTATCTTTAAGTTTTTCCTTTCCTCCGGCCACAGCCGCCGCCATTTCGATGAGCAGCTGGGCAGAGCGCTTATCGTGACAGGGCTGAGGGACGTGTTTCGTAGTGTTGGAAACGGTTATTTCATAGTTGTGCAGGCTTTCCATCTCCGGATGAACATCACGCGGTGCCACAGTATTTTCCAGCATGTCATACTGATCCAGGGCGTCAACCAGCCTGGCCACGTTTCCCTTGTCGGCTTTGGTTGATTTGCGGTATTCACCGCTGTAGGGATCGATAACCATCACGCCTTCCCCGAAAGGACAAAAATTGACCCTTCCGTTTTCAAGGACCAGATCATGCTTTGGATCCCGTCCGGCAAGGAATATTTTCTTCGGGGATGAAGTAATAGAATCTTCGACGATATGGGCGGGTATTTTTACATTTTTTCCTTGCCTGTCTACGATACAGCCTCCACCATCGAAAATGTCCATGGCCTCATCGCTCTGGACATAGAGGCCGGCGTATTCCAGCACTTCCAGTGTAGCATCATGAATCATCTCCAGATCTGAATCATTGAACAAATTTAGACCACAGCCCATAAAAGAGCTTCTCCCAGCTATGGGGTTCCTTTTCATCTCTCCACCTTCTTTCATAGATTAATAATGTAGTCCCGTTTTCTTCTTGAACTGTTCTACTGAGTTTATTTTTTGGCCCAGGAGTTCGGCTATCCGAATCTTGGCCCCAATACCTTTGGTTGCCCCCGGATCGGGCATGGGATAGCCCAGTCCCAGGTTCTTCCTTATTTCACGTATAACTGAGCAGTCACTCAGCTCCACAGTTGTGACACCCAATTTTTCAGCGACGTATTTTTTGGCTGCCTCTATTTTCAGGCCTCCGGATAGCTGCATTCTCATGACCAGATCTCCGGCCGTGCGAATACCGCCCATCCCAAAAGCCACTTCCTGTGTCGCTTCATTGCCGAAAGGATCACCGGAACCCACCTATAAACCGTCGGCTTTTCCGATTTCAATCAGGGCCTTGGAAGCCCTGGAAACTGCGTCAGTCGGCGGAACGGGGGTCATGGGAGTAGCTCCCACACCCATACCCACATTGGCATGGACCGCTATATCGGCTGCTTCGCAGCACGCTTTAATAAAGGTAACAGCGCGAGCCAGGTTCCAGGGGAACGATCGATTGCTGCTGGTATTGACAACCGGCCCGAATATTGTTGCCCCCGCCTTCTCAGCCAGCTTGACCTGTTTATGGGGGTATAAACCGGCCAGCCTGGTACCTTCATACTCCAGCTGCCCGTGCATGCCAAGAATAAACTCTCCGGCCATTCCCATTTCCATGCCGAAGCCCGGATATTTTCCCCTGATAATTCTGGCCGCTTCAAGAGCCGCCAGAAAATCAGCATCTCCCGAAGCGCCGCAGGTATCAAAATTCATCCCGTCCGCTCCGGCCTCATACATTCCGCTAGCTATGTAAACCATGTCTTTGACCGCCAGTTCGACCGCTTCCTCCTGTGCCCGTCTCGCTTCAGCAATCTTTACCCTGGGGAGCAGTTCGGACCAGTTATCAACTGGGCCGTCCGGCTTTGTATAAAGGCCCAGGTTTGGCATGGCTCCGTAGAGCACCGGCATGATCGTATTCAGCTGGACATTTTCCATAACTTTGGCTTCATCGTGCATAATAGCTTTCACCGACTTGTAGCTGTAGTCAATGTTCCCCAGGTCCAACGAATCAGCCGCAAGAACCTTTTCATGCACCTGGATCGAGGTAGCCCGGTCAAGAGAGATATCGGCCTGATAATTGATTTTGAAAGCCCCTGAATCGGAAGAGGTAACAGTTTCCTTGCCCCGGGCGACACTGACAATATTGACAGGTGTTACCACAATTTCATAGAGATAATCCAGTTCCTCCGCAGAGATGGAAGGAATTTTACCCCGGTCGGCGGCATCGGCTGTTCCTGCTGCCAGGTCGTTGCGGATCTCTTCCTCGTTCATGTAGATGCCCGACCCATCTCCCATCCTGGTAAAGTGTTTTTTCACTGAACGACAACCCCTTTACGTTTTGATCAATGCATAATGTTCAAGATGCCCTTTCATCCCTGTCCCGAAGAAATCTTCTTCAAGATATTCAGGAGGCTCAGATCTGATTATTACTGAGAAAATTCCACCTTTGAAAAATGGGAGCACCTGCACTACTTCTCGATACCTTACGCCCACATCACAAGATGCTTCAGTCAGTTTTTCCAGAATTAGGACGGGAGATCCTTCTTTTTGCTTATACAAATCTTTATCTCTGAGGAATAATAAAGCCCTTTCCTTTGGTCATTTTATAGTAATGGACAGTTTAAAATGCATCTGCTTTTTCCTTTTGAGGTTTTATCTTGTACTATAAATTATACACACTTTAAAATTTATCCTCCTTATTTATTATTACCATGTTTCTTATTGGATAAGAACTTGTCCCTATCGCCATGGAATTTCCGTGGCGTAGGATTAAGCTGTATTTGACCTGCTATCAGCTCTTTCTGTGTGCAGATCATTTTTCACTATGGTCAAACGTCTTATTTGGTTCTTTAGCAACACCATATCCCGGTAGCCCTTATGCTATAAAGATATTGACCAGAACTATAAACAGTAGGCACCACAGTGTCTGAACATCACAGGGGAAGTGTACACTCTACTGCAAAGAAAAGTGAAATAGATCATTAATAGATATACCAGTAATAAAAATATTTTTAAAGACAGCCTCTTGATCTTCAGCACCGTCGCTGGTTTGGCTAGCTTGCACCTGCTGATGGGAAAAGGTATTATAAAAAGTAACAAAATCAAAAGGCAAGCAAAAATCGCAGTGTTAGGCTCACTGCCGTGTTGATGAAGAAAGCTGAACAAATAGATCAATAATATGGTAATTTTCGATATTTAATTATACATATAATAACAATATCATGCAAAAGGAGGAAAAGTTTTGTCTGATAATAATTTAGAAATAAACCATCAAGAACAGATACTAGAAAAACTAACAGCTGATTCTGTTTTGACCTTATGGTCAAAAACATATAATACAGATGGAAAACCGGACTGGTCACATATATTTCCATATTATCATCCTGACATCATATTCCAGGACTCTATTCAAAGATTGCAAGGTATAGAAGACTTCAAAGCAATGTGCAATCGACTGACTAAAAGGTGCAAACAGCTGCAGATGGATATTTTCAACATAGCACAGAATTCAAACATAATCATTATGGACTGGAAGATGACAATGATTTTTCGGAAATCACCAAGCACACCGATTTATGGATGCACAAGATTGACACTGCATGAAGATGGTCGGATCATCGAACAAAGAGATTATTATGACCTGTGGGGAGATATTATAAACGGTATTCCAGGCTTTAGAAAATTGTATCGCTGGTTCATGGGTAAATTATTCGGCTGATAAGGAGTAGAAGATGAAAAAAATAACTCTTCCAGACGAACTCATTTTTATAAAAAATAGAAATGCCGTACAGAAAAAAAGCAATGCTTCCATGAAAGGAAAGCACTGTGTTCTCACCGGGGCAACTTCAGGGGTTGGCCTGTCAGCATTAAAACATATAGCCCGTGGTGGAGCATCTATAATGATAGTTTGCCGTAACCCTGAAAAAGCTGAAACCGTGCGTGATGAAATTATGGGCTTATACAACACCCCGATCGATATTACGATTGCCAATCTGAGTTCATTGGATGAAGTGCGAAAAGCAGCGGATTCAATAAAGGCCAAATGCCCCCGAATTGATATTTTAATTAATTGTGCCGGTCTTTACACAACAAGAGCCACTTATACAAAAGAAGGTTTGGAAACCGTTTTCTGCGTTAATCATCTCGCATCTTTTCTATTAACCAACTTACTGTTGCCCCGTTTAAAGGAAAGCAGCCCATCAAGAATTATCCAAATTAATTCAGAAGGACATCGTTTCAATGGACTGGATCTGGACGATATCAACTGGAAGAAACGACGTTATAAGGGGTTGAAAGGATATGGCGCGTCTAAAACAGCACAGCTAATGACTGTATGGGAAATGGCCGATCTACTGGAAGGGACAGGCGTTACGATTAACGCCATGCATCCGGGAGATGTTAAAACTAATATAGGACAAAATAATGGCTGGTTATACCGGTTCTATTCTAAGCACGTAACCAGACGATTTTTGAAAGATCCGGTTATCTCTGGAGAAGCAATATATTATCTGGCTGCGGATCCGGAGATGCAGAATGTCAGCGGCAAATTTTTTCATCTTACGGTTGAAGAAAAACCGGCTAAACATGCCCTTGACCGTAAAATGGGCAAAATGATTTACGATCTTAGCCTGCAGATGACAGGTTTAGCTAATATGCCCCAGCCCTGAGCTTGCTTTTGTCCATTTCAGCCGCCAGTTTACCAGTCAAGATTGATATGGGGAGACCGGTATGGGGAAATTGTTTGAACAATAAACATGGTAATAGTACCTTTATATGAATCTGGAGCAGTAAAACTAATCATCACTCAAAATAAAATCCTTGACCTGTGTTTCTATGTATTCCTTACCTGCGAATTTACCGGGTAGAGCGCTATGCAAAGCTATTCCCTCTATAAACTTGCCTCCTTTGTTTTCTATTATTTCTTTATACATATTGTGCACCTTTTCACTACCTTTTCGCTGTA
The DNA here is from genome assembly GCA_964506505.1 of uncultured Syntrophomonadaceae bacterium. Classification (GTDB taxonomy): domain Bacteria; phylum Bacillota; class Dethiobacteria; order DTU022; family DTU022; genus M55B129. Next base: position 53,224 of record CAZDKY010000035.1, read on the forward strand.
CATCCGACTGGAACGTCACTACAATGACCTCTTTGCCGTAAAATTCTGTTTCCTCTACAAACCTTTTCATGGCTGGTGTCCCGTTACCTCCCCAAATCGGGGTCAACAAAAATAACTTTTTGCACCCTGCAGTTTTCTCCCATGGTTTTCCTTCCAACTTTGAGGATCTCTTTGCAACCGCCTGATATCCGCTCTTCATGAATCCAAGCAAACCCTGGCGTCCCTTCGATTCTACCAATTCCACTAATTCAGCATTAAGTTTTTCGGCCAGAAATCCTGCGGCTGTTCTGGTATTATTGCTCCTTGAGTAAAAAACAACTGCTGCAGCCATATTCCTATCCTCCTCGCTCTCATGATTCATGATCGATAATAAAATATTTATTATCATGTAACTTTAGATGATTCGTGTTTTCATCAGGATAATCCATGACCAGCATTGAATCTTTAATAAATCCTGTACAACTAACGGGAAATATTTCAATCAGGATCAACTTTCTTTGTTTCGATATTACTACTTTATTCTAATCTACCTTAATTTCTCTTTCAATTATTATTATTTTGGTAGAACTATAATAGTCTGACATGATAAAACAATTGAAGCTGTGAAGAAATGGCTTTTCGTTTTACAAAAACCCCAAGATGCTCATTATGATTTAGTTTTGCCCATTTATACCAGTATTTTGATATATGATAATATCTCTGGAATTCCCCGATTCTGTAGGCTCAAAAAAATATAGTTATTCTTGTTGTGCTGTCTCTACCCCATTATGGCTCTTTTGACAAACAAACGGCGCCCTAATAAGGAATTCTACTCTTGATGCGTTAGCCCTTCCAGAGTTTTCTTCGTATTGAGCCCGGTTTTATATTCTTATTGGTCATTTTCTAAAACCTCTTTTAAAGCCCTGGGAATCTGTTTAATAATTTCA
>CAZDKY010000036.1:0-57473 GCA_964506505.1 uncultured Syntrophomonadaceae bacterium
GCCAGTATTTAACCTTATCCAGCCTGAATCAGCTATAATTTTAGCGAATATTACCCCTGCCCTGCCAGCAGGATTAACCTTTTCAGTCTCTGTCCAACAGGTGAACCTCCGTTTGCAGGTAGGGGATGTTGATCCCCTCCCGGTCAAAAACACGCTTGATTTCCTCAAGCAGGGCAAAATAGATCGTCCAATAGTCTTCCCTTTTGCTCCACATCCGGAAATAGTAAACAACTGCACTGTCACCGTGCTCACCCATAACCACCTGGGGTGGGGGATCGTCCAAGACCAGCGGATGCTTATCGGCAATCTCCAGCAGAAGCGATTTAACCTTGTCGATGTCGTCCTCGTAGCCGACTCCGATTGAAAAGTCTATTCTCCGCAGGGGGTTGATATTGTAATTTATCGTACTGTTGTTAGAAAGAGTGGCATTGGGAATAATAATCCTTTTATTATCAGGAGTATCAAGCATGGTGTAAAAAATCTGAATTTCTTTCACGGTACCGGAATATCCGGCCGCTTCAATATAATCGCCGACCCTGAATGGTTTGAGCAGCAGGATTAAAACTCCGCCGGCAAAATTGGCCAGGCTCCCCTGCAAAGCCAGTCCCACGGCAAAAGCCATTGCCCCCAGGACAGCGATGAATGAGGTCATCTGGACTCCCAGCATTGAAACGATGCTGATTACCAGGAGGATCTGCAAAAACACCTTGACAAGAGTAACCAGGAAAGGCTGCAGGGTGCGGTCCGTGTCGGTTTTTTTTAGCCGCCTTTCAACCAGTTTGCTGATCCAGCCGATTACTTTCAGGCCGGCCAGAAGGGCAATGATTGCCAGAATGACTTTTGAACCATAGAGCAGCAGCGCTTCATAAACAAATTCGAGATCCATAATTTTCCTCCCTATAAAAATTTTAGACCGTTTCCGTTTAATCCGTTTAAAATGTTAATGCAGTCTCAGAAGTAGTTTAATTCTTGTTAATACGTCCATACTCTTTTCAGGCTAAAATACTTCTTCCACGAATAAAAAAACATCCGTGGCAGTATGTAAAACGGCAGTTGTTTTCTTACACCGTTCGACGCCGCATCCCGGGGAATACGGGTTGCCTTTTTCCCCCGATCAGATAATAAAACCGGTTATTCCCCGGAAATATAGATCCTGTGGGCTACCCCGGCGCCCGTGCCCAGCGCCGATTTGTCAATTAACCCTTTTTCGGCGAGTGCTCCTTCCAGGCCTGTCAGGACAGCGATTATATCCTTCAGATCCATGTAACCGATATGGCCGATACGGATCCCGTTTTGATGAAGTTTTTTCTGCCCCGGAGCTACAACAATATTATATTTTTCTCTCAAAATTTGCCTGGCTTCTTCACCCTTCAGCTCATCAGGCAGCAGCACGACAGTAACTGTAGGTGAGGCAAAGCCTTCACCGGCAATGAGCTGCAGGCCCAGGGCTTTAACCCCGGCCCGCAGGGCTTTGCTTATTTTACGATGACGCCTGTATACATTTGCCAGACCTTCTTCCTTCAGCAGAGCCAGAGATTTCTGGAGGGCAAAGATCAGGGCGATGGAAGGGGTGATTGGAATCCCGGGCAGCTGGCTGTCCGGCACTCCCCTGGTCTTCCCGAACAATCCCCTGGCCAGGCGATAATCCCAGTAATAGCGAGGCATTTTAGCTTCCGCTACCGCTTTCCAAGCTTTTTCGCTTACGCAGATCAGGCTCAAGCCAGGCGGAGCCATTAACCCTTTCTGTGAAGCAGTAATAGCCACGTCAACATGCCACTGATCCGCTCTGAACTCCACCGCTCCTACAGAGCTAACGGCATCGACCACAAACAACGCTCCGTGACGGCTTACCATAGATCCTAATTCTTCCAAATCATTCAGCACCCCGGTCGAGGTTTCATTGTGAATGGCAAAAACTGCCTTAATCTTTTTATTGTGGTCTTCAATCAGTTTTTCCTGCACAGCATCGAGGTTGATCGGCTTACCCCAGCCGCTTTCTGCCCTGTGAATTTCCACCCCAAATTTTTCAGCGATCAGAGCAAATCTTGAGCCAAATTCACCATTAATACAGACCAAAATATTGTCACCCGGGGAAAGAGTATTAACAATCGCCGATTCCATCCCTCCGGTGCCGGAAGAAGTAAAAAGTAAAATTTCATTTTTTGTATTCATTATTTCCTGTGCTGATTTAACAATTTCTTCAAGAGCCCGCGAGAAACGGCCATCACCGCGGTTGGCTACCATCTGTGTACCCAGGGCATGTAAAACCTCCAGAGGAAGTTCGCTGGGCCCGGGAATGTTCAGATTTTGTTTGAGCATTGTATTCTCCTTTTACAGCAATTAAAAGCCTGCTTTCTGATAAAGATATTCCTCGCAAACAGCAAACAGCATAGATTAAAAAAATAATTTCTATCATATCTATTCTGAAAATGCACATTGCAATTTTCATCCATCGTAAATCGTATGGTACCCTTGTTTTTATTGAGCTTACCGGTTTACCGTGAAAGATCTTTCATGTATTTTATTAAGGCCATCCCGCTGGAATCACTAAAAATGGCCGAACCGGCAACAAGGACTGTCGCACCCGCTTCAATAACCGGGGAAGCTGTTTCCCTGTTGATCCCGCCGTCTACCTGCAGTTCAATAGCCGCTTCACGGGAGCGGATTTCCCGGGCAATTGCCTTTATTTTCGGCAAAACGGCCGGAATAAATTTTTGCCCTCCTGCGCCCGGGTTTACACTCATCACCAGGACCAGGTCAAGCAGCGGCCATACGTATTCCAGGGAACAGATGGGAGTGGCCGGATTCAAGGCTACTCCGGCTTTGATCCCAAAAGATTTTATCTTCCGCAGGGCTCGGTCCAGGTGGTCGGTTGCCTCCGCCTGAATGGTGATCAGATCAACTCCCGCCTCACCAAACTGTTCAATTTGCTCTTCGGGCTTGTCAACCATCAGGTGGGCATCAATGAAAAGGCCTGTCACTTTTCTTATCGATGCAGCTACCAGCGGCCCCACTGTTATGGCGGGAACAAAATGGCCATCCATTACATCAAGGTGGATCCAGTCTGCCCCGTGATCTTCAACCCGCTTTATTTCTTCCCCCAGTCTGCTAAAATCTGCAGAGAGCAGCGATGGAGCTATTTTTACTGTCATTATTAATAAACCTCCTGCCTGTTAAGTTCTTCCATAAAAAAACGATAATGCTCGTAGCGCAACGGGTTAATGCTTTTGCCAATACTTTCCCGCACAGCACAGCCGGGTTCATCCAGATGCCGGCAGTCTCGGAAAATGCAGCGGCTGCGTAGATCTGCAAATTCGGGGAAATAATGAGCCAGCTCTCCCGCTTCCATATCAGCAAAATTAAGTCTCGTAAATCCGGGCGTGTCAACAACCGTTCCCCCGTTATCGAGAGGAAGCAATTCGACACTGCGTGTAGTATGTTTACCCCGGCCAATTTTTTCACTGATTGTTCCGGTCTTCAGGGTTAATTTAGGCTGGACAGCATTAAGAAGGGACGATTTACCTGCGCCCGAAGGACCGGCAAAAACGGAACAACGGCAGGCAAGGTTATTTTTCAACATCGCAATTCCTTCCCCGGTCAGGGCACTGGTGTGAATATAAGTATAGGGGAAAGACACAAGCAAAATATCAATCTCTTTGAGCTCGTCTGCAGTTACCAGGTCTGCTTTATTAAAACAAAAAAATACAGGGATTCCTTCCCGTTCAGCCAGAACAGCCAGTCTGCTGGCCAGCTGCCAATCGCAGAGTGGATTCTTCATAGAAAAAACAACGGCCAGCTGATCAACATTGACGACAGCAGGCCTGCGAAGACTGTTCTTCCGGGGGAGAACCTTTTCGATGACCCCTTCACCGGCTGAATCACAGTTTGGCTCTACGACCGGTTGAAAGATAACTTCGTCACCGACCATCAGTGTATGCCGGTTTCGCTTCAGTATTCCCCTGGCACGACAGGTAAATTTAACGCCTTCTTCGTCGCGAAGGGAAAAAAATCCACCGGCTGCCTTAAAAATTTTACCCTGACGCAAATATGACCTCCTATTGTCCCACAACCAGATCAACAGATTGGCCCGGCAGGACTTCCGACCCGGGTTCGGGCATCTGGTCAATCACATATCCCGTTGAACCAATTGAAAATCGAAAACGGACCACCGGGGTCAGATCATTCTCCTTGAGATAGGCAATTGCTCCCTTCTCGGAGTAACCGATCAGGTCAGCCAGTTTAAAGGGGCCACGCCCCTGACTGATATAGACAACCACCTCATCTCCAGGCGAGCTGGGGAAAGATTCTCCCGGGACCTGGTGATAAATAACTCCCTCGGAGACATCATCATTGTATTCCCTGACCACGCTCATGGATAAATTGAGATCACGCAGAATTACCCTTGCCTCCTGTTCAGTCCGGCCTGTCAGGGTAGGAGTAACTATAAATTCAGGCCCCTTGCTCACATAGAGGTCTACCGCCCTGTCCTCGCGAACCATCCTTCCTACCGGCGGATCGGTTTTAACCACATTGCCTACATCGATCTCATCATCATAAACATAAAAAATCTCTTCATTAGGCATCAAACCGGCTTCTTTTAAAGCTCTAACCGCTTCGCTCTGGCTCAAATCGTAAACCTCGGGAACGCTTACCTCCGGAACAGTCAAATAATTTTCAATGTAAAACCAGGCCGTAAAAACGAGCAAACCCATTACAATAAGGGCGAGCAACGGTTTAACCAGCTTACGCAGGATCCGCATGTTTAACAAAACACTCTTTGACCGCTTGTGGGAGGGACGCATAATAAGATCATCATCGTCGTTGCCGCCCGTAAAAGCACGAGCCGAAGTGATCTTCGGTGACTCTTTTCTGCCCACGCTTCTCAGATCTTCGAGAAATTCTGAAGTGCTGGTATAACGTTCGGCAGTGTCTTTTTGCACCGCCTTGAGAATAATCTGTTCCAGTTCTCTTGGTATGCCGGGAACCAGTCGCCGGGGAGGGACGATTTCTTCCTGGACATGTTTCATCGCCAGAGCAACAGGGCTCTCTCCCGTAAAGGGAACTTTACCGGTAACCATTTCATAAAGAACAATGCCCAGGGAATAAAGATCGGATTGTTTGATGGCAATTCCTCCGCGGGCCTGCTCCGGAGAAATATACTGAACTGAACCGACAATTTGATCGCCAACCGTTACTGTTACCCCGTCGCCGGCGATGGCAATTCCGAAGTCAGTTACTTTTACTTTGCCATCCCTGGAAAAAAGGATATTCTGCGGTTTTATATCTCGATGGACCATGCCTGCCGCATGAGCTTCTTCCAGTGCTTCAGCAATCTGGGATGCAATGTGCATCGCTTCTTCAACCGGAAGACGCCCCTTTTCCCTGATATGATCTTTCAGATTCCGGCCATCCACATATTCCATAACCATAAAATAGATGCCATTTTCTTCACCCACGTCGTAAATATTTACAATATGCGGATGGGAAAGGGCAGCAGCAGATTGGGCTTCGCGTTCAAAACGGCGAATAAATGCAGCATCGCCAGTCATCTGATCTTTAAGCACTTTTACGGCAATTGTCCTCTTCAGGAGAAGATCGCGGCCCCTGTAAACCCTGGCCATTCCTCCTTCGGCAATTTTTTCGATCAACTCATAACGTCCTGCCAATATTTTACCCACCATCAATCATTCGGACCCCCAATACCTGATGCTATCACTACGGTGATATTGTCATATCCGCCCCGTTCGTTGGCCATTTCTATCAATTTCTCCGTCAGCAGCTGCGGATCTGATACGGCTGTTGAGGATGTCAAAATTTCCTGATCGTTAACAAGGTTGGTCAGACCATCCGTACAGAGAAGAATAACTGTTCCTTCCTCAACCTCCATCTCCAGCACATCAACCTTCAGGTTTTGTTCCACTCCCAGGGCCCGGGTGAGAATATGACGCTGGGGATGGTTAATAGCATCTTCCGGCTTAACCTCACCGGAAGCAATTAACTTTTCAATGAGAGAATGATCTTTGGTTAAAAGCCTGATGTTGCCCTTGTTGATCAAGTAAGCACGGCTATCGCCAACATGGCCAATGATTATGTGCTGTCCGGACAACAGCACAGTGGTTATAGTCGTTCCCATACCTCTTTTTGTGCTTGAACAGGCAGCTTCGGCCAGAATAAGATCATTGGCTTCATAGATAAAATCTTTTACCATTTGCTTTGTCTTTTCCCTGTCCGGCAATTCGCGTCCGTCAATGTTCTGCCAGAACTTTTCTGCAGTGGTAACAGCAAGCGAGCTGGCCACATTCCCGGCCTGGTGTCCTCCCATACCATCGGCGACAACGAGCAGCGCTTTTTTCCCGTCGCTCACCGCGAAGCAGCTGTCTTCATTGCGCACCCGCTCCCGGCCTATGTTGGTCAACCCTGATATTTGCACGGGCGGTATTCCTCCTGCCTACTGATGTTTAATGATTTCTAATTCAGTATAGCAAAAAGTGGTAACGCGGGCAAGAATCAGACTTTCCTGGTCCAGAGAGCCATGTAAAAACCATCTGCATCATGATAGTGCGGAAACAGGGAAACAGTACAAAGATTATCCTGGTTTTTCTGCAGGGCAGAGGGAAGTAGAGGGACACACTCTTCAAGACGGAAATAAGGATGATCTTCTGAAAATCTCTCCATAACCTTAATACCCTCTTCCGGTTCACTGCTGCAGACAGAATAAAGCAGCTTTCCACCCACCGGCAAAATACCGGCAGCGGCATTAAGAAGTTGTAGCTGCAGTTTCTGCATTCGGAAAGGATCTCCGGCTGTTCGGCGCCATTTTATTTCCGGCAGGCGCCTGATCACTCCAAGGCCGGTGCAGGGAGCATCAACCAGGACAGCCGACGGAACCTGGAGATCCAGGGTACCGATCTTGCGGCCGTCGGCTTCCAGGGTTCTGATACTCTGCAAACGAAGCCGCCGGGCCGCTTTTTCCACCATTTGCAGACGCTGTTTATGAAGATCAATCGCATAAATTAAACCATGATCATTCATTAGCTCGGCCAGATGGGTAGTCTTGCCGCCGGGAGCACTGCAAAGATCGACAATCCTATCATGAGGTTGCGGTTCGAGCAAGGGAACAACCAGGGATGAGCTTTCTCCCTGGATGGAAAACAACCCCTCCCGGAAAGAGTTAGTCCGGGCAGGATTCACCCCGCCGCTTATTCTCAGCATTCCGGGAACAACCGGGCTTTTTACGACTTCGACTGATTCTTTTCCAAGCAAGTCTATTAAATCGTTTTCAGATATTTGCACATTATTGGGGCGCATTGACAGGGCGGGTTTCCGGTTATTGGCCTTACACCAGGCTTCAGTTTCGTTGAACCCCCACCTCTTAAAGGCTTTATTCACCAGCCAGCGGGGATGACTTTCTTTCAGGCACAGGTATTCAACTGGCTGCTGATGGATGTCCGGCCAGGGCAGAGTAGCTGCTTCACGACCCAACCGTCTCAGGACAGCATTTACCAGGCCAGCCACACCGCGGTGCCCGTAACGCCCGGCCAGGTGTACCGCCCGGTCAACTGCAGCGTATTGCGGAACCCGATCAAGATAAAGAAGCTGGTAGGTACTCAAACGCAGCAGATTGCGAATCCAGGGAGTCATTTTTTCAAGGGGATGTTTCAGATAAAGCTGCAGGGCCCAGTCTAAAGTGTTGAGCCGCTGCACGGTACCTGCTGCCAGCTCTTTAGCCAGAGAACGTTCTTCTTCAGAGCATCCGCGAACCAACGAAGGCAGAACCAGGTTCAGGTAAGCCTGATCCCGCTCAAACCTGACCAGCGCCTTTAAAGCTGCTTCTCGCGCACTGCAGGCGGGTTTGTCTCTTTTTGTGCTCATTCCTGTTCTCCGCCGAGGCAATCTCCCGGTTCGATGCGATATCCACAACAGAAAGAAGCGGCATTCATCGGTTTTTTACCGGCCGGTTGAAGATCAAACAGTGTCAGCATGTTTCTGCCGGCTGCTACCGTCAAAGATTCTTCTCCCACGGCGATAACGGTCCCCGGCAGCGCTGTTTCTTCAGCCGCGTTTTCTGAGTCAGGATAAGCCGCCCGAAGTACTTTCAGACGTTTGCCTTTAAAAAAAGTATGGGCTCCAGGTACGGGATTCAGACCCCGGATCTGGTTATAAAGTTCACCCGGGCTGCGGTTCCAGTCAATTACTTCGTCGTCTCCGGTTAGAGGCCGGGCATATGACGCCCGGGCATGATCCTGGGGTCGTTTGCGAGCCTGCCCTTCAGCAATAGCCTGGACAGCCTTAACCAGCAGGGAAGCCCCTCTCACCGCCAGACGGTCATGCAGCATACCTGCTGTGTCATAAGGAGAAATGGTCTCTTTCTCCTGCATAATAATATCGCCCGCATCAAGTTCGGCGATCATCTCGATTACCGATACGCCGCTGCAGGAGGCTCCTTCCATAACCGCCCGGTGGATAGGAGCAGCCCCCCGGTAAGCGGGGAGATAAGAAGCATGCAAATTGATACAGCCAAGGGGAGGCAAAGAGAGAATCGACTGCGGGAGCCATTTCCCATAGGCAACAGTGATAATTAAATCGGGGTCTATTTGTTCAAGGCGGGCATAAAAAAAACTATCACCCGATTTCCCCGGCTGATACAGATCAACTTCGTTTTTCTGAGCCCACTTTTTTACCGGAGATGGGAGAAGATTGTGTCCTCTTCCAGCAGGGCGGTCGGGGGCTGTCACGACAGCCGCCAGGCTGTGAGTCGAAAGATTAAGCAGATTGAGGGAAGGCAGGGCAAAGTCGGGGGTACCCATAAAAACAATTTTAAGCTGTTTCAAATCTGTTCCTCGCTTTGCAGTTCCTCGGGATCTAGAATGCGTGTCGCTTTGTCGGTAAATAGTATCCCATCAAGGTGATCCATCTCATGCTGGAGAATACGGGCCAGAAATCCTTCCGCTTCAAGCCGGAATTCCTTGCCCGCCCGGTTCATAGCTGTAACAATCACTTTTTCAGCTCGCGGTACTTCTCCATAGCAACCGGGAACACTGAGACATCCTTCAATACCTATATTTTCCCCCTCTTTGTTTTCACAAACAGGATTAATGAGCTCCATGATCTTTTCTTCTTCGTCCACACTGTCTACCGCCAGGATTATTCGTTTTGAAACGCCCACCTGGTTAGCCGCCAGCCCCACTCCCCTGGACTCTTTCATTGTTTCGACCATATCATCGAGTAACCGCAAAATGGCACTGTTAATTCTTTTTACTTCCTGTGCCCTGGTCCGCAGGACATGGTGGTTGTCGGTTAATATGTTTCTAAGGGCCACTGTAATCACCTCTTGATTATTATAGCACTACCTGTGGATTAAAATCTACCGCCAGGCGTACCGGCCAAACCGGTTTACGGCTATGATATTCCTGCATAATTTTTCGAATCCGCGGTGCATAAGAAACAAGATTATCCCCCCGGAGAATAGTCTGGATGCGATAAAAACCCTTGATTCGATAGAGGGATGCTGGGGCTGGACCCAACAGTTCACCCGGCAGCCCCAGCAAGGAAAGCTGTTCAGTAAACCATGCTGCCGCTGCCATCACTGTTTCTTCCTCTTCTCCGCTGAAAAGGAACCTGATCATGTCGGCAAATGGAGGATAGCCAAGCATGCGTCTTTTTTCAATTTCTTCCTCGAAAAAAGCATCATAATCATGGTCTGCGGCAGCCCTGATGCTGTAATGAGAAGGGTGGTAAGTCTGCACAATTACTTTTCCGCCCCGCGGCCCGCGGGCTGTCCGGCCTGCAACCTGAGTTATAAGTTGAAAAGTGCGCTCCGGCGCCCTGAAATCGGGCAAATTAAGAGCAGTATCAGCAGCCACCACCCCGACCAGTGTTACATTGGGAAAATCAAGGCCCTTGGCTATCATCTGGGTGCCGATCAGAATACTGGCTTTCCCTTCTCGGAAATGGCGGTAAAAATAATTATGAGCATTTCGGCTGCCCGTGGTATCACTGTCCATGCGGATCAAGGAAACATCAGGATATAACTTTTTTACTTCTTCTTCAACACGCTGGGTTCCGGCACTGAAATAACGTATTTTATGCCCGCCGCACTGGGGACAGATTTGAGGGACCTCCTGTTCATGACCACAGTAATGGCAGCGCATCGTCCCACTGTCCAGGTGGAGAGTCATGGAAACATCGCATGAAGGGCAGCGTACCACAAAACCACATTCACGGCAGAGGACAAAACCGGCAAATCCCCTTCTATTAATAAAAAGCAGCGCCTGTTCATCACGCTCAAGGACGCCTTTCAGTTCCCTGAGGAGCACCCTGCTGAAAATGTGTCGGTGTCCTTCTTTAAGTTCACGCCGCATGTCGACCACCGTTACCGGCGGAAGTTGAGTTGGAGTTACCCTTTCTTTCATGGACAGAAGCTGGGTACTACCGATAAATGCCTGGTAGTAACTTTCGAGGGAAGGAGTAGCGCTGCCCAGCAAAAGCACAGCCCGGTGACGGCGTGCTCTCCACCAGGCTACATCTCGGGCATGATAACGCGGAGCTTCTTCCTGTTTATAAGTCGTTTCATGTTCCTCGTCAATGACGATCAAGCCAATATCGGTAAGGGGAGCAAATATAGCCGAACGCGCACCCAGGACAACCCGCGCTTCTCCGCTCAAGATCATCTGCCACTGGCGATTCTTCTCCGCTCCCCTGATACGGCTGTGCAGAACTGCTACCCGCCCGGGAAACCTGCCTTCAAAATGTTCAATCATCTGGGGAGTGAGTGATATTTCCGGCACCAGAATCAAAGCTGTCTTTCCCAGTTCAAGACAGTGGGCAATCCCCTGTAAGTAGATTTCAGTTTTCCCGCTGGCTGTGATTCCGTGCAATAAAATACGCTGCGGCTGGGGATTTTCGATTGCCCTGCAGACCCAATTAAAACATTCAGACTGCGCTTCACCGAGAAGGCGGGGTGTGGTGGGTTTTTTTTCTGTTGTTCTTCGCTGAGGGATAGAAATTACCCTTTTTTTGTAAATCAGATCCTTTTTTTCCAGGCTGCAAATTACAGCAGCGCTTATACCAAGGCGGATCAGCTCCCTGCGCTGCAAGGGACCTTTTTCCTTCAGCAACCGGACTGCCTTTTGCTGAACCGGTGCCCTGTTCAGGTTAGCTTCGCAGGCCTGAGGAACCAGTTCCAGTACTTCTACTTTAAAAGGGCTTCCACCGCGGCGGAAGGAAGCGGGCAAAAGAGCATGGAGTGCATCAATTTTACGGCAGTAATAGCGCATTGCCAACCAGTGGATCAAAGCCAGCTGTTCAGCTGTCAGCAGAGGTTCCGGATCAGCTACTGCAGTTATATCACGCAGTTTTTCGACAGGAGTATGATCCAGGACCCTTAAAACATAACCTTGACAGCTGCGGCTGCCGAATGGAACGGTGACCTGCATACCCGGTTTTACACTATTACCAAATTCGGGCAAGATCCGGTAGTGAAAGGGGCGGTCCACGGCATTGCTGATCATATCGATCAATATCTCGGCATAGCGGTTCATCTGTTTACCCCTTTGTACTCTTCTGGTATGATAATAACAGCTTTCGAGGCCGGTCATGGTAAACCGTTTACGGTTGAGAAAAAAACGATCTTACTGTTGTGATCATGAGGAATGAGGTTGTCTGTTATGAAGCTTTTTTTCACGTCCGGACAGGTAATTAACAATAACCGCAGCTGGTTCCTGATGGCCGCTGCTGTTTTTATCATCTGCGTCATCATATTCGCTGGCAACATCGCTTTTTCTGAGCCGGTTGATGAAGAAATACCGGATCTTGTCCTGGACGATATGCTCTCTATTTTCGCTGACATCCTCGAAGCCAATCCCATGCTCGGTGCTGCCCTGGTTTTCATGAACAACATGATCACAATGGCCCAGATGCTTTTGCTGGGAGCAGTAGCTGGAATCTCACCGTTAATTACGCTCGGAATAAACGGGGCACTGATGGGATCGGTCCTCTCAATGGCTGCTAGGGAAGGCGCTAATTTACTTTGCATGCTCGGCTTCGGTATTCTGCCGCACGGTATTTTTGAACTGTCCGCCTTTTTCATCTGCTCCGGGTTGGGCCTGAAATTTGGTTACCACTGTATTGCTTCACCGCTGCCCGGCAAAACTCGTTCTGAAAGTTATCGTTTCATCTGGAAGGAAGCTATATCGATACTGCCGCTGGTTGTCATCATGCTGATTGCAGCCGCCCTCATTGAAATGTTCATCACTCCACGGCTGCTGGAGCTTGTTTTATAAAAACAGAGCGACCCGATTAAGGATTTCATGAGCCACTTTTTCTTTCTCCATTAAGGGCAGCCTCTCAACGGCCCCTTCCCGACCAATAATGGAAACCCGGTTTGTAGTCACAGCAAAACCGGCACCCGGTTCAGTTAAGTCGTTGATGACAATCAGATCGAGATTCTTTTTTAGCAATTTATCCCGGGCATTCTCTGTGGCATTCTCAGTTTCAGCAGCAAAACCAATCAGGATCCGGTCGTTTTTATTCTGCCCAAGGTCCTTGAGAATATCGCGGTTGGCCACCAATTCAAGGCTAAGAGATGCGTCATGCTTTTTCACTTTTTGCTCCGCTTCAGACGACGGCCGGAAATCTGATACGGCAGCCGCTTTTATAATAAGCCGGCACCCATTGTAATATTTGAAAACTTCTTCATACATTTCATCGGCCGAGATTATGGCCACTTTTTTTACACCAGGCGGGGCCGTCAGATGGGTCGGACCGCTGATTAAAACGACTTCCGCTCCTCTTTCGCTGAGGGCCCGGGCCAGGGCATATCCCATTAGCCCGGTCGATGGATTGCTGATGTAGCGTACCGGATCAAGGTGCTCCCGGGTCGGCCCTGCTGTAACAAGCGCTTTAATCCCCGCAAAATCTTTTGGTGTTAAAACCAACCGTGTAAAATCAAAGATCTCCTGCGGCTCAGGCATTCTCCCGCGGCCGTATTCACCGCAGGCCAGCTCGCCGGCATTTGGTTCAAGAATATGGCATCCTCTGGAACGCAGAACCTGTAAATTATTCTGGACAGCCGGATGCTCAAACATCTTTACGTTCATCGAGGGAACTATAATTACAGGACAGAGGGTGGCCAGGAAAAGGGTGGTTAAAAGATTATCAGCCAGACCGGTAGCCATTTTGGCAATTGTATTCGCTGTAGCCGGAGCGATGATCATCGCATCGGCACCTTCCGAGAGATCAATATGACGAATCCCGGTTGACTGCCCGTCATACATCTGAAAATGAACCGGTTTTCCCGTCAGGGTTGTGAAAGTGAGAGGATTGACAAAACGGGAAGCCGCTTCTGTCATCACCACCTGCACTTCTACTCCACTGCGGATAAATATTCTCGCCAGTTCCGCCGTCTTATAGGCGGCAATGCCCCCGGTAACCCCTAAAACTACTTTTTGCAATGAAAACACTCCTATTTGATACCATCCCGGATGCGCTCATATTCAATATTGCCGGCTTCAATTTCATGAAGAGCGGTAGTTACATCCTTCTGGTAATCTATTTTGATCGTTTTTTTGCTACCGTTGCGAAGCTGGCGAGCTCTTTTAGCGGCGGCGATTACCAGGGTATACTTGCTGTCCACTTTCGTTAAAAGATCATCTACTGAAGGATAAATCATTAGAAATCACCTCCTGTGTCCGGCGGCCGGGCTCCCCGACTGACTCTGCACTTCTCGACATCGATGATGGAATTGATCAGGGAAGCTGCATTTTCCACTGTATCATTGACCACTACGTAATCATAACGATGATAAACTTTCATTTCCCGGCGGGCGGTAACCAGGCGATCCTTAATGCGCTGCGCATCTTCCGTCCCCCGACCGTCGATTCTTTTTTCCAGAACTTTGATCGATGGCGGAGCGAGAAAAACCGAAACGGCCTCGGGCATTTTCATTCTTACCTGGGCTGCGCCCTGAACGTCTATCTCCAAAATCAAATCTTCTCCATGAGATAAAGCTTCCTCAACAACCATCCGGCGTGTTCCATAATAATAACCGTGCACAACAGCCCATTCAAGAAAAGCGCCTTTGTTGATCATCGCTTCAAAGCTTTCCCTGTCGGTGAATATATATTCCCGCCCTTCTATTTCCCCCGGCCGCGGCGGTCTGGTGGTAGAAGAAACCGATACTTCAAGCTCCTTACGTATTTCCAACAACCTGCGGCAGACCGTTCCCTTGCCTACTCCGGAAGGGCCGGATATTATCAGTAAGATTCCTTCGGCCATCAGGTCCTCCCGTTGTTTATTCCAGATCCTCGCCTTCAACACTGTTTCCTTTAGCCTGAAGGCGGTGCTTGACGGTTTCCGGCTGGACAGCAGAAAGAATAATATGTCCGCTGTCGGCAACAATGACCGCCCTGGTACGGCGGCCGTAGGTCGCATCAATCAGGATACCCCTCTCACGTGCTTCAGTGATTACTCTTTTAATCGGTGCCGATTCCGGGCTGACAATAGCGATAATCCGCCCCGCGGAAACGATATTGCCGAACCCGATGTTGATCAGCCTTGTTGACATTGTCAAACCCCCTTTGCCTCTACTCCAGGTTCTGAATTTGCTCTCGAATTTTTTCCAGTTCCGCTTTCAGATCGACAACGATGCTGGTTAGTTTATAGTCGCCTGCTTTTGAACCAATAGTATTCACCTCACGAAACATTTCCTGGGCGATAAAATCAAGTTTTCGTCCCGTCGGTTCACTATCTTCCAGGGCAGTCCGAAATGCTTCAATATGGCTTTTCAGGCGAACCAGTTCTTCATCTACACCCATTCTCTCAACAAGCATCGCACATTCCATCAACAATCGGGTTTCTTCAAAATTTCCGCTGAGTAGTTCCTGAAATTTTTCATACATTCGGCTACGGCAATCTTCCTTTGCCTCTTCCGCTCTTTCTGTCGCTACTGCTGCCAGTTCGGCAAGGCTGTCACATCTGGCAGAAAGATCGCGGTAAAGATTTTCTCCTTCAGCCTGCCGCTGTCCCAGTAGCTGATCCAATGCTTCACGCAGCGCCTCACTAACGGCCGGCCAGACCTGCTCTTCAGTCAACTCCAGGGCAGCCGGCTTAAAAAGGTCAGGCATTTGCAAAAGGTGAACCAGTTTGACTTCTTCAAGAAGCTTCAGGCGTTCTGTCATTTTTCGTAAAGCCCTGTAATAATCCTCGGCCAGATCATAATTAACCCCGACCTGGCGCATTCCGGCGGGCATCTCATTCAAACTGAGGGATACTTCCACCCGCCCTCTTTTAATATCAGTCAAAAGCAGGCGGCGAATCTGATCCTCAAGGAAATACAGCTCACGGGGCAACCGAAGGGCCAGATCGGCATAGCGGTGATTAACCGATCTCAATTCCGCCAAAAAAACAAAACCACTGTCACTACCGCATCCTCTTCCGTATCCGGTCATGCTTTTAATCATTGTTTTATCTCCCGGGACTTATATTTAACTGCGTTAATCTTAACATCAAATCAAGCCAATCTCAAGCTGTAAATGAAACCCGGCGGTTGCCTTCCTGAGCCTGAAGAATTATACTTGAGGCCGGGAGTTGATAAAGCGATGCCATATGACGCCTTAACAATGAAAGCGGTCACTGATGAGCTGCAGGATGTCCTGCCCGGCGCCCTGATCCAGAACGTTTTTGAGCCGGACGATCTGGAAATAGTAATTCATTTTTATCACCTCAGCAGGCAGATCAATCTCCTGTTTTCAGTAAATCCTGCCCATGCTCGTATACACCTGACCAAACAGCGCAAAAAAGGGAAACCCCGCCCCTCTTCATTTTGCATGCTGCTGCGCAAGTACCTTATCGGAGGACGAATTAAAAAGCTGGACAACCCACCCATGGAAAGAATACTGACCATAACCCTTTCCCCTCCAGCGGGTATTCCTCCTGTTAAGTTGATGGCGGAAATAATGGGTCGGCGCAGTAACCTGATTCTTTTGGATGATAAAGATATCATACTCGGAGCACTAAAAACCGCTTCTGCAGAGAGGAATCCCATTCGACCCGTTTTTCCCGGCGAGCCTTACCGGCCGGTCCCCTCTCCGCAGGGCAAATTAAATCCCCTGGAGATGTCAGCCAGGGAACTTCATTCCGTCCTCGAGAATGAATTAAGTAATAGCGACCATCTTTCTGCCCTGATCAACGGCAGGATCATGGGCATCAGCCCGGTTTTAGCCGATGAACTGGCTTACCGGCTCAGGGGAAAAAACAAAGAATCGATGTCTTTTTCTGAACAGCTCCATCACGAAATAGAAAACCTTTTTCAGAAAAACGGTCCCGCCACCCTCAAACCCGTCTACCTTCCCGAACAAACCCTCTATGCAGCAACTCCACTGACTCACCTGCAGGGGTACCGTCAAATAGAATATGGCAATTTCAACGAGATGCTCGATGAAATCTATCAAAAACAGATCCGCGAAGAGCAGCAAAACCAATGGAGAAAGCAACTATCCGGCGCCGTTGAAAAAAGGCTGGCCATTTTAAAAAATAAGCTGCACCGGCAAAAAACGGAACTTTCCGCTTCCACCAGGGCCTCTGAATACCGTCTTTATGGTGAAACCCTTCTCACTTACGGAGACCGGGTCACCGTTGGTTCAGTTGAGACGGTTTTGCCCCATCTTTACGAAACGGACAGAGAGATCGTCATAACGCTCGACCCGTCCCTGTCGGCCGTAGCCAATGCCCAGCGTTATTTCCACCGCTATCGCAAAGCCCGGCAGGGATTCAAAAAAATTCAGAAGCAGATCAGAAAAACCAGGAACGAGATGGAATATTGCCGGGAACTCATCTATACAATTGACAGAACCACCGGGACTTCGCTTGAAGAAATTCGGGAGGAGCTCCTGGAATCCGGCTACCTTAAGAAAAAGAAAAAAACTAAAACCCGCAGCAAAGGTCTGGAAAAACCTCAGCCTCTTGTCTTTAAAACGACCGGCGGCCGAACCATTATGGTGGGCAGAAATAACCGCCAAAATGATTATATCACTTTTAAATCGGCTGTTCGCCATGACACCTGGTTTCACGTGCGGGCTTTGCCCGGCAGCCACGTCATCCTGAAAGAAGTTTCCTATCCGCCGCCGCAGGAAGACCTTGAAGAAGCGGCTTTCCTGGCCGCCTATTTTAGCAAAGGGCAAGAAAGTGGGGCAATCGAGGTAGACTACACCGAAATTCGCCATGTCCGCCGCCGGCCGGGCGGCAAACCGGGAGCTGTATTCTACGAGAATTACGAAACAATCACTGTCAATCCACGTGATAAAACCTTCCGTGAACGGTTCAACCTGGGATGACAGAACAGCATAATGCATATCGTCCGGATCAGGAAGAGCCAGCCTGTTCCCGCAGTAAAATCAGGCCTTTTTTAAATTCCGGCGGCAGGGGAACGGAAAAAACCATCATTAGGCCGGAACGCGGATGAATGAAGCTGATCCTCCGGGCATGAAGGGCTTGCGGAACATCCAGTTCGGGAGGTAGATCACGACCCTTTGATGGAGCATAAACGGGATCGCCAACCACCGGATAACCAATGTGAGCAAGGTGAACCCTGATCTGGTGAGTGCGACCTGTTTCCAGCTTGAGAAAAAGCAGGGTGTAACCGTTATAATACTTCAGGACCCGGTAACCGGTTACCGCTCTTCTACCGCCTTCGACAACGGCCATTTTCTTACGGTGAACGGGATGGCGCCCCACAGGAGCGTCAATTCGCCCTTTCTCCGGCTTTACCGTGCCGATAACCAGGGCAATATATTCCCGGCTTACCTTCCGTGCTTTCAACTGGGTTGAAAGTGAACGATGGCTGTAATCATTTTTGGCCACCAGCAGCAGCCCGGAAGTATCCTTATCCAGGCGATGCACAATGCCCGGCCGCATGACCCCACCGATTCCCGAAAGATCCTTGCAGTGAGCAAGAAGAGCATTAACCAGGGTGCCCCGGCTGTGGCCAGGCGCCGGATGGACCACCATACCCCGTGGTTTGTTGACAACCAGAAGTTCTTCATCTTCATAAACAATATCGAGCCGTATTGCTTCCGGCTCGACTGTCATCTTTTCCGGTGGAGGGATAATCACCGTAACCCGCGAATTCTCCCGGGGACAATATTTTTTTTCTCGACAGGCCTCTCCATCAATGTGCACCATGCCCTCTGCAATTAACCTTTGAGCCCTGTTGCGGGAAAGATTGTCGATCATCAAGGTAAGAAGACGATCAAGGCGCACTCCTTCACTTTCGGCAGAAACGGTGAAAAAAGTTTGTGATCCGTCAGCACCGCTCATTTTTGGGCGGCCTTTCGTTTTTTCTTATTTTTTTTCGGTTCGTTTTTCTTCGGTTGAAAGTAATTTAAGAGAGCAATAGCAGACAGCGAAACAGCAACAAGACCCAGGCTGAACCACTGTGCTAAAGTTAAACCGAGCAGGCCAATTTCGCCAAAGCGGAAAAATTCGGTGGTAAAACGCAAGGTGCCATAAAGAGTAAACAGAAAAATAAATTGGAAACCGACAAAAGGCCTCCGGGGCCGGATACGCTTGAGAATGATAAAAATGATCACTGCCAGGACAATTGCATACAGCTGAACCGGATGACGCAGGACAGGATCGCCAATCCTGATGGGCAAGGCCCAGGGAACAGTAGATTCCTTACCGTAACAACAACCGTTGAGGAAACACCCCACCCTGCCAATAGCATATCCGAGGGCCAGGTATGGAGCAAGCAAATCAGCCATCTTCAAAAAACCGATCTTACGATAATAACTCCAGAAAAACAGGGCAAAAGCACCGACAAAAAAAGCACCATAAAAAGAGAGACCTTCGAACTGAACAAAAAAGGAGCTGATAAACCGCCCGCTGTAATAATCCCAGTTCAGCAGCATATAAAGAAGGCGCGCCCCGATCAGTCCCGCCATGGCGGCAACAATTACAGCTTCCAGGACGTGATCGGGGTTAATATTTTCCCGCGGCGCTTCCCTGTAAACTGCCATTGCCGTTACAAGAACAGCCAGGGAAATCATTAATCCATATGAATGAATGGTTAAATTACCAATGGTGAACAACTCAGGATACATTGACTCAGCTCCTCTCAAGCTCTTTTATTAAAATGCTGTCACGCCAAAAAGCGATCAGGAAAAAGGCAATGCCGATAACGATTGCCGAATCAGCCAGATTAAAAACCGGCGGCCATACTGTAAAATTAAGGAAGTCAATTACATACCCCCCCCTAACGCGATCGATCAGGTTACCCAGGGCACCGCCCAGCTGCAGGGCAAGGGCCACACGCAACCAACGATGTCCCTTTGTTAGGAGGCGATAATAATAGATTATTGCCAGGACCACGATGACGGTGATCACGATAAAAAAAACTGTCTGATAGGGAAACATACCGAAAGCTGCCCCTGGATTGCGAACATAGGTGATATAAAAAAAATTGTCGATCACTGTAATGGATTGCCCCATCTTCATGGAGCTGGCGATCATGTATTTACTCAGCTGGTCCAGGGCAATAACAACAGCGACAATCAGGATAAGGCTCAAATTTCCCTTCCCCCCGGTTTAGGCATCATACCTGTTGGTTCTCTTATTCTTTCCGTGCAGTACTGAGATCAACAGCGGAAAAGCATTTCTAAACTGTTGTTGTACCGCCGGATGACTCCATTTACTGGCATTCTGGGGTCAACTTGAACGTTTTTGGATCCTCTCGTTAGCGTTTCCTATTTTAACACAGTCCGGCAAATAATTACAGCGAAAATTAAAGACCGTCAACCACTTTCCGGCAGCGTGAGCAGAGTTCCCCTTCCGAATCAGTATAAATCCAACAGCGAGGGCATTTATGCCCGCCCGCTTTTTTTATTCTGATTTTTACCGGAAAGCGCAGCCCTTCAACCGCTTCAGCCGGGGCATCTTCACTTTTCCCGGCCAGGATGGCTGTGGATACAATAAAGAGTTCAGCTAAAAAATCATTGTACTGCTTCAGGAGATCATAGGCCTGCGGCTCAACCCAGAGTTCAACTGATGCTTCCAGCGAACCGCCGATAATCTTATCTTTGCGGGCCTGTTCAAGAGACCTGGTTACTTCATCACGAACAGCCAGCAGAACCTCCCAACGTTCTGCCAGTTCACCGTTTTCCCAGATCGGATCCGGCTCCGGCCAGTCGGCCAACTGCACGCTCTCCGGCCGATTCCCGGGCAGATGTTGCCATATCTCCTCCGCGGTAAAAGTCAGAATCGGCGCCATCAGCAGAACAAGATGTTCAAGAATAATTGAAAGCACAGTTTGTGCCGAACGGCGGTCCGGATCATCCGGAGCCGAGCAATAGAGACGATCTTTTAGCACATCAAGATAAAAACTGCTCATGTCCACTACGCAAAAATTGTGGACGGCATGGAAAAATTGGTGATATTCGTAGTTCTCATAATAACTGGTTACCTTTTTAATTAGGCTACCCAGACGGCCGAGAGCCCAACGGTCGAGCTCCGCCATATCTCCATAAGCAACATTATGGACGGCCGGATCAAAATCCCGGCAACTTCCCAGCAGAAAACGGACCGTGTTGCGGATTTTGCGGTAAACTTCAATCAGCTGTTTCAAAATGTTTTCAGACAGGTGAACATCACTGGTGAAATCAGCTGAAGATACCCACAATCGTAGGATATCTGCCCCGTAGCGCTTAATAATTTGTTCCGGAGCAATGACGTTGCCCAGCGATTTCGACATTTTTTTACCTTCTCCGTCAACAACCCAGCCGTGGCTGAGAACCGCTTTATAAGGCGGCTCGCCCCTGGTCGCCACCGCAGTAAGCAGCGATGAATGGAACCAGCCGCGGTACTGATCGCTGCCTTCAAGGTAAAGATCGGCAGGCCACCGTAAATCAGGGCGGGTTTCTAATACTGCATCGTGACTTGAACCGGAGTCAAACCACACATCCATGGTATCCTTTTCTTTGCGAAATTGATCATGACCACAGTGGGGACAGCTGAACCCATCCGGTAGTATCTCTTTAGCTTCACGCGCAAACCAGGCGTCAGAACCTTCGCGGGTAAACAGTTCGCTGACCGCGGCAATGGTTTCTTTATTGATAATTGGTTTTCCACAGGAAAGGCAGTAAAAGATCGGGATCGGCACACCCCATACCCTCTGTCTGGATATACACCAGTCCTGTCTTTCCGCCACCATGTTGTAGATGCGTTCTTCACCCCAGGAAGGTGTCCATTTAACTTTTTTGATCGCCTCCAGGGCTTCTTTCCGGAAGCCTTCCACAGAGGCAAACCACTGCTCGGTTGCCCTGTAGAGAACAGGCTTTTTACAGCGCCAGCAGTTTGGGTACTGGTGTTCAAAAGAGGCAGAACTAAGGAGAACGCCTGCTTCTCTCAGATCTTCGATAACCTTCCGTCCTCCCTTTTCATAATGCATCCCGGCGTAGGGACCTGCTTCATCAGTAAACATACCCTGATCATTGAGAGGGCTCAGCATCGGCAGATCGTTTTCCCGTCCAACAATGAAGTCTTCGTAACCATGCCCCGGCGCAATGTGCACCATTCCCGTGCCCTGTTCGAGGGTGACATGGTCCCCGTGCAGAAGAATTGATTCGCGATCAAAAAGGGGATGGCGACAGCGCATGCCTGTCAGTTCACTGCCGCGGAAACGCTTTAAAACCGTCCAGGGCTTCTCAGCACCAGCTTTAGTTGAAACTTCTCCAAGAAGTTCTTCAGCCAGCAGGTACTGTTCATCACCCGCGTCAACAAGGACGTACTCGAAATCATTATGGACAGCTATAGCCAGGTTGGCCGGAATCGTCCATGCTGTAGTAGTCCAAATCAGGCAGTATCGATTCTCAACTCCGCCCAGAAGACCCCGGTCATCAACCAGCGGGAACTTAACATAAATAGCGTCAGATATTTTATTGCCATATTCAATTTCCGCCTCCGCCAGAGCGGTCTCACAATTTGCGCACCAGTATACAGGTCTCATACCCTTGTATATATAACCGCGCTCAGCCATAGCACCAAATATCTTGATCTGCCGTCCTTCAAAAGCCGGCTTCAGAGTCAGGTAAGGGTTGTCCCAGTCGCCGCGAACGCCCAGTCTCTTAAATTGTTCCCGCTGGATGTCGACATATTTCAGGGCATAGTCACGACACATTTGGCGAAATTCAATATCGGAAATTTCTTTCCTGTTCACCTTGTTAGTCTTGATAATCTGGTGCTCTATAGGTAACCCATGAGTATCCCAACCCGGAACATAAGGACAATCAAAACCGCACATAGTTTTGTACTTGTTGATAATATCCTTGAGCACTTTATTCAGAGCTGTTCCCATATGAATGCTGCCATTGGCATAGGGAGGACCGTCATGAAGAATATAGTTCGGCGCCTCACGGCGCTTATCTCTCGCCATTTTATTGATATCCATTTTAGCCCATCGTTCGAGCATTTCCGGTTCTCGATTCGGCAGGTTGGCTCGCATTGGGAAATCAGTCTGTGGTAAGTTTAATGTGTCCCGGTAATCCATAAATTTTCTCCTCCAGTTGATAATACAAAATTTCTCTTCCTCCGGCAGCATAGCCAATAATCATAAAAAAACCCGCCCCTGCAGGGGCGAGATATATCCCGCGGTACCACCCTCGTGCCCGGTTAAAAACAAGGCTCCTTCCGAATGCCAATAACGACGGCTACCGTCCGCGTCTACTCTTTCTTTCCGGAAATTTGGCGCGGCTGCTCCCGGGTGATCTTCAACGGTCGGCTTAGCCGGACTCCCACCTTAAACCGGCTCTCTGGGTAAGCACAGGTACCGCTTTCGTGTCCCATTCACAGCATTTGCTCCAAATTTTAACACGGATACCCGCTAAAATCAATACCTGCATTTCGTAAGCAGTTTGATTCCTGCATTTCATAAACAGTTTGATTTAAACTGATATTGCTTTACTGCAATCCTTAAAATTCAGGATCTTTATCTGTTTCGGGATAGTCATCCGGGTTAAGATCATACCGAATACCGAAATCTTTTTCGTCTTCCGTGCCCTTTTCATCATCAATTTTTTCATTGCTGACAGGATCGGGCTCAAATTCAAGGATCTCGTCATCTTTCTCTTCAATCTCTGGAGCAGCACTAAGCCATTCTTCTTTCTCCAGTGCAGCCAGTTGAGCTTCGACAAAAGAGCGAAACCGCATTTTGAATATCTGAGCTTGCTTGATTAGTTCTTCATTTTCACTCATGATCCGGCCGGCCCTGAAACGGGCATCTTCGATGATCTGCTTGGCTTCTCTTTCCGCTTCCCGCTTGATCAGGTCACTCTCACGTTTAGCATTTTGTTTTACTTCTTCGGCGGTTTCCTGGGCTACAACAATGGCGCTGTGCAATGTTTCTTCCATTTTATGATAATTCTTATTTTTTTCAAGCAGCCGGTTGATCTCTTCTTTCAGTTCCTCGTTTTCCCTGAGCAACTTTTCAAGATTTCCTGCCACTTCATCCAGAAAATCATCCACATCTTCCATGTCATAACCGCGGAATGAACGCTCAAATTCTTTTTCCTGTATATCCAACGGTGTGATGGACATAATTTATCCTCCCTGTTACCCTTTATTAGTTGATTATATTTGTTGGCAGACTTCGACAGCATGGCCACTTTTCCTGCTGCCTCAGCTATATCTTTTCAAGCTTAGATGCAGCCTACCCCTTCGTGTTTCACCTTCCACTTTTTCAAGCAACACTCTTCCTTTTCCCTTCAGTGAGAGCTGATCACCTTCCTTCAATTGCAATGAAGGTGAGCTTACCGGTCGCCAGTTTACCCGAACCAGCCCTCCTTTAATCAGCATAGTCATCCTTGATCTTGACAGGCCAAACCCAAGCGATAAAACAGCATCGGCCCTCAAGCTGGCCACCGTACCCCTTATTTCTTTTCCACTTTCTTCTGCCAGGGACAGATCCTCTGGATCGATAACACTGCAGATTACATCCTGCCGGCCAACCCGTACCAGGTTGGTGGCAATGTAGTCCGATTTTGTTTCCAGAACCATGATTGCCACTCCGTCCTTTTCAAGGTGCACAATGTCGCCAATCTGATCACGGCGAAGGCCCAGTCCCAGCACTGCCCCCAGGATATCACGGTGTTCAAGATCAGTTTCGCCTTTTATCCCCTGCACAAGAACAGCTTTGACCGGTGGAGTGGCACCCGGTTGTGATACAGGAAAGAGGTGAATAACATTTCTTTCCGCTTCAGGATAACCGCCTCCGATTGTATAGGAGCAGGTATGATTATTTTTCAAAGCTATTCCAGCAAGTTCAAGCAGTCGCGGATCAAGAAACGAAGTTGTAAAGGATACCCTGCCGTCCAGTTGATCGAGCCTGCGTTCAAATTGCCGCAGCCACTGTTTCTCTCCTTCCGAAAGGAGAAATTCACTGCCCATTTTAAACCCTCCCGGAATTACAAATAAAAATAGCGGATAATGAGCTGCTGCGCCAGACGCAGCAGAATTAGCAGAATAATCGGGGATAGATCAAGATAACCCATTCCCAACCGCGGTGAAGGAATGATCCTGCGGATGGGTGCCAGCAGAGGCTCCGTCAAACCGTAAACAACACGGTAGATTGAGGAAAGGGTAGGATTCCCACCGGCGCCAAACATGAACCAGGACATTATTATCCGTGCCAGGAGGACGAAATAATAAATCTGAATAAATACGAGTAATCCTTCAGCCAATATTCTGATCACGATCACCTCTCTCAAAAGTAAATAGTGTTATCAATCCGATTTGTTTTTTAAAAAACCCGCTATATGAACCGCTCAAAAAGCCGGAATAACTCTAAGCAAAAAGAGCGCTGCCGATTCTCACCATTGTGGCGCCCTCTTCCACGGCAACCACATAATCATTGGTCATCCCCATTGAAAGATCGGTCATTGTAAATCCAGATCGGACGCTTTCATCCCGTAGTTGGCGAAGAAGCCTGAAACAGGGCCGCGTTTCTTCAGGATCATCAAAAAATGGAGCCATGGTCATCAATCCTCGGATATTCAGCCGGTCAAATGATTTCAATTTGGTGAGAAAAACGGAAAGTTCCTCCGGGGGAAGGCCAAACTTGCTTTCTTCACCAGATACATTAACCTGTACCAGGGCTTCCACCTTCCTGTCTAATCGCTCCGCCCAGCGCTGCAGCTCTCCGGCCAGTGAAAGACGATCAAGTGAGTGAATCATCACGTAATAAGGCAGGACATCTTTGACCTTGTTGCTTTGCAGATGCCCAATAAAATGCCACTTTAATTGAGGAAATGCTTTTACTTTTTCTACCGCATCCTGGACCCGGTTTTCACCAAAATCACTGATTCCAAGGGATGCCGCAAGGCGCACCTCTTCTATCCCTACAGTTTTTGTCACTGCTATGAGCTTTACTTCTTCCGGCTGCCGTCCTGAACGGACAGCTGCCTTTTCGATTGCCAGCATAACCTTACCGTAATTTTCACTGATCATTATGGATCTCCCCGTTATATCTTTTATAATTTTTCTGCCCAACAGAGCCTGTCGATAAAATGATTAAGCTAATTCAGCCTTTGACCCTCTTCTACTATTGCCGGTTTTGTAATAACCGGGCTTCCCGGATCAATTCCTTCCACTAGAAGTTTGTTCTCCTGCCTTTCAACAAGGCTGACCGGTTTAAAGACAACCCTTCCTCCCTCAACAACAAATATTCCTTCCCGCCCTTCTTTTTCAAACAATGCTTCTTCGGGAATTATTATACCTTCACGGCGGGA
Organism: uncultured Syntrophomonadaceae bacterium; assembly: GCA_964506505.1. Classification (GTDB taxonomy): domain Bacteria; phylum Bacillota; class Dethiobacteria; order DTU022; family DTU022; genus M55B129. Next base: position 25,773 of record CAZDKY010000036.1, read on the forward strand.
ATAGAGCAAAGTAGCTTCAGCCCAGCGGGCCTGTTCAAAACCCTCAATCTGTTCTTCAATTTCGTATGTCAGGAGAATCTCCTGTAATTTTTCCTCTTTATGATAAAGTTTGCCCCGAACACTGTCCCCGGGTGCAAAATCAAATTCGATCTCCACAGTGTCTTTCCCGGCGATCACCTGCCCCGGGTGAAGAGGAAGTTTTATGCTGTAATACCACCGCCAGTTATTAACTATTTTTACCATAGGCTGGCCGGCATCGATCAGCTCGCCGACCACGGCATATTTCCCTTCACCAAACATTTCAGCATATTCTTCAACATTTAAGTATAATAACCCTCTATAATCCTCCCAGCCATCTATGTAATGAGAAAGGAAACCGCTATTTTCACTATAAACACTGACGGTGTCTTCAAAAGTCATCGAAGACGGATCAATCGCTGCCGTCCCGGTGCTGTCATCAGTAACAGCCTCACTGTCAGAAACAATTTTATTCTGTCCATTATTCCAGTTTTCCTCAAACAGCTGCTGCCAGTGTTCTTTAAATTGTTCCCAGAGATCCTCTCCAGAATATTCTTCTTTTTCCCCACCCTGTATTCTCTGCATCTCCAGAGGCGAAATGATGCCAATAATAGCAACTTCTGACCCGGCCGCTATTCTTTTTTTATTTTCGGCAAGATCCATAATCAATCCTGATTCAGGGGCTCTTATAATCGCTTCATCCCGGGTAACCAGTCCTTCTACCCTGCATTCCTGGATCATTATTCCAGGCTCGGCATTTATAATTTGCAACCTCCAGGCAAGATACTGTTCACCAAGCCAGTGAGAACCGAGCTGAACAATAATTACCAGGGCCAGCAACAGGAGAACGTAAAAAATAAAAGCCTGCTTAAAATTGCTGAAGCTGAAGCGCTTGCCCTCACCGGGCAACACTTTAAAACGCCTGTTTAAATCCCGGGTGCCTTTTTTCTTCAATTTTTATCCTTTCCCCCTGCGAATGGCAATGAAACCGAGCATCCGGCCGGTTATTCCGCGGTCCCGGCGATAAGAATAAAACAAATCGTCATTGCATGATGAGCACCAGCTGTTTTTGGCCAGGTTTTCTTTATTAATACCCGCTCGAAGAAGCTGCTTTTCATTGACAGCTGTTAAATCCAGTTTGAAGAAACCATTAGAAACAGGCTCCAGGTAAGCGGGATCTGAATAACCGGCATCCTGGAACATGCGGGCAATCTTTTCATCGACCATATAACAATCACGGCAAATAGCCGGGCTTAAAGCAACCAGGAGCTCATCCAGATCTATAAAGAATTCTTTTTTCAAACGCTTGATTAAACTAACCCCGGTTCCGCCAAGAGCCCCGCGCCACCCGGCATGAGCCAGGGCAACTATCGGCTTTCCCGTTGAAACAAAAAATATAAGCTGGCAATCAGCGGAATATGCAGCCAGCGGCAGCCCTGGCTCGGTTGTTATGAGAGCGTCGCAGTGTTTCACCGCTGTTCCGGGGCAAGCTCCTTCTCCCCGGTTTTTTTCATTAAATACAGCGGACTCTATCCCGTGAACTTGCACCGCTGAAACCTGGCTGCGGGAATTATAATTAAAAAGATTAAAAAACCTCCGCCTGTTTTCCAGCACGCTAATCTCGCTATCTCCGGTGTGAAAAGCCATATTGAGCGAATGGAAAGAGCCACTGCTGCAACCGCCGATACGGGTGGAAAAAGCATGATCAACCAGCCCGCTTTTTTCGAGCAGTGATGACTGCAGGTAAGCTATCCCGCCCTTTTGCAACAGGGCAAATTCTCCCTCTCCTTTGTATTGTTTCTCTCTCAGCATTCATCACCCGGCTCAAAATGAACCCGTCTTTCCTTCAGCTCCTCAGCAATCTGCTCGTCAAAATGTTCTTCGGTCATCAAACGACCCGACACACGACGGATTCGCCTTACACTGGCACTGCCGCAGTACGGACAGCTGTTGTCGAATACCCCCCGATGGGAACATTCCATGCACTCGTCCAGCGGAAAATTAATTCCCCCCAGACCAATATCGGCAGACGCCATCCGGCGGATAATCTGATCAACCAGTTCAATTTTATCACCGGGAGGGCCGGGTAGTTCTATATAACTGATATGCCCGGCATTGCAAAAATGATGGAAGGATCCTTCCACTGTTATTTTATCAGTCATCGTTAGGGCATAATAAGACGGGATATGAAATGAATCGGAATAGTAACTGCGAGTTGTCACACCCGGCACGGCTCCGTAACGTTCTCGATCCATGGCTGCAAATTTGCCGACCAGGCCCGGAGAAGATGCAGCAAGCAGGGCCATGTTGAGATCGTATTCATCGGCATAACTGTCAATTCTCCGCCTCATATGGTCAACGATCCTCCGGGCCAGTTCCAGAGCAGAGAGATCTTCACCATGGTGCCTTCCACACATCAGCTGTACTGCTTCCGCTAAACCGACAAATCCAACAGCAAGAGTACCCTGTTTAATCACTTCTCCAATACTGTCCACGCTGCTGAGATTTTCCGATTCCAGGTACAACTTCTGCCCCATAATGAAAGGCAAATCACTGACCTTCAACCTGGCGAGAACAGCATATCGATGTAATAACTGCTTAGCAGCAATGCGGATCAATCGATCCAGCTGAACAAAAAAGATATCTTCTCGCCCCCGGCATTCAAAGGCAATGCGTGGCAGATTCATGACTACCGAAGCAATGTTGCCACGACCGGCAGCTATTGCCGGACCATGACGATTCTCGGCAATTCTGGTTCCACAACCCATATAGGAAACTTCGTTTCCATACGATTTATTAAAGGAACTGTCCATAAAGCTATAACTGGGGTTCATTCGGTCTGCCGTTACCTGTAAAGCCATTCTATAAAGATCATAGTTTGGATCTTCCGGAGCAAAATTTACCCCTTTCCTAATACTGAAGATAAGATCAGGCCGGAGCGGGGTTGCCCCCCGGCCCAACCCTTTCAGAAATGCTTCCAATAATGCCCTGCTAATCATCCTGCCTTCTTCGCTCGTGTCAACACCTATATTTATCGAACTGAAGGGTATTCCAACACCTACCCGGCTGTGAACACTGTTCAGCAAAGTTATCAAACCCTCCATGGCTTGATAAACCTCTTCATAATCCGGTTTATATTCCAGGTGCCTGATCATTTCACCCATGCTGCGATCGAAATAAGGAAAACTCTGTACTCCGAACATATCGTTCTGGCTATTTTGGAGGATAATGGCCGCCTGGGCAACAGCCGAGGAAAACCTTTTTGGCGGGCGAATATAACCGTTCCCTGCATCAAACCCCTGCCGGAGCAGATTAATAAGATTTATCTGCAGACTGTTTAACGTCTTACTGTAATAATCAAGGTGATCAATGTGCAGTGATCCTTCTTCATGTGCCCTGGAGAACTCTTCAGGAAGCAGATTGCTCAGGTAATATTGCTTGCTGGCTGCCGTGGCAATCTGAATCATTTTTGCTGATGGAGAACTGTTAGAACCACCTTTTTCGCGGTTTTCTTCTATCAAAATTTCCTTTACCACATCCATCAGTTCTGATTTGCCCTCGCGGATACGGGTTCGGCGATCCCTGTAAAGAATATATACTTTGGCAGTACGGGCATGCCCGTTTTCAATAAGAGCCACTTCTACTGCGTCCTGTACTTCTTCCACAGTGGGAATAACTGAGGCCGGTATTTTATCCCGCACACTTTCAATAACCTGCCTGGTTAAGTTTTCTGCAATAGTGCGGTTGCTGCCGCCTACAGCCTGAGCTGCTTTAAAAATTGCTTCAGTAATTTTTTCAGGATCAAAGGGAACTACCCGCCCGTCTCGCTTGCGAATCTCGCGATAGATATTTTCTACCGATAGTTTTTGTTCAGTTTTTACAGGGTATTCTTCCTTCAACTATAGTCCTCCTCAAGGATCGACAATCCTGTGTCAGGACGCTTAGATAAAATTTTTGTACATCATCTCAGCCGGGCGCCTGCACCCCCGTTTTCCCAGGGAAAGATTATTCGGTAAGGAACATTTCCTTAATACGATGCATCTTTAATATTATAGAGCACAATATTCTGCTCGTAAAGAATCGTACCGGGCCCATTCCTTTGTTAATCACAAAAACCAAATTAATGTTGAAGATATAAAAGTCTTATCAGCGAAGGACAATCTTCTCGACTTTGAATTCAATGTTCATCTCTTCATCACTGCTCTCAATGATATCCCAGCCTGTAATAATCTGCAGATCGCCAAAATCAGCAATTTGCCAGCGCATCTTTACTCCATGATCAGCTTCAACAGCCGGAGGTTCTACTGTTACTTCAAAAGTGTAAACCTGGGCCGATCTGCCTCCTATTTCCTGCTGCTCGCTTTGCACCCTGCTTACGTCAACACCCGGCTGGGTGCTATAATCCACAATAAGCTCCCGTGCATTCCAGTCTCGAGCAATCTGGAAAGGCATCAGGATATTGGCCATCATGGGCTCAACAAATATAGAAGCCATTTCAGCAGGGATCTCTTCACCCCCGGCCTGGATCTTTATCAATTCGCCGGTGGGATCTATCCACACGGTAAATTTTTCTTCGCCAAAATCTACACTGAATCGATCGGCCTCAGTCCCCTCTATGGTTTCACTATCTTCATAAAGGTAATGAATCGTAGCGACCACTTCACCGTCCTGGATAATACTATGCTGGATTTCTTCGAATTTGGCGATCATTTCCTGTAAATTAGCAGGCGCTTCCCATTCATCAAGAGCAAGGATTTCTTCTCCTTCCCCATTCTCACTGTCTTCCTCGCCCTGATTATCTTCCACCAGGGCATCTTCGTCCTCTCCAGCAATATCCCCGGCCTGATCTTCACCCGTTTCATCAGCTACCCCTGAATCGCCGCAGCCAGTAACTGCCAACAACAACAGGCACAGCAGAAATACCACACCTCTGCAAAAGAAAAGTTTCATGATTATCATCCCTTCCTTAAATTTAATGTTTCGTTAAAACCCGGCACACAGATATAATCTATATGCCGGGTTTTAACCAATACCGGATCAACGAAGGATTTGAATCACTCGTTAACTATTTTTCCTTTCTGCTGCCAGCGAGACCAGGTTGGCGAATCGATGTTTTCGCCGCGTGAGTATGCACTTCCGCCAACAGCAGCCAGTTTTGGCTTAAAACCTTCCCGGACTTCATAAAAACCGGTGGCAATAACCGTGACTCGGACCTGATCCTGATAATTTTCATCGATAACCGCTCCAAAGATTATATTCGCTTCGGGATCAGCATATTCCGATATTATTTCAGCCGCTTCATTCACTTCATAGAGGCCCAGATCCGAACCGCCGGTTACATTAATCAAGATGCCCCTGGCTCCTTCAATTGACGTTTCCAGGAGAGGACTGTTGGTTGCTGCTTTGGCTGCCTCGACAGTTCTATTTTCTCCGCTTCCCTGTCCCACACCCATCAGGGCAGGTCCTGTTTCAGCCATGATCGTGCGTACATCGGCAAAATCAAGGTTAATCAAACCGGGAACGGCGATCAGATCGGAAATACCCTGGACTCCCTGTCTGAGTACATCGTCGGCGACCCGAAAGGCTTCCAGAATAGGCGTCTTTTTCTCAACTACCTGCAGCAGACGGTCGTTAGGTATGGTAATCAGAGTGTCCACTTTTTCTTTTAAAGCGGAAATCCCTTCATCGGCCTGCTGCTTACGTTTTCTACCTTCAAAGGAGAACGGCCTGGTTACCACTCCCACAGTCAATGCTCCCAGTTTTTGAGCTATTTCTGCAATGACCGGCGCGGCTCCTGTTCCTGTTCCGCCACCCATGCCGGCGGTGATAAAAACCATATCCGAACCCTTGAGCATGCTCTCGATGGCATTACGACTTTCTTCTGCCGCTTTCTGTCCAATTTCCGGATTGGCTCCTGCCCCCAATCCCTTGGTAAGCTGCTCGCCAATCTGCAGTTTCAGGGAAGCGTTGGCCAGGTAGAGAGCCTGGGCATCCGTATTGACAGCACAGAAATCTACTCCCTGTAATCCTGCGGCAATCATCCGATTTACGGCATTGCTGCCGCCACCACCAATACCGACTACTTTTATCGAAGCATATTGTTCCATCTCATTATCAAACTCAATCATGAAAAGCACCTCCTGAAAGTAGTATGCTCTTTTAATCAATTATGTCAGTTAACCATTCTTTTAAACGCTGCCACAATCCCGGGCCACGTTTTTTAACCGACCTGGTTCGTTCCTGAACAAATAACCGCGGCTGATAACGCTGCACGTAATACAGCAACCCGGCTACTGTAGAATAGCTGGGATTCTGCACCCCGGCTATTTCAAAATCAGCAAGCCTTATTTGATCGCTTTCAAATAAGCGGCGGCTTACTTCCGGGATTCCTTTCATCCCGGCCACACCACCGCGCAGCACCGCACCGGCAGGTGGCAGATACTGCCACCCCATTTTGATCATTTCTTCCTTGATGATGTGAAAAATTTCCTGCACCCTCGGCTCAATAAAACCGGCGACCTCTTTTTCTGAAACCAATCTGAGCTCTTTGCTGCCTACAGTTTTAATTTCAATCTTCGGCTCGGTGTCAGCCAGAGAAAGCATGGCCAAACCGTGTTCCTTTTTCAATTCTTCTGCAGCATAATAGTTAATCCGCAACCCGGCAGCCAGATCTGTGGTAACATGATCTCCACCGATCGGCACCACCGACATCTTCTGCAATTTGCCATGCTGGAAAAGAGCAATTTCAGTTGTTCCACCGCCAATATCAATGAGGAACACTCCCAGTTCACGTTCATCGGGAGACAGAGATACCTCCGAATTGGCCATTGCCTGCAGAACCAGGCCGTCAACAGTGATACCTGCCCGGTTGATACAGCGTAAGAGATTATGAAGAGAAGTGATCCGGCTGGTAACGACAAGGGCATCGATTTCCAACCTCACTCCCAACATACCGAGCGGATCCCTGATCCCGTCAAAACCGTCAACGATATATTCCCTGGGAATAATATCCACTATCTCCCTGTCCATTGGCAGGGCAACTACTTTCGCCGCCTGAATCACTCTTTCAACATCCTCTTCGCAAATTTCTCGATCCTCGGCTGTAACAGCAACCACTCCGCGATTGTTGATAAGCTCGACGTTAAGCCCTTTCAGGGCGACATAAGCAGAATCAATCTTTATCCCCGACATCCTCTCTGCTTCTTCCAGCGCACTGACAATCGATTCAATTGTTTTTTCCAGATCAACAATAACACCTTTGCGTACACCATCGGAAGGGCTCAGACCTAAACCGATAATGTTCACAGTTCCGTCAGGACGGGATTCACCTAGCCCGACCCGAACCTCAGCTGTGCCAACATCGATACCAGCAATATAGTTTTTTCTGTTCATTCTTTTACCCCCTTACCCTTCCCAACGTGGTGTAACTTCTGACTTTATTAGACAATTCTACACATTTTAATTCTTTCCTTTTTGTGTTATCAATTATTCACCTCCTCTTCCTCCATTAGCAAGGCATTGCCTGATACTACCAGTCTGCTTCCTGTGCGAACATCCAACCGTGTTTCAGCTCCTGCTTCAATATAAGGAAGGGTCTCCCGGATTAGCAGTAATTTTTCTTCCATTCCCCTGCCGTCGCCAAGCCAGATCTCCATCCCTGTCTCTGTCTGGAGGATCATATTGTAGCTGTCGTAAAGATCTATCTGTTCAATCATAATTTTCTCTTCTCCGTTCCAGACCGCAAAAAAATTAATCAGCACTTCCCGCCTTTCCCGACAGCGTAGAGGAATCCCCGGGACAACCATTTCGCCGTTAATCCCGGCAATTAGAGGATATCTTTCTGCCGGTTCGGCACGGCAGGCAAAACAGACCGCATTCCGATCCATTTCCCAATAACCATCTGCGGTCATCACGAAAGCAACAGGTGTCCGCTCAGCAACGGTTATTTCCACTTTATCCGGTAAAATTCGCTCGAATTCGACACTATCAACCTGCGGACAGGCTGCTCTGATTTTGCCTGCAACCTTCTGCGAGGAAAGTAGAAAAATACTGTCATTTATTTCAATTCCGGCAGCAGTGATAATTTCACTTTCTGTCAGATCTTGTGCTCCATTAACACTAACCTCTTTGATACGGAAAAAAGATTCTCCGTATCGGAGTAAAATGAGGAGCAGGAAAACCAGGGCCAGGCGAGATAAGAAACGCAGCGCTTTTTTCCAACCGGGGCATTTTTCTTTTTTACCGACCAGTTTTAGGCGTTCGCTCTTTCGAACCACGATTCAGTTCTCCTCTCCGACTATTTTTACTTCCGGCTGTAATTCAAGGGCATACTTTTCTTCTACCACCTGCTGCACTTTCTCCATAAGGGTCATGATATCGGCAGCGGTTGCTCCTCCGGTATTAACTATGAAATTGGCATGTTTTTTCGAGACCTCGGCCCCGCCAACTTTTATTCCCTTTAAGCCGGCCTGTTCAATTATTTTACCGGCCGGCACATCAGGAAAATTACGAAATACACTGCCAGCGCTGGGTTGTTCCGGGTGCCGTCTGCGCCGCTCCGCAATAAAACTCTCGATTAGACGGAGTGATTCATGAGGATTGCCTTCTTTAAGGAGTAAATCAATTTCAAATATAACTCCTTTCCCGGACAGGTTACTGCACCGGTAACCAAAAGAAAGTTCTTCTCTTGTTAGTTCTACTTTAGCACCACTGTCAGAAACAAGGCGGACCGTTTGAATCTTTTCCCCTATGTAATTGCCAAATGCACCGGCATTCATGATTACTGCTCCGCCCAGGGTTCCCGGAATACCTGCAGCAAATTCCACCCCACTTAATCTTTTTTCTACAGTCTCCCTGGCCAGGGCAGTCATGGCCGTTCCCGCCCCCACTGTAACTCCATATTTTTCCTGTTTTATGTAAGAAAAGGCTGCTCCGATATGGACAACCAGCCCCCTGATCCCTCCATCCAGGACAAGCAGGTTTGTTCCATTGCCCATGACAAACAGAGGAAGCTCGAATTGCTTGCTCACCTTGATTACCTCAGCAAGCTCATTAAACGAGCGCGGAGCAATGTAATAATCAGCTGGACCGCCCACCTGCCAGGAGGTATGGGAAGCCAGCAATTCATTTAATCTAACCGCTGAACCAAATTTTTTTCTCAATTCCTCTTTTATCGTCATGAAGCGACCTCCCGCAGACACTGATAAATCTTCTCTGCAGCATCTGTCAATCCTAATTCACGGCTTCGTTTACTCATCTCAGTCAATATTTCAGGATTAGTAACCATTATGTCAATTTCCTCTTTTAATTTTAAACAATCAAAGTCTTTTTCTTCTATTAACACCGCCGCACCAGCATCAGCCAGCACCCTGGCATTATAATACTGATGATTGTTAACCACATTTGGCGAAGGTATTAAGATCGCCGGCAACCCTATGGCCGTAATCTCAGCCAGAGTAGTGGCCCCGCTGCGAGTAACCGCCAGATCAGCCGCAGCAAGCGCCGCCGGCATCTCATCCAGGTAGGGGAACAGCTTCACCCTTTCCGGCAACGAACCCAGTTCGCCCAGCACTTCACGGTGATAAATTTCGCCGGTAACGTAGACCAGGCTTATTTCTTCAGGCAGAAAGCCGGCTTTAAGATAAGCGATAACCTCCCGGTTAAGTTTCAATGCTCCCCTGCTTCCACCATAAACAAGCACCATCTTTGCGGACGGGTCGAGACCGAACTGCCGGCAGCCTTCTTCCCGACTGATGAAGCCAACTTCACTGGCCCGTGGATTGCCGGTCAGGACAATACGGCTTGAACCAGGTAACCTGCTCTCAGTTTCAGCATAAGAGATGCAGACCCTGCTTACATAACGGGCCAACCTCCGGTTAGTCAGACCGGGCAGGGCATTCTGTTCATGAATTACAGTTGGATATTTTTTCATCAGTGCCGCCATTACCAGTGGTGCTGCCACATATCCCCCCGTACCCAGAACAACGTCCGGTCGGAACTGGTCAATAATTCGTCCTGATTCCCTCAGGCCCTTAAACAAATCTGCCATCACTGCTCCAATTTGTTTTAAACTGCGCTGAAAACCACGGGCATGAATGGTAACCATCTTGAAACCGGAAGAAGGAATGATTTTATTTTCCAATCCGGTTTTACTGCCGACAAATAATATTTTATTATCACTGTCTGCTTCCCGTGCATAACGGGCCAGCGCCAGCGCCGGATAGATATGACCTCCTGTTCCTCCTCCTCCAATCATGATTCTCATCAACTAGCTCCTTTGCATTTCCGGGAGATCTCGAGTATATTTGGATATATTGAGTAATATACCGATACTGCACAAAACAAACAACACTGAACTCCCCCCGTAGCTGACCAGGGGTAGATTAATACCGGTAACCGGCAGCATTCCCGTTACAACAGCAACATTGATTACAACCTGCAGAGCAAATGTAAAAATGATCCCCGCTGCCAGGAGACTGCCGAATAGATCGGGTGCTTTATAGGCAATTTGAAACCCGCGCCAAATCAGGATCAGGTAAAGCAGTAAAACAGCAACCGCACCGATAAAACCAAGTTCTTCTCCAATAACGGCAAATATAAAATCATTTTGCGGTTCCGGCAGGTAAAACAACTTCTGCTTGCTGCGGCCAAGACCGGCTCCGAATATATGCCCTGATCCCAGAGCATAAAGAGATTGGATAATCTGATAACCAGACTCTGAAGGATCAGCCCATGGATCAATAAATGTGAACAATCTCTGCAGACGGTAATCTTCCCTGACCGTCAGGTAAGCCAGCGGCGGCAAGGCCAGCAGGGACAGGCCAGCCATGCGGCTGACAGGCATTCCGGCGAATATCACTACCATGGCTGCAGCGACAAGGATAACAAGAGCCGTGCTCATATCGGGTTGAAACTGGATCATCAGAAAAGCAGCCCCCACAAGGGCAAGCGGGATTACAATGGATACCCAAAAATTTCTCAGGTTCATGCGTTTAGTGCTCATATAAGCAGCAATAAAGATTACGAAGGCCAGTTTGCTGAATTCGGAAGGCTGCAGGACAACCGGTCCTATTGTCAACCAGCGTCTGGCTTCAGTGCCCAGATCTGAACCGAAACCAGTGAAAATCAAGGTTAGCAGGACAAAATTGACCAACAATATTAAAAGAGACAACTGCTTCAGTTTTCGATAATTAATCCGCGAAAACAGATACATCGCTCCCAGGCCAATTACAGTCCACAGAGCCTGCCGTTTCAGGAAATAGTAAGGATCGCCAACCCTTTCTTCAGCTATAATATAGCTCGCGCTGAAGACCATCAACAATCCGATGGCCAGCAACAACAACGTAACGAGGATGAGGATGCGATCAGCTTCATGTTTGTCATCCCGGTTACCGGCCATTTGTCTCTCTCCTCTCTCCGCATTCCCTCTGGAGCTTTGAGACTGTATCTTTAAAAAGATTACCCCGTTCTTCATAATTTTCAAACATATCCCAGCTGGCACAGGCCGGAGAAAGCAATACAATTTCTCCGCTGCGGGCTTCCCGCCCGGCCCTATGCACGGCTTCCTGAAGGCTGGATACCGGTATAACCGACTGAAAACCAACCTTGCTTAGCGCCTCAGTAATCTTTTCCCGGGTTTCTCCCAGTGTCAGGATCAGTCTGGCTTTTTCGCGCGCTGCCTCTGCCAGGGAAGAAAAATCGCTGCCCTTATCTTTTCCTCCGGTAATTAAGATTATTTTTCGGCCTGGAAAAGAGTTTAGAGCTCTGATTGTTGCATCCGGATTGGTTCCCTTGGAATCGTTGATATAGTCAACACCGCAAATAGTATCTACATATTCCAGGCGGTGTTCGATAGCACGGAAAGAGCGCAGAGTTCGGCCAATGGCTTGCGGATCTGCTCCGGCTGCCCACGCTGCGGCTGCGGACGCCAGTGCATTTTCAAGATTATGCTCTCCGGGCAATAGCACTTCATCGCGCAGGCAAAGCTTCAGAGGTTTAAAACCGGGCTTATAAAGGGTTAGCCATTCGTCCTCCAGACCGGTGCCGAAGTCAACCGGCCTGCGAGCAAACCAGAGCACCCGTCCCCTGCACCTTTCAGCCAGTGATGCCACCATGGGATCCCCGGCATTAAGAACGACAAAATCACCCTGTTTTTGATTTTCAAAGATCCGTGCTTTGGCCTCAAAATATTTTTCTACAGTCCCGTGGTAATCTAAATGATCTTCTGTAAAATTGAGAAATACAGCAATCATCGGCCTCAACTGCCTGATATTTTCAAGCTGGAAACTGCTCAACTCAGCAACAATCAGCCCCTGGGCACTGAAACCATTCACGGCGTCGGCCAGAGGATGCCCTATATTACCGGCAGTGATAACCGGAGCAAAGGATGCTTCTTTAAGCATCGCTCCGATTAAAGCAGTGGTTGTCGTTTTACCATTTGTTCCCGTCACCCCAATCAGGGGAGCTTTTGAAAAATTGTAAGCCAGTTCAACCTCTGAGAAAACAGGCACTCCCAATTGATCCGCTTTTTTAAAAAGCTCGAGCGAAGGGGGTATCCCCGGGCTTTTTATGATCATGGAAAGCTCTTCTCTAACCAGCTCCGGCGGATTGCCGCCTGCCATAATATAAATATTAGGATATTTACTTAATTCAACAGTTTCATCCCGGAGTTGAACAGCACTTTTCAGATCCGTTACTGTAATTTTAGCCGCACCGGCCCTGGCAAGAAGTTTTGCAGCTGCTACACCGCTGCGAGCCATGCCCACGACAAGAATTTCTCTCCTTTTTATTAAATCAATCAAGAATACAGCATCCTCCGCTCAAAAAGTTCTTTTCAGGCTAACCGAAAGTTGAATATCAGCACACCGCCCAGGGCCATCAGAACAGCAATTCCCCAGAAAACAATTACAACCCGCCACTCGGACCAACCTTTTAACTCGTAATGATGGTGCAGGGGGGCCATCCTTAGAATTCGGTGGCCTGTAAGCCGGAAGCTGAGAACCTGGGCCATAACAGCCAGGGTTTCAATGACAAAAACACCACCGATTATTGCCAGAAGCAGTTCTGTTTTGGTGAGAACTGCCAGTGCTGCAAATGATCCTCCCAGGGCCAGTGATCCCGTATCACCCATAAATACGCGGGCAGGATAACGGTTATAGATGAGAAACCCGGCCAGGGCACCGATCAGGGCCGCATCGAATAAGATCAGTGAACCCGCTCCAATAGAAAATGCTATACATGCATAAGCTGCCAGGGCAATAATCGATGTACCGGCAGCGAGGCCGTCAACACCATCAGTCAAATTTACGGCATTGGTAGAAGCAATGACTAAAAATATTACCAGCAGAGGATATAAGAATCCGAAATCAACCTCAATGTTAAATAGGGGCACCCATATTTCAGAAGAATAGTGGCCGATCATCACCAGAATAGCCACAAAAAAGAGGGCTACGGCTATTTCACCGGCAAGTTTTGATCGGGCTTTTAATCCCAGCGATTGCTTGCGAACTACTTTTAGATAATCATCGGTAAAACCGATCAGCCCGCAGCCAAAAAGAAGAAACAAGGCTGCCAGAATCATGGGAGAAAATCCTTCAACTGTTAAACATACTATGATTGTTACAACTACAAATACAACTCCACCCATGGTCACTGTTCCGGCCTTGGCAGTATGATTGGCAGGTCCGTCTTCCCTGATCTGCTGACCGTACTGCCGTATACGTAAGTGTCTGATGAAAAAAGGGAAAGCAAGGGCTGAGATAAACAAAGCTACAGGTAAAGCAACTATAACTCCTTCCCTCATTATCAGGTCGCCCCTTTTTTAATCCAGCAGTGCCCGGACAATTTTTTCCATCTCCATACCCCTTGAGCCTTTGACAAGCACTGACCATCCCTGGTCTGAAATTAAAACGGTTAATATTTCTATCGCCTGTTCATGACTGTCACAACTGTAAACAGATGTTTTACCCGCTCTGGATGCTTCAGCTGCTGCTAAAGAAGCCATCGGTCCTACTGTTATCAGTATTCCTACCCCTATCTGTGATGCATAACGACCCACTGTAAGGTGAGCTTCTTCAGCAAAAGGGCCAAGTTCCAGCATATCGCCAAGTACTGCCACAGTTTTCTCTCCACCCAGTTCCATCAGCACATTGAGCGCTGCCTTAACCGAATCAGGATTGGCATTGTAAGTATCATCAACTATACGTGTCCCTGCACTGTTATATAAAACCTGGAGCCGACCTCCCGTGGTGCTGCTTGAGGAAAGCCCTTTAATCATTTCTGCCGGATCAATCTCCAGGATATAACCGACGGTAAGAGCCGCCAGGGCATTTCCAGCCGACTCCCGTCCCGGTAAGGGCGATTCAAACCACCCTTCAGATCTATTAGGAAAACGCACCCGGAAAAAGTTATTTTCTCCCCGTTGAGACAACTTTAAGCCTTTTATATCGCCCTGGTTAAAGCCATAGTACAACACTTTTCCCGGGAAGCGTTCTCCAAGCTTGAGGAGGCGGGGATCATCACCGTTCAAAACGGCTACCCCGCCTGAGCCGAGGTAATCTAAGAGTTCTCCTTTCGCCCGTGCAATAGCTTCGACCGACCCGAGCATTTCAATATGCGCCTCGCCAATACTGGTTATGACACCAATTGAAGGTCTTGCTATTTCACAGAGTATAGTGATTTCACCCGGAGCACTCATGCCCATTTCAAGCACGGCAACCTGGTGATCTGCATTTAATTCAAGTATGGTCAGGGGCAGCCCAATTTCATTATTCAGGTTCCCCGTTGTTTTCAAAACTTTGTATTTAGCCGATAGCACACCGGCAGTAAAATCTTTGGTCGTTGTTTTACCACTGCTACCAGTTATCCCAACCACGGGAAGCTCAAAGCGCTGCCGTTGATAAGCAGCAACCCTTTGCAGGGCGGTCAGTGGATCTTCTATTTCAACCAGCATAAAATCCGGAGGAATCGATGGATCCGGCTTGCAGCCGCTTGCAATAAATGCACCTGTCCCCCCCCTTTTTGCTGCATCGGTTATATAAAGATGTCCGTCTGTTTTCTCACCACTGAAGGGAATAAAAAAATTACCGGGCTTAATTTGTCTTGAATCTATGACAAAACCGGTTACTTGCTGTTCAGGATCGCCCTGCAGCAACCTCCCCCGGGAAGCGGTGAGTATGTCTTTCCCCTTAATCACGCTCATGATAACCTGCTTTCCCTGCTTGATTCTTGCACTGAAATACCCTGATACACAGTTTTCGCCCAAATCAGTTTTCATCTGCTTCTTCAATCTCCGGTTCTGAAGGTGGAAGCTGCAGGTAATTCATCACATCTTCAATAATTCTACTGAAGAGAGGAGCGCTGGTATAAGAACCATATCTGGGTCCTTTAGTTACCCCATCGACAGCGACATAAAGGACGATCTGAGGATCCTCTACCGGCGCAACCCCGACAAAAGAATATACAAATTGATCGCTCATATAGCTGTTATCGGGACCCACTTTTTCAGCCGTTCCAGTTTTGCCTGCCACCCGGTACCCTTCTACGGCAGCAGTCTTACCGGTACCTTCCAGGATCACGCTTTCCATTAATTCAACCAGTCTGGCAGATGTTTCCGTTGAGATTACCTGCCTCATCAGTTCCGGTTCCCGTTGTAAAATCACATTGCCTTCACTGTCATGGATCTCTTTAACCAGGTATGGCTTATAAAGGTAACCCCCGTTGGCCATTGCCGCAACAGCCATTGCCTGCTGAAGCGGCGTTACCGCAATGCCCTGCCCGAAAGAAGTGGTAGCCAGCTCCACCGGGCCTAAAGCTTCCGGGCTAAAAATAAGGCCGGGGCTTTCGCCAGGATAATCAATCCCGGTCAACTGGCCATAACCAAAAGCCTCGATGTAGGCCAGCAATTTTTCAGCCCCGATCCGTCTTCCCAGCTCAATAAATGCCGGGTTACAGGAAACACCAAGTGCTTCCTGAAAAGTGATGTCTCCGTGTCCCCCCTGATCGGCAGTCCAGCAGTTAATTCGACGGCCGCTTATTGTAACATGCCCTGAGCAATAGAAGTGTTCCTCGGGATCATAAATTCCTTCTTCTACAGCAGCTGCCAGAGTAACCACCTTAAAAGTCGATCCCGGTTCAAAAGCAGCAGTGAACGGCGCCAGAGACCATCGTTCCGGATCGTAATCATCATACATATCAGGATCGTAATCCGGCCTTGATGCTGCAGCGAGGACCGCTCCGCTGTGCGGATCGACGACTACCGCAAGGGCAAGGGCGGGGGCAGAATCTGCTACAACTTGATCAAGCTGCTTTTCAACAATATGCTGAATAGTTTCATCGACAGTCAGGTACAGGTCATATCCCTGCTTCGGGGGAAGAGATTGCTTAAATTCATGGGGCACCTGCCGACCACGGTTGTCGGCAGGATAAAGAAGCTTCCCTTCGTAACCGCTGAGGTATTCTTCATAATAAATTTCCAGGCCGGCCCAGCCCTGATCCATACCAACAAATCCGAGGAGCTGGGAAGCAAGATTGCCGCCAGGATAATATCTTTTTTCTTCATCGAAAAATACAATTCCCGGTATAGCCATTTCCTGCACCGCCTCACTTATTTGCGGGTCGACTTTTCTCTTAAGATAAACAGCACTTCGATCGGCAGTAATAAGTGCAAAAATCTCTTCTTCCTCTTTTTCCAGGATGGGCGAGAGAGCCGCGGCTACCTCCCCTGGATTTTCTATCTGTGGCGGCAGGGCAGCTACAGTCTGAGCTGTAGTGCTACCTGCCAGTAATCTTTTGTGACGGTCAAAAATTGAGCCGCGGGCAGTCTGGACAGGAACATGATGATTCCACTGTTCCCATGCTTCTTCATATAATTCATCGGCACAGACTATCTGTATCCAGGCCAGCCTGCCAATCAGCACTAGAGTTATCATTACTGTGAGGCAAAATACGATTAGGAGCCTCTTTCTAACTGTAGCCCGTCTGACAGCAAAATCTGGCAAGGGATTCACTCTCCCATTCTGGCAAGCTCTCCACTGCTGGCAGCTATTATATTGATTTGATCAACTGATGGCTCGATCATTCCCAGTTCTTCTCTGGCAATTGCTTCAATTCGCCCAATAGAGCCGAGTTGAGCCGCCTCCAATTCTAGTTCCCTGATATTTTCATTTATTGATTCCAGCTCATTACGAGCACCGCTCAACCTGTAATTCATAATTACTACTGATGAATACTGGGCAACAACAACCAGACTGAGCAAAAAACAGGTCATGACAACAAAGAGCAGCTTGACTTTTTTTAAGCGCTTACCTTGAACCGGCTTACTAAATGGCTCTCTTGCCGGCTGTTTCGGCAGGGCAATCCTTTCCGCTGTTGCTACCTGTCTTACCTGCTGCATGTTATTCGCCCTCTTTCTTTTCTGCCGCTGTAGTTCTCTCGGCTGCTCTAAGCCGGGCGCTTCGCGCCCGGGAATTATTTTCAATTTCCCTTTCCGACGGCTTAACTGCCTTCCTGGTTAAAACCCTCAGTTCAGCTTCCTTTCCGCAAACACAAGGTCCCCGGGGAGGACAGGTACAACTTTCCGCCCTTTCCCGAAAGAATCTTTTAATCAGGCGATCTTCCAGTGAATGGTAGGCAATTACGACAATCCTGCCACCTGGCAAAAGACTTTCTACAACCTGCGGAAGAACCGCCCTGATATTTTCCAGTTCACTGTTGACAGCCAGCCTTAGAGCTTGGAACACCTTGCGGGCCGGATGTCCTCCATGCCGGCGGTAGCGGGCGGGAACAGCCGCTTTAACTATTTCAGCCAGGTGCCGGCTTTCAGAAATATCACCTCTCAGCTGTCGTTCCCGCATTATTGCCGTCGCTATCCGCCTCGACCAGCGCTCTTCTCCATAACGGAAGAAAATATCGGCCAGCTCATCCCGGCTGTATTCATTTATTATTTTCATCGCCGTCAAAGATTGGCGGCGGTCCATTCTCATATCCAGTTCACCTTCCTGGTGAAAGGAAAATCCTCGCTCCGGATTCATCAACTGCAGGGTCGAGGCACCCAGATCAATCAATATTCCTTTAACCCGGGGGTAACCCGTTTCTTTCAATACATCGATTAACTGTGTATAATCGGCATGAACCAGCATAATACGGTCCGAGTAACGGGAAAGCCTCTCCCTGGCCCGATCAAGAGCCTCTTCATCCCAGTCAATCCCAATGAGGCGGCCTTCAGGCAAAAGGCGGCTGCAAATCGCTTCGGCATGACCACCGTCTCCAACTGTTGCGTCGACATAGACTTCATCCTCCCGGCAATCGAGATGATAAAGCACTTCTTTTTCCATAACCGGCAGATGCAGTTCAACCATTAAAACCACCGTTTTTTAAAGATCAAAATCGACCAGCTTTTCGGCCAGATCTTCATAATTGTTGTTGGCTTCTCCAAAATAATCCCGCCAGGCCTGTTCGCTCCAAATCTCTACCCGGTTTGATACGCCGATAATCATAATTTCCTTTTCTATTCCGGCGTATTCACGCAGGTTCTGAGGAATGAGGACCCGACCCTGTTTATCGGCTTCCACTTCCATTGCTCCTGAAAAGAAAAGGCGCATGAAAGCGCGTGAATCGCTCTTGGTAAAGGGTAGCTGTTTCAGCTTCTGTTCCAGGCGAGTCCATTCGGCTGACGGATAGACAAAAAGACAGTGATCCAGGCCGCGCGTAATTACGAAGCAGTCTCCCAAACCATCTCGCAAACGCGAAGGGATTATGACCCTTCCCTTGCCATCAAGGCTGTGCTGGAATTCACCTGTGAACATGTGTTCGCCTCCATTTTAGGGGCTTACAACCACTTTTCACCACTTTACACCACTTTACTCTAAATTTCAACCCCTTTTACCATTCTCCTGCCCTTTTTTTTTAAAATAAATTAAAAATTGTGCAAAATAATAATATTTTTGCTCATGTTATGTTATAATTTCCCATTTTTCCTATAATTTCTTTTAATAAATCCCTGTATTTTCTCAGTGCTACTTTAATCCAACAGATTATTAACTTCCGTCACATACTAGCCCAAAAATACAGAACATACTCAGGATTGCCTGCTTTATATCACATGCGCGCTGACTTTGTCTCTAAGTATTGAAAGTGCTCGGATTTTAAGGCTGCGTCAGAACTCGCTCGCTTAATGCTCGCTCAGACAACTGTCGCAGTTTTTCTGAAAATCCTGCGCTCCTCTCGATTGTCGCAAAGCCTGATGCGCGACTGTGTTATAAAGCAGGCTTTGTCTGTTTTTTTAAATGTTACAGTTGGTTAAAACAGGACAAGGGCTAAAGCATATCAATGGTAGAAGCAAGGCCAAACATTGCCGGGCAGCACGAACTAAAGCGCGCAGCAAAGAACTGCCGGCGAGCCAAGGGGTGGAGCGGGCCCCGTCACTCAAACCAATTAATTACCGCTTCAGTTTTTTGAGTGCCGGGCCGATACCTGAAGACTGAGTGTCAAATGGCGAGGGAAACCCATGTGGAGCCCCGAAGGGCACCGTTCCGCTTCTGTGAGAGCAATCGCGAGCATGCCCCCGGAGTGTTTGGCGCCCAGCACACGGTAGAAGGGGTATTTATCGTTGAGCGCGACGGCAGTGTTTGGCTTCCCATACCGATGTGGCAGCAGGAAGCAGAATTTAAACAAGTTGAAAGGATTTAGGTATAAAATGGATGCGAATAATCAGGAAGTTTAAAAGAAAATTATTATTCTTCGCATGTACTGCTGTATCTACAAAAGAGGAATAAAATGAACCGAGGAGCTACTACAGATACTGAAGAAAAAGGGTGGCCACAAAAAAGTAGATTACCAGGCCGGTAAAATCCTTGATGGTGGTAACAAAAGGCCCGGCCGTAATCGCCGGATCGATATTAAGCGTATTAAGAAACAGGGGTACAAGGGTGCCTATCAAGGCGGCAAAACTGATTGTAATGAACATTGATAATCCGACAACCAGACCAAGATAGGCGTTTCCCTGCCACATAAAAGCGGCGACAGATATTATAAGTCCGCAGATCATTCCCATAGCCAGGCCAACTTTAATTTCACGAAAAAAATAAGACCACACTTCACTTTCTTCTATTTCTCCGGTGGCCAGGCCGCGGACAAAGATAGTCGAAGACTGGGTCCCCACATTGCCACCCATACCCATAATGACAGGAATGAACACAGCAAGAACAACAATTGCTTCAATTATATTTTCAAAAGCCCCGATGACTGTTCCTGATACAATACCGCCAATCATGCTTATTAAAAGCCAGGGAAGCCTCAGGCGGGCCACCTTACCCACAGAAGCTCTTGTCAACTCCATCCCTTCAACTTCACTGGCACCGGCCAGGCGGTAGATATCTTCTGTAGCCTCCTGTTCCATTACATCAATGACATCGTCAACGGTGATAATGCCAAGCAGACGCTCCTCGTCGTCGACAACCGGCACAGCCAGCAGGTCATATTTAGAAACAACACGGGCCACTTCTTCCTGGTCCAGTGAAGCATTGACACTGATTACATTACAGCGCATGATATTTTTAAGAAGAGTGCCATCCACTGAAGCAATTAATTCCCGCAGGGAAAGCACCCCGATCAGGTGATTGCCCTCGTCAACTACGTAGACATAATAGATGGTTTCCGCTTCCTGAGCGATCTCCCTCAGGCGGGCGATCGCTTCTTCAACCGGTATATCCCCCGGAAGGGAGATATACTCAGTGGTCATTATCCCGCCGGCACTTTCCTCCGGATATTTAAGCAGATCGCCAAAATCCAAAGCTTCTTCTTCACCGATCAGCTCCAGCATGTCCTGTGCCTCTTCCGGCGACAGTTCGCCAATCACGTCGGCCGCATCATCTGAAGCCAGATTTCTCAGGACTTGAGCAGCCTGTTCTCTACTCAACAGCCTTATTATTTCAGCCTGTTCAAAATCTTCCATCTCCTGGAGAATGAGAGCGGCATCGCTATCGGAAAGCATGTGCATAAGGGAAACTTTTTCTTCAATAGAAAAGTCACTGATCAGTTCAAGCAGATCTCCGGGATGGGTACCGGTTTTTAATTCGCGACTGATCTGAGAACGGATAGCTTCGACCGACATCTCTCTCACCTCCCGGTAGAAATAACGAGCTCCTTCAGACCCCCTGCATTTATCTGCGACTAACGCAGAAAACGCAGGAAAAATGAAGCCACAAAGAAATAAATCATTAAACCGGTAAAATCGTTGATGGTCGTTACAAAAGGTCCGGCCGTAATCGCCGGATCGATATGAATCATATTTAAAATTATAGGAACCAGTGTACCGATAAGGGAAGCGGCACTGATAGTAATGAGCATCGACA
Organism: uncultured Syntrophomonadaceae bacterium; assembly: GCA_964506505.1. GTDB lineage: Bacteria > Bacillota > Dethiobacteria > DTU022 > DTU022 > M55B129. Next base: position 47,141 of record CAZDKY010000036.1, read on the forward strand.
GGCCGACAACCAATCCAAGATAAGGATTCCCCTGCCATAATAAGGCTGCGGCAGAAACGATTACTCCGCAGACAAAACCCATGGTTAAACCGATCTTGATTTCTCGAAAAAAGTAAGACCATATTTCCGCGGATCCGATTTGGCCGGTAGCCAGGCCGCGGACAAATATGGTCGAAGACTGGGTGGCTACATTACCGCCCATACCCATGATGACCGGTATAAAAACGGCCAGCACTACAATTGTTTCAAGCGTAATCCTGTAAGCCCCAATAACACTGCCTGATATTATCCCACCGGCCATGCTGATCAAAAGCCAGGGAAGGCGAAGGCCAATTACCTTGCTCACCGGAGCTTCGGTCAGTTCCATTCCTTCAACTTCACCGGCACCGGCCAGGCGATAGATATCTTCTGTGGCTTCCTGTTCCATTACATCAATGACGTCGTCAACGGTGATAATGCCAAGCAGGCGCTTTTCGTTGTCGACGACTGGCACAGCCAGCAGGTCATATTTTGAAACAACACGGGCCACTTCTTCCTGATCCAGTGAAGCGTCGACACTGATTACATTACGGCGCATAATATTGCTAATAATCGTGCCATCCGCCGAAGCAATTAATTCTCTCATGGACAGCACCCCGATCAGGTGATTGCCCTCGTCAACTACATAGACATAATAGATCGTTTCCGCTTCCGGGGCGATTTCCCTCAGGCGGGCGATCGCTTCTTCAACCGGGATATCCCCCGGCAGAGAGATATACTCAGTGGTCATTATCCCGCCGGCACTTTCCTCCGGATATTTAAGCAGATCGCCAAAATCCAAAGTTTCTTCTTGACCAATCAGCTCCAGCATTTCCTGTGCCTCTTCCGGCGACAGTTCCCCAATCACATCAGCCGCATCATCCGAAGCCAGGTTGGCCAGGATCGCCCCGGCCTGCTTCCTATCAAGATTTCTGAGGATATCGGCCTGCAGATAATCTTCCATTTCCTGGAGAATGAGAGCGGCATCGCTGTAGGAAAGCTTTTTGATCAGTTCAATTTTTTCATCCAGCTCAAGATTGTCTATCAGATCTAGCAGGTCACCTGGATGGGACCCCGCTTCAAGCTCGCGGCTGATCAAGAGATGTACAGACTCAGCAGACACTGCACTCACCTCCCCTGAATAAAATATTTTGCATTTAAAGGTAAACAGCCTATATTATAACATGCAAAAAAACAACAAAAAACCCCGCCATGCCGTGGGCCGTTTGTTTTGAACTGTTCCCCCGAAAGGTGGGTACCCTCTCAGCTGTTTTGCAGGTCCTCCTTGAAAAGGCTGCTGCGCCGCAGCTGAAGTCCGGGTTCCCATAGTATAAGTGTTAGCTCAAAACTTTATCGGGTGTCACGAACACAGCAGGGTAGTCTTTAATTAACTAACATTTTCCATATTGATAATATCATATAATCAATGGCTGCGCAAGATTTTCTAGCTTTCCTCCTCTTCGGTTTCCTGCAGGCTGATCTCCAATTCATCAAGTTGTTTTTCAGAAACCTGGGCCGGCGAACCGGTCATCAGGCAGCTTGCAGCTGCGGTTTTCGGGAAAGGAATAACCTGGCGTATTGAATCATCGCCGGCGAGCAATGCTACTGCTCGGTCAAAACCAAGAGCAATTCCACCATGTGGAGGAGCACCAAATGATAAAGCTTCCAGGAGGAACCCAAATTTTTCTTTGCTTTCTTCTTCGGTCAGGCTGAGCAGATCGAAAATCTTCTTCTGGACAGCGCTGTCATGGATACGAATACTGCCTCCACCGATCTCCACTCCGTTCAAAACCAGGTCATAAGCCTGAGCGCGTACAGCAAGGGGATCGCTATCCAGAAGTGACATATCTTCCGGGCGAGGTGCCGTGAATGGATGGTGATCCGAGTCATAACGCTCTTCCTCTTCATTATAATGAAAGAGCGGAAAATCAATTACCCAAAGGAAATGCGGGTCGGCTGAAATATCTTTCGGTGCCAGCACCCGGCGCAGCTGTCCTAGAACCTGGCAACTGATCTCCCAGCGATCGGCAACAAAGAGCATCAGATCACCCGGGACTGCTCCCATTGTTTCACTGATCCTTTTCATCAGTGGTTCACTGAAAAACTTGCTGATCGGTGAACGCCAGCCTTCATCTTCGACAAAAACCCAGGCCAGGCCTTTAGCTCCCATCTGCCTGGCTAAGAGTGTCAAATCGTCAAGTTCTCTGCGGCTGAGGCTTTTCCCTCCAGGAACCAGCAGTCCCCTGACCGCACCTCCAGCATCCAGCGCTGACTTGAAAACATTAAAGTTACTTTCAGCAGCCGGTTCATCCAAATTTACCAGTTCCATTCCATAACGCAGATCCGGTTTATCCGAACCATAACGATCCATAGCCTCCCGGTACGGAAGACGTGGAATAGGTAATTTTAAGTCAACTCCGCGGAGTTCTTTCCAGAGCAATGCCACCAATTCTTCGATCAGGGCAAATATATTTTCACTGCCGAAAAATGATGTTTCAATGTCTATCTGCGTAAACTCCGGCTGGCGGTCAGCCCTCAGGTCTTCATCGCGGAAGCATCTGACTATCTGGAAATAGCGCTCCACTCCACCGATCATCAGCAACTGCTTGAAAAGCTGGGGTGACTGCGGAAGAGCATAAAAACTACCGGGATGAAGCCTGCTGGGAACGAGAAAATCACGTGCTCCTTCCGGTGTGCTGCGAGTCAACATCGGGGTTTCAATCTCCAGGAAATCATAGCTATCGAGATAATCACGGGTCAGTTTGGCTGCCCTGTGACGCAGCTGAAGCCGTTCAAACATTTCCGGCCGCCGCAAATCCAAATAACGATAGCGCAGGCGTAAGTTTTCATCGACATTAATTCCGTCTTCAATATAAAAAGGAGGTGTTTTGGAACGATTGAGTACTTCCATTTTGGAAACATGAATTTCAATTTCCCCGGTTGGTAAAGCAGGATTTATATTTTCAGCTGTTCTTTTTATCACAGTCCCTTCGACAGCAACAACATACTCACTGCGCAGGCTCTCGGCAAGCTGAAAAAGCTCAACACCTCTCCGCTGATCGAAAACCAGCTGAGCCAAACCGCTGCGATCGCGCAGATCGATAAAAATTAGTCCACCGTGGTCGCGGCGGCGCCCGATCCAGCCTGTTAATTTAACCTCTTCCCCCACATCAGAAGGGCTGAGATAGCCACAATAATGACTCTTTATCCATGCCTCTCCGGCTTCCGGCAAAGAAACGGCAGCCTCCCGCTTTTTCAGGGCAGATTCACCTTTCCCGGGAGCAAACAAATTGACCAGTTCGCTGCGAGATACTTCTCTCTGTTCTCCGCCTTCCATATCTCTTAGAATTACCCGCCCCTCGTTAATTTCATTCTCCCCAATGATCAAAACCTTTTTATATCCCTGTTTTCCGGCATATTTCATCTGGGCCTTCAGGCTTCTCTGCATCAAATCGACCTCCGATGCAATATCTTTTGCCCGCAGTTCGGCAGCCAGAGCCAGTGCTTCTCCTTCCAGAGAACTACCGGCGGTAGCAATAAACACCAGATTGGCGGGTTCGGGAATTATTTTTTCCCAATCCATGGCCAGGAGAATTCTTTCCACCCCGAAAGCGACTCCCACACCGGGTGTCGGAGGGCCTCCGATGTACTCCACGAGATAGTCATAGCGTCCGCCACCACAGAGGGAGGCCTGAGCACCCAGCCCCCCCGCGGTGATTTCGAAAGCGGTCCTGGTATAATAATCAAGTCCACGGACAAGGTTTGTATTGATGTTATAAGGTATGCCCAGTTTGTCCAGGAAGAACCTCAGGAGATCAAGATGCTTCCGGCAGTCATCACATAAATAATCGATCATCCGGGGGGCTTCCGCCACCCTGGCCCGACAGCTTTCCGCCTTACAGTCGAGCACCCGTAGAGGATTATTTTTATAGCGTCTGCGGCAATCTGAACAGAGATCCTTTTCCACTTTTTCGAGATAGGGGAGAAGAACTTCCCGGTAGCGAGGGCGACACTTTGGGCAACCAACGCTGTTCAATTCCAGGGATATATTTTCAATATGCAGGGCTTGAAAGAAACGGTAGCAGAAAGAGATTATTTCAGCATCGGCCGAAGGATGCTCGGCTCCAAATATTTCCAGCCCAAATTGATGGAACTGTCTGTATCGTCCGGCCTGAGGGCGGTCATAGCGAAACATGGGACCGCTGTAATAAAGCTTGATCGGTTGCGGTTTTTCTCCGAGATTATTTTCGAGATATGCGCGGGCTACAGAGGCAGTCAGTTCAGGACGCAGCGTCAGCTGGCGTCCGCTTCGATCTTTGAAGGAGTACATCTCCTTGGATACAATATCGCTGTCTTCACCAACACTGCGGGCGAATAGCTCAGTTTGTTCAAACATGGGCGTTCTAATTTCTCCGAAACCATACAGCAAACAATATTTCTTATAAATAGATTCAAGTTGCTGCCATTTACCTGTCTCATCGGGTAAAATATCACGTGTCCCGCGCGGGGCTTTATACTTCATTTTTTTCGCTCCTCTCTGCTGCAAATCCTGTTCCCGAAATCCGGCCTTCAAAAATGGACTGCCCGGGGTTTATCTGTTTCAGGTTGAGCAAAATGCTGCAATCACTATTTTATTTGTTTTTAACCGTTCCGGCAAACTTTTTTCAGTTTTTTGCCTGGCTGCAGGGCTGTTCTGCAGCTGCTTAAAATATTTTTCTGCTATCCAGAAGAATCGTTACCGGCCCATCGTTTTCGACATAAACCAGCATATGGGACTGGAACCGGCCGACAGTTACATTCTGGGAATGCTGACGTAATTTTTCACAGAAATAATCGTATAATACACTAGCCTTCTCGGGGGAAGCAGCATCAGAAAAGCCCGGTCGCCGTCCCTTGCGACAATCTCCAAAAAGGGTAAATTGAGATATACAGAGAATATCTCCTTCCTTTTCTTTTATCGAGAGGTTCATCAATCCCTCCTGATCTTCGAAAATCCTCAGGCCGGCAATTTTATCGGCCAGGTAATCGGCATCTGCCTGCTCATCATCTTTACTCACACCGAGAAAAACAACCAGTCCTCCAGTTATGGCCCCGATTATTTTTCCTTCAACTTCCACATTTGCCTTTCGCGTGCGCTGGACAACGGCTCGCACGGAACCACTCCCATTAATTATTTTTACCGGAGCTGTTGGCACCATATACGTAACGTCTTACGGAATAAACATCTTTAACCTTTTTAATTTTGGCCATGATCTGATCGAGATGGGGCTGATCCCTGACAACCATGGTCATATGGATGGTAGCCAGATTATTTTTATCAGCCCGCGCCGTAACAGCAGTAATATCTACCTTGCTTTCATTGACATCTGCCATAATGTCCGCCAGCAGGTTTTTACGATCGCTGGCGGTTATCTCGATTTCGACGGGATAGGATGCTTCTGTCTCAGCTTCCCAGGACGCTTCCAGGAAACGTTCACTTTCATTACTATGATAACGCAAATTAGGGCAATCCCGGCGGTGCACCGAGACACCCCTCCCACGGGTGGTAAAACCTATTATATCATCCCCGGGAACCGGGTTACAGCAGCGGGCTACCCGTACGAAAAGATTATCAACACCCTGAATCATTACTCCGGCCGAAGACTGCTTGAGATGTTTAACCGGCTTCAGCTCAGGCAGAGGCTTTTCCTGATCTCTTTCGTCATTGCGTTGATTGTATTCTTCCCGCAGCCTGCTGAGAACCTGGTTCACCGAAACCCCGCCATAGCCGACTGCCGCATAGAGATCTTCTGTGGAAAGAATATTAAAAGACCGCCCTACCTCTTCCAAAAGATCATTTTTCAAAAGCAGACGCTGCTCAACATTAATCCGGCGGATTTCCCTCTCCAGCATTTCCCGGCCTTTCTCGATATTTTCTTCCCGCCGCTCTTTTTTAAACCAGTTGCGGATCTTATTTTTGGCATGAGGTGTTTTGATTAGTTTAAGCCAGTCACGGCTTGGCGAACCATGTTTTGAGGTAATAACCTCCACCATGTTTCCTGTTTGTAATCGATAGTCAAGCGGAACAAGCCGCCCGTTGACACGGGCTCCGGTGCAGCGATTGCCGATATCGGTATGAATTTTATAAGCGAAATCCAGGGTTATTGAACCGGCCGGCAGATCGATAACATCTCCCTTGGGAGTAAAAACAAACACTTCATCAGTAAACAGGTCGCCTTTTAGATCTTTAATAAAATCTCTGGCATCGCGATAATCATGCTGCCATTCAAGGAGCTGGCGCAGCCAGGTTAATTTTTCATCCAGCTCTCCCGAATCTTTCACTTTCTCCTTGTAACGCCAGTGAGCAGCGATGCCATATTCGGCGGTGCGGTGCATATCCCAGGTGCGGATTTGTATCTCAGCAAGTTCGTTTTCGGCGGCAAATACTGTCGTATGGAGGGACTGGTACATGTTTGGTTTGGGCATGGCAATAAAATCTTTAAAACGCCCGGGGATCGGTTTCCAGATGGTATGAACGATCCCCAGGGTGTGATAGCAGTCTTTGACCGAATTGACAATGATTCTTACAGCTGTGAGATCGTATATTTCACTTAACTCTTTACCCTGGGTTTTCATCTTGTTGTAAATGCTGTAGAAATGCTTGGGTCGCCCCTGGATTTCAGCCTCGATCGAGGCTTCGGAAAGCTGATCCTGCAAAATCCAGATGATGCGGTTGATGAAATGTTCCCGTTCCTGTCTTTTTTTGGCCAGTTTCTCAACCAGCTGAAAATATTCAGTGGGCTGCATGTAGCGAAAAGCGAGATCTTCCAGCTCCCACTTAATCTTGTAAATCCCCAGACGATGGGCAAGGGGTGCATATATCTCCAGAGTTTCCCTGGCGATCTCTTTCTGTTTGTGGGTGTTAAGGTAACGCAGTGTGCGAAGATTATGGGTACGGTCAGCCAGTTTGATCAAGACTACCCGAATATCCCGGGCCATAGCTATAAACATTTTGCGCAGAGTTTCAGCCTGCTGTTCTTCCTTTGAAGTAAAGTCAAGTCTGCTCAGTTTGGTTACACCATCAACCAATTCGGCAACTTCCGTTCCGAATTCTTCATGTATTTTTTCCAGGGTAATCGGGGTATCCTCGACGACGTCATGAAGAAGCCCGGCAATAATGGTCACCAGGTCCAGCTCCAGCTCAGAAAGTATTATGGCTACCCCGAGAGGATGCATAATGTACGACTCTCCGGATTCACGGAGCTGCCCTGAATGAGCCTGTAGTGAAAAATTGTAAGCTTTTTCAACCAGTTCCCAGTCCCTGAGATCCGGATAGTAACGCTCAAATTTTTTCTTAAGATCGATTAATTTTTTCTCTTTAACTGCCATAAAATACAACTCCGGCTAATTGTCATAATCTTGCTTAAAAAAGCAGGTAGACCGGGTAATCAAATTTTTACCCTGATAAATTCCATCGATCGTGTCTGCTTTCTATAATACTAAAAAATAGTCCCAAATACCACAGGCCGCTATTTTATATGCGTTAAATAATTTCTAAATTTTCCGCGGAGATCTCCTGTCTTAACCTTCACCAAGAGTCTTTAGCGAGGCGGCAATTTCTTTGAGCGATCCTTCAAGGTACAGACACTGAAACTGTTCACAGCTTTCACACAGTTCTACAACTTCCTGCCAGGCCGGAGAATTTTTGAGGCAGTCCGGCCAGGACTTGAGAATCTCACTCCGGTCCTCCGCACTGCAATGTTCCTGCAAAAGTCCGATTTCGCCTAAAATTTCCTCCATTCGGCAAAGGTAACTGCCAGCTGGTTTGAACCCGAGGGTATTTTTAACTAGATCAGCCAGCTGTTCAGAAAGGTTACTGCTGCCCGATGCCGAAAAAGAAAATACGATTTTTTTCAGTATTTCAAAGGTAGGCAATGAATATTCGATTAAGGCACGGTTGCGCCGCCTGTCTTTTTCATTATAAAGAAGGTAAACTTTTGTTCTTTCACCTGATCTATCATCGATAAAAAGTGGACGTAACAGATTGCCAGAAAGAGGCAGATCATAGAATATTACGCTTTTAAAGTTTGCAGGTATAATCCTGTGTTCGTTGTTCGAACCGCTGGTTAAAAAACACAGCTTTTTGCCACAGGAACAATAATTTTGGATTTCTTTCATTCTGGCGCTTGTTGAAACAAAAATTGCCGTATTGCTTTCTTTGTTGTGAACCAAATCTTTTAAAAAATTTATGCGGCTCTTAAGGCCCCGCAGATCCACTATTTCCATTGCCTCAAAATCTTCGCTGTCGCAGTAACGCAAATCCCGGGCTTCCACATCTATAGTCTTTTTCTGGCGGAAAAAGCCTTCTTTTATTTTCACGGCCAGATCAACTTTTCTGTGCTTTTGCAAAAGCGGTTCGAGATAAGCGCCTGAAAAAATGATTGGATCAAGCGTAAGACCGTTCTGGCTTACCTTAATTTTGAGATGTTTTTTATCTTTCCCCACGAGGCGCCATGACTTCAGATCCCAATTTGAGCTGAAAAACAGGGGGGCGGGATTGCCTTCTCCGAAAGGTTGAAACAGTTTAAGCCTGTCGATCAGGCTGAAGTTTATGTCATCACCGGACAGTTCTGCTTCGAGATAAAGTTTTGGCTTCAACTGTTCCGGTTTAATCCTGGCCCGGGCATAGCAATAAAGGCTATCCTGTAATTTTTCTATGTTGTCGGCGGTTACAGAAAAACCGGCTGCCTGTTCATGTCCGCCAAAACGTTCCATGAAGGATGCACTCCCGGCAAGAGCTTCTGTAATATCAAAACCACTGATGCTTCGCGCGGAGCCCCTCCCCTCGTTCCCATCCAGAGCAATAAGGACAACAGGACGGTTATATTTTTCGACCAGGCGGGAGGCAACAATGCCGATTACACCATGATGCCACCCGTTGCCGGCCAGGACAATAATCTTTTCATCTTCAGCAAGTGGCCCCTCAAGGGCTGCTTTTTCAGCTTCCTTGAGTATTTTTCGTTCAACATCCCGGCGCTGTCTGTTGGCATCGTGCAGCTCTCCGGCCAGTATCACGGCCCGTTTTTGGTCGTCGGTCAGCAGCAGTTCGGCCGCCGGACCGGCCTCCCCCATTCTGCCGGCAGCATTGATTGAAGGAGCAAGAATAAATGACAGTGCAGTAGCGGATAGGTTCCCCAAATCGAAGTTTACAACGTCCGCAAGCGCCTGAAAACCAATTCTTCGTTTCTGCTGCAGGATCTCCAGGCCTGCGGAAACAATCAACCGGTTTTCATCGATCAGGGGGACCACATCGGCGGCCGTGCCAAGGGCTGCAAGATCGAGCAGATCAACAGGCAGATCCCGTCCTGCTTTTTCACCCAGGGCAGATGCTATTTTAAAAGCTATGCCAGCTCCGGAAAGTTCTTTAAAGGGGTAGAAACAGCGTTTTTGTTTGGGATTTATTACGGCAAGCGCGCTGGGAAGAGAACCGAGAGGTTCATGATGATCGGTAATAATCAAATCAAGACCGAGGGAAAGCGCATAGTCAGCTTCTTCAACAGCACTTATCCCGCAATCGACAGTTACGATAAGTGAAGCTCCTTTTTCCTGAAAACTTTTTAGCGAATCTGAATGAAGCCCGTACCCTTCGGCAAACCTGTTGGGCAGGTAATATACCACACTGCCGCCAAGGGATCGCAGCATTTGGACCAGAATAACAGAGGCAGATATCCCGTCCGCATCGTAATCACCGTGGACAATTATGTTTTCTCCTTTTTCTAAAGCTTTAAAAAGTCTGGCCACTGTTTCTTCCATTCCCTGCATCTGCCAGGGTGAATGGAAATGATCGGTTGTCGGCTGTAAAAAAGCCCTTGCTTTTTCTGTACTGTCAATACCCCTGTTTAAAAGAAGTCGTGTCAGAACGGGAGAAAAGCTCAGTTCCCTTGAAAGAAAAGCAGATTCCTGTTCAAAATCGGTTTTGAAGATCCACTGTTTGCCTGCGAGGCTCATGAAGGTTTTTCGTCCGCCTCATCCGTTTCAGCCAGTTCAATTTCACCTGCACCGTCATCTTCTGCTTCCACCACCAGATCTTCTTCCGGGCCGTCAGAGGCCGTCAATTCTGTTTTAACCGCTGTTGTTTCATCCCCGGCAATCTCTTCCTGCACCGAAGAAAGTCTGTTCAACTGGCCGGTAAGAAATATCTTTTCTTCTTCCAGATCACTGATCTTTTTCTGCAACTCTTTCTTCTGTTGACGAAGCTGCCGAAAAGAAAGCGCCGATCGGATTCCACGGAAAAGGCTGAATAACCCCATCGCCATTGCCCCGATAAAACCGGCGC
>CAZDKY010000037.1:0-3434 GCA_964506505.1 uncultured Syntrophomonadaceae bacterium
CATCCAGGGCCTGTTTATCGGCATTCCTCACCGCTTAGTCATGGGAAAGCGGATGCATATTTTTGATCAATAGGAGGGTTAAAGGGTGAAGAAAAAAGTGTTGAAAGCGGCAGTCCTTCTTTTTGCCATTGTGGTTATCTTTTCTTGCATCATGTCACCGGTTGGTGCCCAGGAAACGGAAGCAGAAGTCGATTCCACATACGAACTGCTTTTGCCCTATGTTTATCTCTACAATGACAACATCGATCAGATCCCCGATGTGGTTAAAGGTCTCTTTGCAGGCGAAAAGATTATCCTTCATGTTAATATGGAAAACGACTCCGAAGAACTTATTGGAATAGTTACAACAGAAGACGACTGTTTGATCGAGCAGTACCTGGCCGGAGGATTAGATGAACCAACCCTGCGGGTCTATATAGATCGGGCTACCATCGACCGGCACCTGACTAATCCAGTCGGTGAAGAAATTATCGATACTGCTATCAACCTGAAAATGGAAGGAGTCGGCATCGGCAACCAGATCAAAGTATTTGTCCTAAACCTGGTGCAGAAGATTATCGGCCTTTTTGCCGATTAAGAGCGGGCTCTTTTTTCGAGCCACTTTCCGCCGAAGATAAAGAATAAAAGTCCGCCCAGAGACAGCCAGCCGAGCCAGTCGCCGAGGCGGGTGGTGAGTGTTCCGCTGCCCGTGCCAATCTGGACATCGGCAACCAGAGTAGCTTCCCCGCCTTCCGGGTAAACGGCCAGGTCGATGATTCGGCCATAGGGATCGACTATTGCTGAGTTGAAACCACCATCGGCCTTGACCATGGCCACCCGGTTTTCGACTGCCCTGAACACCACATGCGTGTAATGCTTGTCGGCGATTGTTCCCCAGTCGTTGGAAGGGACGGCAATTAACTGGGCTCCCTGGGCGGCCAGTTTACGGGCAGTGTCCGTATAGTCGAGATCGTAGCAGATAATTGTGCCCAGGGTGCCGATGGGTGTATCGTAAACCGGGTATGTACCCCGGCTCAGGCTGGTCTCACCGCCCATGACCACCGGGTGATCTTTACCAAAAACACCAAGGAATTCACCTTCCGGGTTGATAACCGTTGCTTCATTGCGAAACCCTTCTTCCAGCACAACTAAGTAACCCACTGCCAGGTGAGCCCCTGTTACTGAGGCCATCTCAACCAGCCTCAGCCTATCATCAGCCTGCGGGTCCCAGTTCAAGGACCCTTCTGGCCAGACGATTAGTTCGGCCCCCTGTTTGCTGGCTTCTTCTGTCTGTTCAAGCATCCGGTTGTAGATGGCGGTCATATCTTCGCCCCGGTTGGAACTGATAATCGGTGAAACGGCCGGCTGCACGGCGGCAACTTTCACTGCAGGGCTGTCCAGGGGCCAAGCCAGTAATGCTAAACTTAAAATTATCCAGCAGGCGGTTATAATACCGCCCGTAACTGCCCAGCGCTGTAAGAAAGGCCTGGCAAGGGGAAGAGCAATATTCCTTTCTCTCCTGCTTTTCAACTCATAGCGTGAATCGAGCCACCCAATAAACAGCAGGGCCAGAATGTAATTGATCATCATTACCAGCATGCCCATGCCGATGATCCCGAATATACCGGCCGGCTGAATCAGCCAGATCTGGCGGTAAAAGGGGTAAGCGATGAAAGCCCATGTCCCGGCGATGGGCAGGAAAAGGCGGATCATTTCGATCGCTGCCCAGCTGATTACTCCGTTGAGTACGAACCAGCGGTAGCCGGTTACCAGGTTGAATCTTCTAGCGCTCATGTCAAAGAAAAAGCTTAACACTCCGGCAATAAGCGGCAGCCAGACCATGTAAGTTCCTACGGGAGCGAAAACAGGCCCCAGGTAACCCTGCAGCCAGACGGCAATGGCAACGGCTGTTGCGAGGGAAGAAAATTTCGGGGGCATCACTCTCTGCTGAGCAACCAGCACCGGGACGAACCCGACCAGTGCCAGCGGCCAGATTTCATAGGGTGGAAAAGCCAGGGTGAAGGCCAGCCCTCCGGCAGCGGCCATCACCAGGCCGACAAGAATGCGCAGTGGTGTAGAATCGCTAATTTTTGCCACGGGCATTACCTCTTTCGTTACTGATACAGATGAACAAACATTTGTAAAAACGGTGGTCAGCCGGTTGCTAATAACGATCTGTTTAAAATATATCATAAATTCCCATTATAATAAATATGAAGCAGAGAAGTTCAGCAGCCCATTTCCTTCAGGATTCCGGCCAGGGATGGCTGGAGTTTCCCACTGTTGTTCTAACTGGCTTAGGTTCTTTCGGTCCTTTAATTGTTGCTCTGATCCTGATTTCACTGGGTTTCTGGGATCTGCGCCTTGATCGATCGGCGGTTGCTTACCTGCGCTGCAGCCAGCCAGCCGGTGCGGTAATGAGCATTTTCAAGAAAGAGTAGACACCCCAGCCGATGAGCAGGCCGGCCAGCGCATAAGAGAGGCCTTCCACGGTGGTCGGGACGCCGGGAACAAAATTTTCCCATGTCCCGGCGGCGATTGCCCAGTCCACTTCTCTTAAAAAGACAAACCAGCGGTTGTAAATAGTGGCATCTTCCAGAGTCTGGTAGGATTGTTCCAGGAAGTTAACCCTGTTCACCAGGTCCTGGATCACTTCCCCTGAAGAAACGAAAATTTCGCTGCCCGATTGAATGTGCTCCCGGATGTATTCTTCCAGGGTCAGGTCCAGGGCTTCCGCAGCCCGGATGTACTGCTCCAGGGCCCTTTTTGCTTCATCAAGGTGACCACCCAGGCGCTGCATGTACTGGCCGAAGAACTGGGGGAACTGGGAAAGGGCTACCGCGCCGATCACGGAGCAGATCCGGTCGGCGATCCCGTCGATAAATTGCAACGGCTTGCGTATCATTTTGAACATAATAAACCTCCTGTTACGCTGACATTAGGTTTTTAATGTTTCAACCCCTTTGCAGTCGACCCTTCGCCCTGTGGTGAAGAAGGGTTTGCAATGTTATGCATTTTACTCCTTACTTCCTAATCCTGCTTTCAGGTGTGCCTCTGTAATGCCCCAACGATTCGGATTCGAATAAGTTAATAGTTAAGAGGACAGGCTTCGATCGAGGGGGTGCACCATGCCCTTGACGATCCTTTTGCTGAATTCCCGCCTCAGGCGAGGAATTTTCAACAAATTTCGCAGAACCAATGTAGCCGCCTGCATACCCCTTTTCCGATGGGGATAATCGAAGAAACGATTTTCCCTGTAGTACCGATAATCGGCCGGGAAGACCAGCTGGCCCGATCCGGCAATGAAATCGCGGAATACTTTCCTTCCTCCTACGAGAGGAAAGGACGGAGGTGCTAAGTAACCCTCGCCGGATAAAAAGATGGTATCGGCGGCCAGTTTATCCAGCAGTGTGTCAATTTCTTTTGAAGAGTCTGCTTCATCAGTTACTGTTCCG
>CAZDKY010000038.1:0-29906 GCA_964506505.1 uncultured Syntrophomonadaceae bacterium
TGGTTTTATAATCAATATAATTATGGAGGGAGAAAAATGCCCCGTTTGGCGAATAAAATTTCGGCCAATGAGTTGATTATTTATCAGGATCGATGCAAGGGATGCGGCATCTGTGTCGCTTTTTGCCCCCGGGGGGCCCTTTCCCTTAATGAAAGAGGCAGAATTGCCAGAGAGGTCGAGAAGTGTAATTTATGCGGTATTTGTGAAACATTTTGTCCCGACTTTGCCATAGTTCTGAATAAAGGGGTGAATAGCCTGAATGCCTGAAACGAAGCCGATCCTCATGCAGGGAAACGAAGCCTGTGCTGAAGGAGCGATCAATGCTGGGGTAAGATTTTTTGCCGGGTATCCAATTACTCCTTCCACAGAGGTCGCTGAGCTGATGGCGGCGAAGCTGCCCGATATTGGCGGCGTTTTTATGCAGATGGAAGATGAAATAGCCAGCATGGCTGCTGTCATAGGAGCATCAATCGGAGGAATGAGAGCTATAACCGCAACCAGCGGCCCCGGTTTTTCATTGAAGCAGGAAAATTTGGGTTTTGCGGTCATGGCGGAAATTCCATGTGTAGTGGTTAATGTGCAGCGAATGGGGCCAAGCACCGGTGTCCCTACCGCACCATCTCAGGGCGATGTTATGCAGTCTCGCTGGGGTACCCATGGTGATCATCCAATCATTGTATTTTCACCCGCTTCAGTTTATGAAACCTATTATTTGACCATAGCTGCGGTTAACCTTAGTCAGAAGCTGAGACAACCGGTGGTGCTGCTTCTTGATGAAGTGATTGGTCACATGAGAGAAAAGGTGCTTATTCCAGGAGGAGGCAAACTAATTGTCGAAAAAGCCAGTGATAAAGCACCGGCGGATTGGAAACCCTACGACGACAAGGGGGTTACCCCACTGGTGCCTTTTGGCTTCGGTCGCTATTATCATGTGACGGGGCTTTATCATGATCAGTACGGTTTTCCCACCAGCGATCCCTGTCAGGTGGAAAGAGCGCTTGACCGGCTCCATGACAAACTAAAAAATTATAGGGACGAAGTTGTCCTTACCAATTATATCGGTCACAGGGAGCCGAAAGTGGCTATTGTTGCCTACGGATGCACAGTTCGCTCTGCCAGGGCAGTGATCAAAAAGGCTTACTGGCAAAATCGTCTGCCTGTCGGCCTGCTTAGCCTGCAGACGATCTGGCCTTTCCCGGACCGGGAGATTAAAGAACTGGCGGAAAAAGCCGATGTCATAATTGTGCCCGAACTTAACATGGGTCAGCTGGTTGGCGAGGTTGAACGCTGTGCCTGCGGCAGAGCGGAAGTGATACCTCTTAACCGGTATGACGGAGAAATGATTACTCCGGATCAGCTTGTTGAAAAAATGGGGAGGTGGTTGTCATAGAACAGCTGAACTGTGATTTTTTAAGGACAAAGAAATTACCTCATATCTGGTGCCCTGGATGTGGAAATGGGATCATTACTTCTGCTTTGGTCAGGGCAATTGAGCGTACTGGTTTTGATCAGAAGGACGTGGTTATTGTATCGGGTATTGGTTGTTCATCACGGGCATCCGGATACCTGAATTTTAATACTTTGCACACCACCCATGGTCGGGCTCTGGCTTTTGCCACGGGATTGAAAATGGCCCGGCCTGAGTTGAAAATATTTGTGATTATGGGCGATGGGGATTGCAGCGCAATCGGGGGCAATCATTTTATTCACGCTTGCAGAAGGAATATTGATTTGAACGCAGTAATAATCAATAATCAGATATACGGGATGACCGGAGGTCAGTATTCTCCCCTCACCCCACAAGGGAGTAAGGCCAGCACTGCTCCCAGGGGGACTCTGGAGAGGCCTTTTGATATCCTGAAACTGGCCCGGGGAGCGGGAGCGACTTTTGGCGCCAGGGGAACAGCTGTCCAGCCCAGGCAGCTCGAACAATTGATTGCCCGGGCAGCCGCGCATAAGGGTTTTTCCATCGTGGAATCGCTTTCTCAGTGTCCTGTTGCCTACGGTCGGCGCAACAATCTCGGCGGGCCGGTTGAAATGCTTAAGAGCATGAAGGAAAAAAGCATTTCTGTTGAGAAGGCAACAGCTATGGATGAAAACGAACTGGAGGGGAAAATCCTGACCGGTGTACATTTTTCCATTAAAGCCCCGGAGTACGCTGAAGAGTATTACCGAACCGTAACCGCGGAGAAAAGCCACTAAACGGAGGGATATTTTTGGGGAACAGAAAGGAAATACTGCTCACCGGGGCCGGCGGACAGGGCTTGATCCTGGCTTCAATTGTCCTGGCCGAAGCGGCGGTTAATGACAACAAGAATGTTGTCCAGACCCAGTCGTACGGGCCGGAAGCCCGTGGAGGAGCCAGTATGGCCGGGGTGATCATCGACGTGGACACCATCGATTACCCCAAAGTGACTAAACCTTCTATCCTTCTCTGCATGAACGAAACCTCTTTCAACAAGTACCTGCCTAAAGTAGATACGGACTGTACAGTCTTTGTTGATTCAACTTTTGTCAAAGGTCCCTTCAGGGATGATTACCAGATAGCTTCCTTTCCCATTACCAGAACTGCCAGGGAAGAACTGGGCCGGGAAGTAGTGGCCAATATGCTGGCCCTCGGTGTAATTAATGCCGCTACTGCACTGATTGATCGCCATATTTTCAGGGATAGTATTTTCAGACTTGCGCCCAGGGGAAGTGGTGAGCTTAATCAAAGAGCTTTTGATGCGGGTTATCATCTTTATGAGCAGGGTCCGGAAGACGGTATCGGATTTTCTGCTCAAACCATCAAATAAAAGGGTTATCCTGGTTGTTACCGTAACGGTAATCGCTACGGAACTTTTTATAGTTACCGATATTGGCCCTTTTCGTTTTTCAATCGGTACAGTTGTTTTTGTTTACGCTGTTCTAAGCATTAAAAATTTCTTAATCATTCCAACCGCTTTTCTTGCTGCTGTTTCCATCTTTTTGCTCAGGATTGGCCTTGACTATTTCTTCTGGTTACCTCGCGAATATTTTACCTTTATGATGGCTCATCAATATTCCGGTTTTATCTATTTCATCTTGCTGTCTCTCATTTTAAAAATGAGTAAGATTAAAACCATGGCTAGTGGCTTTACGGCTCCGCTGCTGCTTAGCCTCGGTGGGGCTGTCGCAGTTTCCACCCTTGCCGAGGCGCTGGTCAGGGTCCCCTGGGGCGAGGTCCTAAGTTTTGACAGCCTGATTATATTAATTATCATGTCGGCGGCTCAGGTTTTCCTGGTGGCAAGTTTTATCAATATCAGCCAATTCCAGAAAATTGCCCTTGTAGACGAGCAGCAGCGGGATAACTACGAGAAGATGCTCATATTAGCTTCCGATCTATATGACGAGCTGTTTTATATGCAAAAATCAATGGAGAATATGGAAAACATCATGGCCAAAAGCTATAATTTACATAAGATTTTAAAAAAGATCAAGCTTCCTGATCTCTCTCTTGTTCACGAGGCGCTGAGAATAGCTGAAGAAGTCCATGAAGTTAAAAAGGATATTGCCCGTATACTGGCAGGTCTGGAGAAAGTAATAGGAGCCAAGAAAGAACGGTCGGTTATGAACCTTTCTGAACTCCTGGACCTGGTGGTCAGGGCCAACCGGAATTACAGCCTGAGCATAGACAAGAAAATACAATTCAATTTGCTTATCGAGAAGGATTTCGAGGTGGCGGAGGTTTATCCTCTCCTGGCAATCATCAATAACCTGGTTTCCAACGCGGTCGAAGCGATTTCAAAAGAGGGATCCATCAATCTGAAATCGAAGTGCAGAAAGAATATTTTATGTGTCTCTATTTACGACGACGGGATCCCCATCAGAGAGGAAGATCGGAACCTTATTTTTGAACCGGGATTCACCACCAAATTTTCTCCGGAAGGGATTCCCTCCACCGGTATAGGCCTTGCTTATGTCAGAGGCCTCGTCGAGAACTACCGGGGACGGGTTTTCTTGCGATCGATAAAAAAAGGAAAAAGTTTTATGGTCTTAATTCCAATTGCCAGCATCAGCGGGGTATAAGAGATGGAATTTACTTTTTTTATTTTGGAGGATGATCCGGCTTGCCGCCGGATCCTGGGCCGGATCATTGAAGATGAAAGATTGGGTGAAGTTATAGGTGAATTGCCGGATGGCTACGGTAATGTTATAGGAACCATTATGTACAATCAGCCGGACATCCTGATTGTTGATCTGCTGATGCCTGGCAAGGACGGTATAGAAATCGTAGAGCAGCTCCGGATCAGAAATTTTCGCGGTAAAATAGTAATGATTTCCCAGGTGGAGAAAAAAGAAATAATTGCCCAGGCTTACGCGGCGGGGATAGAATTTTATATCAACAAACCGATTAACCGAATCGAAGTGATATCTGTTCTCAATAACATTATTGAAAGGTTGCGCATGGAGCGCTCTTTCGAACAGATGCGCGATTCGCTGGCTGTTCTGGATAAGGTGGGTAGCCTGCGACGGGAGCCGAAGACCGGAGAGTCAGATCAACCGGATCAGGAAATAATTAAAGAGCGCACCAGGGAAATTCTCACTGATCTGGGATTGGTCGGCGAACCGGGCAGCCATGATCTGGTGCAGATAATTCTTTTTTTAAATGCCGTACCACATACGGAAAACTATCTGGGCGAATACCGTCATTTAAAAGATCTTTACCGGGCTGTCCGTGACAAGTATCTGCAGAAAGATGACAGAAAAAGCGATGTACGTGCTATCGAACAAAGGGTGCGCCGGGCCGTTAAACAGGCCATGGAACACATTGCCGCCCTTGGCCTTGAAGATTACAACAACCCGATTTTTGAACGATATGGTCCCAAATATTTTGATTTCAACGAGCTGAGGCTTAAGATGAAAGAATTGGAAAACCCAAATAAGGGACAGGCCAGGACGAGGGTGAACATTAAGCAGTTTATTAATGCCCTCTACTGGGAAATAAAGAAATAGACCTTTCGTAAACCCCATCATGATGAAAAAGGGCGACGCCGGCATTGACTTTATGTTATTGAAGTTATAATATTTAGTGGTCCTTGTTTTATTGAACAGGCCTTAATTATTCCCGCCGGAATGATATAATAAACAGCAAAATGAAAATTGGAGAATACCGGCCAAAATGGGTTAAGAAATCTACCCGATCCGGTAATCGAATTATGAATACCCTTTTATACCCGAGGTGAATTTATGTCTGAAACAACTCTCCCCCCGGTCTATGATCCGGCCGGAGTTGAAGAAAAAAGGTATCAACTTTGGCTGCAAGGAGAATACTTCAAGGCGGCAAATGATCCAGAGCGGACCCCCTTTACGATTGTTATTCCTCCACCGAATGTAACAGGGTCTTTGCACATGGGCCATGCTCTCAATAATACCGTGCAGGATATACTAATCCGCTGGCGGCGCATGCAGGGATATGATGTTCTCTGGTTGCCGGGAAGCGATCATGCCGGCATAGCTACTCAGAATGTAGTGGAAAAACACCTGACTGAAGAGGGAATTGACAGCCGCGAACTCGGCCGTGAAAAATTCCAGGAAAAAGTCTGGGAATGGAAGGAAAAATACCATTCTCGCATTGTCAGTCAGCTTTATCGGCTTGGTGTTTCCTGTGACTGGTCCAGGGAACGTTTTACCATGGATGAAGGATGTTCGCGGGCAGTGCGCAAAGTTTTTGTCGATTTGTACCGCCATGGTCTGATCTACCGTGGGGATTATATGATCAACTGGTGTCCCCGCTGTCATACTGCTTTATCCGATATTGAGGTTGAACATGAAAATGAGTCGGCGAAGATCACTTATATTCGTTATCCGTTGGCCGATGGCTCAGGGCATGTCATTGTGGCGACTACTCGACCGGAAACAATGCTCGGTGATACTGCAGTAGCCGTTAATCCTGATGATGAGCGATACAGGGATTTGGTGGGCAGGAAGGTCGTTCTACCACTTTTGAACAGGGAACTACCTATCGTGGCTGATGATTATGTTGATCCGGAATTCGGCAGCGGAGCGGTTAAGGTGACTCCGGGACATGATCCCAACGACCTGGCGATCGGCCAGCGTCACGGTCTCGAAGTAATTAAAATTATCGATGAAGATGCTCGAATGACCGAAGCAGCCGGGATGTACAAAGGGCTTGATCGTTTTGAGTGCAGGCGCCTGGTGGTTACCAACCTGGAGAAGCTCGGCCTGATTGAAAAAATTGAGGATTACGAGCATGCTCTGGGGCGTTGCCAGCGCTGCCATACGATCGTGGAGCCGCTTATTTCTCGTCAGTGGTTTGCCAGGATGAAACCGCTGGCCGAACCTGCGCTGGAGGCGGTCAATGCAGGAAAGACTGTTTTTATTCCTTCCCGCTTCAAACATATATATCAGAACTGGGTTGAAAACATTCGTGACTGGTGCATATCGCGACAGCTCTGGTGGGGACACCGAATTCCGGCTTGGTACTGCTCATGCGGGGAAATAATTGTCGATTACGAAGAACCGCAGCGCTGCCCTTCGTGCGGCGGAAGCTCTTTTGAACAGGATCCCGATGTCCTTGATACCTGGTTTAGCTCCGGCCTGTGGCCTTTTTCCACGCTTGGCTGGCCTGACCGGACCACTGATCTAGATCATTTTTTCCCCACCAGTGTTCTGGTAACCGCCTATGACATCATCTTTTTCTGGGTTGCCCGGATGATGTTCATGTCTCTCGAGTTTATGAAAGAAGTACCCTTTCATACAGTTTATATAACCGGTCTTGTTCGCGATGCCCAGGGGCGAAAGATGAGCAAATCGCTAGGCAACGGAATTGATCCCCTTGAGATAATTGAGGAATACGGGGCCGATACCCTTCGCTTTACTCTGGTGACAGGTCAGGCCCCAGGCAACGATCAGCGATTTCGCCAGGATAGCGTTGAGGCAGCACGCAACTTTGCCAATAAAATCTGGAATGCTTCCCGCTTTGTTTTGATGAACCTTTTTGATGAAGGCGAATCAGGATCTTCTATTCAGCTGTTTGATCCTGCTATACCACCGGAAGGATTAAAACGAGCCGATCGGTGGATTCTGCATAGTTACAACAAAACAGTACAAAGGGTAAGTGAACTGTTGGAAAATTATGAACTCGGTGAAGCAGCTCGTCTGATCTATGATTACCTGTGGAATGATTTTTGCGACTGGTATGTGGAGCTGAGCAAACATTATCTCTACAGCAAGAAAGATGACAGGGAAGCACAGGACGAGAGAAAGCTTACCCGCAGTCTGCTGGTCTACCTCCTGGACGGAGTGATGCGCTTGCTTCATCCCTTTATGCCTTTTATTTCCGAGGAAATATGGCAGCAGCTCCCCGATCGCAGGGAAGAAGCCCTGGTTGTCGGAGCCTGGCCGGAAGTGTCCCCAGAGATTTACTTTCCACAGGATAATGAAGAAATGAAGTTGTTTCAGGAACTGGTCAGGGCGATTAGAAATTTACGAAGCCAGGTCCAGATTCCTCCCGGCATTAAAACAAGGGTTATTGTCAGGGCATCAGATAGGGCTGCTGCCTGTTTCAGGGAAGAGATCCATCACATCAATCGTCTTGCTTTCGCTGATCCTTTGGTAATAGATGCAGATGCTGCCAAGCCAAAACAGGCCCTCACAGAGATTATCGGAGAGGGAATAGAGGTTTTTTTGCCCCTGGAAGGGATCGTCGATCTCGAAGCGGAGACAGCCCGGCTGAAGAAAGAACTGGATCAATTGCAAAAAGAAACAGAGAGAACTGAAAAGAAATTAAATAACCCGCATTTTATTAAAAAGGCGCCTCCGCAAGTGGTTCAAAAAGAAAAAGACCGCCGAGGGGAACAGAAAACCCGTCTTTTGAAACTACAACAGCGCCTGCAGGAGTTGAGCTAAAGGATGGACCGGGAATCGTCGGAATACCGCGAAGTGCTTGAATGGATTCACGGCATGGGCCGGTTTGGCATCAAACCGGGGTTGGTAAGGGTTGCTGCCCTGCTAAAGATGCTTGGCAATCCCCACTACAACCTTTCTTTTGTCCACATAGGTGGAACTAACGGCAAAGGATCCACTGCAGTCATGCTTGCGTCTATCATGCGGGCGGCCGGGTATCAGATCGGCCTTTATACTTCTCCTTACCTGCTTTCATTCACCAACCGCATGGCTGTCAATGGTTTGGACATCAACCCTGAGGAACTGGTTGAGCTGATCAAGGAAATACGTCCGCTGATTGAAAAAATAAAAATTGATCCTAACTTGGGCCAACCTACTGAATTTGAAGTGGTCACGGTTCTGGCTCTCACTTATTTTGCCCGCCGGAAAGTAGATCTGGTGGTCCTGGAGGTGGGTCTGGGAGGTAGGCTCGATGCGACCAATGTCGTTAATCCTCTTTTCAGTATCATAACTAATGTCAGCTTGGAGCATACGGCGATTCTGGGGGATACAGTGGAAGCAATTGCCACTGAAAAGATGGGAATTATCAAAAAGGAAAGGCCTCTGCTTACTTCCGCTGAAGATGAAAAGGTGCTCAAACTACTGAAGGAGCGCTGCCGCAAATTAAATTCTCCTTTTTACAGGATCTATCCTGCTCTTTCCAATCGTCATGAACTAACATCGGAGCCGGTTGCAGTTCTCGAGAAGATCACCAAAGAGGGGCAGTATTTTTCATATACCGGTTTTACACGTTATTTCGAAGAACTTTTCATTCCTCTACGGGGCCTCTATCAGATCACCAATGCTTCCACCGCAGTGGCCGCTGCCGAACTGCTTTCTGGGATGGGATTTTCAATCCATCAGGATGCCTTTCGCAACGGGTTGGCGGCGACAGAGTGGCCCGGCAGGCTTGAGCTGCTGCATAAAAATCCTCTCCTGATAATGGACGGTGCTCATAACCCGGCTTCGATGGAGGTACTTGCTGGTGCAGTGCCCAGTTATTTTAAATATCGTCGCCTTATACTGGTACTGGGGATTCTGGCTGACAAGGATATGAAAACGATGCTCGGTCATATTTTACCTCTGGCCGACAAAGTTGTTTTTACTCGTCCTGTGTTGCCGCGGGCAGCTGAGCCACAGGACGTGGCCAGGTTTACGTTGGACAACTTTTTGCTGTCTGATCCGCCAATAATTGTCGAAGATTACCGGGAGGCGCTGGACAGGGCTCTGGCGGAAGCCGAGCCAGAAGATGCCGTGCTGGTAACAGGCTCCCTTTATACGGTTAGTGATATTCGTGCTTACTGGGTGGGAAAAAATGCATAGACTCATTACGGAGGGATGAACTCCGCAAAAGAATGATAAAAAGAAACTCTTCAGCAGGATTTTCAGGAGATTTAACGAAAACATTATAGGTATTTGTTTTTGTCTGCCAATATCGGTACAAAGATTCTTATTATTTCAGGAAAGGGTGAACATAATAGATGGGCAGCATTGTTTTTAAGGGAGGCGTTCATCCGGATTACCGCAAAGAGATAACCGCTTCGCTGGCTATTACAAAGATGGAACTTCCCTCAAAGGTAGTAATTCCGCTGCAACAGCATATTGGGGCTCCCTGTGAACCGCTCGAAGGAATAGAAGTGGGAGCGGAAGTTAAAACAGGGCAGAGAATTGCCGAAAGCAGCGGTTTTGTTTCGGCGCCGATTCATGCTTCAATTTCTGGTAAAATTACAGAAATTGGACCATACAATCATCCTCTTGGTCGTCCGGTCAAGGCGATTACTATTGAATCCGATGGGCGTGATCAATGGGTGGATGATTTGAAGCCGGTTGGAGATCCCTCTTCGCTTACTCCAAAGGAAATTCGAAAAATTGTTCAGGAAGCGGGAATTGTCGGCCTAGGCGGGGCAACCTTCCCCGCCCACGTAAAATTATCACCACCGGAAGAAAAACCGATCGATGTCGTAATTATTAACGGGGCGGAATGCGAGCCCTATTTGACGGCCGATCACAGGGTGATGCTCGAAAAAACTGAAAAAATAGTTTTTGGTCTGAAAATGATGATAAAAGCCCTGGGGGCAGAAAAAGGGATCATCGGTATTGAAGATAATAAAGCCGATGCAATCCAGGCGATGGAACAGGCCATAGCTGAAGAAGATAATATTACTATAAATCGCCTCCATACCAAGTATCCCCAGGGAGCAGAAAAAATGCTAATCCTGGTGACAACGGGACGCAAGGTGCCATCGGGCGGTCTGCCCATGGAGGTGGGAGTAGTTAATCACAACGTGGGAACTTCCGTGGCCATCTGCGATGCTATTCGCGAAGGGAAGCCTCTCATTGAACGAGTGGTGACTATTACCGGAGAAGGAATCAATCGCCCGGCCAACATGCTCATCAGGGTAGGTACGATTGTAAGCAATGTTCTGGAAACCTGCGGAGGGCTCAAGGAAGAGACCCGGAAACTGATTCTCGGTGGGCCGATGATGGGCCTGGCCCAGCCCGATGCAGACCTTCCGGTGATTAAAGGGACTTCAGGCATCCTTGCCCTTACGGATGATGATGTTTATCTGGCTGAAAGCAGCCCTTGCATCCGCTGTGCAAAATGTGTTGACGCCTGTCCCGTTCAACTTGTACCCACTGCTATAGCGCAGGCCGCCGAGCACGGTCTTTTTAAAAAGGCGGAAAAATTACATGCCCTTGATTGTTTTGAATGTGGCTGCTGTGCCTATGTTTGTCCCGCAAAAATTCCTTTGACGCAATTGATTCGGATTGCCAAAGCGGAAATAGTAAAAGCGAAAAAAAAGTAGCGGTCTGCGCAAGGAAGGGAAGTGATGGAAATGGATAAAAAATTAGTTGTTTCATCTTCTCCGCATATACGAAGCATTGATTCTGTGCAGAGTGTAATGACAGATGTATTAATTGCTCTTTTTCCGGTAGCGCTAATGGCGGTGCTGCTGTTTGGGTATCAAGCTCTGCTGACAATGGCTATCTCTGTGGCCACGGCCATGCTGGTCGAGGCCCTCTGGCTGAAAAAAAAGGATATTTTTAGTGATGGCAGTGCTGCTGTCACCGGTCTTCTCTTTGCCATGGTTTTACCGCCGGCAGCTCCCTGGTGGCTGGTGGTTATCGGAACCGCGATGGCCATCATCATCGGCAAGCAGGTTTTTGGCGGAATCGGTTACAATATATTTAACCCGGCCCTGGTCGGCCGGGCTATAGTAGCGGTATCATGGGGCAGCCACATGGTAGGAACGGTCTGGTCTTCCCCCGAGCCCTTTGCCTTCGGAGCTGATATTGCTGCTGTGACAACTGCTACTCCGCTGGCTGGAGAGGCTCAGGCCCAGGCGGTAACCCTTGCTCAGTTGTTTGTAGGGAATGTGCCCGGTTGCCTTGGTGAAACTTCGGCTTTTGCCCTGCTGGTTGGAGCGGCATGGCTTTTTTATAAGGGGCATATCGACTGGCGTGTTCCGGTTGGATTTATTGGTACAGTCTTTGTTTTAGGCACCCTGCTGGGTGGAGGGTTTTATGAAAATCACCTCCTGACCGGGTTCTTTCATGTGCTCGCCGGTGGTGTGATGCTGGGAGCCCTGTTTATGGCAACCGATATGGTTACTTCCCCTGTTACCTCTATTGGGAAGCTGATTTTTGGGATTGGCTGTGGACTTATAACAATTCTGATCAGGTTATGGGGAACCATGCCGGAAGGTGTAACTTTTGCCATTTTAATGATGAATGCATTCACGCCAATTATTGATAACTTTACAGTTCCAAAGCAGTTCGGGGGGGTGAAGAAAAGTGCGTAATATTCTACGTCTGTCGTTAACTCTGGTTGTGGTTGGTATAGTTTCGGCAGCTTTGTTGACAGGAATGTACAATCTAACTACACCGATTATTGCCGAACGGAAGGAGGCCGAATACCGGGAGTCCCTTCAGTGCTGTTTCCCTGAGTTCGACACTTTTGAAACAGTGGAGTTGGAAGAAGATAAATTTGATCTGCTTTACGATCAAGACGGCGACCTGGTGGGGATTATGGCCACTGCAGTCCAGCAGGGCTATGATGGTGATATTACCTATAATCTTGCATTTGACGGTGAAGGAAAGATCATTGATATTATAATTATATCCCATTCTGAAACTCCCGGCGTTGGTGAGGTCATTACCACCGACGATTTTCAGGAACAGTTTATGGGTAAGAGTTATGAAGATCCCCTAACGACTGGTGAAGATGTGGATACAGTAAGCGGAGCGACTATCAGCACTTCTTCCATGATCGGTTCTATTCGGCGGGTAACCGGTGTGGCAGCCGAAAGTTTCCTCGGTGTCGAAAGTGAAGAAATTGATATTGTTTCCGTGCCTGACGGAGTCTACAGCGGCAGTGCACCGGGTGCGGGCGGACCGATATCGGTGGAAGTTGAAGTGTCCGGCGGAGAAATAATCAGGATTGATGTGCTGGACCAAAATGAAACGCCGACCTATTACATTGAATCTTATCCCCTGATTCCGGAACAGATTATTGCCGATCAGAACCTTGATGTGGATACAAAAACCGGCGCCACACTGAGCGCCGAAGGGATAATAAATGCTGTCCGCGACGCTCTATCCGGCGCGCTGGAAGATGGAAGCTGAGGTGAAGGATAAACTATGAAATCCGATAATGTTTATTTGGGAGATCTTACGCGTGGTATTGTCAAGGAAAACCCGGTGTTCAGACTGGTACTTGGCATGTGCCCGACTCTCGCGGTTACCGTTTTTATTGTCAATGGTTTTGGTATGGGACTGGCGGCAGCAGCGGTACTGATTGCTTCGAACCTGGTTATATCACTGCTCCGCAAGTTTATTCCTATGGAGGTGCGCATACCCTGTTTCATCGTCATTATAGCCACCTTCGTGACCATTATCGAAATGGTCCTGCAGGCTTTTCAACCGGC
This sequence comes from uncultured Syntrophomonadaceae bacterium, assembly GCA_964506505.1. Taxonomy (GTDB): domain Bacteria; phylum Bacillota; class Dethiobacteria; order DTU022; family DTU022; genus M55B129. The sequence continues at coordinate 12,855 of CAZDKY010000038.1, forward strand.
GCTTTATGAAGCGCTGGGTGTGTTCGTGCCGTTGATCGTGGTAAACTGCATTATCCTCGGCCGGGCTGAGGCTTTTGCCAGTAAAAGACCGGTTTTTCGTTCTCTTGCCGATGGGATCGGAGTGGGAATCGGATTTATCGTGGCCCTGGTAATTTTATCGACAGTGAGGGAAATACTTGGTCAGGGGACTATCCTTGGTCCGGATCCGGCAAGCGCCATTCATCTTTTTGGAGCCAATTTTGAACCGATGGCCCTTTTTGCCCAGCCCTCGGGTGCTTTTATAGCTCTTGGCCTGTTAATGGCCCTGGTTAATGTTATTTTTAAACGTTTTAATATTTAATCGATCCGGCTGCACGGTTTAGGCCGGGCAGCCGGGCTGAAGCAGGAGGATGTCATGGAAAAGATTTTATCGATTATATTTATCTACATTCTGGTAGAAAACTTTGTCCTGCAGCGGTTTTTCGGGATTTGCCCCTTCCTGGGTGTTTCCCGCAAGACGGAAACAGCCATGGGAATGAGCATGGCGGTTATTTTTGTCATGACACTGGCTACCCTGGTGACATGGTTGCTGTATACCTACATCCTGGTTCCCTTTGGATTGGAATACATGCAGATAGTAACATTTATTCTTGTCATTGCAGGCCTTGTGCAGTTCGTGGAAATTGTCATGCGCAAAATAAGTCCGGTCCTTTATCAAGGGCTGGGTATTTTCCTGCCGTTGATTACCACCAACTGTGCGGTGCTGGCTGTAGCCTTGCTGGCGGTGCGTCAGGAATTTACTTTTATTGAGTCAATATTTTTTGCCATTGCCGCTTCAATTGGTTTTTCACTGGCCCTTGTAATCATGGCGGGCATACGAGAGCGGCTGGAGATGGCTAAAGTACCGCAGGCTTTGGAAGGAACAGCGATCACCCTGATTACAGCGGGTATTTTATCCCTGGCTTTTCTCGGGTTTAAAGGTATGCTGACCCTTTAGAAGATTGATGCTGCTGGAAAAACGGACTATTAGTTGCGAGGTGGGAAAAAGACTGTGCTTATGACGTATGCAATTCTTACTTTAGGTATACTCGGACTGTTCTTCGGCTTGCTTTTGGCGGTGACGGCACGCGTGTTTACCGTCCAGTCAGACCCGCAGGTTGATGCGGTCAGAGAAGTGCTCCCGGGTTCCAACTGCGGAGCCTGCGGTTATGCAGGTTGCGTGAATTTTGCTGGAGCAGTTGTCCAGGGAAAAGCGAAGACGAACGGTTGTATCCCCGGCGGAGAGGAAACAGCCAGGGCTGTAGCCGAAGTGTTGGGACAGAAATTTGAAGAAGCTGTCCAGCCTGTGGCAACTGTATTTTGCATTGGTGATGTTACCAGGGCTGCCGACCGGTATATTTATGACGGGGTGAAAGAATGTGCCGCAGCAAACAGTATTTACGGTGGTTTTAAGGCCTGTAAATATGGTTGCCTGGGACTTGGCGATTGCGTGAGGGCCTGTATTTTTGATGCCATAAAGATGGGCAAACACGGTTTGCCCGTTGTCGATCCTGAAAAATGCACCGGCTGCGGACTTTGTGCGGAAGCATGCCCGAGAGATATCATTAAAATGCTGCCAAAAGGAGAACAGGGTCACCTGGTCCTTTGCAGCTCGCATGATCGAGGTAAAGCGGTATCAAGTGTCTGTTCTGTCGGCTGTATAGCCTGTAAGGCCTGTATTAAAGCATGTCCACGGGATGCCATAGTAATGGAAGACAACCTTGCTGTTATTGATCTGGAAAAGTGTGACGACTGCGGAGAATGTGTTCTCAAGTGCAAGCCCGGGACTATTCACAAGCGTTCGGCTATTCCAACTGCCGATGAGGCATTTGCTGCGGCGGGAGCGGCTGAAGAAAAAGAAGAAACGGCCTAAAAAAGTAGCTGATAGAATGAAAAGAGATAGGCTCAATTATATCGTTATAACATCAATCCTATTACTTTTCTGGATTGCTGTAAGCGGATCCATAAAGTGGCCGCAGCTTGTGGTGGGTATGGCTGCGGCTTCTTTTGTTACATATTTTAACCGTGGTTTATTGATTAAACCGACGGAACGACCCCCTGTCAATCTCAAAAACATTGGATGGCTGATTGGTTATCTCCTGCGGTTACTGCGTGACATTGTGATTGCCAATTTTCAGGTGGCCAGGCTGGTCCTTCATCCCCGCATGCCTATCGAGCCCAATCTGGTTTCCCTGAAAGTTGGCCTCGATAAGATTACCGGGCGGGTCCTTTTGGCCAATTCAATAACCTTGACTCCAGGTACTCTCACTATCATGGCCGATGGAGATGAATTCTTGGTCCATGCGATGACCATGGAGAGTAGCAAAGGATTAAAAGACTGGCCTCTGATCGCCAGACTGAAGCAGATGGAGGGAAAAGAAAATTGAACAGTGGACAGATACTTGATTATGCTTACAGTCTGGGAGCAGTCATAGTTATGCTGCTGATATTCCTTTCTCTGATTCGGGCTTTGATCGGTCCGACAGCACCGGACCGGGTGGCGGCAATTAATATAATAGGGACCAAAACGCTCGTGATCATCACTCTTATTGCCAGGATATATGATCAGGCTTATTTTCTGGACATTGCCATGGTTTACGCTTTGATGAGTTTCATTACTACTGTTGGTGTAGCCAAGTACCTGGAAAAGGGGGCTCTGGACTGATCAATTTGGGTTTGTCGGTGATTCTTGATCTGCTTGCTCTTATCTGCCTGCTGGGAGGTCTTTTTTTCCTCTTTGTAGGCACACTGGGATTACTGCGCCTGCCTGATGTCTACAACCGGCTGCATGCTACCACCAAGTGTGATACCCTGGGCGTAGGCCTGGTTTTACTTTCGTTAATCCTGCAAAGCAGCCTGGCCGTTGGTGTCAGGCTGGCTTTACTCATAGTTTTTATCCTGGCCACCAATCCGACTGCTGCCCATGTTATTGCCCGTGCTGCTTATAAAACCGGTATCCAGCCCCTTACAGGCAGGAGGAATAATCATGACTGAAGTGCTCAATATACTGTTGCTGCTGTTTTTAGTTGTCTGCGCTGTGGGAGTAGCCTGGATTCGCGATTTATTAAGCGCAGTTATTCTTTTTTCCTCTTTTGGCCTGATTATGGCTATTATCTGGCAACAGCTCAGTGCTCCTGATGTGGCCATGGTTGAAGCTGCCCTGGGGACAGGGGTAACCACGCTGCTGCTGATTGCGGCAATCAGCAAAACCAGGAGAGCTGAATGAGCGAAGATGCAGGGAGGATATGCTGAATGTCCTATCTGGGTATACTTTTCCTGATCATTTTAACCCTGATTCTCCGGTTCATGTTCGGAGTCCAAACGAGGGCCTTACTGACTCTCTACATCCTGGGATTGATCATATTTATTTTTGCTTTTGCTGTTGCCGAAATGCCTCCCTTTGGATCTGTTACTAATCCCGTTTTTAATGAAATGTCTGCCCGCTTTCTGGAAATGGGGGCAGTGGAAACGGGGGCAGTAAATATCGTAAGCAGCGTTATTCTCGATTATCGTGCTTATGATACCCTGGGCGAAGCTACAGTGCTTTTTGCAGCCATTGCTGCGGTTATTGCCACATTGAAGTCACACTGAGGGAAGCGGAAGGAGAGGTTAAGTCATGGAGGATCAAATTGTCCGTTTGACCAGCCGCCTGGTGGTTCCCTTTATTCAGCTTTACGGAATATATGTAATAGTTCACGGTCACCTTTCTCCCGGGGGTGGTTTCTCAGGAGGGGCGATCTTCGGGGCCAGCCTGGTGTTGATTGCTGTTTCATTTAACCTGGAAGCAGGGGCCAAACAGATTTCACCACAAAGCGCCTCCATTTTGGAGAGCGGAGGTGCCCTCGGTTTTGCTTTGACCGGCCTTGCTGCCGTGGTCATGGGCGGCAGTTACCTGGCCAACCGGGCTGCCGGTTTCCCAATAGGAGTGACGGGAGCCCTCTTCAGCTCCGGGGCGATTTTCATTATCACAATATTTTTGGGAGCAAAAGTGGCCAGTACCATTGTCACCCTTTTCTATAACATTATCGAAGGAGAGAAGAAAGATGGAACTCCTGAGAAACATAGCGGATAATTATTACTACATGGTCGCTGTTGTTCTTTTTGTCATTGGTATGTACACCATGCTTACTCATTCCAACATGATTAAGAAAGTGATTGCCATGAATATCATGGATACATCCGTCTTTCTCCTCTTTGTATCTGTGGGTTATCTCTCGGGCGGGCGGGCACCAATTGTTGATGAAGGAGTATCCGCTGCAGCCTATGCCAACCCCCTTCCCGGCGCCCTCATGCTGACCGGTATAGTGGTCGCCGTTAGCGTCACTGCTTATGCCTTGAGCCTGGTCGTTAAAATTTATCGATATTATGGAACCTGTGATTATGATGAAATCACTGATATAAGGAGCCGGGGATAGTGGGGCCTCTAGAACATTTGCCTGTTTTAATGGTGGTAATATTTTTCTGCGGTGCCTTTCTGATGCCACTGCTATTTCGCTGGGTTAGGCCGATCTGTGCGCCGTTGATGGTAGCAATTCTGGCGGCGGCTTTGGTTATGGCCGTCATCATATTGCGAAGTGTCTATCAGCTGGGACCACAGTTCTACCACCTGGGAGGCTGGCCTCCGCCATGGGGCATTGAACTTAAGGTAGATCTCCTGCGTGTTTATATGCTTCTTGTTCTTTTTGTGATCAGCCTCTGGATTTTTATCTATGCCTTAAGGGATCTGGGTAATGAGCTAAAAGAGGAACTCATCGGATGGTATTATACACTCTATGCTCTGCTGGTGGGTTCAATGGCCGGGATCGCCTTGACTAACGATCTTTTTAACCTCTTTGTGATGATGGAAATTTGTGCTATAACAGCATGCGCGATCATATCCATCAAGGAAGATCGTGAATGCCTGGAAGCCAGTTTTAAATACCTGATTCTCAGTGCCATGGGAACTGGCTGTTTTTTGCTCGGCGTGGCCATGCTCTACATGGCTACGGGTTATCTTAATTACGATTATCTGCACGGATCCCTGGTCGAAGCGATTGCACTTTATCCGCGGAATTTATTGATGGCAGCCGCTCTTTTTATTGTTGCCTTCGGTACTAAAGCGGCTCTATTTCCGCTGCATGTCTGGCTGCCGGATGCCCATGCCTCGGCTCCTTCCCCCTCCAGTGCCATGCTTTCGGGACTGGTGATTAAAATTTATGCCTTTGCCCTGCTCATAGTTTTCTATGAAGTTTTTCCAGCTGAGATGCTTCAGGGTGTGCCTTTGAACGAAATTATCCTCTGGCTTGGTTCTCTAGGAGCTATGTTTGGATCCATCTATGCAATGCTGCAGACGGATTTAAAAAAGATGCTGGCCTTTTCAAGCATTGGCCAGATCGGTTATATATTCATGGGTATCGGTTTTAATCATGAAATGGCTTTAATTGGCGGTCTTTACCATGTGGGGGTACACGCTGTGACCAAAGCGATGCTTTTTATGGTTGCCGGAGTAATTATTTATGCCACGGGCGTGCGAAAAATCAGCGATCTGGCCGGGATTGGACGTAATTTGCCCCTAACCATGGTTGCTTTTGCCGTTGGCAGTGCTTCAATGATCGGTCTTCCGGGAACCGGAGGGTTGATCAGCAAATGGTATCTTTCCCTCGGCGCGCTGGAGATGGGACGGCCTTTTTTTGTTGTTATTATTTTGATCAGTAGTTTGCTGAACGCAGTCTACTATATGCCAATTGTGATCAACGCTTTTTTACACCACGGTGATTTTCAGTTCAGGGTTAAATCTGTCCCGCGAGTGATGCTCGCTGCCCTGATTTTTGGAATGATGGTGATCATTATATCCGGAATTTTTTCCAGGCCAGCTGTCATTCTGCTTGAAGATGCTGTTAGCCGCTTTTTTTAAAAAAAGGGGGAAAATAAAACCGGTTTGTTGAAAGATTCAGGTAATAACAGCTATAATAGGCTGTAGTAATATCTGGAGGTGACCTTGTTTGACTGACTCAACGATCATTGTTCTCATCACTCTTATCATAGTTCTGCCCATTATAATGACCCCAGTTATTTTCTTTGCTTGCCGCTATTCCGAAAGACTGCGCAATGGTTTGGCCGTGATCACCAGCGGTTTAACTTTTGCCCTGACCATTGCCCTCTACCCGGCGGCGGTGCGGGGAGATGTAGTGCAGCGGACCTTATTTGAGATATTGCCCAGACTTGAACTTTCCATTCGTTTTGATATTCTCAGCTTTTGTCTGGCCGCAATATCTTCCTTCATCTGGTTTCTATGTACAATTTATTCGCTTGATTACATGGCCAAAGAACATGCCTGCAGTCGTTATTACCCGGTCCTTATTCTCGCTCTCGGTAGTTGCCAGGGTATATACTTCGCCGGTGATTTCTTTTCACTCTTTGTCTTTTTTGAACTCATGTCCCTGATTGCCTATATCCTGGTGATCCACGAAGAAACCGACGAAGCGATGCGCGCTGGTTATAAGTACCTGGTGATGACGATCATCGGTGGGCTGGCTTTGTTTTTTGGTATTATTATTGTTTTTGAGCTTGGGGGGACGGTTTCCCTTGGAGTGGGATCGATTATTCAGGAGACGTCGTTCCTTGCCCTGATTGCGTTTATCTGTTTTTTAATTGGTTTTGGCATGAAAGCGGGTATGTTTCCCCTTCATGTCTGGCTTCCGGATGCTCACCCTGTTGCTCCCTCTCCGGCCAGTGCCCTTCTTTCAGGAGTGATGCTGAAAACGGGAGCATATGGTTTACTGAGGGTCATTTTCCATGTTTTTTCAGTTGATCTGATGCGTAGTGGAGGGTGGGACACCATCCTCGGTGTCCTGGCCGTGATCACTGTCCTGCTTGGATCTGCGGTTGCCCTGACCCAGACTGACATAAAAAGGCGCCTTGCTTACTCCAGCATCAGTCAGCTCGGTTATATTCTGCTGGGAATGAGCATTTTAAATGATAATGCCATAACCGGTGCCGTATTCCACATTTTCAGCCATGCTTTTATGAAGAGCATTCTCTTCCTGGCAGCCGGAGCGGTAATCTGGAAAACGGGTATTCGCAAAATTGCTGATATGCACGGGATTGGCCGGAAGATGCCTGTAACAATGGGTTGCTTTTCCGTTGCTGCCCTGGCTATGATAGGCATCCCGCCCCTGAATGGGTTTTTGAGTAAATGGACCCTTTCACTGGGTGCCCTGGATGAGGGAATGCCCTTTTATGTGCTGGTCCTCTTGATTAGCAGCCTGCTCAATGCACTTTATTATCTGCCCATTATTATCCCGGCCTTTTTTGATGTTCCTGGAGGGGGGGATCACGGGATCGGCGATCAGCACGAGATCAAATTTAATATCCAGGAAGCGGCACCCGGTATGCTTTCTCCTATGGTCATTCTTGCTATATGTACCCTTATTTTTGGTCTGACACCAAACAATATTGTTTTTATTCTATCCCGCCTTACCTCCGCCTTCCTGCTGTTGGGAGGGGCTTTATAGTTGTTTGCCGCTGCTACCGAACATTTCTTAGCCTCTCCAGAGGTCTACCAGTCGGCGCTGCCGTTGTGGATCGTTCTTGTGCCTGTTCTGGTAGGAATGGGCCTCTATTTTTTAAAAGAGGAGTGGGCGAAAGTTCTCAAAGCCATCTCCCTGGCGGCCTCTCTTTTTGCCCTGGCGGGTGTCCTGTTGCTTCTCCCCATGGTTATGTCCGGTCAGGTCTGTTTTGATCTGATCGATTTTATGCAGATGGGCCTTTTCTTCAGGGTTGATTTGATTGGCTGGATATTTGCCCTGATCATTGCCCTGGTCTGGACTCTGGCCACTGTTTTTTCCTTTGCCTACATGGACTTTGAACATAACCGCCGCCGTTATTACAGTCTACTAACTTTTACTCTCGGTGCCACCATCGGAGTAGTTCTGGCCGGAGATTTTTTTACTCTCTTTCTCTTTTTTGAACTGATGACTCTCAGTTCTTTTATCCTGGTCATTCATGAACAGGATAGCGAAGCGATGAAAGCGGGTATGCTCTATCTTTATCTCGGCATAGCCGGGGGATTGTGCCTGCTTTTTGCGGTGATGATGTTATTTTCGATTACAGGATCAGTAGATATTACTCCAGCCCTCAATCTACTGGGCGGGCAAAAGACGATCATCTTCATATGTTTCCTCATTGGTTTTGGAGTAAAAGCCGGACTGGTGCCTCTCCACATTTGGCTGCCGCAGGCTCACCCGGTTGCACCTTCTCCGGCCAGTGCCCTCCTTTCCGGTATCCTGATCAAAAGTGGAGCCTACGGAATCTTAAGGGTATCGCTGGTTCTTTTTTCATCTCCCGATAGCCTGAGTAGTGCCGAAGCCCCTTACATTTTCAATCTTGGTAATTCATTGATGTGGATCGGTATCATCACCATGTTTTTGGGAGCGGTAATGGCCATTCTGCAGAACAATATGAAGAGGATCCTGGCTTACAGCAGCGTCAGCCAGATTGGATACATCGCCGCCGCCATCGGGGCGGCTGCCCTGATGAACAGAGAGGGGGGAATGGGTTTTGCCGGGGCTGTTTACCATGTTATCAACCATGCATTTTTTAAAGCCGGCCTTTTTATGATGGTGGGTACTATTTTTATGTTTACCAGGGAACTGGAGTTGCCCAGGCTGGGGGGCATGTTTAAAAAGATGCCCCTGGTAGGTGTAACATTCCTAATTGCCGCCTTCGGGATTACCGGGATTCCAGGGTTCAACGGTTACGCCAGTAAAACCCTGATTCATGATGCCCTGCTGGTAGCAGTAGAACACCATGAGCTTTTCAGCATTGAACTGGCGGAAAAAATCTTTGTCCTGACCAGCGCCCTGACGATCTGTTATTTTATCAAGCTTTTCAGGGGTGTCTTTCTGGGGCCTGTTCCAGAAAAACTGGATCGCCAATACAGGTTGCCCTTTTCCGTTCAGGCAGTCCTGGTCAGTTTTGCCCTGGTGATAACGGCTATCGGACTGTTCCCCAATTTTGTGCTGGGAAAGATTATTGTCCCGGCTGCTTCTATTTTACATTATGAAGGGCATGCCATGGAACACCTTCATCATTTTCATTTTTTCGATTGGCATCCCCTGGAAGCGATGCTTATTGTCATTGTCCTGGCCCTGATAATTTATATTCCCGGGGCCTGGCGCGGATGGTTTGAATGGAAGCCGCCCTGGTGGCTGAGCATTTATGCTCTTTTTTATCGTCCGGTTACTGAAAAACTGGTTGCCGCTACCTGCAGGATAGGGGTGCTGGTTGACTCTTCGGTCGATAATGCTTACAATCGATCAGGCAGCTATGCCAGGGGACTCTGCAGTTATGTAGTTGATATAGATGAGGGGATTGACAATTTCTACACCAGTAGTGGTAAAGCAGCCCGTCGACTGGCTGACCGTTCAACGGAGATGGATGCCGGCCTGGACCGTCTGTATGAGAAATCCGGTAAAGCAGCCCGTCACCTGGCTGATCGTTCAACGGAAATGGATTCTGCTCTCGACGAAACTTATCGCAAGAGTGGCCGGGCGGCTCAGAAACTAGCCCGCCAGACTACGGCCCTGGATAAAGCTCTCAACAAGGCCTATGATCAGGCCGGCCAAAAGACACGGGAAGAAATGGGAAAAATGCTTGCTGAAAAGAAAGATAAAGAAGACCGGCAGGAGCGTCGTAAATGGAATATTAAAAATCTCAGTTTTGATAACCTGCTGCTAGTTTTGGTCCTGGCTGTCGTGCTGTTTATTGTCTTTTACTTCAGTCGTCTTTAGGAGGATGTTTTGTCTGTATATCTAAATAACAGGAATACCGGGCAAGGAAAGAAACAAAACGGGAAATCGAGAAAATACGGTTTAGCTGCAGTACTGGTTTTATTTGTCCTGCTGATCATGTTTATCGTTTACAGGGGTGCTGCGGCCAATGAGCAGTCTGTTTATTATCGCACAACTATGGATACATTAGTAGAACTCCGTTTTAAAGCTACTCCTTCTTCTAAACCGGATTTAATAGCGGAAAAAACTTTTACCGAAATGGAAAACCTGGAGGTTTTGCTCAGCCGCAGTCTTTCCAGCAGTGAAGTGAGGGTGATAAACCGAGAAGCGGGTGAAGAACCGGTCCCAGTTGAGCCTGAAACATATCAACTTGTTTTACAGTCCCTGGAGTATGCCGGGTTAAGCGGCGGGGCATTTGATCCAACCATTGGGCCGCTTATTGACCTGTGGGGTTTTCTCGGGCAGGAGTACCGCTTGCCAGGCGACGTCGAGATCGAGGCTGTTCTTCCACTGATTGATCATGGGATGGTAGAGATAAATCCGGATAAAAAGACCGTTTTTCTCCCACGGAAAGGGATGGCCCTGGATCTAGGTGGTATCGCCAAGGGTTATATTATCGATCGGGCTGTTGATTTTCTGATTGACCTGGGAGTAAAAAGCGCTTTTATCAATGCCGGCGGGGATATAATGCTTCTTGGGCCAGGGCCTGAGAATGGACCATGGCGGATAGGGATACGTCATCCCCGTAAAGAAAACCGGGTTATCGCTGTTTTGAACCTGGAAAGTGGAGCGGTCGTTACATCGGGTGATTATGAGCGGGCTTTTACAGTAAACGATATGAATTATCATCATCTGCTCGACCCGGATACCGGTTATCCTGCCCGCAGTTTGGCCAGTGTAACAGTAGTGGCAGAAACAGCCACCGCTGCCGATGCACTTTCTACCGCCCTTTTTATCCTCGGTGTGGAAGAGGGGCTTAAGCTTATCGATAAGGTGCCGGGAACAGAAGTAGTTTTTATCACAACTGATCTGGAAATTATCGTCACTGAAGGTTTATCGGATAAAATAGAACTTGAGCCATAAGTATTGTTGGTTTGGAAAGGACTGACACAATGGCTGAACCGGTCATGCAGTTAAGAAATCGCCTCAGTTACCTGACCTACCTAGCCTTGCTGGTTACCTTTGCCGTAGTTATTCATACTGTAGAAGCGGCACTGCCTCTGCCAATGCCGGTGCCTGGAGTAAGACTGGGGTTGGCCAATATTATTACTTTGTTAACTCTGGTTATCTTTGGCCTGCGCAGTGGATTGTTTGTTGTAATCCTGAGGACTGTCCTCGGCAGCCTTTTTGTCGGCGGTCTGTTCGGTTTTAGCTTTTGGCTCAGCGTGACGGCTGGAGTGACCAGCTGCCTGGTAATGGCTCTGGTCCTGATCATGAAGCGCAAAGAAATAGTTAGCATGATCTCGGTGAGTGTGACCGGAGCGGCTGTCCATAACATGATCCAGCTGACAATAGCCAGTCTCATTATCGGTAACATGGATCTACTCAGGGGTTATATGCCGCTTTTGTTGTTGCTTTCTGTTCCCACGGGAATATTTACCGGTCTGGTTGCTCACTATCTGGAAGGGATAACCGTGAAGATTCTTACCCAGGCCGGAGGGAGGAAGGAGGGATGAAATTAATTCTGGCTTCAGCATCTCCACGACGCGCCGACCTGTTGGTACAGGCGGGCATACCTTTTGAGGTCGTGGTGCCGGTTGTTTCAGAGAAGGTGGAGGGCTATGCCTCGCCGGAAGAAAAGGTCCACATGGTGGCAGAAAAAAAGGTGCTTGCTGTAGCAGGGACCCTGAAGAACGGATTTGTGGTGGCTGCCGATACGGTCGTTTATGTGGGTGGCCGGATCCTGGGCAAACCGGTTGACCGCAGAGAAGCTTTTGAAATGCTGCGCTTTTTGGCCGGGAGGCAGCATGAAGTATTAACCGGTATCGTAATTTGCGATGCTGCGACCCAGCGCCGTGAAAACGGTGTGGAGAAAACCTTTGTGTGGATGAAGAATCTTACTGATCAGCAGATCAGTGCGTATGTAGCTACCGGTGAGCCTTTTGATAAGGCAGGAGGTTATGGCATACAGGGCAAAGCGGCTCTCTTTATCGAAAAAATTTACGGCTGTTATTCCAACGTTGTCGGATTACCTTTAGGCCTTTTATTTGACCTGATGAATTTTCTAAATATATCACTGTGGTTTAATGAAAAGGATGGTGACCATGCAGAATAGCCCAATAATGATCAAGGATTTGCCTTGTGAAGAGAGACCGCGTGAAAAATTAAAAGCCATGGGTCCAGAAGCTCTCTCCAATGCCGAATTGCTGGCTATCCTGCTGCGAACCGGCCATAAAAACGAATCTGCCGTTCAACTGGCTACAAGGATACTGGCGGGAGGAGGAGGCCTGAGAAATTTACCAGAACTGGCCCTGGAAGATCTACAGGAATTCAAGGGTATCGGACCCGATAAAGCAGTTACGATCAAAGCGGCGCTTGAACTGGGTTGTCGACTCGCTTCCGCTCCTCGTGAGGCAAACGGGTCTGTAAACAGCCCCCGCCAGGCAGCAGCGATTTTCATGGAAGAATTGCGCTATAAAAAGAAAGAATATTTCAAGATTCTACTCTTGAACACGAAAAATTTTATCATTGCCCGGGAGGAAGTTTCCGTAGGCAGTCTCAACGCTTCTATCGTTCACCCGCGAGAAGTATTCACCGTCCCAATCAGGAAGAGTGCTTCTTCTGTTATTTTCTTCCACAATCATCCCAGCGGTGATCCATCGCCCAGCGAAGAAGATATTGGTTTGACCCGGCGGTTGGTGGAAGCCGGCGAGATCCTGGGTATCAAAGTACGCGACCATATTATTATCGGCGATGGATGTTATTTCAGTTTTAAAGAAAAAGGTTTGCTTTAGCAGCAGACGTGGATTAGAGCGGAGATCTCCTCCACCGGTTTTGTTTTTGCTGCCAGTATTAATATCGAGAGATTAACCTGATAGCGACAAATTCTCTTTCAGGGGTTATGGAGAACTTGATGACTAAAATAAATGATGATCTTTTTGATTCAATTTTGAGCCGTGTCCGTAAGCCTGGCCAGTACACTGGCGGGGAACTTAATGCGGTAGATAAGGATTTTGACACGGTGTCAGCGCGTATGGTTCTTGCTTTTCCCGATCTTTATGAAGTGGGTATGTCCAACCAGGGATTGAAAATCCTCTACGAAAGCGTCAACAGTCGTTCGGATATGCTTATGGAGCGAGTTTTTGCCCTGGACGTAGATATGGAAGGTCAACTTCGCCGCTACAAATTGCCTCTTTTCACCCTGGAAAGCAGGAGGGCAGTGCGCGATTTTGATGTGATCGGTTTTTCCCTGCAGTATGAATTGAGTTATACAAATGTTTTGAACATGCTTGATCTGGCCGGGCTCTCGCTTTACAGCAGCGAGCGGGCGGACGAAGACCCTCTAGTTATCGGCGGTGGCCCGTGCGCTTACAATCCGGAGCCGCTGGCACCTTTTTTTGATCTTTTCGTGATCGGGGAAGCAGAAGAAAGCCTTCCCCGGCTCCTCGAAAAGCTGGTCACTTTAAAAGAAAAAGGCCTGTCTCGCCAGGAAATACTGGTTACCCTTTCAGCCAGTGAGGGAATTTATGTTCCTTCGCTTTACCGGCCTCTCTATCAAGAAGGTAAGCTTTGCGGCGTGGAGGTCCTTGACCGGCGGGCGCCTAAGTCAATAACCAAGCTGACCATCCCTGATCTTGACCTGGCACCGTACCCCATAGCACCGGTGATTCCTTACATACAGGTAGTTCATGACCGGGCAGTGGTGGAACTTTTCCGTGGCTGTGTGCGGGGTTGCCGGTTTTGCCAGGCCGGTTTTATATTTCGTCCGGTCCGCCGGCGCAGCAGGGCCAAGATTGTCGAGCTTGCCGAACAGCTAATTGACGCTACCGGTTATGATGAACTTTCTCTTTCTTCTCTTAGCAGTGCCGATTACCCCCACATTGAGAAACTCATTGAAGAATTGGACGAGGCGTTGCAGGGGAGACAGGTCAGGACCAGCCTTCCTTCGCTGCGACTCGATTCCTACTCTGTCCGTCTGGCCGATCGCCTGCATCGGGGTCGCAGAAGCAGCCTTACTTTTGCTCCGGAGGCAGCGACTGAACGCCTGAGGAGAGTGATCAAAAAAAATATTACCGAAGAAGATATTTTTTCTGCTCTCGACGATGCCATCAGGGCCGGCTGGCAGGGCTTTAAATTATATTTTATGATCGGGCTGCCGACGGAAACAGACGAAGACGTAGAAGCGATTGTTGATCTCTGTCGTAGAATCAGGCGGCGATTTAGCGGCCGGATCGGGAAAAAGATTAGCCTATCGGTAAGCGTAGCTACTTTTGTACCCAAAGCACATACTCCTTTTCAATGGGAACCTCAACTGAGGCTGGAAAAAACTTTAGCCCGGCAGAAGCTGTTGCGTGACGGTTTTAAAACCATTCCCGGAGTCAATTTTAAATGGCACGAGGCCGAAGCCAGTTTCCTTGAAGCACTTTTTGCCAGGGGAGATCGAATGGTGGCCTCCCTGCTGGAAAAGGCCTGGACCCTGGGGTGCCGTTTTGACGGCTGGTCTGAACATTTTTCCTTTGCCCTCTGGCAGAAAGCTTTCAGAGAAAGCGGTCTGCGGCCGGAGGAATACGTTTACCGGCAGTTTGGTTATGGTGATTGCCTGCCATGGGGCCACCTGCACTGCGGAAAAGAGAGCGAATTCATGGTGCGCGATCACAGGGAAGCTTTTGACAAACAATATTTACAGGGAGAAGAAGATGAACAAAATTTGGTTTAGTTTTGCCCGGCATGAAAGACTGCGTTATATTTCGCACCTTGACTTATTGCGCCTGTTTATCCGAGCTATGCGCAGGGAAAGATTCCCTGTTGCCTACAGCCAGGGTTTTAATCCCCACCCGCGTTTTAGCCTGGCCCTGCCTTTGCCGCTGGGTGTTACTGCCGATGAAGAGCTGGGGGAAATATCCTTTTCCGAGGCTGTTGATGCAGAACAATTTGCCGGCCGGCTGGCAGCGCAGATGCCAATGGGACTGGAGATCACCGGAGCGGTTTGCGTTGATGAAAACCGGCTGCCTCTTCCTTCACTGGTTGAAGCAGCTTCATACCGGGCAGGGATCATTAATGAAGGGCCTGAGAATATCAGCAGTTTACATTTAGAGCAGGCCCTGAATGAACTGTTGTCTAAAGATGAAATTAATATTTTAAAACGTGGAAAGAAAAAAAAAGAAAAAGAAATTAACATTCGTTCGCATATACTGGCTCTCTCAGCCGCCGATAAAGCTGATTATCCAACGGTTGCCATGCTTCTAAGAGCAGGAAGTGGGGGAGGAGTCTCCCCCCTGATTGTCCTTGAAAAAATTATTACAGGAACGGGAATTAACGAACCGAAAAATATTCGCTGGGATTTGCACAGGGAGAGACTTTATACCAGTGCTGACGAAAAACTTGAGACCCTGTCTGAAGGGATGTGCAAAATAAATGGATAAAAAATTAATTGTTAATTGCGATAACAGGGCTACAAGGGTTGCTTTGCTGGAGAAGGGCAAACTGGTGGAACTGGATATAGAACGTCCGCTGCAGCACCGGGTGGTCGGTAATCTTTACAAGGGGACCGTGGCAAATGTTTTGCCGGGTATGCAGGCTGCTTTTGTAGATATAGGTTTGGAGAAGAATGCTTTTTTATACGTGGATGATGTATTTAGCGATTGGGATGACGAAAAACCTGCTCCGGCCCGCGGACCTATTGATAAATTGCTGAAAGTAGGCGAATCATTGATGATCCAGGTGATCAAAGAACCATCTGGTAGCAAGGGAGCCCGTGTTACCGGCCAGATTACTATCCCGGGGCGTTACCTTGTTCTGGTTCCGGGAGCCGATTATATCGGTGTTTCCCGTCGGATTGAGAGCCAGGCTGAAAGAGAAAGGCTGCGACGGGAAGTGGAAAAATTGAAATCGGAAAACCTGGGATTGATAGTTCGCACGGTAGCGGAAGGGGTTGATCCTGAAGTGATGGCGAAGGATCTGCAGTTCCTGGTCCAGCTGTGGAACCGGATTATGACCCGTTTTCAGCAGAAAACAGCCCCGGCCATCCTTTACCAGGATCTTTCCCTGACCTGCCGGATAGCCCGCGATCTCTTTGTTGAGGAGTTTAGCAGTTTTCTGATCGACAATGAACATGAGTGTGACAAGGTCAGGGAAATAGTGGATTATATTTCACCCCATTTGAAAAAAAAGGTTAAATTATATCGTGAAGAAGAGCCTATCTTCGAACGCTACGGTGTGGAAAAAGAGCTTGAAAGAGCTCTGGCGCGCCAGGTCTGGCTGAAGAGCGGCGGGTACCTGGTTTTCGATGAAACGGAAGCACTGACTGTCATTGACGTTAATACGGGGCGTTACATTGGACGTCGCAACCTTGCAGACACCATCTTGAAAACCAATTTGGAAGCTGCCGAGGAAATTGCCAGGCAGGTACGTCTGCGCGACATCGGGGGGATCATTATCATCGATTTTATCGACATGAGTATTGAAAATCACCGGCGTAAAGTAATTGACCGGCTTAATGAATCGATAAAATATGATCGTACAAAGACTTATGTGCTTGGATTAACCAATCTTGGCCTTGTTGAAATGACCAGGAAAAAAGTACGCCAGGATCTTTCGGAATATCTGCAGCAACCCTGTCCCTATTGTGGGGGATCGGGGAGAGTCCTTACTCCACTGGTTGTCAGCACGCATATTGAAAGCGAACTAAAACGCCAACTGCAGGATGAAAAGAGTAAAGCCGTCCTTGTGGAAATGCACCATGAAGTAGCTTCCATCATTATTGGCAGCGGCGGCGGCAATTTAAAGAAACTGGAAGATGAGCTGAAGCGTCATATATTTATACGCGGTACGGAAGATATTCACATTGAACAATTTCGCATTGTAGCCAGGGGTAGCCACAAAGAAATCCAAAACCTGGCCCTGCCGGTCAAGATTGGAGAAGACCTGGAGGTAACCATTGAAGAGCCCCACACCGCGAATCCCCAGCATGGTATCGCCCGCCTGCAGGGTTTTGTAATCAATGTAGAAGGAGCGGGTGAGAAGGTGGGTGAAACGGTAAAGGTGGAAATAAAAGACGTTAACCGCACCTTTGCCCGGGCGGTACTGAAAAAAAAGAAAAAACATT
>CAZDKY010000039.1:0-31379 GCA_964506505.1 uncultured Syntrophomonadaceae bacterium
CACAACTTTTTGAAGAAGTGGATTGACCGGTGGATGCAGGGTTTTAATCAGATCCGAGGACCATATGCATCTGCATGAAGCGCATCATGTCAGTACGGCTGAGCAGGCCGACGAGCTCTCCGTTGTCCATCACCAGGGCCCGGCCTGCATTGAGTGAAGCCATTTTCATCATTACATCGGCGGCATCGGAATCGGGGTGCAGGATTAGGGTATCCTTTAAGGGGGTCAGGATACGGGAAACCCTGTTTTCAGACCATTCCTCACGGGGAACCTTTTTCATATTCTGAAGTGATACCAGCCCGTGAGTGGTTGAACCATAAACAACCGGAAAGGCGCCGTATTTATAAGTTAAAAAGTACTCGGCAAGCTGTTCTAGAGAATCGTCCGGCGAGACAGTCTGCAGGTCCGTGCTCATCAGCTGAGATACTTTCATACCGGCAAAGGTTTCTTTGAAAATGAGCTGGGAGTAACTGGACTGGCCGGCCTGGTAAATCATCCAACCGATGAAAATGAGCCACAGACCCCAGAGGTCACCCTGGAAAAAAATAAGCATGAAACCGAAAGCCATGGCTACAAAGGAGATCACACTGCCCAGGCCGACAGCGATTCGCGTTGCCAAGAGGATATTTTTCCCGAAATACCAGACGATGGAGCGGAAAAGCCTCCCCCCGTCCAGGGGGAAAGCGGGAATGAGATTAAAAACGGCCATGATCAAATTAAGCCGGGCAATAAAAAGGACCGCTTCACCGATGAGCTGCCCGGAAGAAAGGAATAAATAATAAAGGGCAGCGGTGACAATGGCAATAGCCATGCTGGTCAGGGGGCCGGCGGCAGTAACTTTAAATTCTGCGGCCGGGCTTTTGGGCTCTGATTCCATCTGGGCAACACCGCCAAACACAAAAAGAACGATTTTCTTAATGGGGATACCTTCCCTGATAGCAACCAGTGAATGACCAAATTCATGGGTCAGAACAGAAGCAAAGACGACCAGCGTGGTCAGGACAGCTGCCAGCCAGTAGGTTGAAGAGTCCAGTCCTTCGGCGACAGTCGGAAAATAGCTAAGGGCCAGGGTGATGCTGAAAAGAAAGAAAATTAACAACCAGCTGATATGGATCTCAACAGGGATCCCCTTTAGATGCATTAGTCGAAATGAGTTGTTCATATTTCCACTGTCTCCTGTCTATTGCTTTCGACATTAAATATTGGCTTAATCTTGCTCAATTCCTGCTCCGATTTTTATAATTATTGGAAGGTGGTGACCTTGGAAACAGATGAAACCCCAACAAACAGCATTATTCATTGTTCTGGATCTGGCTGTCCTTCTTGCACTTTTACTCATCCTGGCCTATTATGGCATGAGCCACCTGGCGATTACAATTATAGGTCTGATGCTGCTGGTTATTACTTTAGTAGACGTGCGAACCGGCATTTTCTCAGAAAAATTTTCCGCTTTTATCGGTTTTACGCGGGTTGAAGAAAAAACTAAATTGAGATGGTTACCCGTTATCCTTGCATCTTTGCTGTTAATTTTTAGCCTTCCGATTTTACTCCAACACGGCTGGGTTAATCATGACCAACGATGGGCTATGCAGCATGGACAGTTTTTGCGTTTGGCCGTCCCGGCCCTTCTGGGCGGTCTGGTCATTATGGGAGTGGCTGTTTTAACAATCTTTAGGGGAATGAAAAAATAAAGGTTTCCTGTCACTGCAGAAAATGATCGAAATGCCGTCCTGTGGCCCCGGTTACTGTTCCTCAAGGGAGGTTTCCACTTCTTCCCTGGCGGCCGTGTCCGTCTCGTGCTGTCGTGCTTTTTCCAGATAAAAACGCGCTTCAGCACTGCCAATCTGCCCCAGGGCCCAGGCGCTGTGAAGCCGGATCAGCGGACGGGAATCATTTTCCAGCAGGCGGGCAAGAGGTTTCACTGCCCGGGGATTGCCGCTGTTGCCAAGGGCAATTATAACGTTGCGCTGGAGGGTGGTTTTACCTCGCCAGCCGGCTGACGTGAGACCGACTGTAAGAGCATATTCTTTGCCGGTCATCTCCAACATAGGCAGGAGAAGAGGCTCAGCAGGGAAATAATTGAAATTGAGCTCAGCGAATGGCGATGCAGCTATTCCTTTATTCAACGGGCACGCATCCTGGCATTCATCACAACCGTAGATGCGGTTTCCCAGAAATAAGCGCATTTCCCGGGGGAACACCCCGGAAGCCTGGGTTAGATAAGAAAGGCAGCGGTAGGGATTAACAATGAAAGGGGCTTGCAGCGCACCGGTAGGACATGCCTCAAGGCACTTTTGACAATTTTTACAGGTTATTCTCGAGGGAGTTCCCGTTTCAATCTCTTTGTTTACCAGGATAGTTCCCAGGGCGGTAAATGAGCCGTAAAGATCGGTAATCAGAGTGCAGTTATCACCGATGTGCCCGAGACCGGCCCTAAAAGCCAGTTCACGCTCTACGAGCGGGCTGCTGTCACAGAGTATGCGGTAATGGACAGGAGTCACCATTTCATTGCTAATTATTCTAATGATTGCTTCAGCCCGGTCCTTAACGATATCATGATAGTCAATGCCACGGGCACAACGGGCAACCAGGCCTCGCGGTTGTTGGGAGCTTGTGGCTACAGGGTGCACTGGCGATGCATAGGGGATGGCGATCACAATGATACTGCGGCAGTCTGGTAGCAGCCTTTCCGGAGAAATCCGGGCCAGGAGGTCCTGTTCTTCAAAAGGGGTCACGCGCTTTTCTGCAGCCCTCCGCTGTAATTTTTTCAGAAGCGAGCCCGGCTGGTGGATATCAGTTGCCCCGATACTTAATACTCCTGCTTCTGCACCTGCTTCCTTTAATCTTTTCAGGTTGATTGACAAATGCTTTTTCCGCCTTCCCGGTTTTTAAATACAGCTGGATACTGGGGGAATTCTTTATGGCAATCTTATTATCCTTTTTCAATTTAGTCAGACCTTTTTCACTTTGACAGTCTGACCGGCGTTTCCTTGTTTGAATTTATTTTAGGCTGCAGGACGATCTTCTGCCGAAAGCTCTTTCAGATGTTGAAGGATTAAGAAGAGAGGGAAAGAATATCTTTAAGACACTGCGGTTTTAGAAAATTAACCCGGGGGTTGTGCTGATGGCTGAAGAGTGGACAATATTGATGGAAGCGGCTAATGATATCGAGGCCGATATAATCTGCGGTTTTTTAGAGGATAAAGGCATTCCGGCCCGTAAAGCCGACAGCAGTCCCTATAGTGGAGCGATGAGGATCATCGGTGGGTCGGCTGTAGAAGTGCAGGTTCTGGTTCCTCACAGTTTTTTGAAACAGGCTGAAAAAGTCATTCGTGATTTTAATAAACCTGGAAAAGGTTCCTGAAATAGAGAAACCATACTGGAGTAAAGCGGCAGTCCCCTGCCGTGTCGATGCATCCCCCACTTCGAAGGATCAATTGAACCGCAGATGATCAATGCTGATTATTGGATTACACCTGTCGGCTTCAAGCAGGAGAGGTCGGCTGCACGAGGAGGCAAACTCAATGCATCTTCCGCCGGTAAAAAAGCCATATTTTTCTACAAATCCGCAGTGGGAACTATTCTGGAAAATATTTTTATTTCTTTTGGCGGTTTTTTGTGCCGTGTTTCTCATCGCAGACTGGCCCCGGACCCGCAGCATCGAGCTGATCTGTACTCTCCAAAAATGGCGGAGTGGACCTGTTGAAATCTTATTCAAAGGTTTTACTTTTCTGGGTGATGATGAATTTTTTATGGGGTTTTTCAGTGTTTTAATGTGGAATGTCAACAAAGCCCTTGGTTTCTGGGGGGCCTTTGTATTGCTCAGCTCCGCTGTTTTCAGCAATCTGGTTAAAGATCTAACAATGCTGGATCGCCCTTCCATAGAAGGTGTAGTCCACCCGGCCGGCAGTTATGCTTTCCCCAGCGGGCATACTCTGACGGCGGTAACAGTGTGGGGTTACCTGGCAGTTCGCTTAAAAAATAATCCCTGCCGGATCTGGGCTGTTGTGGCTGTGGTAATGATTGCCCTTTCCCGAATGGTCCTCGGTTATCATTTCCTTGGTGATATCCTTGGTGGGATTACTTTTGGCTTAGCATTTCTGCTTTTTTTTATCTGGTTGAGTGGCTATCTTTATGAAAAAGGGTGGCTGGATAAAATTTCTTGGCCATTTCTGGTATTAATGTCGATTGTTCTGCCTGCGTTGCTGACTGTTGTCCTACCGGGAGTTGATCCGCCAAAAGTACTTGGTTTGCTGGCCGGTGCTTCCTGCGGTTATGTTATTGAAAAAGAGAAAGTGGGCTCATCGGTTGAAGGGCCTTTTGCAGCCCGGATGTTGAAGGTCGTGATTGGTCTGGGTGTGCTTTTCGGTTTGATCATGGGCCTGAGCGGCTATTTGCCTTCATCGGTGCCCACCCTTGGGTTTATCAGGTACGGCCTGGGAGGATTATGGGTAACGCTGGGGGCGCCCGCCCTGTTTGTTGCTTTAAAACTGGCCCGGAGGAATATTTAAAAAGATGGGCCGGGTTATCGTAATTGGTTATGAGATAAGCTATAATATAACACGGCTTGCATTGTTCAAAAACTGGAACGGATTTGTTTTATCATGGAGGTGAAAAGATTGTTTGGGAAAATCGGTATTTGGGAAATATTGCTAATCCTGATTGTGGCATTGATTATTTTCGGACCGGCCAAACTGCCCGAACTGGGAAAATCGATTGGCAATGGTTTAAGAGAATTTAAGAAAGCCACCAGGGAGCTCAAGGATACAATCAGCCTGGATGATAATGATATAGATAAGCCAAGCTGAGCATATGTTGCTCTCCAGACAGGTATAAAGAGAACGACAGGTTTAGTGAGCCGATCCTCCCTGTATAAGATTTTACGTGAGTGATCGCGCTGCATTTACCGTGAATGTTATATTGTGTTACAATAACATTGAATGCTTTGAGTAAATGTCGAGAATTTTAGCTGGGAGGTTGGGAGATGTTCGGTAAGATTGGACCATGGGAAATAATCGCCATACTGGTGATAGTTCTCCTAATTTTCGGATCTAAAAAACTTCCTGAACTGGCCAGGGCAATCGGGAAAAGTGTAGTTGAGTTAAAACAGGGTTTAAAAGGCGTTTCCGGAACCGATGAAACAACCGGGTCTGATTCTGATCCCAAAGATCCCAAGGAATGATCACGTTAATTAGTCTTAAATGAGCTCAGTATGGCAAAAGGGGGATCACGGGACGGCATCGGGTATGCCGGGAGGTATGCATAAGAATTGACCAGGAATAAAGATGGCACCATGCCCGTAATCGAGCATCTTGCAGAACTGCGCCTGCGCCTGATCATTTCGGCAGGCGCTTTGATTGTTGCTGCTGCGTTCTGCTTTGCCAGGATTGAATTAATCAGGAGCCTGCTGACAGCACCCCTCGATGGCGTCAAATTAATTTATCTTTCCCCGCCGGAAGCTTTCATGGCCAACCTGCGGCTAGCTCTGATCAGCGGACTTATTCTTTCCTTGCCGGTTTTGATCTATGAGCTGTCAGCGTTTATTTTCCCCGGGCTTTACCGGCTCGAAAAATATTTTTTTGTTTTTGTTTTACTGGGGATAATTGCTCTTTTTATCGGAGGAATTTTTTTTGCCTATTATGTGGTTTTCCCTTTTACCATTGATTTTTTCCTGCAGTTTGCTGCAGAGCGGTTGGCACCCCGCTTCACAATCAGTGAATATATATCTTTCATTCTTTCATTTCATTTTGCTTTCGGGGTGATTTTTCAGCTGCCCTTATTAACCTGGGCTCTCGGTAAACTGGGCCTGTTGACAAGCGGGTTTTTACGGAGATACCGCAAAGTCGCTATTCTGATTATGCTGGTATTGGCGGCGGTAATTACTCCGCCTGATATAATCTCGCAGCTGGCGATGGTTATGCCGTTGCTATTGCTTTATGAAATGGGTATCGTCATGGTTATGATCAGTGAAAGAAAGCGGTCGAAGCAATCAGTGGTGTAGCAGTAATCTCCCATTGATGTAGAGGTGTAAATTTGAACGATATCAGCAGCCACAACAAAATTTGTTCGGGGGCAGTTATCCTGGCCGGTGGAGACAGCAAGCGCCTTGGCCGGCCTAAAACCCTCCTGGATTTTGACGGAATATCGCTCATCGAGCTTATTGTTAAGAACCTTAATCCTTTGTTTGAGGAAATAACCGTTGTAACCGATCACCCGGAGCTATATCGCGACTTGCCGGTCCGGTTGGCTGGCGACCTGTTTACCAATTCCGAGAAAAGCCCACTGCGGGGGATCCATGCCGGCCTCAGAACATCAAGTTTGCCTTATCAATTTGTAGTTGCTTGTGACATGCCTTTTCTTAACAGCCGTCTGATCAGGTACATGGCAGGTTTTACTTCAAACTATGATGCGGTCGTCCCGAGAATCAATTCTTATTTTCAACCGTTGCATTCTTTTTATAATCGTTCTTGTGCCGATGCTATTGAGAAACAGATCAAGCTGGGGAAATGCAAGGTGACCGATTTTTACACCGATCTGCATATTAAATTTATTGGTCGCGAAGACATTGAGCGTTTTGATCCTCACCAGGAATCTTTTGTTAATATCAACACCTTAGCCGACTATCAGAAAGCGCTGTCAAATTACCGCCGTAAAAATGAGGAACGAAAAATAATTAGTGGAGGCGAATAATGATGAACATGCCTGATTATATCGGACCGATGGCTTTTGGCTTGAAAATGGGTGTAATTCTGCCGGGGATGGATATTGTGGAAAAGGTATATGAGCGGATGGTCGACTGTTACCGGGATGGGTTGCTAAATAACAGTGATGTTGTCTGCATTACCGAATCGGTAGTAGCCCGGGCCCAGAATAATTACATCACTATAGATGATATTGCCCGGGAAGTGAAGAATAAGCTGAAACTGCCTGACGCCGGGAAAATAGCTGTAATTTTCCCCATTGCCAGCAGAAACCGCTTTTCCATGATTCTTAAAGGAATTGCCCGGGCTGTTCCGGGGGGAGAAGTGATCGTTCAGCTTTCATTCCCTGCTGATGAAGTAGGTAATCAGGTTGTTTCACCCGACTTTGTCCTCCAGATGAACAGGGATCCCATTACTCTCGACGATATCGGAGATCGCATTTTTAAACACCCCGTTACCGGGGTTGATTACATCAATCTTTACCGGTCGATTATTGAGGACGAAGGGGCAAAAGCTGTCATCCTGCTGTCCAACGATCCCCGGCAGGCTTTGCAATACGGACCCGATGGGGTCATTGCTGCCGATATTCATAAACGGGACAAAACTTTGAAAACAATAACCGACTGGTTTGAAAATGCCCTGACACTTGCCCAGCTTTGTGATGAAGGAGAATCATATTCGGAATGGGGTCTTTTGGGTAGCAATATGTCTGCGGGAGAGAGAATCAAACTGGCACCACGTGATGGGCAGGCTGTTGTCGATGCCCTTCAGGAAAAATTATTGGCGGTTTTTAATCTCAAGGTTGAAGTGATGATCTATGGTGACGGAGCCTATCTTGATCCTTCCAGCGGTATTTATGAATTAGCCGATCCCCGGGCCGCTTTTGCGGTTACGGCAGGGTTGAACTGTGTGCGGGAAGGTTTGAAGTATAAATATCTTGCTGACCAGTGCTATCATGTAGAAAAGAAAACAGCGGAAGAAATCGAAGAAATCCTGCGTAGCAGTGTGGAACGCAGATTGACAGAAGATTGCCTGGAAAAAGAAGGTACAACACCCAGGCGGATGGAAGACGTGCTGGCCAGTCTCGCCGATCTCGTCAGCGGATCAGCCGATGCCGGAACGCCGGTAGTGGTTGTTAAGGGGTTTCTTCGGCCGTGTTGATCAGCCTGGCTTTTTAGATAGCCAATTATTGATCCGGTATTTAACGGCCGCGCTCCCTGGGAGGGCGGCTTTCTTTTTTTTGCCGGCTCTCCTTGGTCCCGGTCAATTTTACTGCTGTCAGGGCTGTGGCCAGGAAGAAGGCCCAGAATGCGGGGAAGTAATCGCCGTAACGGGTATAAAGAGTATCGCGCCTGGTTGTATCCAGACGGGTGGTAATGGTGGTTTCTTCCTGTTTCTCCGAGCGAAATAACTCTTCGCCGCAGTAATCGAAGGAGATAGTGATTCCGCTGTTGGCTACCTGGGTTACCCCGATTCCCATTTCGGCAGCTCTTATGGCCGCTGCCTGAGCATGTAATTCAAGAGCGATTGATTTTCCGAACCAGGCATCATTGGTTAAAACAAAGAGATGCCTGGTGCCTGCAGCGGGGAAAAGGCGGGTGTGATCTCCGAAATATGATTCGAAGCAAATTACTCCGCTAACCGGTGTTCCGTTGATATCGAAAATGGTAATTTCTTTTCCCGCCGTATAGCGGCCCAGTAAAAGTTCAAGATCCAGGATGCGGTTAAGAATATTTTCAAAGGGAAAATATTCAACAAATGGTACCAAACGGTGTTTATAGTAAATGGGAGCTTCTTCTGACCCCGGGCGAATAAGTGAAACTGCATTGTACAGGCCCTCCCCCTCGGCAACTCTTGCACCATAAAGGAGCATTACACCCAGATCTTCAGCCATCCGGATCAGAGGCTCCGGATGGCTGCGGCTACCGGTCATGTTTACCTCCACAACGGTTTCAGGCCAAACAGCCAATTCTATGTCGGTATCCTCTTCGAGAGCAGCTTCAGTTAAGGAAATATAACGCTGCACAATAGTTTCTCTGCCGTGCTCAATTATCTCATCAGGTGAGCTGTTCCCCTGGATCAGGGCGGCCGTGAGCGGTTTGCCGCTTTCATCAACAGTAATATAAAAAGGCAAGATTACGCCGCAGGCGATTAAGATCAGGAAAACTATGGCTGCGGGATAAAAACCGATCTGGGGGAGTTTTCTCTGTGGGTAAAGAATAAGAAGGCTCTGGAACAGGACGATGATAAACGGCAGCCCCCAGTAACCGTATACTGCAGTCATGTTAAGGAGAGTCTGGTAATTCCACTGGCTGTACCCGAGATAACCGACATTGTAGGCAAGAAATCCGGCAGAGCGCAGGTACTCGACTAAGATCCACAATGTGGGAAGAGCGAGGGCGGTCAGCCAGATTTTACCGTAGCGGTTGATCATGTTGGCGGCCAGGCTAAAGAGCCCGTTGAAAAAGCTGATGTAAAGAACAAGGGCAATCATCAGGGCCAGGGCCAGGGGAAAAGGAAGGTAGGGGAACAGGACATAGCTGAGATAATAATTCAGATAAAGGTTGACAGGCAGCCCAAATAACAGGCCGACCCAGAATGAACGCAACGGGGTTTCACGCAGCGAAGCGTTCAGCATTGGCAGGAGTGCAAACCAGGCCAAATAACCCTGTTCGAATGGAGGGTAAGCGCCGATCAGCAGCAGGCCTGAAAGAAATGAGGAAATCAGATAGCTATTTTTATCGGGTCTATTATGGTAAATCTGTTCATCATAAAAGTGCATATAAACCTCCGCCGCAATTTGCCCTTTTATGTCTCATGATTCCTGTCTATCACTTTATCACAGAGCAGCCCGGCTGGGAACAGCCAATCTTTGTGGTTATTGTCTTGACCGGCATTTTAAACAGTGGTATAAATATTTATGTAAATAATTAAGCAGTTTAATTATTGTTTAGCCAAAATATCCAGGAGAGAGAACATTGACCGATCAAGATGGCCTGATAGATTACATAAAAGAACTTGATTTAACCTTCAGCCGGCTCGTGTACCGTGTCCGCGTACTGCATAGCCGATATACAGTTGACGAAATTACAGATACTCAGTTCGTGGTACTGCGGACTCTTCGCAAGGGTCCCTGTAATACTTCATTTCTTGCTCGAATGTTGGGTGTAACCATGAGTGCGGTCACGGCTTTAATTAATCGTTTGCACAGGATGGGCCTGGTGGAACGCAGGAGGCGGGAGAGAGACCGCCGTCAGGTCAAAATTTCCATAACGCCCGAAGGGCTGCAGGTGTTAAAAACTGTGGAAGCAAAACGTTATCTCCTCCTGGCGCTTTATCTTTCACAAATTTCTGAAGAAGAAAGAAGACAGCTTCTGGCCCTCCTGAAAAAAACAAGCAATCTCTTCGAAAGAGAGAATATTTCAGGTGAAGATGCCCGTCGACGATAAGCCCCGGCTTGTTTGAAAAGATATTAGGTAAATCGAAGAGGAAGGAATGATTGAAATCATTCCTTCCTCTTCTGCCGGAGACAAGTGATTTTTTTGTCTTTTAATCTTTTTTAGTTTCTTCTATTTCCTGTTTCCGATGTGACAGCCTGCGGATAAGAAGCCAGACCAAAAGGGCAATTATGCCGATGACTACCAGGACGGGCAGCATGGCAGACAGGGCAATAATAAGATAAGAAAATGCATTGAGAATGAAGTTGATGCTGGTGATAAAAGCTTCTCCCGTTTTTTCCCCAAGGTTATGAAAAACCCCGGGTGATATAGTTTCTGTCGAAACTGCTTCTTCTCGCAGGTTCAGGTATATGGTGCCGTAAGTTACCTGGTCTTTCAGGTAGATAAACTGAGAAGTCATCGCTTCAATTTCGCCCCTGATCCGGGCCAATTCTTTTTCAACTTCCAGCACTTCTTCTACATTCTCGGCCATTTCCAGGATTTCAACCAGTCTTTCTTCCTGGGCTTTTTGATTATTAAGGCGGGATTCGAGATCGATATACTGCATGGTTACATCATCCATGCCGGTTTGTGTATTTTTGACCTTCCCCAATGTTTCGAGTTGTACCATCACTGCATCAAAGTGATCTTCGGGAACACGCAGGGTCAGGTTTGCGCCGTACTGTCCTTCCCTGATTTCATAGATGTTTGAGTTGCTAATAATTCCATCGACATCAGTGACTAGCTCACGCACTTTTTGAATGGTTTCACTGGTGTCTTTTACAGAAAGATCTATTGACCCATTCCGGATAATATGGCGGACGGCACTTCCCGCACTGCCATTCTGGACTTTGCGGACATCAGGTGCCCCGGCTTCTTCCGCTGTATCCATGGCATATTCCGCAGCCATTTCACCGTCGTAGTCTCCGGGATAGCTTTCCATAGATTCATCGAGGTAATCAGAAGAGCCTCTTTGTGGATTAAGGATGTTTCCTGCTGCGCATGAGGTAAGCAATGCTCCTGTTAATGAAACCACCATGGCTATTGTAATGATGAGCAGAATTCGTTTTATTTTCATACCTGTTACCCCCTTTATTCAAGTGACAACCCTGGGTGGCATATGGTTCCTCCCCTGGGAAATAGGTGAATAATTTTGCAGGCAGGCTTGATTATATCAACTTATTATATCGCAGAGCGTTTTTTTAGATAGCACGGTGCCCAAGCCCAATGGCCACGTCGTTCCTGTGCAGCAACCCAATGCCGAAAAAGATGGCTACTGCAATATGGGTGCCTCCTCTCGCAATACCGACTTTTCCACCGACATTGAGGCCGAGAGCTTTGGGCATGATTTGAACCAGTGCTTCGCGGGTTGCTCCTGCCACAGCTCCATCGGAATGACTCGATTCATCAATTATTTTTTCTCTTTTTGAGGCAACCACTGCTCTTTCCACTACTTTTTGCAGGGAGCTTAAAAATTCTCCACCGTAATCCACAGCCAGGGATTGGATGCCCATTTCCAGATATTTATGCTTCAAATCGTTCTCCGCTTCCCTGGTATTTGACATTGCCAGATTAATGGCGGCCTGGGCAACATCTCTGCTTTCCATCTTCTTTCCCCCATTCTGCGGTGTTTCTTTCATTATCCTCTTTAAACAACCGGGTAGCAAGTGTTAAATAACAAGGTGGAAGTTATAATTTTGTTCTGTGTTATAATTATATTGGAGGAGATTATTTCATGAAGGAAAAGTTTTGCAATGCCTGTGGCTTAGAGTTCAGATCGGGCGAGCAGACTATCAGATGCAGTTTGTGCATGCGCAATTATCATGTTTCATGCTGGGAGAAAACCGGTGGTTGTACTACCTGGGGCTGCCCCGGCAGGCCTGTGCTGACAGGTGAAGAACATTCTGCCCTTTATGTCCGCTGTCCTCACTGCGGAGAAAGTATTGTCAATTTTGCTGTACGATGTCCCTATTGCAGAGGACAGCTGATCCCCGATCAATCAGCAAAGGTGAAAATATTCAAAGAAGTTCGCCCCACTCAAGGGCGGAACAGGAAAGATCCAGTTCTCGCTGCTCTCCTGAATCTAATCTTCCCGGGAGCGGGTTACATGTACCTAGGCCTTTTTAAGAAAGGGTTTTTATGGTTCCTGGTGGCGGTTGTCGCCTGGTTTATTACCCGCGGTCTGGGGCTGCTGGCAGTTTATGCCTGGGTTATCTATGATTCAAGCCGTCTTGCTGTTGCCATGAACCGCGGAGAAAATATTTCCTACAGTAAAACTATGTTCCGTTTATAAACAGGCGATCCCCAAAAAAAAGAAAGACTATTATATTAAATTCGTTTTTTTAAGAAATGTTTTGTCATTTAGGCAGGATTTCTCACATTTGCGTTGAATGCTTCAAAACTGAGTAAGGCCTTAATTTGTTAACCTGACCTCCTGCTATTTTCTTCACAGGGTTTGCGCCCTGTATTTTTTTATCTCAAATTAAAAGGAGTCTGCTCTTAGCCGTAAAGAATGGCACCAAATATAAAAACTATGGTTGCCGCCGAAGTCAGGGCGATGACTATATAGTCCGTTTTTTTCATGGCGATAGTTTTATAGTAGCTTCTTTCCTGGTAGCGTCTGAAACCACGCAGTTCGAGCAAAATTGAAAGCTGCTCAGCTTTCTGCAGTATACTGAAAACAAGCGGCGTAAATATTTCCAGGTACACTTTGAATACCTTTCTTTTGTATACCCTGCGCAGGTCTGCGCCGCGCATCTGGATGGCATTGAAAGTGGCGTTCAATTCGCCAATCAGGATGGGGATAAATCTTATTCCCAACTGAATCATGAACACAATTTCATAGGGGATTTTCATTTTGGACATAGCAAGTAGCAATTTGGCATTATCGCAGGCAACCAGGATTAAACCGGCTCCGACCAGGATGATAAAACGCATAACAACCGCCAGGCCGTAAATCAGCCCATCAGTGGTAAGGAGGTGAATTGTTCCAATTTTTAGAAGGGGTTCTCCGCCTCTGACAAACAGGCTTTGGATGACGATTAAGATTAGGTAGAGGTAAAACAACTTTCTGAAGTCGTAAAATTTACCCAGCGGTGTTTTTAAAAAGGCTAGAACCGGGAGCAGAATAACCAGCAGGGCTCCCAGGATAACCGGGTCCTGATAGACAATGGCCAGGACGGAAAAAATGGCTGCAATAAAAAGTTTGGTTCTAACATCGAGATTCATCGGCTGCCACCTTTCCGTCGAATACTTTGATTTCCCTGTCGCACAATCTGTGGGTGAACTCCCGATCATGGCTGATTATAATGATCCCTGTTCCTTTGCGTCCTATATCTTGCAAAGTTTTCAGCAGGATGTCTTTACGGAAGGTATCTATGCTTTTTGTCGGTTCGTCGAGAATCAGGTAAGCTGGTTTGAGAGCCAGGACCGCGCAGATCGCCACCAGCTGTTTTTGCCCTTCGCTGAGGGTCAGGGGCATTTTATTACGCAGGGGCCAGAGGGCAAAATGCTTCAGTATATTTTTGCAAACTGTATCAAGCTCTGTCCCGCTGACGCCTTTCCAGCGCAGCCCGAAAGCAATTTCATCATAAACTGTTGTGGTAAATAGCATCTGGGTCGGATTCTGGAGAACGTATCCCAGCTTTTCCCCGATTCCCACCAGTGAATAATCGCCTATCGGCCGGTTTGCAAGGGTAACTGTTCCTGCCTGTGGTTTTAACAGGCCGAGCATGAGACGGGCGATTGTTGACTTGCCGCTTCCGTTCATCCCTGTTAAGGCTATCTTTTCACCCTGTTCGAAGGCAAGAGTGATATCCTTAACCGCTGGCATGCTGCGGCCACTGTATATGTAGCTGACTTTGTTCAAAGAAATATAAGGCATGCTTTTCTGCTCCTATTTTATCCCGGGGGTTCCTGCACTTTAGGCCGTAAAATGCTCTGCAGCCGTTTCCCTTAACCTTCCCAAGTGGAGAGCAGTTTATGATCCATCAGGAATTGACGATCAGCAATAATTTGGTCCCGAGGACCGCGCCGGATGATTTTGCCTTCCTCGAGAATGAAAATCTTATCGTAAACCAGGTGACCTTTGCCGGTATGATCAATTAACACCATGGTTGTGCCTCTTTTTTTTAGCAGTTGCATTACCCGGATTATTTTTTCCGTGCCGGCCCGGTCAAGCATGGAAAGCGACTCGTCGAAAACGATTATCGAGGGGTCCATGGCCAGAACAGTGGCCAGGGCGATCAGCTGTTTTTCCCCTCCCGACAGTCGGTTGGGGTTTTCGTGCCGCAAATGTGTTGTTCCTGTCAGTTCCAACAATTGTTCAATTTTTTCCCTGATTATCTCAGGTTGCAATTTTCGGTTTTCCAGGCCGAAGGCTATATCGTCTTCCACGGTAGGCATAAGTAATTGGACATTTGGATCCTGCAGTACGATCCCCACTTCATCTGTTAACTGCAGCAACGGAGTTTTACGGGTATCCATACCCTTAACAGTGACCGTCCCGGTCATCATACCGTAGAAATAATGGGGAATAATTCCGCAAAGGCAGTAGCTAAGGGTTGTTTTGCCACTTCCATTAAGGCCTACCACTCCGAGGGTTTCACCTGCGGCTACTTTGAAGGTGATGTTTTCAAGGGCCGGCCTGTTTCCCGTCCTGTAAGTGTAAGAAAGATCTTTAACGTGCAGCGCGTATATATTTATCACTCCTGCTTTTAAATTACAGTGGTTTCCGGCTCTTTTGTTCTGCTTGCCCGGGCCGGAAACCTTTAATAACATCATAGAGCTTGAAGGCAATCACTCCGCCGATGCCTCCGAATAAATAGGAAACGGCTACGGCACCAATCAAGGGAATGGGCGCAAGGCGCATAAAAACCCAGCTGACAATAAAGGAGCCGGTGGCATTGGCTACTCCGCCAGCCATAAATGAGCTTACAAAAGATGAAACATAACGGGGGAAGAGGAGCATGACCAGCTCCAAAGTAATCCCCGGGACCACATAAACAAGCAGGTTTGCCAGCCCGCGATTGCCAAGCATATCAAATACAATGACCAGTACAGACTGGACAATTCCCACCAGGATCGCTGTACCCCTCTTATTGACGATGATGCAGGCGAGAACAATCCAAAGCATGTAAAAGATGCCGGCCACAGTACCGATGGGGACCAGACTTCCGGTAAAGATCTGAGCCAGGACCCTGACAAAAGGCTTTGTTGCTATTCCTCCTGCCGAAAGCAGGGCAATAATAACCAGGTCAGTGGTGGTAAAATGCTGCAGGTATTTTTTAAACATCAGTTTACTCTCCTTTTCCAGGTGATTAAAACACTCGTCCGGGGATTGGGTATCCAGAACCGTTCATTTTTCTGCACAGCAATACTATGCACATGCTTTTCTACTTCTTTTGCAGAAGGCAGGCCGAGTTTATCAGTCAGAAAGCGGGCACACCACGACAGGTCTTTTCCCGCCGGGAGGGGCATTCCGAAATCGTAAGAGATTATACTGGTACTGACCTGTTCTCCCATTGTCTGAAATATGGCCAGTATATCTTTGTAACTTCCTTTAAATGATGGTGGATCAAGGCCGGCCTTTTCATAAAGCGATCTGCTTAAGAAGTCGGTTTGTTCTTTTTCAGAGGGACAGATCAGATAAACGGCTTTCAGCACCGTCTGCAGGATGGCCTCGATCCCCTCTCCGGTCCCGATAGACCCTCCAAAACTGTAGGCGCAGACGGCCAGATCGGCCGGACCGACTTTTACCCCCGGCCAGCTTCCGCAGATGGTGTGAATTTTTCTCAGCTGTCTCTGCTTTGCTGCTCTGATCAGCGCTTTCAGTAATTTCCTGTTCCTATCGACAGCCTGCACCTGTAAACCTTCTTCTGCTGCTGCCAGAGCAAAGGCTCCCGGCCCGCTGCCGATATCAAGCAGGCTCCGGGCTTTCGGGTAATCAGTTTTCATAATTTCCCAAAAAACTCTCGGATAATCGCTTTCAGCTGTGCCGGCCAGATAAACTTCGATCTGCTCGTCGCTCCATTCCCCGGTTTTGTTCCCATCGCTCATCTGGAAGCTGCCTCCACAAATCTTTTTATTTTTTCGGATGTGTAGCCCATATTTTCCCGGTCGACATGGATCAGTTCGGTGACAGTATCTTTGTGCAATTCGTCAATAAATACTTTGTTGATGGTGGTAATGCCACTGCCTGCCAGGCATTCTTCAAGAGTTTCGGCATTGGGCGGGGCTTTTAAGACCCCAAGAACCGGCGGGGGACCGGCAATAATTTCTCTGACTGCCTTTATAAAAGGAGGACAGTGCAGCTCTATACCGCCAATTTCGTCAAGCAGGATTAGTTTTTTCCCGGCCGAGAGGCCTTCATGCAGGCACCTGACACCGGTCTTCCGGAATACTTCCAAGTTGCTCTGCCAGTTTCCCTGGCCGTTATTCCAGAGAAAAATGTTTTTCAGTCCTTCCAGCGTAGTTTGTTCCTTCTCCAAAAGATATTCTTCAGCGTTGGTGACTGGTAACAGTTGGAAAGCGGCACAAACACCACCGATAAAGATCCGCTGTACAAAAAAACCGCCAGTTTGATCGATACAGGGTAGAAGACTATTTCTGATCAAGGTAGATTTCCCCGTGCCAATTTTCCCGAGCAGGAAAAGGTTTTTTACCATATGATGATTCTCCCTCAGACATCATTTCGTTATGCTTATCCACGTATAATGAGGTGAAAAAAAATAAACCCTTTTGGTTATTATAAAACAATTGTTGCTTACTGCCAAGTGATATTTCTGCAATCGGCAGGGGATTTGACATGCGAGGTGAAAATAAAGAGCAACTATCCAATATGCCCCGCGGTTTTTTTGCTGCTCCGGGTTAAAAAGAGGTGCCAAATAAGAAATGAATGATTCCCGTAAACCACTTTCACTGCCGCTTCACGGGCAGTTGCTTTATGCGTCGGGGAGTGCCGCTTTCACAATCCTGGAGCGAATGATTTTGCTCTACATGCCTTTTTATTATATGCCGCCGGCGGAATTTTCCTTGCCTGATCTTATATCAGGGCAGGTCTACCTCGGATTCATAACCGTTCTGGGAGCCGCCCTGATGGCCGGCCGGATTTTGGACGGGTTGTCCGATCCTCTAATTGCCTCTCTCAGTGACAATAACCGATCACGATTTGGCAGGCGGAAAATATTTTTACTGGTCAGTGGTCTGCCCCTGGCTCTTTTCGCGGTTCTTGTTTTTTACCCTCCTCTTTCGGAAGGTGAATCTTTGCTTAACGGCATCTGGCTGGGCTCAATGATGATCTTTTTCTATGTTGCTTTTACCGCCTATGTCAACCCTTATTTGGCTCTTCTGCCGGAGCTGGGGCACAACAATTTTCTCAGAATAAATCTTTCCACAATGATTGCCTTTTTCGGACTGCTCGGCATGGTCCTGATAACAGTAATTTTCCCTGTAGCGGTTGGTTCTTTGCAGGATTCCGGGTCTGATCTGCGTTCTTCTTACCGGGGGGCGGTTTTACTGTTTGTTCTTTTCGCCGTGGTGCTGCTTTATCTGGCAGCAGCCGGCTTTAATGAAAAAATCCACGGGGCACCTTCCTGCATAGAAAGGATTGGAGCATGGCAGTCCTTGAAAAGCACTTACTCTATAAGGGCGTTTCGAATTTTTCTGGCAGGCGAACTATTTCTTCAGTTTGCTATGAATATTATAACCCTGGGCTTGATTTACTATGCCGTTGTCCTTTTCCAGAAGGAGCAACGCTTTATGGTTATTCTGGCCGGCCTTACTTTGGCCGGCGCGTTAATCTGTTTCCCGGCTGTCAATCTTGCCGCAAAAAAATACGGCAAGAAGAGGATTATCACCCTTGGTGTTCTTTGTCTGGCTGTCTGCGGAGCTCTTCTTTTTATTCTTAGTTTTAATCTAACCGGTTTATCCTATGTCCTGGGCCTGGCTGTTTTTGTTCTGGCCGGTTTTCCCCTGGCAGTATTAACCATTTTGATTAATCCGACCATTGCCGACATGGCCCGGGCGGATTATTTTCGGACCGGTAGGAGAAGGGAAGCCATGTTTTTTGGAGCCAGGGCTGTTCCGCTTAAACTGGCTGTTGCCCTGGCAGGGGTTTGCTTTGCCTTCCTTCTTTCTGCCTTTGGTAAAGATATAGGAGAGCCGCTTGGTGTGCGTTTAAGCGCTCTTGTTATGGCCCTGTCGGGAATATGTAGTTATATTTTATTCAGGATTTATCCTGAGAAAGAAGTGCTCGCTGAGCTTGACGAGGAAAATTGACTGGCCGGCTGAATATTGAAGATAATTACACAAAGGAAGGTGAAGTTTAAGATGAATCCGGTTTCCTGAATAGAACGATGCGGTTACTATTAGTCCCGTAGCGGTTATTAGAAACACCCCATATGTTAGAAGTTTTTGTAAATAGCTGGGTATTAATAAGGACTCCCGCTGTTTCGAAACCGCACTGCATACCGAGGGGCAAAACGCTTTTTTCAAGTTTAATCCGGCCTTTTCTTACCTCGCCTACCTCGAATGCTATCCAACCACCCGGCCTGGTAATGCGAAATAATTCTTTAAATACAGCACCCATTTTTAATTCCCATTCGCTCAGAGTTTTGGTAACGGTAATATTATTTTCAACGTCCTGGAAATTAAGGCAATTAAACCAGCAGCGCAGCCAGTTGTCCTGCGCATAACAGACGACATCAAGAAAAGGTGGTGAGGTGACCGTCAGGCTGATGCTGTCGGATGGTATTGCCCAGGTTGACGCGGCATCATCTTCAAGGAATAGGGCTTTTTCTGAAGCACGCCACAGATTATCGCTTTCGAGAGGATTGACTCGCTTCAGCAGGGAAAGGGTCTTTTTGATAATTAAATTTTTTATATTACGATATTCCGGGACCTGGTTGAGGCGCTGGTTTATTTTTCTCTGGCTTTCCGGTGATACGGCCTGGTTTGGCGGCAGGGTGTAGACGGAAAAAAATCCTTTAGAATGACCGGTCAACCTGTTCGTAGCAACCATCCTGATCCAGCGGTCCACGTAATCTTCCTTTGAAGTGTTTCTTTTTTCTCGCAGATAGTTTCGCAGGGTGAGCAGTTCCATTTCAGTTTCTGAATGGTAAAACATGGAAAGATCTACTTCGTTCGTTAGCATAGAATCAGGAGTGAGAGAATCAAGGCGTTTTTCTAACTCGTCCAGGGTCGGAGGTGTCAGTCTTGGTTCAGTAAGAATTTTGCTCAACGGGTTGATATCATTGGCTATTACTTTACGACCCATCAAAGCCGCTTCAATTGTTGTTGTTCCCCTGCCGGCGAAGGGATCATATACTGTTTCGCCGGGTTCAGTGAGCAACTTAATGAAAAAATGAGGTAGCTGCGGTTTGAAACAGGCTCGATAGGATATTTCCTGGATGGAAGAAGATTGTCTCTGCCGGGCGGTCCAGTATTCGTTGATATAACAATTGACAGTAATCCCGTTGACTGTTAACAATTCAACTACGGTTTTTTTGGCAGGGGACTGATCAGTCATTTTGCTTTCACCGGCAGACATACTAAAATTGATCAGATATTCTATAAGGGCGGAAACGTCGGGCATAGTTATCACTCCCGATTGTTAATTATATCAGATACATAATATATTGACCGGAGTTTAATTTAAATTTTGCTTCCGGCGGCCGGATTATTAAAGTAGAAGCAGACAATAAAAAAAGCACATCTATACGATGTGCCATTTCGGCAAACTATTTTGCTGCTTTTAAACTAAAATATTAATTATGCTTCCTGTTTTTTGCTGTTTTCGAGGCAGTACTTGCATATCCCGGAAAATTTGATCTCATGGGTTTCCACCTGGAAACCGGAGGCAAGGCTTGCTTTTTGGTCAAGATTTTCAATCAAATCAATGGGAATATCGTAAACGGAACCGCATTTTCGGCATATAAAATGATAATGCGGTTCCGTGTTACCATCAAATCGATCGAAACTGTTTCCTGATTCAATCTTTTTGATAAGGTGTTGATCAATCAAGATGTTAAGATTACGGTATACGGTACCCATACTCAGGTTGTTGAATTCTTTTTTAAGTTCATCATAAATCCAGCTGGCCGTAGGATGAGTATCGGTGTTTTGCAAAATATTAAAAATTTTATCCCGCTGCTTGCTGCGTTTGTACTTATACCTGTTCATAGACGATGTCTCATTTCCTGCTATTTAAACTGCTTCTATATCATATATAGAACTAATTAAAAAATCAAGGGCAGCCCCCTCCCTTATTTACACTGCGTACCAAGTTATCAAGTTATAAGCTATTTACCTGCATTCCAGGTATCCTGAAAATACTATAAGACATTTTCATCTTTCCGATGTTGTTTCCGAATATTTGAGTCACGGGGGCTTATCAGGGGGAAAGGGCTCCTGCAGTCCGGTATATGCCGTTTCCTACTGCCCCGGTTAATTAAAACCATTCCGTAAATAAAATACCTAAGAATGTTCCAGTAAAGATACCGAAAATAGAGAGATGGGCCCCGGCACTTTCATAAGCATCGGGAATCAGTTCATCGCAGACGATATAAAGCATTGCCCCGGCGGCAAAACCGAGTGAAAGAGCAAGAATGAAAGAAGAGATTCCGCCCACCAGGGCTCCTATCAGGGCTCCTATTCCCATTGGTGCCCCGGAAAGAGCGGCGATAACGATTACTTTGCTGGAATTGTAGCCAGCCTGTTGCAGGGGTGCTGCAACGGCCATTCCTTCTGGAATGTTATGTAGACCGATGAGAAGGGCAAGAGCAAGGCCGAGATCAGCAGAACCGGCGAAACCGCTCCCAATAGCCAAACCTTCAGGAAAATTGTGCAGGGCAATGCCCAGGGCGAGAAGAGTCCCTTTTTGTAAATAACTGCCGAGATGGGCTTCTTCTACAGTAATAATATGACGATGGGGAAGGTAATGATCAAGGAGATAAAAGATTAACATGCCGGCTGAAAGACCGATCAGGGCCGCGCCGACGCCGCTCTGTCCAATCGATTCGACAATCAGCTCAAGGAATACTATGGACAACATGATCCCGGCGGCAAAAGCGAGAATCGTCCCTGTAAAGCGAGGAGTGGGTTTCTTAACAAAAATAGAAAACAATCCACCGGCACCGGTGCCGACTACTCCGGCAAACATGCCCATAGCTGTTATCTCAAGCCAGTTCATTTTCCATCACCAACCTGCAGGCCAGTTATTATTTTAACTCCGATATACGATATTATATCACCATTGTTACCTGCCGAAAACTGAATGGAGCAATGTGTGACTATTATGTAATAATATTACATATGTAAAGCAGGGTGTCAATATCACCGAAGCAGGTGAACTGCTATGCAGTAATTGAGAAGAGTTTAGAAAGCATTATCACTGTAAAAAAGGGTATTTTGCAGGAGAGATGCTTTTGAAGGAAGGAAACCCGGAGAAGCGGAACGGTGTCGGCTTCTCCGGGTTCATTTAAAATAACCTGTTTGATGAATACAGTTTTTACTGCAGTTCTAATTTATGGGAGTTTTCCCACAGGCCATGAATATTGCAATAGCTAAGGGCCAACAACTCACCCGATTTATTCAGGGTGACGCTGCAGGTTACTTTCGGTTCGCACAGGGCGCTTCCAGCATTGGCTCCCTCAACCGATTCAGCATGAGCCTCAAACTGGAATGTACCCAGATGGATGATAAACTTTTCATCTTCCGGTTTAAAAAATAACTTGATATAACGGATGTGGTGTTCGGTTGTGTGCGGGTGGGGAATTTCTGCTCCTACACTCAGAGAAATTTCCACCTGTTCTCCTTTTTTGGCCGGACCTTTTACTTCGATAACAGGAACATGTTTTTCTGCTTTCCAGTCTGCTGATTGGACATGATCACCAATTTTGCTCATTTTATTGAGCCTCCTTTCTCAATTATAAAAATACAAGTTAACTGGTTTCTTTATTCGCTGGTGAAATGCAACAATCCTTTTTTTGTTGGAGAATTATTCAGTTAAATCATAATGGTTCTGGTTATATTGCCTGGTAAAGAAATGTTATAATTATTTTAGACAAAGCAACAATCAGAGGTGAAAAAATGTACACGAACAACCTGCTTGATCACTTTACCAATCCGCGCAACGCGGGTATTATTTCAGATGCCAATGGGATTGGGACAATTGGCGATCCGGACTGCGGAGATTTTATCCGTATTTATATTCGGGTTAGAAATGACAGATTGAAAGATGTATCTTTTGAAGTATGTGGCTGCCCGGCTGCTATAGCTACTACCAGTATTTTAACCGAACTGGCCAAAGGAAAAACAATTAATGAGGCAATGGCCATAGATGAAAATGATGTTTTGAAAGCAATCGGCGAATTGCCTCAGCCAAAGGTGCACTGTTCCAACCTCGGCCCGGCTGCTCTGAAACAGGCAATTCTCTATTATCTCCAGAATAAATAAATGTTTTGAGAAAAGCTGATTCAAATTGATCCGGAACAGCCAATAATTCTGGAGGAGGTGCGATGGCAAAATGACAGTTAGGTGTGCACAATGTAATGCTAAACTGGCCAATAACGAGGTATATCATCATCGCGGCAAGGTCTTTTGTGAAGAATGTTATATGATGGTATTACAGCGTCCGAAAACATGTGATGTTCTGGCGACGGTGTTTGCCAAAAACCATCGTGAAAAAGCAGGCCAGACTGGCACGGAAGGGTTGCTTGATATTCAGAAGAACATCTACAATTACATAAAAGAAAAAGGCAAAACGACCCGTGAAGAAATTATAGAAGCATTAAATATTCCCGAATGGGAACTGGAAAAGCACATTGCCATTTTGAGACACTGTGAGCTGGTTAAAGGTAGAAAAGAAGGGAATCAGGTATTTCTGGTGCTTTTTGATGCTTGAGACTGGGGCCGCCTTTGCTCGCTACCTGCGGCGGCTCTTTTTAAGGGGAAGACAGCGAGAACAGTGAAGATTCCCGCAACCAGAAAAGCTGTTCCCAGTCCCGGACCCTGTGCGGCAAAACCAAAAATTAAAGCACTCAGGGCGAACATAATATCGATTGTATTTTCCTGGATACTGATTGTTGTCGCCCGCAGAGCTGGTTTGCTTATGTCAAGAAGCCAGGCAGTTAAAGTGAGTGAGCTGCCCTGGATTGCGCTCCCGAACATTATAGCCAGGATAATGAAGATAGCGGGAATAAAAGGCAGCAGGTAGAAACCGATAGCGGCAAGGCCTAGAACTATCAGCAGGGGCCAGATTACTTTTTGTCTGCCAAGGAGATCGGAAACAATCCCTGCGGTCAGAGAGGCAGCTATGCCGGCTAAACCAACTATGATGAAGAAATAAGCTGCTTCCATGTCTGGAGCGGCTGTTTTTATGTAAACGGCGGCAAAAGAAAGTACTGCGCTGTAAATAAAAGAAATCAGGACAATTCCCCCAACAACGGGATATATGTTTTTCTGGGTGAAGGCCTTTTTAATTTGCGACAGTGAACCGGCAACTTTTTCAACAGCTGGCCTGATGGAGGGAACCTTCACGGCCGCCAGCAGAATAAGGGAAATTGTACTGGTTATAATGCTGATGATGAACCATGTTTCATAACTGTATCTTTCTGTTACCAGGAGGGCTCCCGAAGGCCCGGTGAGCAGAGCCAGGTTGTAAAAAATCCGTGTTAAACCCAGGTAGGTTCCTGTTTTGCCTGGAGGAGCCATTTCAGCAAGCAAAGTGGAGATACCCGGTAGAAATACCGCCAGGCCCAGGGACTGGTAAATGCGAACCGGTAAGAGGACGTTATAAACTGGATAAGCCAGCAGCAGCGCCGGGGCGGTGGCAAATGTAAATACCCCAACTAACATCAGCGGTTTAGACCCCTGTCTGTCCATCACCGGGCCGAGAAAAAACCGAAACAGAACCGCGCAGAGGCTGAATACAGTGTTCTGCAGTCCGGCCTGAAAAGGGCTGCTCCCGATAGCCAGGCTGTATGAGGGGAAAATGGTCATTGAAGAAAAAAGATTGATCATGAAGAAAAAAACCGCAAAAAAGAAGAGAAGCCAGTTAGCCCTTTTATTTTGCAGTTGAGCAACGCAATTTTCTACCGGTGACACTGTATGCATAATTGGTCAGCCTCTGTTTATTTGATAAGGCAATGCTCTTGGCAGCTGGTTCCTTTTACTTAGGCAATTATATCGGGCGGGTGACGGATCAGTCAACTTTGCTGACGCTGTGTGTGCCGGAGATATATGCATATATAATTTTTCTGCCCACAGGACAACAATTTTAAAGGATCGCTTGAAGTAATAACGAAATTAAAAACAATTTTTATCATGCAGTAAGGATCTATTGTCTGCAGAAAGAAGTTAGATCAATACTTGAATATTTCGGGCAATGATTATCAAATAAGAGGAGTGGGGAACAATGCGTATTGGCATAGCAGGCTTTGGTAAAATGGGAACACTGGTCAGGCAGACAGCCCTGACCAGGGGGCATCAGATCCCGGCAGTCATTGATCCGCGGAGTAATGCCCCGGAGGTAACAGGGGTAGAATTAACTTCCAAATCACTTCCACTTGATGTTATAATAGACTTTACATCACCGCAGACAGTACTTAATAACATCGAACGCTATGGAGAATTAAAAGTGTCGGCGGTGATCGGTACGACAGGGTGGTATGAAAAAATGAATCAGGTGGCCCGCATTGTCGAAAAAAGCGGCATCGGCTTAATCTGGTCCGGCAATTTCTCTCTCGGGGTCAATATCTTTTTCCGGCTTATCGAAAAAACAGTGGCTATCATGAACGGCTTCCCCGATTATGATGTCCTCATAAAGGAACTCCATCATAATCGAAAAGCGGACAACCCTTCGGGGACAGCCAAAATGATCGGTGAAATCTTGATCGCCGGCCTGGATCGAAAAAAGGCCCTGGTTACCGGATTGCCTTCCCGCAGCCTTGAGCAGCATGAAATGAATTTGTCTTCAGGCAGAGGGGGATTCTTCCCCGGCCAACACAGTGTTATTTTTGACAGCGAAGTCGATACCATTACCCTTGAGCATACGGCGCGATCCCGTCTTGGATTTGCGGAAGGGGCGATAATGGCTGTCGAGTGGATAAAGGGCCGGCAGGGCCTTTATAATATCAACGATCTAATGGATTCAATAATCGGGAGTGAGAAACGTGGATAATGTTTTTAAAGGTGTTTTTACAGCCCTGGTTACCCCTTTTACTTCAACCGGAGCGGTTGATATCAGCGCATTCAAAAGGCTGGTTGAACATCAAATTGCCGAAGGCATTGATGGGCTGGTCCCCTGCGGAACAACCGGTGAGAGTTCAACTCTTTCTCATGATGAACATGATCGGGTTATAGCTCTCACTGTCGAATACTCCGCCGGACGGGTGCCGGTAATAGCAGGAACCGGCAGTAATGCAACCACTGAGGCGATTCAACTTTCCCAGCACGCCGAGCAGTCCGGAGTTGATGCTGTCCTGCTGGTCAACCCGTATTATGTGAAACCGACTCAAAAAGGTTTGTACCTCCACTTC
Organism: uncultured Syntrophomonadaceae bacterium; assembly: GCA_964506505.1. Taxonomy (GTDB): domain Bacteria; phylum Bacillota; class Dethiobacteria; order DTU022; family DTU022; genus M55B129. The sequence continues at coordinate 25,675 of CAZDKY010000039.1, forward strand.
AAGGCGATAGCCGAATCTGTGTCAATTCCCTGTATCCTTTACAACATCAAGAGCCGGACAGGTGTAAACCTGGAAAACAAAACCCTGCACCGGTTGATGAGTGAGCACGATAACATTGTTGGAGTGAAGGAAGCTTCGGGAAATTTGAACCAGATAAAAAACCTGATCGGTTTGCGGCATGACGAATTTACCGTTCTCTGTGGTGATGATAATATGACTGTCGATTTGATTGAAGCCGGAGGCAACGGGGTGGTCTCAGTGGCAGCCAACCTCATTCCTCGCCAGATGGGGAAAATGGTGCGCAGTGCCCTGAAAGGTGACTTTGAAAAGGCAAGGGCTTTAGAAAAACAGCTGATGCTCTTTTTCCAGGCCTGTTTTGCTGAAACCAATCCCATTCCGATTAAAACGGCCATGGCCATGAAAGGCTGGTGCAAGGAAGAGTTTCGCCTGCCCATCTGCCGCCTGGAAAAAGAAGAACACTATGATCAAATCAGGGAATCGATGGTCGGTCTGGATATACCGGAGGTTTTTTAAACTATGGCCCGGATTAACGGCAGCTATCGTAAACTTTCCGCCGGATATTTGTTTCCTGAGATCGGCAGGCGGGTAAAGGAATTTAAGAAGGCAAATCCTTCCATCAAGATCCTTCTACTCGGGATTGGCAATACTACCGAGCCACTTACACCTGCGGTCATGGACGGCCTGCGGGAGGGAGTGGAAAGGCTTTCGGCCGTGGAGACCTATACCGGTTATGGTGACGAGCAGGGTGAAAAAGAGCTACGGGAAAGCCTGGTAAGTTATTATTCTTCCCTGGGCATAGATCTGGAAGCCGATGAGTTCTTCATCAGCGATGGGGCAAAACCCGATGCAGGCAATATCCAATCCATCTTTGATGCTGACAGCACAGTTGCTTTTCAGGATCCTGCTTACCCCGTTTATGTGGATTCAAATGTGATCGCCGGACGTTCCGGGCCTTATGATCCCCGGCGGGGCAACTATGCAGAATTTATTTACATGCCATGCAGCGAAATGAACGGTTTTATTCCAGAGCCGCCGGAAGAAACGGTCGATCTTATTTACCTTTGCAGTCCCAATAATCCGACCGGGGCAGTAGCCGGCTACCATCAGCTGCAGAAATTTGTTGAATATGCCCTGGAGCAAAAAGCAGTCCTGATCTTTGATTCTGCCTATGCTGAATTTATCAGTGATCCCGCATTGCCACGTTCAATCTTTGAAATAGAAGGAGCAAAGAAATGCGCCGTGGAAATCGGCAGTTTTTCGAAGTTTGCCGGATTTACAGGCGTCCGTCTCGGCTGGACTGTTCTACCAAAGACCTTGAAAATTGCAGACAGTGGACCTGGGGAAGTCCATCAATGCTGGTTGCGTCGGCAAACGACTCTTTTTAACGGTGCTTCCAACATTGTTCAACGAGGGGGAATAGCTGTCCTCTCCAAGCAGGGCCTGCATGAATGCCGAAAATTGATTGACTTTTACATGGGAAATGCCCGCATCATCAAGAAAGGTCTGCTGGAATGTGGTTTGACGGTCTATGGAGGGGAAAATGCTCCGTACCTGTGGGTGAAAGCCCCGGCAAAACTTACTTCCTGGGAATTTTTTGATAAATTGCTGCAGGAAGCGCATGTGGTCGGAACACCGGGATCGGGATTCGGCCCTTCAGGAGAAGGGTTTCTCCGCCTGAGCGCTTTCGGACACCGTTCAAATATTATAGAAGCTGTGCAAAGTATTCAGGCTAAGCTGTTATTGTAGACCTTGTCGCTGACTGTTTGTCGCGTTAAAATACAGTAAAACATGGCCGGGATGGCTGTTAACCTGTTTATCCGGGTAAAGCCGGAGCGGGAACAGCATTAATCAAATATGGGGTGAATAAATATGAACGGAAAACAGATTCCCCTTTCAAAAGAGGATCTCGAAAAAATAGCCAGAGAATACCCGACGCCTTTTCATCTTTACAATGAAAAGGCGATTCGAGAAAATGCCCGGGCTTTTTACAAGGCTTTTTCATGGGAAGAGGGATTTAAAAATTATTTTGCTGTTAAAGCCTGCCCCAATCCCACGATTCTACAAATCCTTAAAGAAGAGGGAATGGGTGTGGATTGCAGCTCCCAGACTGAACTGGTTTTGGCCGAAAAAGTCGGTTTCAGGGGGGGGGAAATAATGTTCACTTCCAATGATACCCCCGATGAGGAATTCGAGACAGCAGCCCGCCAGGGTGCAGTTATCAATCTGGATGATATCCGCCATATTGAGGCTCTGGAGCGCAGCGCCGGCATACCGGAACTGCTCTCTTTTCGTTATAATCCCGGTGACAGCCGCAGCGGGAATGTGCTTATTGGATTGCCGCAGGAAGCAAAATACGGTATAACACGGGATCAGATTGTTGAAGCTTTCCGGATTGCGAAAAATAAGGGAGCCAAAAGATTCGCCCTGCATACCATGGTTGCTTCCAACGAGCTGGATGAGAATTATTTTGTCGAGACAGCACGCATGCTTTTCGAACTGGCAGTAAAAATCAAGAATGAGATAGGAGTCAATATTGAGACTGTAAATATGGGTGGAGGGCTGGGCATCCCCTATCGACCGAAGGAAAGGGCAATCAACACGGATGCGCTGGCCGATAAAATTCATTCCTTATACGAAAAAATTATTATCCCTGCGTCACTGGCTCCGGTCAAGGTGGTTTTTGAATGCGGCAGGTTGATAACCGGACCTTACGGTTACCTGGTAAGCAGAGTGCTGCATGTTACCAGCAAATACAAGGAATATGTCGGGCTCGATGCTTCGATGGCCAATCTTATGCGTCCAGGCATTTACGGAGCCTACCATCACATCACTGTTCCCGGCAAGGAAAATGAGCCCCATGACTGTATTTATGACGTTACGGGTTCTTTATGTGAAAATGCCGATAAATTTGCCATTGATCGTAATTTGCCGCAGATCGAGCCGGGTGACCTGGTTGTTATTCATGATACCGGTGCGCATGGTTACTCGATGGGGTATAATTATAATGGTAAATTGCGTTCAGCTGAGCTGCTGCTCCGGGAAAATGGAGACGTGCAACTGATTCGACGGGCTGAAACCATTGATGATTATTTTGCTACGATGCGTTTCCCCGGAGCGCCGGTAGGGGTCTGAAATAATTAACAGCGGGGCTTTGCAATTTTTAATTAAGAAAGGAATGGTGTGATAATGATCCGCAGTGAGATCAGGGCGTACATCAATATTGGAGCACTGGTTCTTGTGCTCCTGTTTAATTTCCTTTCCAATGCGATTCCTTTTAACAATCTGACACAGGGGGATCTCAGCGAATTGTACCCTGTATTGCTGACCCCTGCCGCTTATGTTTTTTCCATCTGGGGCTTGATTTATCTGGCCCTGATTGCCTTTGTTGTTTACCAGGCCTTGCCTGCTTTCCGAGAAAATTCCTCGGTCAAAGCCGTTGGTATTCTATTCGCAGTTAGTTCTCTGTTCAATATCCTCTGGCTCTTTTTCTGGCATTACCAGTTGATAGGATGGTCCATGATCATTATGCTTCTTTTACTGGCGACCCTGATTTTTATTTACTGGCGTATTGGTTCTGTAAATGTTGAACAGAGCGTTTACGATCGGTTCCTGGTCAAACTGCCTTATAGCCTTTACCTTGGGTGGATAACGGCGGCGACTCTTGTCAATTTTAATGTTCTCCTTTATGATATTGGCTGGCTCGGTTTGGGGACGGGAGCAGTATTCTTTACCATTTTGATGATTATTATTGCGGCGTTCATTGCTCTGGCAGTTTTTTATTTGCGCCGTGATTACATTTATTCGGCAGTTTTCGTCTGGGCCCTGGTTGGTATAGGAGTGCGGCATGGTACAGAAATCCTTGCCCTGACCATAGTAGCCTGGCTGGCGGCGGCTGCCATTCTTTTCTTCCTCGGCTGGATTGCCGCCAGGGGAAGCCTGTTGGCACGCAGATAAAGTAATAACATCACTCTTGATTTTTAATCTGAGGACACAGGCGATCCGTGCTGAATATTATTAATCACAACCGGGAGGCAGGAAGTCCCATTTTAAACCAATCCCGCCTTCTTTATTTTTAAGGTAAAAGGTAAACAGGGGATTAAGATGATTTGAGATGCTCTGTTCGTGGCCTCAAGATACCTTCCTTACATGATTGGTAAATAAAGTGTTGACATAAAAGAAGTGGAGTGTAATGCATGGTGAAATCAAAAGATCGCGACGAAAACAGTAATTTATTCAGCCTGGTCCTGGGTCGGGTGTTTATCCTTAATGCCCTGTTTTTCTTTTTCCAGGCTTTGACCAAGAACCTTTTTCCGCCAATGCTGCTGCCCCTGCGAGAAGCTTTTTCCATAGACAATACTCAGGTGGGCCTTTTGGTTACCCTGGTTTATTTTGGTTATGCTCTGGCCCGGTTTCCTTCAGGTGTGTTTTCCGACCTCTACGGGTGTACAAAAACAGCCCTGGCAGGCGGTATTTTGATGGCTTTTTCTTTTGTGGCGATAGCCCTGTCGCCCAGTTACCCGATAATGGCCTTGATGACTTTTATCCTCGGATTGAGCAGCGGCATTTACGTTACGGCTGGTTATACCCTTGCTGTGATTATTGGATCGCGGAAAAGGGCGGCTACGGCAACAGCAGCTTTTGAAACCTTTGGCATATTAGCCGGTCTTATATCTCCCCTGCTGGTTACTTTTTTTGTTCTCTATTTCAACTGGTCGCTGCTTTTTATTGTCTCCGGTTTGTTTCTCGGGTTGGTTACCTTCCTTTTTTATCGCGTGCGCAGCAGGGCTGACCGGTTTGAAGTTGAGTATGCTGCCGGCAATGGAATTCCCTCGTCTGCCGGCAATATTAACAAAGAAAAAGAATCGAAGAGTAAAAAAGAGAAATTATACAGCCAGCTAAAAGCTTCATCGGCTGTATTTATCGATCCCCGCATCAGGAAATTTATTATTTGGAGCACCCTGGTCGGTGGTCTCGGTGCCCTTTCCTGGACCGGCATCAATTCTTTTATTCCCACTTTCTTGGTCGAAAACAGGGATTATACTTATGAAACCGCCAACCAGATGTTTATCATAGTCTCATTAGCCGGGCTGCTGGCGAAAGTGGCAACCGGCTGGCTGGCTGATCGCTTCGGGAATAACCCGGTACTCTTTACAAATCTGTCAATCAGTGTAGTTCTTTTCATTGCTTTGAGCTTTGTTGCTAACCACTGGCTGCTTCTTGTAATTCTGGCCTTGCTTGGAGCAGCCTGTCTCAACACGAATACCCTGATCAATTCTTATGTCCTGCGCTCCATGCCGCCGCGTTACCAGGGGGCCGGTTTTGGATTCTTCAGCACTGCCTATACGGTTATTTACAGCATGGGGCCATATCTAACCGGTTTTTTATCCGATTTTTTCGGTTTAAGTATGGCTATTCGTCTGAGTTCTTTCGGGGCGGTGGCCGCCGCAGTTCTTATCCTCGCCGCCGACCGTTTTATTCCCCGCAAGCTTGTAGAAACTTTGTCAGAACGCTGATTATACCGGCGATTACTCTTGTTGACAATGTTATTTATGATTTGCTCTGCCCCTGTGAAGCGGTGGGCACCAGCAGGCTGACGATCATAGGGGGATCGTCTGTTCAATCTGCTGGTTAAACCCTGAATGTTGTGCCTGCAAGGTCGCATGGGAAAGATGGTTTTAGCTTAT
>CAZDKY010000040.1:0-11709 GCA_964506505.1 uncultured Syntrophomonadaceae bacterium
TGGTGCGAGCGAGAGGACTTGAACCTCCACGGGCGTTAAGCCCACTAGGTCCTGAACCTAGCGCGTCTGCCATTCCGCCACGCTCGCTCGATTATTTTACTTAACTATTATAACCAGTTTAAAGCTTCTGATCAATAGATCTATAAATATTTAGCTAAATTAACCTTATAAGAGTAAATTCCCAAAGTAAGTTCTACAGTGGACGACGGTGTAGCATTTAGCCTGAGAATTTACGAATTAACCTTTTAAACGATTCAATAAGCAAATTGCACATATAAAAAACTTTTCTTTATCTGACCTATACGGGAGCCAGAATTTTCAGCGGTGTCTTTTCCAGGGATATTTTTATCGGGAGATTCCCTGTCATTTCACCGTCGGCATGAACCGGAACAGGGTGATCTGCAATAACTTCTAATTGCCTGCCCCTACCGGTAATTATAGAACTATCATTCAGGTGTCTTCGTAATAATACCTTGGCTGCCAGATATGTTGTTTCTCTTTTGCTCCCTTTGCGGACCAGGACCAAATCCAATTTGCCATCGTCTATCCTGGCCTGGGGGGCAATTGATACCCTGCCACCGTAATTCGAACCGTTGGCCACAGCGACAAGGAGCGTTTCATTTTCTGTAAAAGTTTGATCATCGCATTGAATGGATACTGCAAAATGGCCAAACTGCCCAAGTTTCTCAAAAAATGCAGCTACATAAGGCAGGTACCCTTTCATCCGCCCGTATTTTTCAGCAGCCATCTCCGCTACAGCAGCATCAAAACCGATGCCAATAACATTCAAGAAACGCCTCCCGTTGACTGTCCCCACATCCACAGATCGCGGCAGCCAGCTGCTTAATCCCCGTAGAGATTCCCACCATCCTCCCGGAATCCCACAGGCACGCCGGAAACCGTTCCCCGTGCCCAGCGGGATGATCCCCAAAATAGTTTTCTCCAGATCTATTCCATTCGCCACTTCATTTACAGTACCATCTCCGCCGACGGCTACCACCAGTTCGGATCCGTGTTTAACCGCCTGTAAGGCAAATTCCTTCGCCTCACCACGGGAACCACATATATATACGGAAAAGGTCAATCCCGACTCTTTCAGGATCTTTTCAATTTGGCGCCATGTTTTTTCGGCCTTACCTCCTCCGGCAGCCGGATTAACAATAAAAGCCGTTTTATATAGCAGACTGAGTCTCTGATGTTGTAATTTCATAACTTTTAATTGCCGCCTGTTATTTTTTATTCTTCTTCTTTACTTTTTTTTGAATTTACTATCGACTGCGGCAAAAGATGTTTAAGTTCTATAGGCAGGGGAAAAGCAATAATATTACCCTGCTGACTGGCAATTTCCGGCAGGGTTCTCAGCAGGCGGACATAAAAACCGCCCTCTTCGGCATTTAATATTTTTGCCGCCTCAGCAATTTTCCCGGCTGCCGCTTTTTCTCCCTCGGCCTGAACAATTACCGCCCTTCTTTCCCGCTCAGCTGTAGCCTGGCGGGAAATAGCCTTCTGAAGTGCCTCCGGAATAACTACGTCTTTAATTTCCACCGCTGTTACTTTTATACCCCAGGGATCCGTCGCTTCATCTAAAATCCCCTGTATTTTCTGGTTAAGCTTGTCACGTTCAGCAAGCAGCTCGTCAAGCTCGGCCTGGCCGGCTACGCTGCGCAGTGTAGTCTGGGCCAGCTGTGCTGTAGCCATGCGGTATTCTTCCACATTATTAACTGCCCGATTAGGATCAATCACCCTGTAATAAACAACGGCATTGACACTGGTAGTAACATTATCACGGGTTATTACTTCCTGGGTAGGGACATCAAGAGTAATAATCCGTAAAGATATCCTGATCGTCCGATCAACAACGGGAATAACGAATACAAGGCCCGGCCCCTTTCCCCCGATTAAACGGCCCAAACGAAACACAACCAGTCTTTCATACTCACGCACAATTTTAATCGCTGACGAAACAAAAATAATTATTACAATAATTATCGGAACATAAATTCCACCGCTGGCAATTAACTCAAACATGCAAAAACCTCCCCCAGATTAATGTTTATCAGTACTCATTCATTAAGATCTCCAGGATGATTTTCCTGATCTATCATGGGCCTGACGTAAAGCATCAGTGTTTCGGCCCTGACCACCTCAACTTCCATTCCTGTCTTAATCAAGAACTTGTTTTCACTGCGTGCTTTCCACAATTCCCCCTGGCTTTTAATCATTCCCTCAGGGTTGAGATCGGTTACGGCAATCCCTTTTTTGGGAGGGGTAAAATAGCTACTGCTCTCTTTCCATTGTTTGCGGCTGTGAATGACCCTCTGGATGACAAATATCAAAATAATCAGCAGCCCGATGACCGTTCCAACAACCGTAAGCATGAATGTGGTATACCATTCTCTGGCCATCAACGGTTCCACAGGCATCAGAATAGCCCCGGCGATAATCGAGGCTGCTCCTCCTATACCCATTATGCCAAATCCCGCTGTAAATATTTCCGCAATGATCAATCCCACCCCCAAAAGTAAAAGGATAATGCCTGTTGTACTGGTATCAAACAATCCTATACCGTAAATACCGAGGATTAATAGAATGGCACCCGTTACTTCTGGAACTATTGTTCCGGGAGCTCCCAGCCCGAAGTAAATACCCAGCAGTCCCAGAATTAACACCAGGAAAGAGATCTGAGGATCACCGATCCAGTTCTGCAGCCTTTCTCTCAAATTCATTTCATCACTGTAAACCGGCACATCTTTTGTCTGAAGGATATATCTTTCATTTTGTTTCTCCACTACAAGATCGTCGACGGCAGCAAGGAGTTCAGGCACATCCGCAACAATATAATCAATCAGCCCGATGTCCAGTGCTTCCCCTGCACTTAAAGTAAGATTTTCAGTGACAAATTTTTCGGCAACCTCAGGTGGGCGGCCTTTTTCTTCTGCAATGCTGCGCAGGTGATTGGCATAGAAAGTAACCGTTTTATCATCGGCACTCTCCGTTCCTTCCGGAGAAATAGTCACCGGCTGAGCCGCACCGACAGTGGTTCCCGGGGCCATGGCTGCCAGATCTGCAGAAATGAGAATAAAAGCACCCGCCGAACCGGCGATTGCTCCTGAAGGAGCGACAATTACAGCAATAGGAATTGGTGCATTCATGAAAAGGCGATTTATTTCAAGGGTTGCATCAACCAGCCCGCCCGGAGTATTAATAACCAGCACCAGCAATCGGGCATCAGAAGCTAAGGCTTTCTCGACCTGCCTTTGCAGATAATTGTTCTGACCAGCCGTGATCGTTCCTTCCAGATCTACCTGATAAACCGGCCCTTCTGCAGCCTGCACCGCACCGGGTAAACAGATAGTCATCAGTAACGCAAATGAGAGGCAGATTACTATAATTCCCGTTAGACGACTCTTTTCATCCAGCACCGTATATCACCTTTTTAATAAAATCGATTTACTTTCTTTAATTATATTACAATTTTGATTTAATTGGAACTTTTCCCACAGGAACTATCAAATGGCGACAACTTCATTTTGAAGCGGAGCCCCGGGCAGTGGAGTTGACTGATGACAGGATTGTAGATATAATATAACCAATTAAGTTATATATTGCAGGCGGGGGCATAAATGATCACCAAAAAAGCAGAATACGCAATTATTATTTTAGCCGAATTGGCCGCCCATCAAGGTGATACCGTACTGACCAGCAGGGAAATTGCCACCAGTCGATCTATACCCGTTAACCTGGTTATTCAACTGATGCCTTTGCTGCATGAAGCCGGTTGGACCACCGGCACCCGAGGGCCAGGTGGTGGTATAAAACTGGCTATAGATCCGGCAAACATCACACTGCAGGAAGTTATTGAAAAAGTGGACGGCAATATCAGCATCACCCGGTGTCTTTTCAGCGATCAACCCTGCGGCAATAAATCCCACTGTTCTCTGCGTGATATCTGGATTAAAGCACAGACTAAGATGCTTTCAGTCCTCGAAGAAGTTTCTATAAAAGAGCTCGCCCGGGCAATGGCCAGAGACAATTGACGGGCAATCATTTTCAACGATTGATAATCGTTCCATCTACACTGATGATTATTTCTTCAACAGGAATTTCCACCCCGGCTTCTTCCATCGCTTCATGCACAAGGCTGGATAACCCCATGCAGCAACCGACGTCCATCATGAGCAGGGTCAATTTTTCCGGTTTGTTTTCCCTGAATATTTCAACCAGTTTTTTGTGATATTCCTCAACGTCATCGAGTTTTGGACATCCTATAATCAGTGAACGCCCGACCAAAAAGCGCCTGTGAAAATCAGCATAAGCAAAGGGAACACAATCTGCACAAAACAGTAAATCAGTATTGCATAAAAAGCGAGACTGCGGATTGATAAGATGAAGTTGAACAGGCCAATGGCTGAGCTCGGGTTCAAGTTCTTCCTGTGCTACGCCTTCTTCTCCTTTTTTACCTATGCTTCCTGCAATAAACACTGTATTGTCGGTTACCGGTAAAGTCTTTTTCGAAATGTTCATCGAAAAATTATTTTGTTTTTCACTTTCGTGACTTTTTATTTTTTTCAGATGAGTTTCTACCGCTTTCTCGTTAAATGGTTCAGCTTCACGTTCAACAACAGTAATTGCCCCGCGCGGACATTCACCGATGCATTTACCAAGACCGTCGCAGTAGATATCCTTTACCAGCCGGGCTTTACCATCAATTACCTGCAGGGCCCCTTCGACACACGAAGGAATACACAGGCCGCATCCGTCACACTTTTCTTCATCAATGGTTATAATTTTACGCATTACCCTGTCCATCGAATTCACTCCCGCATTGTAAATTAAAACGATGAGTTACTTTTTTAACAGCTTGTTAACAATTTTTTCCGCATTTCCTCTAATCTGGTTTTTCTCAAGATCTTCTATTATTTGTTCAATGTCTTTAACTGCCTGTTGAGGAAGCCGCAGCTTGCTTTTTAAAAACTTGCTGTATTCAGATCGTTTAACTTTCAGACCGGCATATTTCTGGAAATAATATCCAAGTGCACCGAATACCGAAAGCGGATCAGCCTGTTCCACCCGGCACAATTCTTCTGCCCGATCGAATTTTTCTTTGACCCCATCGTTTTTCATCGGCACCTGGTGTAAGATAAGCGCAAGTTCTTCTTCCAGGCTGTTACGGAAAGACTGTTGCTTTAGGCCTCTGGCGGCGGATCCAAGACATTGCTCGGCATAGGGGCACCACTGCGCACAACCCATGTTAAACTGCGAGTTAGTTACCCTCGTTTTACATTTTGGACAGCGCAGCCTGATGTCGGTTTTAAAAAATTCTATCATTTCGCCACAGTTTGGACACTTTTGCTCATGAACATCATCGGTCGTCCAGTAACGAGTATCCTGCCCGGGGCATTTGCCGGATAGCACTGAAATCACCTTCTTCAAATTATAACTATATTGGTTATATATATTATATAATACCAGAAGCCCTATCGCAATAGATATTTAAAATATTTATAAATAAAAACGGCCTTCCGGCCGCTTTATTGATAAACAATCAATATTTTGCGCTTCACGTATTTTTATTCGTACAGACAAACTTCCTGGGCAATTATGTATTGAAATACCTCTTCTTGATTGAAGAAAAGATTTATTTCTCGTTCTGCGCTTTCTCGTGAATCGGAACCGTGAACAATGTTCTTACCGGTATATACAGCCAAATCGCCGCGGATTGTCCCGGGCAAAGCACTTTTTGGATCTGTAGAACCCATCAGGTTACGCGTTATCTCAATAGCATTATCACCTTCCCAGACCATGGCAACTACCGGTCCTGAAGTGATGAATGACACCAGACTATCATAAAAAGGTTTTCCTTTATGCTCTCCGTAATGTTTTCCGGCCAGAGAACGATCGATCTGCATCAATTTCATAGCCACCGGTTTAAGGCCTTTCTTTTCCAATCTGCCTGTAACTTCCCCAATTAAACCGCGTTGTACACCATCCGGTTTTATCATTACAAAAGTGCGTTCTCTTTCCACCATAAAATCCTCCCATGTGCAATCAATAGGTTAAGATATATTCTAACAAAATTAACTTAAAAGTCAATGATCATCGAAATGTTAGCGAGTATCGAAATGATAGATCCTACACTTGCAGAATTCATTATTTTTATGTACAATATCTTAAGGCTAACAATATTTATGCCAATATATTTACAAAGGACTGCTATTATGAACGAATTGAACTATTTTTTCAACCCTGCACAAATTGCTGTAATCGGTGCATCAAGTTCGCCGCAGAAAATAGGTTATGCTATCCTTGATAATATTATCAAAAGCGGCTACCGGGGTAAAATATACCCCGTTAATCCTAATGAAGAAGAAATTGCCGGCATCAAATGTTACAAGTCAATCAGCGATATAGGTTCTTCCGTTGATCTTGCTGTTATATCCGTTCCTTCCAAATTCGTCAACCAGGTTGCCGAAGAGTGCGGTAAGGCCGGTGTCAAAGGATTAAACGTCATTACCGCCGGTTTTAAAGAATCCGGTACAGAAGGCCTGAAAAAAGAACGCAAACTGATTGAGATCTGCAAAAAACACGGGATGCGTATGCTCGGACCCAATTGTGTCGGTCTTATGGATACACATTCTCCGGTAAATGCTTCCTTCGCCAAGGGCTTTCCTGAGGAAGGTAAGATTTCCTTCATCTCGCAAAGTGGAGCAATGCTTTTATCCATTCTCGACTGGAGTTTCCAGATGAATCTCGGTTTTTCACGCTTTGTCAGTCTTGGCAATAAAGCCGATTTAAATGAGATTGACTTCATTGCCAGCTGTGGTGACGATCCGGATACAAATGTTATTCTCTGTTACCTTGAAGACATCATTGATGGACCACGCTTTGTTGAGATCTGTTCAGAGGTTTCCAAGCGCAAACCCATTATTATTCTTAAATCAGGTACCAGCAGTGCAGGTGCTCAGGCAGCAAGTTCTCATACCGGTGCTCTGGCCGGCAGCAACCGTGCCTATGAAGCAGCTTTCAAACAAAGCGGAGTATTACGGGTTAAAAGCATGAATGAGCTGTTCGATCTGGCCAGGGCTTTCTCAACCCAGCCCAACCCGGGGGGTAAACGCACTGCTATTGTCACCAATGCTGGCGGTGCTGCTATCGTTACGACCGACGCTATTGAAAGACATGGCCTTCAAATGGCCCGTTTCACAAAGGAAACCATCGATAAAATGCGCAATAATCTTCCAACTGAAGGCAATATTTATAACCCGGTGGATATCCTGGGAGATGCAACCGAAAAGCGTTACCGTTTCGCCCTTCAAACAGTGTTGGAAGATGACAATGTAGACAGTGCCCTGGTATTGCTCTGTCCAACAGCTGTAATTAAGGCAAAGCAAACGGCAAAAACGATTATTGAATTGAAGAATAAATACGCGGACAAACCAGTAATGGCAGTATATATGGGAGGGAAATCCCTTGCCAACGGCAAAAAGCATCTTATTGAAAATGGAGTGCCCTGCTTTACCTTTCCTGAATCTTCTGTCCACGCTCTGGAAGGCATGGTTCGTCACGCCGAATATAAAAAAACCAGGAAACCAGTTCCGATTAAAAACTTTAAAGATATAGACAAAGAATCTGTCAGAAAAATCCTCGAAGATGTTGCCGCTGACAGGCGAGCAGTTCTGCTTGGGCATGAAGCAACAAAAGTAATTGATGCTTACGGTATCCCTGTCAGTAAAAGCGCCCTGGCAAAAAACGAGGACGAAGCCTGTCAGATCAGCGAGGAAATCGGATATCCTGTTGCCCTGAAAATTTCTTCGCCTCGTATTGCTCATAAGACTGATGTGGGCGGTGTACAAATCGGGCTGCTATCAGAAAATCAGGTTCGTAAAGGCTACAGAGAAATTATGGAAAGCGTGAGCTACCACATGCCCGATGCACCCATATACGGTGTGGAAGTACAGAACATGGTTGATAAGGGTATTGAAGTAATCATAGGAATGTCAAGAGACGTCCAGTTCGGTCCGCTGGTTGTGTTCGGACTCGGTGGAATATATGTTAATCTTCTTAAAGATGTTTCTTTCCGCCTGGGCTCGTCTTTGACCAGCATAGAAGAGGCTAAAAAAATGATTTCCGAAACAAAAGCCTATACCCTGTTGAAAGGATACCGCGGTGAAAAACCGTCAGACCTCAATGCCCTTGCTGATACTTTGCTTAGAACCACCCGCCTGGTCAATGATTTCAGTGAAATAACCGAAATGGATATTAACCCGGTTCGTGTTCACACCAGGGGTACAACTGCTCTCGATGTTAAAATAACTATAGAAATGAATGGAACGTAAGAATAATTTCTTAACGAGGTGAACAGGATGAAAACATTATATTTTTCTGGTAAATCAGGTGGCGGAAAAACAGCCGCTGCCCTGGGTATCGGGATGAAACTAAAAGACGAAGGACTAAAAGTATCATATTTTAAACCCTTTAGTTTTCGTAAGGGTCTGGTCAAAAAAGATGATGACGATGTTGTTCTAATGCGGCAAATACTGTCACTGCCATTTTCCAGCGAAACTATTTCACCGCTCACTGTAAACGCTCATTACCTGACCAGCGGTTTTTTAAAGGAAAACGAGCGCAATCTTATCTCACGGGTCGAAAAGGCTTTTAAACGCTGTTCTGATGGATACGACGTCGTTCTCATAGACGGCAGTATTGAACCTTTCATCGGTTATAACAAAGGGCTTGACGATTTCAGTCTGGCTGAAAAATTCCAGGCTTCAGTTATTCCAGTCGTCAGGGCGGATGATGACTTTCAGTTTGACCAGAACCTGCTCTATCTCGAACTTTGGAAACAGCATAAAATTCCGATTATCGGCGCTGTATTCTGTAACGTTACTCCTACTCAATGGAATACAAGCAACAGTATTTACAAACCTTTAATTGAGGAAAAATACTGCCCTGTTTTGGGTTTGCTCCCGAGACAAATCGAGGTGTCTTCTCCTACAGTCGCCGAATTTTATGACATCCTTCAGGGAGAAATCCTGGCTGCGCCCGATCGCCTGGACAGGATAGTTGAAGAAGTAGTTATCGGCACCATGAATATCGAAAGTGCTTTAAGCTACCTGCGCCGTGCTCCTCATAAAGCAGTTATTACCGGCGGTGACCGCAGCGATATGGCTTTAACCGCCCTGGAAACCAGCACCTCGGTTCTTATCCTGACAGGGGGACTTTATCCTGACGTGCGGGTTCTTGCCAAAGCGGAAGAAAAAGGTGTTCCTGTAATAATGGTTCACCAGGATACTTACACCACTATTGAAAATCTGCATTCTATTTACTGGAGTATCCATCCTGAAGACGAAAGAGCAATAAACCAGGTTAGGGAAACCTGTGATAAATATGTTGACTGGAAATTAATTCTCAAAGCTGTCAGTAATAATGGAACAAAAACTACGGGTAAAAAATAAGGATAAATATTAATTCAATTCATACTGCTGAAGTATCACAGTCACCTAATAATTATTGAAGATCAAAAAGGGGGGAGAATATTCAAGGTTCTCCCCCTTTTTGAATTTAGTTATTTATTTACACCGCATCTTTAGCTAGTTGTCATATCGCAACACTTTATTTTCCCATGTCCTGATCATAATATGATCAGTTGCACTGCTGACCAGGTATTCCGGAAGCATCGGCGTTTTACCCTGCCCTAGAGGTGCATTGACGATATAATAGGGAACCGCCAGTCCTGAAGTATGCCCCCTCAATTTTTCCATGATCTCGATTCCTTTTTCCACCTTGGTTCGAAAATGAGAAGTGCCCCTTACCGCCTTGGCATGGAATATATAATAGGGGCGAACCATGATCCTGAGCAAGTCCTGGTTCAATTTGCGCACAATAAAAGGATCATCATTGATTCCCTTGAGAAGGACCATCTGGTTGCCAAGGCCTACACCTGCTCGGGCCAATTTAAAACAAGCCTCTCTTGAAAGCGGAGTTACTTCAAGTGGATGGTTAAAATGAGAATTCATGTAAACCGGCAGGTGCTCCGAAAGAATGCGGCATAGTTCATCGTCAATTCTCATCGGCATTGTTACCGGCGTCCGCGAACCGAATCTTTTGATTTCCAAGTGAGGGATGGTATCCAGTTCGTCAAGCAGCCAGGCAATGGTCTGGTTGTCTAGCATAAAACCATCTCCACCGGTAAGAAGGACATCACGGATCTCTTCATTCTGGCGGACATATTCAATTGCTGCTTCTAGTTCTTCTCTTGATGTGGCTAAATCTTTTTCACCGATTGACCGGCGCCTTTGACAGTGCCGGCAGTACATGGCACATTGATTGGTTACTTTTATAATAAGGCGGTCCGGATAGCGTCGTGTAACAGCCGGCGTTGGTGAAGTATATTCTTCAGCCATGGGATCTTCAGTCCCAGCCTGATCAAGGTATTCATTTATTGAAGGAATACTCTGCATCTTCACCGGGTCATTCACATTGTCCGGATCGATTAGGCTCAGATAATAAGGAGAAACAGCCCAGCGAAAATATGAACCGGTCTTATCAATTTCCTCAATTTCCTTTTTCTCGAGCGGTAAAAGTTCTTTTAAAATTTTTGTATTGGTAACCCTGTTTTTTAACTGCCAGTGCCAGTTGCCCCAATCTTCTTCTGAAGCTTTAAAATATTCCCTGATTCTTCTTTGGTTTGCCATGATTCTGTCCCATTCTGTAAAACCTGTGGGAATCTTCTTAACAGCCTCGCGGTAATCCTCTAAGGTAGCCTTAAGTTCCTCAGCTCGTTTTTGCGATATATTGTGTTTTTCGGTAATTTCATTTTCGTTGTTCATTCTCCAGATTCACCTCCGTTTGTGAATATTACTACCCTGTTGTTACTAACAGTATACTATTTGCCATTTTCTGTGTCAAAATTAAAGGAGGCTGCCGGCCTGTGTGCCTTTCACCTCCCAGTATAACACATCAATAATTATATTTTTAAAAAAGCGGATCCCAAAAACCGGTTTTCATACTGCCGCTTCTTACTTCCGTCGAATCCCAGACCTCGGCATAACCATCAACACGCATTTGTTCATTTATAAAACCATCAACAACAAGCTCACGTTTCGTTACACCCCCGGTATTGGTGAAACGGTTGTTCATTTCCAGGTACTTACCATCCGGCCCTTCAGCAGAATATACTTCCTGCTTAATTGAGCCGCTTTCACCGGGATCCATTTCCACTCCAACGTTTGATTTTGCATTGTGGCCAGGCAGGCTGATCTGGCTGATCAACCGCACATTTTTCTTTGCTTCACTGTAACTATTTTTAACGTCAACCAGCATTTGATCAAAGTAACTGTTTATTTTTTCCATTTCCTTGGCAAAGGCTTCTCCATCCATTTTCTGATCGCTCTTGAACTGCCTGTTAAGCTCGGCAATAGCATTAAGCCGCATGTTTTCAATGTGATTAATAGCATCCTTCTCCATCCTGATAATTACAGCGGCATTGTCCGAATCTGTTGTTCCCCTCAGGCTTAGTTCGATATGTGTTTTTATGGTGTTCAAGCTTTCCAGATCCACTGAGCGAAGCGAGTGACTTCCACCCGCTATGCCTCGCCCCTGGGCCAGCATCAGAGCACTTCCGTTAAAAAAATCCATTTCCCGCTGCTCGAAGAAATCGCCGCTGAATCTAAAAGCAATTCCCGAGTAAGCGTAATCATAATCAGTTTC